>JAJDXR010000033.1 GCA_022823165.1 Anaerolineae bacterium | reverse complement strand
GCGGAGAATACTATAACCCGAGGACGTGACGACAAGTCAGACCTAACAGCATACCGTCCGCCCAGCATGGATCCCGCGCGAAGCTACTGGCTCGTTATTTTGTGTGAGCCAAGTCGTGACTTGCGAGGGACTGTGGTGAATTAACCTGCGTCAAGCTCGGCATTCAGGAAATATCCACCAAGATAGACCCTCCCCGGATCGGGACTGGATGGCGGCGCGCATGTCGGTGACGGTTAGCTCGCACTCAAGCCATCGGCATATGATGGACGGCGGCGTAGCGCCCGGTTGCGTAATGTGAGAGCTGGCGCTCGATATCGGTCAAGAGTCCGGACGCGCCGAAGCGGAATAAACGATTGTTTAGCCAGGCGTCGCCCAGCTCTTCTTTGATGAGGATGAGCCAACTGAGCGCGTCTTTGGCGCTGCGAATGCCGCCGGCCGGCTTGAATCCGATACGATAGCCGGTCAGCGCTTCATAGGCGCGGATTTCGCGCGTCATCGTCAGGCCTGCATCCAGCGTAGCGTTCACCGATTCTTTGCCCGTGCTGGTCTTGATGAAGTCGGCGCCAGCCATCATGCAGACTTTGCTGGCTTTGGCCACATTCCACAGCGGTCCCAGCTCGCCGGTGGCCAGGATGGTCTTGATGTGGGCGTCGCCGCAGGCGCGACGCATCTCGCAGACTTCGTCGTAGAGGGCGCGCCAATTCCCGCGCAGGACATGCTCGCGCGAAATCACGATGTCGATCTCCTGGGCGCCAGCCGCCACTGATTGGTGAATTTCCTCAATGCGCTGGGCGAAGGGACTGAGTCCGGCGGGGAAACCGGTGGAGACTGCGGCCACGGGGATGCCGCTGCCGCTCAGCGCCGCCAGGGCGTCCTGGACGCGCTGATGGTATACGCAGACCGCGCCGACGGTCAGACTGACGCTGCCGATGTCCAGCGTATCAATGAGATCCTGGCGCAGCGGCTGGCGCGCTTTGGCGCATAAACGCGTCACTTTGCCGGGCGTATCGTCGCCGGCCAGAGTCGTGAGGTCGATCATGGTAATCGCTCGCAGCAGCCAGGCCGCCTGCCGAGCTTGCTTGACGCTGCGGCGCGTCGCCAGCGACTGCGACCGGCGCTGCGTAGCGCTCAGGTTGACTGTGGTCGCGCGTACCCAGCCCATATCCAGCGGCAGGCCCGGATTGCGTTTGTGATTGGCTGTTGACATAAGCAGCTTGTCCTTGTTTAGCGCGGCGCCAGCGGCGGGGTCGCGCGCCGATAACGGTAACTCCAGGTCGGATCGCCCTGCAAGCAAAGGACGGTTTCAAGGCCGGCGCCCTCATCCAGATTATGCCGGCGCGTAGCGCCGATCTGGAAATAGGGTGGCGCGAAATCAAAGTCGGGCGCTTTTGAAAGCGCTCGCCGCGCCTGCGAAAGACGGGCAGCGGTCAGTTCCAATCAATTGCCAAATCAGCAAAGGTATGGACGTGAACCACTAGCTGTGACTGTGCAGCTGGCGATCAGCCTGTATAATGCGGGGCATGTATACCAAGCCGCTCTCTCGCAGCTGCCTGCGCCTGGACGAATTCTAACAAGCTTGCCGCAGCTTGCACAGATTCTGTCCGCGGCCGCGTCTATTGGCGGCGGCTCCTCCCCGAGACCAAGTTAAGCGACATACGAACGAATTGAGACCGTCTTATGCTGGAAAAACTGGCCGAAGTCGAAAGCCGCTATGACGAAATTGAGTCGCTGATGGGGGATCCAGCCATCGCCGTCGACTTCGAAAGAGTGGCGGAGCTGGCGAAAGAGCGTTCGAGCCTGCAAGCGATCGTGGACGCTTATCGACAGTATCAGAAGCAGAAGCATGATCTCGACGGCGCTCGAGAATTGCTGCACTCCACGGATGACCCGGAAATGCGCGACATGGCGCAGGAAGAGGTCGCCGAACTGGAGGCGAGCAGTACGCAGCTTCTCGAAGCGCTCCGCATGATGCTGCTGCCCAAGGACCCGCGCGACGGCAAAAATGTCATTGTTGAGATTCGCGCCGGTGCCGGCGGCGATGAAGCCGGTATCTTCGCGGGTGATTTGATGCGCCTGTATACGCGCTATGCCGAATCCAATCGCTGGAAAGTTGAGTTGCTGGACATCAATGAGCAGGGCAATGGCGTATTCAAGAATATCACCTTCCAAATCATGGGCGAGGGCGCCTTTAGTCGGCTGAAGTATGAGAGCGGTGTGCATCGTGTGCAGCGTGTGCCCAGCACAGAGAGCCAGGGGCGCATCCATACCAGCACGGCCACGGTGGCTGTACTGGCGGAAATGGACGAGGTCGATGTCCAACTCAACATGAGCGATGTCGAGACGCAGGTCTTCCGCGCTCGCGGCGCCGGCGGGCAATCCGTCAATACGACGGATTCTGCTGTGCGGCTGATTCACAAGCCGACTGGCGTAGTGGTCGAGATGCAGGATGAGCGCAGTCAGCTGCAAAACAAGCTGCGCGCCAAACAAGTCTTGATCGCGCGGCTTTACGAAGCCGAGGTGGAGCGGCAGCGCTCGCAGCGGGAAGCCGAGCGTCGGGGGCAAGTCGGCAGCGGCGACCGCAGCGAGAAGATCCGCACCTATAATTATCCACAGGGGCGGGTGACCGACCACCGCATCGGCTACAGCAACTTCAATTTGCCCGGGGTGATGGACGGCGACCTGGATACATTCATCGATCAGCTGGCGACGCAGCAGCAAGCGGAAGCGTTGGCCGCGGGCGGCGGCTAGCAGTGGTGATAGTTCATTCGGCTACGGACCGCGAAAGAACGACGATTCGTTCGGCGCTGCGAGGAGCGCGAGCTATATTGGCCGCATCTGACAGCGCGGACCTGGACGCGCAGTTGCTGCTGGCGCAGGTCCTGGGCTGTGAACGCGCCATCCTCTTCGCTCATGGCGACACGCCGCTTGAAGGCGAGCAGTGGCTTCACTATCAGCGCTGGTTGCAGCGCCGCGCCGTTGGCGAGCCGATAGCCTATATCCTGGGCCGGCAGGGCTTCTACGACCTGGAATTGATGGTGAATGCGGACGTTCTCGTGCCGCGGCCCGAGACTGAATTGCTGCTGGAAGAAGCTTTGCGGCTGTCGGAAGCGGCTCCCGGCGCGGCGGCCGCCGATATCGGCACGGGCAGCGGCGCGCTGGCTCTGGCTTTTGCGCGGCAGCGACCGCAGTGTGAGGTTTACGCCACTGATATCAGCGCGGCGGCTTTGGCGGTGGCGGCGCGGAATGCGCGAGCGTACTCGGCTCATGTCGCGTTTTTCCGCGGTGACCTGGCGCAGCCGCTCATCAAGCGCGGCCTCAAAGTCGATCTGCTGATGGCGAATCTGCCCTACATCGTCAGCGACGAGTTGGAGGGGCTGGCGGTGAGCCGCTGGGAACCGCGCGTGGCGCTTGATGGCGGGCCGGACGGCCTGGCGTATATTCGGGAGCTGCTGCTGCAGGCGCCGTCCGTCTGCCGGGCGGGAGCGTACCTGCTGCTGGAGATTGGCGCTGACCAAGGGGCGGCTGTCTTGCGCCTGGCGCGCGATATTCTGGGCGCCGAAGGCCGCCTCTTGAAAGACTACGCCGGTTTGGATCGCATTGCCCGCATTCGGCTATAGCAGGCGCAGCTTGCGGCAAGCTGCCTACGGCGAGCGTCTGGAAGCACTAGTTGTATGGTTTCGGATTATAATGGGATAATTTCATCTAGCCAAAAGGATGCCCTATGGCACAGGTTCTACACCCACGCGCCACAACGACTGAGGCGACCCGTCGAGAAATACAAAATAGTCAAGAGAGCATAAACAA
>JAJDXR010000061.1 GCA_022823165.1 Anaerolineae bacterium | reverse complement strand
GTCGGGTTGGGGGTTTGTTTTGGCTTTTTTTTTGGGGTTTGGGTTGGGCGTGGTTTTCAGTTTTTTTTTTGTTTTTTTACAATTTTATATTACTTTTTTTCGTCTGTACCCCCCCCCCCCCCCCCGAATTAATTTTTCCTTCATTCTTCAAGGCGAAGAACAAGGCGCCGCCGCCAACAAAGGGTTCGTAATAATTGTTGAACTCCGCCGGCCCGCGCTTCAGCAATTCGGGCAGCAGGCTGCGCTTGCCGCCGACCCACTTGACAAAGGGTTTGGCTTTATGAAAATCTGGTAAAGGCAGTTGAGCCATGCATGCCTGCCAGCCTTGGAGATACGCACACATGATCTATACGATCGTTTCGCCCGCCTGTCAAGCGAGCAAAATCCCATAATCCAAATCCCCAGTCAGATATGCTATACTTGTCCACTTAAACAGTGCGGCAACGATCAGGCAGCGGCGAAAGGAACTGCATGGGTTCACCGACAAAAGCGATGCTCCTGGACTGGTATCGGCAAATGGTGCTGATACGCGAGTTTGAAGAGACCTGCCATCGCCTCTACGAAGAGAAGCGCATCACCGGCGTCTACCTGCACCTGTACAGCGGGCACGAAGCCAGCGGCGTCGGCTCGATGGCGGCGCTGCGCAAGAGCGACCACGTCATCACAGCTTACCGCGACCATGGCATCGCGCTCATCCTGGGCATGGACCCCAAGGCCGTCATGGCCGAGATGATGGGCAAGAAGACCGGCAGCAGCGGCGGCAAGGGCGGCTCCATGCACCTGGCTTCAAAAGACCACAACTTCTGGGGCGGCTACGCCATTGTTGGCGGGCACTTGCCGCTGGCGGCCGGCATCGCGCTGGAAGCTCGCTATCACGGCAAAGACGATGTCACCATGACCTATGTCGGCGACGGCGCCACCAACAATGGCTACTTCCACGAATCGCTCAATATGAGCGCCATCTGGGATCTGCCGGTGGTCTGGATCATCGAGAACAACGGCTACGCCATGGGCACCGAGGTTGATCGCGCCAGCGGCCAGGTCGAGCTGCACCGCAAGGCCGAGGCTTACGGCATCAAGAGCTTCGGGCGCGTTGACGCCCAGAATGCGCTGGAGGTCTACGCCGTCGCCTTGAAGGCTGTCGACTACGCCCGCAAGAAGGGGCCCGTCGTCATTGAGCACGTCACTTATCGCTATCGCGGGCACGGCGTCTCGGACAAGCAATACGACGCCCGCGAAGATATGTCGGCGGAACTGAAAGAGTGGATGGCGACGCGCGAACCAATCAAGATCCTGCGCGATTGCATCGAGAGCCAGTACGGCGATGTCGGCGAAGTCCTCGCCCAGCACGAAGCTGATGCCGTCCAGATTGTGGCCGATTCCGTGACCTTCGCCGAAGCCAGCGAATTGCCCAGCACGTATGAAGACTTGATGCGGAATACTTACGTCAGCTCCGATTTGGTGCACAAGACGGCGGCCAGCGTCGGCGCCGGTATAGACTGACATTACCGACTCGACCTGTGTAGTGGGCAAGCCGGTGGCTCGCCCACTCAGGCAAAGTAGAATTGTTGAGACAATTCTTAGCGGAGAAAGCAGGGACAATGCCAGCAAGAAATGTCGCCATGCGGGAAGCCATCCGCCGGGCGCTGCGAGAAGAAATGCACCGTGACGACAATGTCTTTGTCATGGGCGAAGAAGTGGCTTACTGGCAAGGTACGCACCGTGTCACGCGCGGCTTCCTCGAGGAATTTGGCGAGCGGCGAGTTCGCGATACGCCCATCAGCGAAATGGCTATCGGCGGCCTGGCGGTGGGCGCGGCCATGGCCGGTCTGCGGCCGGTGGCGGAATTCATGACCATCAACTTCGCCTTCCTGGCTCTGGACGCCATCGCCAATCACGCCGCCAAGGTGCGTTACTTTTTCGATGGCATGTTTAAGGTCCCGCTGGTTTACCGCGCCGCCAGCGGCTGGGGCAATCAAGCCACCGCCTCGCACTCCCACGCGCCCGAGCCGATTTTCGCGCATTTCCCCGGCCTCTACGTCGGCTGCCCCTCCAACTCGATGGATGCCTATGGCATGCTCAAAGCCTCGATCCGCGATGACAATCCGGTGCTCTTCACCGAGAGCATCGCTCTCTACCCCAAGCCGGGTCCCATGCCCGCCGAAGACGACGGCGACTTTCTGATCCCCATCGGCAAGGGCGATATCAAACGCGAGGGCGGCGATGTGACGCTGGTGGCTTACGCCCGCGGCGTCGATTGGGCGCTGCAGGCGGCGCGCCAACTGGCCCGCGACGGCGTTGAGGCGGAAGTGGTCGACCTGCGCTGGCTGCGCCCGCTGGATATGGAACTGGTCTACCAGAGCTTCAAGAAGACCAACCGCTGCGTGATCGTAGAAGAGTCCTTGCCCATGTACAGCTTCGGGGGGGAGATCGCAGCGCTCTTGCAAGAGAATATGTTTGATTACATGGACGCGCCCATCAAGCGGGTGGCTGCCGAAGATGCGCCCCTGCCTTATTCCAAGGAAATTGAACTGCTGGCCCTGCCTGATGCGCAAAAGGTCGTGAACGCGGTGAAGGAGATAGTATAGATGGCGCATGAAGTCAAACTCACCATGGACGGCCTGTTGATTAACTGGCTGAAAGACGTAGGCGACGCCGTCAGCGCAAGCGATATCATCGCCGAATTCGAAGCCGACAAAGCGACGGTGGAGATTGAAGCGGGCAGCGCCGGGCAACTGCTGGAATTGCGCGCCGAGCCCGGCGATGAACTGGGCGAAGGCGCCATCATCGCCGTCATCGGCGCCGAGGGCGAATCCGCCGCGCCACAGGAAAGCGCTGCCCCGGAAGCAGCGGCATCGGCGACCGAAGCTGCGCCGGCCGCCCCAACCAACGGCCAGACTATGACCGCCGACGGCCGCGTCAAAGCCTCGCCACTGGCGCGCCGCATCGCGGCCGATAAAGGCATCGACCTCAGCCGCGTGACTGGCTCAGGTCCCGGCGGGCGCATCGTCAAATCCGATGTCGAGAATCTGGGCGCGCAGCCGCAACTGCCGCCGCTGCCGACTGCTCCGCCGGCTGCCGCGACCGGTCAAGCGACCTGGGGCAAGCTGCCGGAAGCCGACGTCGAAATCACGCCGCTGTCGCGGATGCGGCGAGCCATCGCCGATGGCACCGCGCGCAGCAAAAGCAATACCCCCCACTTCTATGTCACAGTCGAGGCCGACGTGGAGCCGCTGCTGGCGCTGCGCGCCGAGATCAACAGCGCCTTGACCGATCGCGGCGTCAAAGTCAGCGTCAACGACCTGCTGATTAAGGCGCTGGCGCTAACGCTGCGAGCCTTCCCCAACTTGAATACCCACTATTACGGCGACCGCTTTGTGCGGCACCAACGCGTCAACATCGGCATTGCCGTCGCTCTGCCCGAGAACGGCCTGGTCAACGTGGTCTGCCACGATGCCGACGCGATTGCGCTGAGCGACATGGCCGAAAGCAACATAGCCATGTACGAACGCGCGCGCGCGGGCCGCATCAAACCGGACGACATCCGCGGCGCCACCTTCACCATCAGCAATATGGGACCCTTCAACGTCAAAGACTTCTCGGCCATCATCAGCGCGCCCGAAGCCGGCATCCTGGCCGTGTCGTCGGCGCAGCGTGTGCCGGTGGTGCAAGCGGACGGCTCGCTGGGCGTGGGCACGCGCATGAATATGACGTTGAGCGTCGATCACCGCGTCAGCAACGGCGCCGAGGGCGCGCAATTCATGAATCACCTGCGCGATCTGATCGAGAAACCGTTGCGGCTTTTGGATTTGAGCGGGGTCTGAGATAGATCAATGCCGGCCTAAGTCAAGATATTCTCGATATGATTGCCTATGTATTTTCTTGACCATAAATTTAAGGAATAATTGAAGAACAGTGAAATAATCTGGTTTCGGCAATGTCATTGGAGACTGTAAGCGCCATCTTTATAACAACAGCAATTCTATTGGCTGTTTATGTCGCTCGTCGCAACAGAACTTCATCGGCTACGAGAATAAAGGAACAGCAAATCGAACACGCAAATTTGGCAGATCAAATTTGCGATGAACAGGATCCTCCTAACCCACCATTAATTGAAACGGCCCGCCAAAATAGCGACAAGCCCGACATCGTCGAAGAAATAGAAGGTGCGATTCGCAGAATCCAATCTTCCTTTGAAAACCTTGATGAAGTAACGAAGAAATCGCAAAAGGAAGTCTACGATAACACCATAAAGGGCAACACCTCAAAAGGCACTACGCCTGACATGCCCACTGTTGACAACCCAGATTCGAAATTCACCAATACGAGACTATATCAGAAATCAACTGCCAAGACTGCCGACAAGACGAGCTTAGCAGTACGTGACACGAAAAAGCGGATTCAAAAACGGGCTCAAGTTTCTCGTGCGACGGGCGAAGCAATGCAGGCAATAGAATCTCTATTCATTGCGTTTGAAGACCTCGCAGACGATGCCGTTAAACAGATGATTCGCAAGGAAACGACACGTGTGCAGGAATCGCACCGCAAGAAAACCCCCGCAGAAACATTCTTCGCCTGCCGAAGAGCTTTCCAGGCAGTAAGCAATGCGTTTGCACTTAGCGATAGTAATGAAGTGTACACTGCGATTAGAGAAGTGTTGGCCGCCATAGACAACGCTATTGAGACGGTCGAGGCCGCATTTCACGCAAATGAGCATAGCGAGCAACCCAGCGCAAGAATTCTGGAGACAATCGTAGAAGCTACGTCTGTAATTCATGCCGCAACTTCGAAAATCAAACAATCAATGCGGAATTTCAAAGCGGAGCAAGTCCGGCTCTATCCCTGCAAGAAATCCAAGGCCCCTGAAGTCTTACAACGTAAAACCGACGTTTTTCTTAATCAGAAAGTCACTCGAAAACCTGAAGTATCGGTCACATTAGAAGAAGTACAAGCCACGATTCGGGAAAACTCTGCAAAGAGTCGTTCAAACTATCACGTCGAAATAAATGCCGAAACTACCAAGCTGCTAAATGAATTCCTGGCGAAGATCGAAAACAAAATTGACGAAGTATGCAAACTTGAAATTGAAATTAGCAGCATGGCAACACTCAAGAACAAAGTCGAGAAATATCGCGTAGAATTGATGTCTTCCTCAGACAGGACTCAGAAAAATGCCATCAATGAAATTGCTGAGCAATGTAAACAGAAAATACTTTCGCCCAGCACAAACCGCGACAACACTCACGCAGTCTTGATTGGGAAAGTCTGCATGATGGCGACGAAAAGCGTCCTCGTAAATGACATTATTGAATCCATTGTATACAGTTACGAAGGTAAAGATGTGCTGAATGTCAAAGAAGCCAGCAACTTTCTAATCATGCGGTATGTCAAAGAAGTTGCGCAAAAGAAACTCAATAGTTTGGTCCATTAGCTCCGTCGTGAAAAGGCGAGTCTGATGGATGCTCCTGAAACAAAACCATTTCGCGTCCTTTTTGTCGATTCCCTGCATCATCCCGAGGAATTACTGGCGGATTTACGCCGCACCCCGCCCAACAGCCGACCGCCGCTTTTCCCGCGCAGCATGATTCAGCACGCCTGGGAACGCGCGCTGCTCTCCGCCGGTTGCGCCCTTGACGTCTTCTGGCGCAATCTGCCCGGTTACGGATCGCGCGATATCAGCCGCCAGCGCGCGAGCGTCTACCGTACGGGACTTTCGCCCACCAAGCTGGCCGCCGCCTTGATGCGCCGCGTTCCGCCGCAGCTAAATCCCGACTTGCGCCGCCGCAATCAACTCCTGCTGGCGCATGCGGCGCGCTTTCAACCCGATATCATCTGGCACTCCGGCGGCAACCGAGAGATCCTGCCAGCCACCCTGGCGCGCTTAAAGGACGCCCATAATTGCAAAATCGTTTACCGCAACGGCGAATCGCCTATCGTCTTTTCTCACGCCATTGAGCTCGCCGCCGCCCCTTTGTACGACCTGGTCCTGGTTAACGACTATTATCACGGGATGCAATGGCGAGAATTGGGCGCGCCGCGGGTGGAATGCCTGCCCGGAGTCGGCATGGACCCCGATTTACATTTTCCGCAGCCCATCACCGATGCGCCCAAGGAATATCTCTGCGATATCGGCTTCGTGGGGACGCTGACGCCGGATAACTTGTACGGCGAACGAGTGGCCGCGCTCGAAAGCCTGAGGGAATTTGATCTGGGAATCTGGAGCGTGCACGAGGCGCCAACCAGCCTGCGGCCTCATTTCCGGGGCGCGGCGCTGGGCGAGAAGATGCTGCAAATCCTCTCATCGGTGAAAATCAGTCTCAACGCGCACGGCGATTTTATGCGCTACGGCGGCAATATGCGCCTGTTTGAGTGCGCCGGCTTGGGGACTTTTCAGTTGGTGGATGATCGGCCCGGCGTGCACGAGTGGTTCGTGGATGGCGAACATCTGGTCACTTACAGCGACTTGGCGGACCTGCGGGAAAAGGCGCGCTACTACCTGGCGCATAACGAAGAGCGCGAACGAATCGCGGCGGCGGGACGCGCCCACGCCCTGGCGCATCATCGGGTGGATCAGCGCGTCGCGCGCGTGCTGGAGATATTAGAGGAGCTGTGATACCCCCAATTGTTGGGGGACTCAAGTAATTCTCCTTTTGCTAGCCTCAATGCAAGCGACAAATGCGCGGCTAGCGAGAAGATCACAAAATGATAATTATACCGGCAATTCTTATGGCAATTGCAGAAGCGGCTACCATTGGTTTGCTGACCGGAGCGGTAATCTGCGGAATGGAAGACAAACGGTCACTGCCCAGCGGTGCGCCCAAATCTGAACGTACTGCGCACAAGTGCGCCGAGCAAGGCGCAGCAACTGGTGTAGTATTCGGTTTGGTTTGGCCAGTAATTGGCATTGCTGACGACATTGCGATTTCATCAGCAAACTCCGTAGATGACTTGGCAATTGCTCTCAGACGAGGTATGAGGCTGAATGGCAAGGGACCAACACGATACTTTTTGTCTCCGATCAAAAGAGAAGCGAATATTTCTCGCGCACAATACTATAAGTCATTGAGAGCACCAAAGATAGCGAACCCTAAAGAAGGCTTCACTTACGTTGCCAAAGTGGAGAATGTCGCCAGCAAAGATCTCTACAAAATCGGCTTTTCGAAGAACCCGGCGCAGCGCCTCAAAGAGATACAGGTGAAACTGAACAGAACTGTGGGCGGCAAAGTGAAGTTCAAATGCATTATCCCTACCAAGAATATGTTTCAGCTTGAATCTGTGATGCATACCGCATTCGACGCGCAAAGATTGCGCAACTTTGCGGCCGGTACCGAGTTCTTCTATCTGAATCCGGCGCAGCTCGCAGCCGCTTGCAGCTTCTAGCTGAGCGTCTGCGCTGAGATCAGCGGCGGCTGGCGCTAGCGCATGGCGCGCGTACAGCGCGAACTGGAGCCGCTTGAGAGAGGTATAGCACCCTGATTGTTGGGGGCAACGCTACTGGGTTATTGGGTATAGTTCAAACGATTAGTTCTAGTGAAATGAGAGAATTATGTCTGGAACGGATGACGATAATCTGCTTGGCGGCTGCGGATGTCTAATACTAATCCTTATTGCTGCGGTGATTCACTTTCAGATCGATATTGGCCAACTCTTCAATAGCATCGGGAACATCATCAAGGTCATTCTGGCGCTTGGCGGGGTCGGGCTGGCCCTATGGCTAATCTCGCTAATTTTACCCGAAGAGCAGAAATACAAATACGATGATAGCTATAAAGCCAAGCGCAAAGAAACGTCCAAGAAAGTACATAAGCCAGACAGGGTTTTCTATGCCGACGAACCGCCGCGGTCGATATCGCGGAGGCAAGAGAGCCGCGTGAGTCGGCTGGAAGTGCCTGGCGGTTACGTGCCCTTTGAGATGACAAAGACTGAGACCAAAACCAAAGACACCGTGAAGACGGAAACGAAAATCAAGACCTACGTGGATTCACGGGAGGTCAAGGCGATCTTGAAGGGTCGCGATGTTGATGTGCTGACTGATGGGAAGAAAAGGTATCGGAAATGATTGTGACACCACTTCTTGTTGGGTTGATTGCGCTATTTCAGCAGGCTCTTGAGGGTGCAGCGATAGGAGCCCTGTTCGGTGCATTATTTGGCGGCGCTATCGCCGGTGGCGGCGAAGCTATCACTTGCTTCCAAAAGTACGGCGAGTCGAATCAGGCGTGTTTAGAAGATGCGGCTGAAAGCGCAGCAGAAGGAGCTTTAGAAGGCGCGGTCGGTGGCGCAGTTACAGGCGGGGCGTTCGCATTCGCAGGGCCAATCCTTCAACCAATCTTTGCGATGATTGATGATTTTTTCAGAAGTATTTTTAGCGCGCTAGATGATGTAGCCAAGTGGGCAGCTGGTGCAGTAGATGACGCCTTCACGGGAATACGGAAAGTAGCGGATGACATAATCGGCGGGATACGCGGTTTCTTCAACCGAATGCGCAACTTCCACAATGCACGTAACTTCAATTCGATGGCAAACGCGCCAGAAGGTACAAGATATGTCTATTTGATGGAAGATTCGGCAAATGGAATGCACAAGATCGGAATGACGAAAAGAACGCCCCCCAAGCGGCTAAAAGAGGTTGCAAACGAAGCGAAGAGCAAACTGGATTACACCTGCATCATTCAGACCGACAAGAATTCCCAGCTAGAAGGTAAATTGCGCCGAATGTATTCCGATCAAAAGGTTTCCCATCCAACTCCAAACTACGATAGTACCGAATGGTTTCTGCTGAGCGCAGCTCAAGTAGCCGCAGCCTGCAGCCATTAGAGGGAGTAGAGCAATCCCCATGCACCACATCACCTCCACCCTCGACAAGCACATCCTCCGCATCCAACTCACGCGGCCGGAGAAAAAGAACGCCCTCACCCCGGCCATGTACGACCGCCTGCGCGAAGCCATCGAGCGCGCGGACGCCGACCCCGACATCCGCGTCATCACCCTCAGCGGCAGCGGCGACAGCTTCTGCGCCGGCAACGACCTGAACAGCTTCCTCAGCGAACCCGGCTCGGATTCCGCCGCTCGCTTCATCCATGCGATTGCCGCGGCCCAGGCGCCCATCGTGGCGGCTGTCAACGGCGTGGCTGTCGGCGTCGGTGTGACCATGCTGCTGCACTGCGACCTGGTCTACGCGGCCGCGGACGCCAAGTTCAACTTCGCCTTCATCGACCTCGGCCTGCTGCCGGAGGCCGGTTCGACCTACCTGCTGCCGCGTATGCTGGGCTACGGGCGAGCCGCTGAGCTGCTGATGCTGGGCGACTCTTTCAGCGCCGAAACAGCGCGCGACTGCGGAATCGTGAATGCCGTCGTCGTCGCCGACGAGCTGGAAGCGCTGGCTTGGTCGAAAGCGCGGCAGCTAGCCGCCAAGCCGCCGCAAGCCTTGCGCCAGACCAAGATGCTGCTGCGACGCGGAGGGCGTCAAGCGGTCGAAGAGACGATACGCCTGGAATTGGAAATGATCGGCGAGCGGCTGGTCTCGGACGAAGCGCGCGGCATCATGCAAGCCTTCTTTGAGCGGCGAGCCCAGAAACGCTAACGCAGGTCAGACCTTTCGGCCTGGGCAGCGGCTGCTTTTCCCGGCGCATCCCGGTCAACTCACTTTGCGGCGCCGTAATGCGCCTGCTCCCCATCTATGGTAGTCTCTATAGTAGGTGCGGAATTAACTCTCAGCGACATGAGCTTGGAATCGGGCGGCCATGAAACAGACTCTCGAGCGACTGCTAAAGGCGATTCTCATTGGCGCAAGCATCGGTGCGATTGCCGGACTGGCCCTCAACGGCTTCACCCTTAACGCTTTACTTGACGGCGCCTTCATCGGCGCGGTCATCGGCGCTTTCTTTGGCCTGCGCACACAAGTGATTCGCCGCTCGGCAACCGAAGCCGGCGTAGCGCCCTGGGCGGACAAGCGCCATACCTAGAATGGAGCATGAAGCAGCGATATGATCCGACTCACCGTTTACGCCTTGATCGGCGCGCTTTCAAGCGCGCTGGTCTTCTTCTTGGCCGCCGAAGGGCTAGCGGAAGGCGCGGTAGCCGGCGCGCTGCTCGGCGGCAGCCTGGGCATCATCACCGCCATGCGCCGGGCAAGCGGCTCGACGGGACCCGCCTTCGAATACGAAGCCGCTGGCATCCATGACGGCAACCTCATCACTATCGCCCGCCGCAACCTGGTGCGCGACGCTCATCGCGATACTTTTGGCAAGGCGCTCATCGACGACAAGATCGAAAGAATGGGCGATGCCGACCTGGCCAAGCGCAAAAGGCGCTATTCGCCGTAGACCAGCGTATCCGGATAAAAGCCGAACCAGCCGAACCAGAATGCCAGGTGCCCGCCGATGCGTTCGCGGCGCTCGCCGTCCTCCGCGAGCAGCGCGCTTTCGCTGATCCGCCAGTTGCGGCCATCGGCGCTGACCAGCGTCAGGCTGTCGTCGCCGGCGCTGAATACCAGGCCGCCGCTCTCGTAAGCGCGCACCGCGGCGCCGCCCGGTTCGAAGAAGTCGCGCTCCGGCGTCGCCTCGGCGATGATCACCAGATCCGTCTGCCCAACCCGATCGTTGACAATCCGTTCGGGAATGATAGTCGCCAGCGGATAGGCTTTCGCTTGGCCCTGCAGGCGCAGCGCGAATACCATCTCTTTGTTCTGGATCGCCGCCGTATCTTGCTGCCAGGACGGGAACATCAGCTCGGCGCTGTTGAAATAGTCGCTGTAAGCGGCGCCATTGGTGTAGTTGCGCAGGAAGCCCGTTTCCAAGCTGAGCACGCTGGTATCCGGATGCGCCTCCAGCCAGCTCGACCAATCGGTGACCACCACCGGCAGCACATCCAGCACGACGCCGCTCGCAGCCAGGGGGCCGAAAGCGGGCTCGCCGGTGATGGCGTTCCAGACGGTATCCGTATTGCGGTCGTACATCAGTTTGTTCGAGCGCATCAGCATACCGGTCGATCCGAATTCCAGCACGCTATCGCCCATGTCGACGACTATGCCGGCGGCCGACCTGTAGGCCAGATCGGGGATGCTGACATCGTAAAGCACACCGGCGCCGCAGAGCGTACAATAAGCCAGCAAGACCGGCCTGCCATCCACCCGGCCGCGATGCCCGACGCTCAGCGCCTCGCCGCCTATCTCGAGATCCGGCAATTCGGGGGCATCATCCCCAATCCAGACAACATCGCCGCTGCGCATCCAGCCCGAGCGCGGGCAATCGGCGGAACGCCCGTATACCAGCAGCCAATCAGCGCCCGAACGCGCGCGAACTTCAAAGGGCGTGGGCGCGCGGAAGTTGCACACTTGCCCGCCATCCGGTTCGTCGAAGAGCGGCGCCCAGCCGATGACATCGTTGAACATCTCATGCCAATTCAGCAGGCGCAAGGGATAGGCGCGGCTGTCGCCATTGAAGCTGAGGCCGAAGACCAATTCATCAGCGGCCGGGTAGCTGCAATCATCTTCCCGGCAGAAGTCCACCTGCTGGAAGCCTTCGTCGATAGCCGCCTTCGGGCTGATTTGCCGCGCGTTGACCAGCGAGGGAATGCCATCGACGGTCACGCCGCCCCAAACCGCCTCCACCAGATTGACGGCGGCGCTCTCCGCAACGCCCGGCGCGAAGAAACGCGTGAATTCGGGATCAACAAAACTGGCGAGCAACTGCCCCTTGAATTCGTCGTAGTGAGGCGGCAGCGCGATATCATTGGCGCCGGCCCACTCGAAGTAGCCTTTCCAGCCCATATTCTCGCCGGTCAAGCTGTTGAGCGTTTCGATGACCGCCCGGTCTATCTCAGCGCTGCGGCCGAAATAAGCGATGTCGATCAGCGGCGCCAAATACAGCGGGTCGCCGGACGCGGCTACCGCCTCAAACACCGCCACATCAACCAGGCGCCCGCGGGTCGCGTCAAAGGCGGCGCCCAGCATCTGAATCATGGTCTTGCGATAATTCTTGGCGTCATAATCAAGCGCGCCGACAGCTTGCGCGAGCAGCAGACAGAGCGCCAGGATAAATCCCAGGACGCGTTTCATGGCAGTGCCTCCACTAAATTATTGACTTGTAGTCTTAAGGATAATGCAAAAGTAGTGGCGTATTGTCAGATTTGCATAATCGGCGGCGGCCAAAGCGCCGACGCTTCACTTGCGCACGCGGATTTGACCCAAGCGCACGGTGTCGTTTTCCGCGCCTTCGACATTGGTCAGCACATCGAAGCGAATAGCCAAGGGCAGTTCGTACCAGCCGGTTAAGACGCTGTATTCTCCCTCCTGCAAAGCGCTGGTGTCCAATGTTATCGTCTCCGTCAATTCGCTGCCGGCGGCGATTTCGCCGAAGGAGCGATCTTCCGGGCGATCTTGCACCGGCAGGCCCTCCTCATCCAGAATGTGTACAAAGCGCACATCGTTGCTGCTGCGGTTCGATTCAAAACGCCACCACAGACGAATGGAGACCTCGTCTTCAAATTGCCTGGGCAGATAATATCCCGCCAGCACAATGCCACCGGCGATGCGTATCGGGTCATAGATGGCGCTATTGGACAGGACGCGCGTATCCACGCTGTCTACGGAGACCGATTGACAATTAAGCAGCTCGGTATCAATGCGGTCGGGGCATGGCGGGTCCAGGGCGATGCGAAAGGTGTGATAGCCGCTGCGCGCCATCGGCAGCGGGATGGACACGGGAATGCGGCCGCTGACCTGAAGCGTTTCCAGCGGCGTACCGTTCAGCGACAGATGTACACGCCGATTCGCCGCCTCCAGGTTCGCGCTGAATTCCATCCAGCCCGGCTGCTGCTTGTAGATGTAAGTGATATGCGTCTGGCCATCCCAATGGGTGGAGTGCAGCTTGGTGGTTTGCTCGGGCGTGAAGGGCGTATCGAAGACGGCGTAACGCTGGTCTTCAAAAATCGGCTCGCCCAGCCATAGCCGCGCCCGCTGCAAAAGCCCCAATTGCGCGCTGCTTGCGGCATGGGCTTTGTTGAAAATCACGACATCGACATGCGCGTTGGTCAAAAGCGACGGCCGGAAGCTGGCTAGCAAGTCCAGACGCGCCCTGTCCCCGCCTT
Organism: Anaerolineae bacterium; assembly: GCA_022823165.1. GTDB lineage: Bacteria > Chloroflexota > Anaerolineae > Aggregatilineales > Phototrophicaceae > UBA6055. The sequence continues at coordinate 26,104 of JAJDXR010000061.1, read as the reverse complement.
CGCCGTCGTCGTGGCTGGCGATCAGCGGCTTGCCGTGCGCAGTCTGCAAGAGCAGCGCCTCCTTGGCCGCCAGCGAATTGTCATAGGGCGCGTTGTAGATGGCGCGGATATCCCGCCGCTCGCTCAGCGCATAAATCGCCTGCGGAATTTCGCCGCTTGCCATGGGGAATTCGTTAAATAGCCGGTAATCTTCGATCAAAAACAGTGAGAGTACAATCGCCAGCGCCGTCTGCGCATGCCGCTGACGTCCCTGCACCAAGCGGCTCGACCAAAGCGTCGCCATGCCCAAACCAGCCAGCAGGGCAAACATAGCCGCGAAGAGCAGCATGAATCTCTCTGGCGCCCATGCCAGTTCAAACAGCGGCAGGTTCATAATCAAAGCGTAGGGCAAAGGCACAACGGCCTCGTATCCGGCAATTTCTGCCGACACCGCCTCGACCCCAACCTTCAGCACCGGCCCCAGCGCCAGCACCCAGGCCGCCAGCGCGACCAGCAGCCACCAACGCGCGGCGCGCCGCGAAAGGATGCCGATGAGCGCCAACAGACCTCCCAAAACACCGATGTAGCCGGCGCCCTGCGGCGCATTGGCGGCGGCTGCATCAGGCAGTGTCGCGTCAAGCGGGCGCCAGAAGGGGTTGCCGGCGGCGGGCGATAATACACTGGCTACGTCAATGCTCTTGCTTACCGGTCCAGCCACCGAGAATGAAGAGGCCTGCCGGAAAGCTTCCGTCAGTACCGGCGCAAGATATATCAGCAGCGCCAGGCAGCCAGCCAAGGCGACTGCGATCAGACGCGCCGCGCCCACGTAGTCGCGCTTGTACAGCCGCGCCGCCAGGAACAGCATGGTCAGCGGCGCGAGCAAATAAAGCGCCTGCAAGCTGTGGCCCAGCGCTGCCAGCAAGAAGCAGAATGCCACCCCAATAAAACGCCGCCAGCCGCCCGCATCAGCATAATCAAAGAGCAGGAGAATGAAGAGCGGCGCCGGCCATTGCGCCAGCAATCCCACGTGACCAGCAGCGAGGTGGCTCTGTATAGGCGGGAAGATCATAAACACCAGACCGGCCAGCAGCGCCGGAAAGGCATAGCGCGGCGGCAGCCAACGCCGCGCCAGGATCATCATGGACCAGCCGTTGAGCGCCAGCGTCAACACAATGCCCAGGTTGTAGGCCGCCGGGAGCGGCAAAAAATAAGCGAAAAGCCACATGGGGAAGAACTGCAGCGGATTCGCCCACAAGCGAAAGAGCAGGTAGCCCTCTGGATAGCCAAGCAGCGCCTGCCCAAAGATGTCTTCGCCCTGCTGCAGCGCCGTCTTGAACCACCAAATATGACGCGCCATCTTGTAAGCATCGCCGGATTCATAGCCCAGGTAACTACTGGAAAATGCAGCCAGCGCAGGCGAGGTCAAATAGAGGGCGACCAGCAGAAATAAAAGAAGCGGCGCCAGATGCCGGGACAGATATTGCCTGTTCAATTCGCTCCCTCAGTTGACACGCGGGCATCAAACTTACGCAGCGAACGCTCAAATCCCTCAGCGCGGCGCGCTTCAGCGGCGCTCAGTCAAGCGGCTCGGCCGATAGCAGCGAACCCGAATGGACCGCGCGATAGACGCGATAAGACGCTTGATGCTGAAACCCTTGAAAGACATTTTGGCTAACGTAGAGGCTGGCGCCGTCAATACGAATTAAATAGTCGTCCCGCTGCCGACCGCGGCGCAGCACACACTCGACTTCTCCCGCCAGCATCTCGACATTGCCGGGCCGCAGGTCGCCGCCGACGCGCATATAGCCGCGCCCCATCATGCCGACAATCACGGCGTTAATCAGGATCAGCGCCGCGCCGGCCAAACCAAGAATCGAATTGCCGCCGCGCTGCCCCAGGTAAATCAGCACCGTCGCGGCGATGACGAGGCTGACGAATAGCAAGACCGCCACCGCCAATTGACGCTGACGCGACGCCGCCAAGCGCGCCGCCTGCGTCGAGCTGAGCGCGCCTCGCCGGTTCGCCTCGAGATCGGCCTCGGTGAAATCCAGCGCAGCCATTAAGGACTGTGTCATGCCTGCGCGGCAGTGGAGTCAGCCGCGCCTTCGTCCGCCTGCGCTTGCTCGGCGATGCTCTCGGGCGTCGACTCAATATAAAGCGAGCGGCTGGGGAAGGCGAAGTCAAGGCCCAGCGCTTCCACAATCCCCATAATGTCCAGGAAGACCGCTTCTTTCAGGGCGGTGAATTGGCGGAAATCCGGCAGCAGCACCTGGCAAATCACGCGCACATCCAAGGAGCTGGAGTTGAAGTCGACGAAATGCACCATGACCGTCTCCGAGTCAATGTCTTCATAGGTCTCCAACAGCTCGCGGATGCGCTGGATCACATCCCGCATCTGTTGAGCCGTGGTGCTGTAAGTGAAGGTCAACGTGACATCAAGGCGGCGTTTCTCCATACGCGACAAATTCACGACCACAGCGTCAGTTAAGGCATGGTTAGGCACGGTAATCAGCGCTTGGTCCAGCTGACGTACGCGGGTTGAACGGACGCCTACGTTCTCGACAATGCCGGTGATATCGGGCGTTCTGATGAAATCACCCACTTTGAAGGGGTTGTCTGAAACGATCGCGGCGAATCCAAACATATTGCTGACCGTATTCTGCGACGCCAGCGAGATGCCGATGCCAACCACCCCCAGCGACGCGATCAAAGCGGCGACGTCAAACTGCAGCTCCTGCAAAACGAAGATGACGCCGAGCGCTATGATGAGAAACTTCACCACCGTGTTGAGAAAGGGTAGCAAGCGCTCGGGAATGGACCAGCCGGTCAGCCGCGCGAAAGCATCGGGGCGCAGCGTCAAAACTTCAAACCAGCGGACTACGCCAAAGAATACCGCGCTAATCAGCAACGCCCGGCCGATTGTCACAGCGATATTCTTGACCTGCGCGTCAAATGAGAAGATGAAGGTTACAAGAATAAGCGAGAAGCCGATTACCGCCAGTCGCATCGGCGAAACGCTGGCTTCCAACAGGCGGTCGTCAATATCGCTGCTGGATCGGCCGACCACAGCTCGCAGGGGGCGCAGCAGAATCCAGGTCAGCAGCCAGCGCAGCACAACGATCAGCAGCAATGCCGCCAGAAACGGAACCATGTCTATGGCGATACGCTGAATATACTGCGGCTGCTCGCGCAGAAATGGCAGCAAGTCTAGTAGATCCATCGCAAGCGCCGCCCCTGGGATTGGTTTTGCTGATTATTTATTCTACTTTTGCCGCGGCGAATTGCAAGCGATAGGGCGAAACGCGGCGCTTCGCGAATCCAGCGCGAGCCGCGGCGCGAGCGGCAGTGGCGCGTTTCACACCTGGAAGCCGTTGCGGTAGTCCACCACCTTGCGCTCATAATCATCGACATAACGCCGCAACTTGTTTTCCAGCTCGTCCCATTCGTCGCTGAGAAACAGCCGGCGCAAGATATCGGAGCTTTCAGTGACAAATTCGAGCTTGCGGCGTGGATGATCTCCGTAAGCGACATGCCAGACCATGTGCATGTAGACGCCCAATTTCTGTATCGCCGGGACGAAACTGCTAAGCATGTAGCGATAGTATTGGTCTTGTTTCTCGGGTCTGATATTATAGAATAAGATCAGTTTATATCTGGGTCTGATGTGCTGAAAAGAGGCCATAATTGCTTGAACGCAGTCGAATGTTGATCTCGCCCAACTCTATCACAGAATCCTGCGTCTTGGTATGGTGCTTGTCCCCTTGGTAGATCGCCGCGAGCGCCTCGGCAGCCTCTGACTGAACAGGCGGCGCTGATATAGGATTTCCCGTTATGCAGGACCTACAGAGGGCAATCGAGGACCTCAGGCAGCGCGCCCGCGCGACCGTTGACCCGCAAACGCTGAGCGAGTTGGAGCAGGAAGCCCGCGACCTGCTGATGGAGGCGAAGAATACGCCGTTGGAACAAACGGCGCAAGCATTATTCGCCGAAATCGCCGGCAGCCAGACCACCCAGGTACGCCCCAATACCGCCGCGCTGCGTGGGTTGGTGCGGCGCGCCCGCATCCGAATCGAAATCGCCGGCGATGATGATGATATCGACGAAGCCATTGATATTCTGGCCGACGCCCTGCGCATGGACGCCAGCAATCAAGACGCCATCAGCCTGCTGCAGCAAGCAGGCGCCCAAAGCGCCCAAGCCAAACAGCGTGTGCAAGAAATCTTCACGCGCCACGGTATTCGCTCCGCGCCTTCCAGCGACGCCGGCGCGCGCGCTTCGCCGCCTTCGCGGCCCCTGCCCTCCGTTGAATCGCCAGCGGAGACTTCGTCCGCCTACAGCAGGACCAGCGACTACAGGCCGCGTGAAGAGGCCGCGGCAGGCAGGCCCGAACGCCCGGCGCTGGAGCGTACGGTGCCGGCATCGACAGCGCTGGACGAGCTGCTCAAATCGCTCACCGAAAGTTATTATTCAGGCGAGTATCAGCAGACGATTGATTTCGCCAATCGCATATTGGCGCTCCAGGCTAACAACCCCACCGCGCTGGAATACCGCGAAAAATCGGAAGACAATTTGATCCGCGGCATCGTGCCCGATCATCGCATTCCTTTTGAAGCGCGCGTCGCCTACAACCGCGCCAATTCGCTGGTGCGGGCCGGCAATTACGAGCAGGCCTCCGGCTTGTACCGCGAGGCGCGCGAACTGGCGGAGCGCGACGGCATCCTCACCTGGAAAGATGTTGAACAAGCGCTGCTGGATATTCAGGACTTGGCGCTGGCGCGCGAGCTTCTGGCCGATGGCGATCGACTGATGGCCAATGACAATTGGAGCGAGGCTCTGCGCAAGTATGAAGGCGCGCTGCGCGTCGTGCCCAATGACCCGCAAGCCGAAGAACGCCTTGAGATGCTGCGTCGCATCCAGCGCGATTACGACCAAATCGCCGTCAATATGAACACTATCGGCGGTACGCTCGAAGAACAAGTGGCGCAGGTCGCCAGCGTGACCTCCTTACTCTCGCACGCGCGGCAACTGCTGCCCAACAGCCAGCGCCTGGCGCAGATGCAGCAGGAGATGGACAACAAGCTGGCCAGCATCCGCAGCCAGGTCAGCGACCAGGCGCAGATGTCGCTGAACCACGCCAGCAGCTCAACCACCCTGGACGAACGCATCCTGCTGATGAACGCGGCCATCAAGCTGATGGAATTGGGCTTGGAGCTGGACCCGACCGACGGCACCTTTTCCGAGCTGCTGATGCGCTCGCGCAATCAGCAGGCTGATATCACACGCGCGCAGCAGTCGATCCGCCGGGCACAGGCTTTGGTATCGCAGAATTTCGACGCCGAATTGGCGCAAGCGCGGCAGATGCTGGCGGAAATGGTGGGCGAATACGCGCAAGATGAACGTTTTCGCAGCACCGTAAACGACCTGTTTACGCGCTACCTGGAGCGGGCCGAGGAAGCGCTGCAAGAGGGCCATAATCGTGAAGCGCAGACCTGGCTTGATACCATGCGGGAAGATCCTTTTCGCATTCTGGGGCGCCGCGCCGATATCTCCCGCATCGACGGCGTCATCCGCAGCCGCCGCAACCGTGGACGCCTGGTAGCCTTGGTCATCCTGTTTATCTTTATCGCCGTCGGCGGCGCGCTCGGCCTTATGAATCGGCAGCAACTGGAAGCGATATTCTTCCCGACAGCCACCTTTACGCCCACAGCCACCCCCACGCCAACCGATACCCTGACGCCGACAGCTACCTTTACGCCCTCTCACACGCCAACTGACACCTTCACGCCGACAGCGACTCATACCGCGACCGATACCCTGACGCCAACGGCTACCTTTACAGCGACCGAAACCGCCACGCTTACCCGAACCCCCACCATCACGCCCACCGCCAGCGATACCCCCACCGCGACCGATACTCCCACTGATACGCCAACCCCGCAGGTGCTCTGCCGCGCGGTTGTGCTCAATCTGAATTCGATTAATGTGCGCGCCCGACCGACGACCCGGACGGGCACCCCAATCGTGGGCTATTTGCCGACCGGAACGGTCGTGTCCATTCTGCAGCAAGTGCGCGAAGAGCGAAACCCAGTGGGCGAAATCTGGTATTTTGTCAATGTCACAGTGGAAGACGGCGCGATATCAGGCTGGATCCGCAACGACACGGTCGTGCCGGACCGCGCCAACCCCTGCCCCGTTTTCCGCTAATCTCAATTGTGGCTCAGCTGCTGACGGGGCCGCTGACCAGCCGGCGCTTACCAGGATGTATAGCCGCCATCCACGACCAGGTTGCTGCCGGTGGTGAACTTTGCCGCCGGCGAGGCCAGATAATAGATGGCCGCGGCCACATCTTCCGGCGCGCCAACGCGTTTCTGCGGCGTCATTTCCAGCCAGGTCGGATACCAGTCCCTGTTAGCCATACCCTCAGCGGTCATATCTGTGCCGATATAGCCGGGCGAGACACAATTGACGCGCACACCGCGATCAGCCCACTCGCCAGCCAGCGATTTGGTCAGCAGAATGACGCCGGCTTTGGCGGCATTGTAATGCGCTTGCGGCTGGGGTGTATTGGAGATCATGCCGGACATGGACGCGGTATTGACGATGGCGCCCCCGCCTCGCTCCAGCATGTGCCGGCCGATGGCGCGGCAGCAATAGAAAACGCCATTGAGGTTGACCGCCATCATATTGAGCCACTCCTCGTCGCTGCAGTCTTCAGCGGGCACAGCCTGGGCGATGCCGGCGTTGCAGACCAGTATGTCAATTTGCGGGAAAACGCCAAGCGCGGCTTGAGCCATGCGATCCACGCTGTCGGACCGGCGAACGTCAACTTCTATAAACAGGGACTTCCGCCCCATGCTTTTGATTTCAGCGGCGGCCGCCTGGCCGTTTTCCGCGATGAATTCCGCGATGATGATATCGGCGCCGGCGGCTGCCAGTCGGCGCGCGGTCGCCAAACCGATACCGCGCCCCGCCCCCGTGATCAGCGCGGTTTTTCCGCTGAGTTCAAAGTCAGAATTGGTCATTGCAATCCTCATCAGTTGCCTTATTGGAAATACAAGCAGCGACAATACCACAGCGCTTGCGCGCTTGGCAAGTTGAGCCGGCGCTGCGCCAGCGCTATTTCGTCACTTGGTTCTTCACTGCAAAGACGCGCCAGTGATCCCAAGAAAGTAATGTTAATGACTGAGCTATGAAAGATTGTCAAAATAATCGGGGCGAGCCTTGGCTCGCCCACTCTCGAATAGACTTGCATTTCATTTTCACAGACTAACTTAATCCCGCTCAGGCGCAAAGGACACTCAAAGATTCCCTTATATTTGATTTACAATCAAGCCTCCTCAGCCAGCCCGGCGCGGCTTGCTCACAACATTGACGTATTTCGCGATTTCTGCTTGGAAGTTAATTTCAGAGAAACAGGGGCGCTTCGCTACAGCGCCCGTCGCACTTGGTCTGCGCCGCGTTAGCGAAGCCGCGGGAAAGTATACTGCACGGTGTAGCTGATTGTTTCTTCGGCGCCGGGCGCCAGGCTGACGCGGAATTCGATGGTTGAGGCGTCCAGCTTTTCGAAGGGCGCCGAGCTCTCGCTGATCTCCCAGTCGCTCCAACGATAGAGCCGCTCGGGAACACGTATCTGGACCGTTTCCGCGTCCTTGCGATTGCGCAGCGTGATCTCGAAAGTCTCCCTGACGACCGTGCGCGACACCACGTCAAAGTTGGTCTGCTTGCGCTCGCCCGCCAGATCAAAGGCTTTGCCCAGCAGTATGCGCAGATCTTCGCCTTGGGGCGTGTGATCGATGTGATTCTCGCCGATGAGCAAGCCGGCGCTATCGACATCTTGCTGATAGACGCGGATGCGCCCGGCGGGCAGGTCCGCCCCCAAGCCGCTTGCCTCGCCGGTGTTAAATTCGAGGAATGTCCGCACATCGCCGCTCGCGTTGGCCCAGCCTTGAGGAGTGTCGATAGGAGAGAAATAGCCGCTGCTCTGGGGCGAGGCGTCAAAGACAAAGAAGGTTGAGGCTGCGATGTCGCCGCCGCTGACGAATTCGATCTGTTTGGTCTCGTTGTCTTTGATCTTCACCGGGCGCGCGACATGATACAGTTGATACTCAAAGAGTTCGCGCTGTTGCACCTGCGGCGCTTGCTCTTCCATCAGGTCCATAGCCATGGCGCGCGACTCCAGCATGGCTGGCTCCGGCTCGATTCGGTTGAGCTCGCCGGCCACGAGTTTTAGTTGCGCGTTCTGAAAAGTCCGTCCGCTGTGATTATTCAGCGTCACCCAGCCGCGCAGATCCAAGGCGGTTTCGGCATCGTTGAGCAGCAAGTTGTAATCGGCGCTCCAATTCATGCCGCCGGCCAGGTAGGTGATCTCCACTTGATGCTGACCCGCCGCAGCGCTTTGCAGCAGCCATTGCAGGGTAGGGCGGGTGATCAAGCCGTCGGGCAGGGCGGGAAAGCGAATATCGCGCGCGTCGTATAGACGAACGACTACGATTTCGCCGTCGGCGCCGCGCAAGATGGCTTCGCCTCGCCGCCCGCTCAGGAGTTCGCCGCTGTAGACTGTGCCGTCGGCAGTCGTCACCTTGATGGTCTCGTCCAGGTAGCGCGCCAGCAGCGCTTCGGAATCGACCAGGTCGTAGATGTAATTCTGCTCCAGGACAACCGTTCCTTCTGGATCGGTCAAGGAGCGGAAGCTGACCGATGTGGCGTCGATGGTGGCGGCTACATCGCTGAAGTCGACGGTATTGGCGCCCGCGTCCAGCGTCAATGTTCGTTGATCGCGAATCAGAGCCGCGCCTTCGTTGTAGACGGTGACGGCGATGCTGTCGCTGTTTTGGGCGCTGAGCGGCAGCAAGCCTCCGACGAGCAGGCCAAGCAGAACAAACAGGATGCGACTGCGCATAATCAGGCCTCCTAGATAGTAACCGTCTGCGAATGAGAATTGACTTGGATGGTGTATTCACCGGCGGCAAAGCTGCCCTCAATTTGTATGCTACCCTGATAGGGCTGCAGGATCATCGGACAGAAGACATCGGCCGGCACTTCGCGATATACCTCGACGTAAATCTTGTTGCCATCGCGGCTTTGATCGACCAGCACCGGGAAGTCACAGCCATCGGGATGTTCACCGGCGACGGCCAGGCTAATCCGCTCGCCGGCGGCGGTTACGTCAACTTGAAAGATATTGGTCAAGACTTTGTCGATATCGCTCACGGTCTGCGTCTCCAATTCGCTGATGAGTATGCCATTCACTCTCAATAACGTAGCGACGGGCGGCGAGGTTGCGGTCAGCCTTAGATTGGCGTCGATCTCGATCAGCGCGTCCGGGCATACAGTGGCGGTCTCCATGGCGTTGTACACGCCGAGCAGTACCGCGTCGCCAGTCACGCGCCAACTGAAGAGCTCGGGCAGCGGGCAGCCGACGGCCTGGCTGCCGCGCAGGCGCAGTTGAAACCCCTCGCCCCCAGGTTGCAGCAGCGTTGCCTGGTCAATCAGCGTCGGCGCGAGGCTCGTTTCGACATAAGCGTCATTCTCGGCTAGCCAGAGTTGATCGTTGATGATGACTGCGCTTGCGTCCGCCGCGGCGTCGAGGCTTAGCTCAATTTCAAAGGGCATTGCTTGCAGGCCGCAGACGGCAGTGGCAGCGATGTCTTGATAAAGTTGAATATCCAGGTTCTGCGGGAAGGCGCGCAGGGTCGTCCGCAGCGGCGCGGCGCAGTCTTCGGCCTGGCTGCCGCTGACTCGCAAGCGCGCGCCCGCGCCTGACTGGCTGAGCGCCACGCTGTCAATCTGTGGCAACGCGCGCCGGCTGGCGGCTTTCTCAGGCTGCAGATAGCCCGCCAGCCCGCCGGCGAGCAAGGTCAATAGCAGCACGATGGCGGATTTGGTCATTTGGTCTCCTATTAAGCGTGATTGGCGCCGCGAGGCTCAGGTCGCTTCGATCCACTTGTCGGCTTGCAGCCGCCAAACTTCGGGCGCGGCTTCGGTCCTGTCCCAGTCGCAGAAGTGCGGGATCAGCGCCAGGCCTGCCGCGCCCGTCATCGCGGCGAATGGCGCTTGCAGCGTCGTCAAGAGTTCTCCGCTGCCGCGGCTGGGCAGCGCCGCCACCAACAACTTTTCAGGCGCCGCCCCGCTAATCAGCCGATTGAGCGCCTGAATCTCACGCGGCCACTCGCGCGAGAACTCGATTTCCGCTTGTATCAGCGCTTCAGCCACATAGAGAAACTCCTGGCTGCGGCGCCCGCCCGTCCGCCCGACGCCGACGCGACAAACGCAAATGTCGCTCAGCAGCTGCTCGGTTCCGAAGTCGCGCATGTTGCCGCGCCCAAACTGGGAAAACACGCGGATGTCTTGGCCGGCGAATTCGCGCTTGAGCTGATCCGCCAGTGTTTTGACGAAGGCCCGCTCGCGCGCCCGCGACAGCGCCTGCGGCGATGTGCCCATGACGAACGCTTTGGCGGCGCTACTATAGCTTTCATGTATGAGGCGGCGGATATTCATAGCTGCATTATACTTGATTCACTTCTGCGGATGCGGAGGCTGTTCGGCGACAGCTCAAGCAAGCTGCCGGCAAATGCCTGCTGGAACACATCGTTGCAATCGCAGTTATCGTTTTCCTCTTGTTAAGCCTGCGCGTAGCCTGCGCAGGCTTTTCGACCAACTGCTACTTGTTGTGTAGTCCCATTTTGCGGGTTCGCAGGACAAGCGGACGCCTGGGCCAAGCGTGACCGCGCCGACGCCAAATATCCCTCGCCGCCCGCGGCCGTGTTATAGTCCGGCTTGGGGCTGATTCTTTGCGGAGCGTACCGTGCCGGCTGAGCGTGGCATCAAGCGAATACATCTTTCGCGCGCGACAAACTTGCCCAGGCTGGATTCTCCGGCGGGTTATGTCGTCGTCCTTGAGGATGTCGAACTCGGCAACCGCTTCAAGATTGCGCGCCTGCAGGAAGTGAACAGCCGCACACTGGCGCGCGTAACGGATCTGGCTTTTGAGACCGAACTGTTCCTGCTGCTGTCTGCCGCCAATGCCGCGGCGCTGGCGCTGGAATTGCAGGACCGTTTCGCGGCCGCGGGCGACAGCGACGAATGGTTCGACCTCGACCGCTCGCAGGTCGCTCGGCTGCGGAATTTCGGACGGCCTCAGGCGCCGTCGCTGCGAGATTTGGCGCTGAGCGAGGCCGACGGCCAATCGCTGGTGGAGGAAGCGCAAGTTATCAGCGCCCCATCCCCAGCGCGGCCGGCTCAAACTCGGGCGCGGAAGCGGCCGCAGCGCCGCTGGACGGCCTGGCTGCTGCTGCTGGCGACGGTCACGCTGGGCGCATCGATATTGGGGAACGCGCCGCAATTGCGCCGGCTGCTCAGCGGACGCGGCGCTTCGCCGCCAATGCCGGCCGCGCTCGCATCGCCGGCGCCGGCAGCAGCCGCTGCGACGAGCCCGCCATCAGCCACGGCGATCGTGCGCGCGGGCGATGTGTTTTATGTGCTTGCGCGGGCGAATGCGCGTGTTTGCGCCAGCAGAGCCTGTCGCGCGGTTGTGATTTTGAATGTCGGGGTACAGATTTTGGCGCAGGGCTACGAGAGCGGAGAGTCGATAGACGGGAATAACACTTGGATCGCCTTTAAGCGCGGGGGCGCTACCCTCTATGTTCATAGCGCCGCGCTGTCCCTCACCAAGCCGGATGTCGGCTCGGCAGCGCGGCCGACGGCGGCAGCGACATTCACCGTCGTCCCGTCGGCGACGCGCGCCACAGAACCAACCGGCACTGCGACTCCAACAAATACGCTGGAACCGACCAATTCGGTTGCGCCTGCCGCTGCGGCAAGTCCCACTGTCTCACGGCCGACGGTGTCGGCGACAAAGATATTCACCGCGACCGAATCCGCGACTTCCACCAGCGAAGCGACTGCTACCGCGACGCCTGCTGAATCGCCGACGGCAAGCGCGACCATGGCGCCGACGGCGACAAATCTGCCAGCCGTCCTCTACATTGATACAGCCAATAATCTGAACGCGAATATACGCGCCTGCTCAAGCACGGATTGCGACATCCTGGGGAGTCTGGGTCCAGGCGCGGAAATCAACCCGATTGCTGAAGTGGCGGGCCAGATCATCAATGGCATTGGCTTTTGGATTGAATTCGACTACGCCGGCCAGCCGGCCTTTGTGCACGGCGAGTTGGTGGCGGAAAGTCGATAAGGCCTCTGTGTCTCAGCGCTGAATAATCAAACCTCCAGCGTCAGGCTGATGGGGCAGTGATCGCTGCCCATGACATCGGCGTGAATCTCGGCCGCGGCCAGCTTGTCCAGCAGGTCGGGCGAGATAAAGAAGTAGTCGATGCGCCAGCCGACATTTTTGGCGCGGGCGCCGCTGCGCAGCGACCACCAGGAATAGGCGCCTTCCTGCTCGGGATTTAGATGCCGGTAGCTGTCGATATAACCTTGCTCCACCACCTTGTCCATCCAGTCCCGTTCTTCGCGCAGGAAACCCGAATACTTGGCGTTCGGCTTGGGATGCGTCAGGTCAATCTCGTTATGCGCCGTGTTGATGTCGCCACAGAAAACAACCGGCTTGTCCTCGCTCCGCAGACCGTTGGCGTAATCGAGAAACGCTTCTTTATATTCCATCTTGTAGCGCAGGCGCTCCTCGCTGCCTTTGCCATTGGGCAGGTAAGTGCTCATCAAGGTGAAATCGCCGTAATCGGCGATGATGGTGCGGCCTTCGCTGTCGAACTTTTTGATGCCCAAGCCCAGCTTGACATCGCGAGGCTCGGTCTTGCTGTATAGCCCGACGCCGCTGTAGCCTTTGCGCTCGGCATGAACCCACCAGCTGTGGTAGCCTTCCGGCTGGCGCAATTCCGGATCCAATTGCTCGGGCCAGGCTTTGGTCTCCTGCACCGTCAGCACGTCGGGCTGCTCGGCATGCAGCCAGTCGAGGAAGCCTTTTTTCTGGGCGGCGCGGATGCCGTTGACATTCCAGGAATAGAGTTTCATTTTCGTCCCCGCTGATTTGTCCCATCTTGCAGCCGACATTATAGTGGGGCGCGCAACTTGGGATAAGGCGCAATTCTCGCGCGTATTCAGCCGTTGAGACTCGCTGACCTATAGATTAGGATTGCCGAGTGCCTACCGACACAGGACAAAATGCCATGCTGAGAATTAATGAAGACCGGCTGCTGACGGATTTGCGCGAACTGGCGGCGATCGGCGCGACCACTGATGGTGGCGTTGATCGGCAGGCGCTGACCGAGAGCGACATCGCCGCGCGCGCTTGGTATCGGCGCAAGATCGCGGAAGCCGATCTGGAGTATGCGCAGGACGGCGCGGGCAATCAGTCGGCTATCTTGCTGAGCGCCCCGCCCAGCGAGAAGCGTATCCTGGCCGGCTCGCACCTCGACAGCGTACCCAATGGCGGGCGCTATGACGGCTCGCTGGGTGTGCTGGTCGCTTTTGAAGCGCTGCGCGCGCTGAAGGACGCGGGCCTCAGACCGCCGGTCACGCTGGAGGCGGTCAACTTTACTGATGAAGAGAGCGCCATCATGGGGCTGATGGGCAGCAAGGCGGTGGTCGGTCAGTTGACCAGGACCGACTTTGAGCGCAGCCGCGTGGATGTCGAGGAGCTGATACGGCGCTTTTCGGCCGCCGGCATTAGCCCTGAGTCCATGCTGGCGGCGACGCGGGATGATGTGCTGGCTTGGGTGGAATTGCATATTGAGCAGGGGACGCGCCTGGAAGACGCCGGCCTCGATATCGGCGTGGTCAAGGCCATCGTTGGCATACGCTCAATCCATGTGACCTTCCGCGGCGAGGCGGCGCATGCCGGGACCAAGCCGATGGAGCTGCGGCGCGATGCGCTCTGGGGCGCGGCGGCCTTTGCCTTGCGCGCGCGGGAGCATGTGATGCGCAAATACAGCCCGGGCGTCTGTAACGTGGGCAAGATCAGCGCTAATCCCGGCGCATTTAATATCGTGCCGGCTGAGGTCTATTGCGCGCTGGAATTCCGGCACGACTCCGAAGCGGAAATGGATCAGATGCAAGCCGATTTGATCGGGCTGCTGGAAGGCTGCGCTGATGAATTTGGCTTGAGCGTGACTTATGAAGCGACGCCGCCGGTGATTCCCGCGACCATGAGCGAATCGGTCATGGGCGCCATAGAGCGCGCGGCTGACAAGCTGGGATTGTCTCACGAACGCATGCTGAGTTTCGCTGGACACGATACGCAAAATATCGCGGACGTCGCGCCGGCCGCCATGTATTTTGTGCCGTCGGTGGCGGGCATCAGCCACAACCCCAAGGAACTGACCAGCGACGCCGATTGCGTCAAGGGCGCCAACTTGATGCTGCACACGCTGCTGGAATTGTGTGACATTAGCAAGTCTCTCCCTCATATTGCGCCGCGTAGACACAGGCGGTCGTGAAGGGATTTAGGGTGGGGGTCAGGCGCCGGTCGGAATCCAGATATTCTTGACCTGCGCCGACTCGCGGATGAACTCGGCGCCGGCGCCTTGACGCCCATCTCGCCAATCGCGCGCCGCGCCATAACTGACCCAGGTGCGTTTGACATTGTGGATGGAGCGCGCTTCGACCTGGCGGCTGCCCTCGGCGTCGCCGAAGTACCAAACGGAGTCCACATCATCGTGCTCGACCAGCGTTTTGACCAGGTGCTCGCGGTCGCCGGTGACGATGTTGACGACGCCCGCCGGCAGATCCGAGGTGTCAAATACTTGATACAGATCGGTCGCGCTCAAGGGGTACAGCGGCGAGGGGATGCAAACGACGGTGTTGCCGCGCGAGATGGCGGCCGCCACCAGCGAAACGAAAGCCAGCAGCGGCGCTTCATCCGGGCAGGCGATGCCGATGACGCCGACCGGCTCATGAATGGCAGCCACCAGTCCGCGCAGCATCGTCTCCTGCACCGCGCCGCCCGCTTTGTCAGCCAAAGCCGCCCAATGGAAGATCCGCTCAATGGCGGCGGCGACTTCGGCGCTGGCGTCTTCCAGCGAAGCCTCGCTCATGACCGCAATCCGCCGGGCGAATTCCTCAGTCCGCGCCGCCAGGTTTTCGGCGATGTAATATAGGATCTGCGCGCGATTGTGCGGCGCGTAATAAGCCCAGTTCACCGTTTTGCGGGCGGCTTCGACGGCATTGCGAATATCTTTGCGATTGCCATCGCCAACTTGACCGACCAGCGCGCCGGAGGGCGACAGGACCGGCCGCGTGTAGTTGCCGTCCGGGCGTTTCTGCCCGCCGCCGATGTACAATTTGGCGGTGCGGTCGATCTCCGAGCCGAGCGCGGATGAAGCGCTGCCCAAAGCCTGCGGCGCCGGCGGTATTTGCGCGCCCCAATCGGAGGGTGGCTCGCCCAGTTGCGGCTTGACGCGCGCCTGCCACTTCGGGCGCAGGTATGCGTACAAGCCTTCTCGACCGCCTTCCCGCCCATAGCCGCTTTCGCGATACCCGCCAAAGCCGGCCGCGGCGTCGAAGAGATTGCTGCTGTTGACCCAGATGCTGCCGGCTTTGACCTGGCGCGCTGTCTCCAGCGCCAGGCTGATGTTCTCGCTCCAGACCGATGCGGCCAGCCCGTAGCGCGTGTTGTTGGCCAGCTCGACCGCTTCGCCGGGCGTGCGGAAGCTCATGGCCACCAGCACCGGTCCGAAGATTTCCTGCTGCGCCACCGCGGCCGAGGCTTCCAGATTCGTCAGCAGCGTGGGCGGATAGAAGCAGCCCCCGTCTGAGATCGGCGGCAATTCGCATTCCGGCTGGTAGACGTCCGCGCCTTCGCTGATGCCGCGCCGCACCCATTTGTCGATCATTTCATATTGCACGGGGTCGATCAGCGCGCCGATGTCGATGCCCTTGTCCAGGGCATCGCCCAGGCGCAAGCGCGACATACGCGCCTTTAAACGCGCCAGGAAGTCGGCGGCGATGCTCTCTTGAACGAGCAGTCGCGAGCCGGCGCAGCAGACTTCGCCCTGATTAAAAAAGATGGCGTCGATCAGCCCTTCGATGGCGCCGTCCAAGTCGGCGTCGTCGAAGACGATAAAGGGCGACTTGCCACCCAATTCCAGCGTCAGCTTGATGCCTTTGCCGGCGGTCGCTTTTCGGATGATGCGCCCCACGGCGGTCGAGCCGGTGAAGGCAACTTTATCGAGGTCGTCATGCGCCACCAGCGCCGCGCCCGCGTCATCGCCGCCGGTAACGATGTTGACCACCCCTGGCGGCAACCCGGCTTCGGCGACGATCTCGGCGAAGAGCAGGGCGGTCAGCGGCGTGTAGGGGGCTGGCTTGATGACGACGGTGTTGCCCGCCGCCAGCGCCGGCGCGATCTTCCAGGCCAGCATCAACAGCGGGAAGTTCCAGGGGATGACCTGGCCAACCACGCCCAGCGGTTGATAATCGCGCAGTTCACTCTCGAGCAGCTGCGCCCAGCCGGCGTGATGGTAGAAGTGGCGCGCGACCAGCGGCACATCGATGTCGCGCGCTTCGCGGATGGGCTTGCCGTTGTCCAGGCTCTCCAGCACCGCCAGCAAGCGGGCGTGCTTCTGGACATTGCGGGCGATGGCGTAAAGGTGGCGCGCGCGTTGATGCGGGCTGAGGGCGGACCAGCTCCCGCAGGCGGCGCGGGCGGCGGCGACAGCGGCGTCGATATCGGCTGCGCCAGCGTCGGCAACCTGCGCCAGCTCCTCCCCGCGGGCCGGGTTGGAGACGGCGAGATAGCGGCCCTCGCTCGGCGCTGCCCAGCGGTTGTCGATGAAGAGGTCGAAGCGGCGGTTGTGGGCGTCTAGCCAGGCGTCGGCGGCCGCGGCGGATTCGGGCGCGGGTCCGTAGCTCATAGTGTGGAAGTGTTCGGCTATTTGGGACATGGGGTGAGCCTCTAAGTAGACGCGATTGTGTCTCTAAAATTCGCCGACAGAGGGATTCGAAAGTCGAGTTCGCGAATCAGGTCAAATGTGTTGATACACGTCACGCCAAGTAATCTGCAAACGAGCGGGATTCTTCGGTTTGCGGGCTTTGGCAAGGTCGTGCCAGCGAATTGTACGTTTTCCATAGTCACGACGCGACGGCTTCGTGGGCTATCTAAAGCATAGGCAACTAGAAACGGATCTGCGGGCTCAGAAATGAGTCCTGAGATAGGTACATTACTTAACGGTGTGCCGTACCCTAGATCGTAAGTTCGTATCAGGTTTTCGCGGCCGAGTTCTTCAGGCAGTTCCAGTGCAGTCCGGTTTAGTGCCACCCATTCTGCTAAGTCATCTGCGGGCATGTCGTCAGGAGTTTCACGTCCCAAAACTTCTTCTATAACTTGCGGTGGCAACTTCAAATTGCCAGCTTGAGAGTGAAGAAGAAGCCATCCCCAGAAGTGTGGTATACGGTCTATCGGATAATACTTGTTTTTTGCGTCAATGAGGACACTGGTGTCTAACAAGTAAAGCAAGGCAGTAATCCTCACACTTGATCCGGATTAAGTAAAGCATGGACACGCGTCGGTGCTACGCCGAGGATTAACGCTGCTTTAGTCGGAGTCAAGTGACCCGAATCCAGAAACTGCTTAGTGACTTCTAGTAGTGCTTTGCCGAGCTGGTGGCGGCGCAGAGCATAGTAACTTGGACCGCCGCCTTTCGCATGCTGAACATGGCGAGCGTTTTCCGACACAGATAGTCTATCGTGTTCGAACCTCGAGTTCAGTTTTCGCCAAAGTTGGACATCTATCTTTTGAGCCTGAAGTAGTGAATACGCCACCGTTGCTCTGCTAAGCTTCTTGCTATGCGCAATCTTGCCAATTTGATCTGTTAGATTCAAGAAGTGATTGTTGGGATCAAACTCTATCGCCTGTATTTCGTGGGTCGGGAAAAGAATCTTCCCGGCAACCTCGCAGCAGAATGCTTCTATGCGCCGGTTGCTCCAATATCCGGAAACGCCGCTTGAGCCCAGCCATAAATGCGCCACTTCATGCAAGGCGGTAAAGCTCCAAGCAGAAATGGCGTCTTTGCGGTTAATTACAATGAAGGGCACCAAATCATCAGAATAGACGAAGCCGCGAAATACGTTGATGGATATCGTAGTGTGATGACTTCCCAAGTCACTCAAGAGAAGGAGAAAGATGCGTCTATTCTCCATTCGTTCGCGCAAATATGCAAAGGCTTGTTGATAAGATTGTGCCTTGCGAAAGGTCTCTATATTGAATGCCAATGCCTCCCGTATTTCGTTAGCCACTGCATTTACGCCCATGGACAAGGACGCCGAGTTTACGAATTCCAGGGACTCCACCTGTTCTTCTTCCATCGCGTCCCTTATCAAGTTCTGAGCCACTCTTACATTTCGCATCAAGAGCTTCAAATGCGCCTCACCCTTAGCGTCTACTGTCATTCGTGGCGAGGTTCTGAAGTCCTCGCCACGATCAAATTCAGCCGGAGGTTGGTTTAAGTAGAAGACCAACGGCGGCTGGTAATAGGCTTTTGCCATCCTGGTCAGTTGCGGTGTGCTAGGCTCAATCTCCCCAGTCTCAAGCAAGCGCAGTTTTTCAGTGGCTGTCCGCATCTTTGTATCGCGGAAGCCGAGTTTCCGCGCTGCTTCATCAATGCTCAATGCCGCAGTTTCCCGCGCCCAGATTAGTATTTCCGGATTGACTGCAACCATTTGCCACGTCCTCATCTACTGCAACAAATTATAGTATCGCAATTCTCTCTTGCCAATGAAGACCAGCAATTACGCACTATCCGTGCCCTTGCTTGTCTGTTACCGTCAATTACGTTACCGTTCAACCCCAACAGGAGTCCCAACATGCCCAAGCAATACAGCAGCCCGCCAGCCATGCAGATTGACCCCAAGAAGACCTACCGCGCCGTCATGAACACCAGCAAAGGCGCGATCAACATCGACCTCTTCGCAGACCGCGCGCCCATCTCCGTGAACAACTTCGTCTTCCTGGCGCAGGACGGCTTCTACGATGGCGTCGTCTTTCATCGCGTACTGGAGGGCTTCATGGCGCAGGGGGGCGACCCCACCGGCAGCGGCCGCGGCGGCCCCGGCTATCGCTGGGATGACGAGCCGTCGGCGCTGCGCATCCGGCATGACGCGCCGGGTACACTCAGCATGGCCAACGCCGGACCCAATACCAACGGCTCCCAGTTTTTCATCACCTTCGCGCCCACGCCCCATCTCGATGGCAATCACGCCGTGTTTGGGCGGGTTGCCGATGACGAGAGCCTCAAAGTCTTGGGCGCGTTGCAGCGCATTGATCCGCAGCGTCCGTCCGCCTCAGTAGTAGCAGACAAGATCGTATCGCTGACGATTGAAGCGCGATAGCGTAGAATCCGGCGGCGCGCCGCGGGGCCATCGCGGGCCGCCGCCCACCTCCTGATCCATATTCGCATTCCCGGCTCTCGCAGGAACAGATGGTTTGGTCGAATCAGGCTCTTGAGCCTGCGCTCGGCCGCGGTGGCAGTCAGCTTGGAATGACTAATAATCAGATATAGGGTATAATAATAATATAGTCCAAGGGATTGATATATCTGTTCGAGAAGGATATTCGAGCTTGACTGTCAATGCTATTTTGGCGTTTGAATGAACAAATCTGAATACCGTCGCCGAGCAAATAGGTGGATGATTACCGTATTTATGATAAACTAATATGGAAGATGTAGCTAATGCTATGCTTAGGCTACGTATGATTCGTAGAATTTTGCTGATTTTAGAAAGGCCCCGAGATGTTTTCGCATGACGTCACCAACGTGTCCATTGAATCATTCCTGTCCATCAGCCAGGGGAAAAAAGTGGTCCTCCTCTATCCTTGGTCGAATTACAGGAATGTGTTTCTAAGTTATTTTCTCGGTGGTCTGTCAGACGGATTGCTTTATTATCGCGTGCCCGATAGCGGCGGAACGACCGCCAATTGGGTACGCGGTCTTTTGCAAAGCATTCAGCGGACAGCGGCTGGTTTTGGCCAGCGGCTTTCAGCGGCTCTGGAAGGCGGCACGGCGGCTGAAATCGGAGAGGCTCTGGCGGCGGACCTGGCTCAACTGGATGGCGAGCGCATTATCTTGTATCTGGATGAACTGGATCGTGTGCCACAGGACGAGGCCTTTCAACAGTTTGTTACGGGTTTGGTCGAGAACCTCGCCGACGGGTCGCAATTGGCGGTCAATTCGCGTCTGCTGACCTATAATCCCTGGATCGAATGGGTCAACCGGGATGAAGCGGTCGTATTGGGCACATCCAACCGGCGCAATCATCTGATATTCAATAAGCAGCGAGAACTCAAGCCGCAGTTGGAGGTATATGCCTTCGGCCGCGGACACGCCATTTCCAACGGTCGCGAGATTCAAACTTGGGACGGCGCGCTGCCGCGAAACCTGTTCTTTTATTTTGTCGATAATCCCTTGGTTACGCGCGATCAGATTTTTGAGATCTTTTGGCCCAAGCTTTCGATCCGGGATGCGACCAACGTGTTCCATGTCACCAAACGCAAGATCACCGAACGTATATCAATGATGGTAGGCGACGGCGGAAATTATGAATTAACCGCCTACTCCACTGGATTTTACGTGCCCGGCGACAAGGTCGTCCGCCATTATGACGTGGCTGATTTTGAGCAAGCGATAGAAGGCGCGCTGCTGGCGACGGATCCAGCCCTGCGGCAGGCTCTGTACAGCGAGGCGATCGATATGTATAAGGCGCCCTTCCTGTTCCCGCTCAAGCTGCCCTGGGTAGAGGCGCGCCGCAAGCAGCTGCAATCCATGTATGCCGAAGCCTTGAATGGCTTGGCGCGGCTGAAGGCGGATGAACAGGCCTGGGAGGAATCGCTGGGCTTCTACGCGCAGGCGCTGAAGGAATCGCCGCAGCGCGAGGATTTCCATCGGGGGGCGATGCAAATGTACATTAATCTGGGGCGTAACGCTGATGCCTGGCAGCACTATACATTGCTCGAAAAACAGCTCAAGCGCAGCTTGGGCGTCAAGCCATCGCGCGAAACGCAAGAGTTGCTATCCGGGCTGGAATAAGACCAGCGCTTAAAGTAAGTTGCTGCTAGACTCATTGATATATCAATCATTCAGCTAGCGACGGGGTTCGCGAATGCTCGCCAGTCGACCAGGCGCAGACAGAGTAAGCGCAGCATCCAATCGCAAGGCGGGCAGCGCCGTCGGCGAGGCTCAGGGCGTGTATCTGGCTTCGCTGCTGATGTTCATAGCGGGCTGGGGCGGCTTGGCTTATCTGGTGCTTAACACCCGCCCGCGCATCGGCGGCGAAATCTGGCTGTTCTTCATTTTGCTGCAGATTGCCGTTACCGGCACTGCGATTCCAATCATGCGCTTAATTAGCCAGCGCCTGACGCGGACTAAGGCTCCTCTTACCGGCGTGATTGTGCGTCGCGGCGTCTGGGTCGGCATCATCGCCGTAACCTGCGCCTGGCTGCTGATCCCGCGTTATCTCTCCCTGCCGATCCTGGTGATGCTGATACTGCTTTTTGTCGTGATTGAAATCTTCTTGCGCCATCGTGAGTTGGTGAATGTTGGTGAATGAAAGCTAAAGGCGCTCTGCTGCGGCGCTTACCCTCGGTTGATTCGCTGCTTGCGCAAGCCCCGATTCAAGCTTTGATAGACAGCTACAGCCGCGATCTGGTCATCCACTCGATTCGCCAGACTATGGAGTTGGCGCGTCAGGCGATTATCGAGTCGCGGCCGGTTGACACCGAGTTTCGCGCATTGCTGCCGCTGATAGAAGAAAACCTGCGCGAAATGACGCGGCCGAGCTTGCGCCCGCTGATCAACGCGACCGGCGTCATCATCCACACCAATTTGGGCCGGGCGTTATTGTCAGTAGCGGCGCAGCATGCGCTGCTGACGGCGGCTCGCTCCTACAACAATTTGGAATACGACTTGGACAGCGGCAAGCGCGGCAGCCGTTTGACGCAGGCCGGGCAACTGCTGCGCGAGTTGACGGGCGCCGAAGACGCCTTGGTCGTCAACAACAACGCCTCGGCGCTGATCTTGATCCTCAGCGCCTTGGCGAAAGATGCCGAAGTCATCATTTCTCGCGGGCAACTGATCGAGATTGGCGGCGGCTTTCGGATTCCGGATATCATGCGCGAGAGCGGCGCGCATCTGGTTGAGGTTGGCACAACCAACCGTACGCGGATTGCCGACTTCGCCGCCGCGCTCAGCGAGCGTACGGCTCTGCTGCTGCGCGTACATGCTTCGAATTTCAAACAAATCGGCTTTGTCGAGCAGCCGCCGCTGGGCGAATTGGCGGCGCTGGCGCAAGCGCATGGCGCGCTGGCTGTCGATGACCTGGGCAGCGGCACACTGCTGGACACCGCGCGCTTTGGCCTGGAGCGCGAGCCGACGATACCAGAGAGCGTCGCCGCCGGCGCCGACCTGGTCTGCTTCAGCGGGGACAAATTGCTGGGCGGCCCGCAAGCCGGCATCATCGTGGGGCGGGCGGAAGCCATCGGGCGGCTCAGGCGTCATCCACTGACGCGGGCGCTGCGCGTCGACAAACTCACCTATGCGGCGCTGATAGCCACCTTGCAGCATTACCGGCTCGATGAGGCGACGGCCTGCATCCCAGTCTGGCAAATGATTGCTTGCCCGCTGGACGCCATCCGCGAGCGAGCGCGAGCATGGTCGGCGGCGGTCGGCGGCGCTGTTATCGCGGGCGAGTCGACTATCGGCGGCGGCAGCCTGCCCGGCGCCACGCTGCCCACAGCGCTGCTGGCGCTAGACTGCGACGCGCCCGACCAGCTCACAGCGCGGCTGCGGCGCGCGGACCCGCCTGTGATCGCCCGCATCGCTGATGGACGCGCGCTGCTTGACCCGCGCACGGTCTTGCCCGAGCAAGACGAGCCGCTGCTTAAGGCGCTGCAATCCTCCATTTGACACTTCGCTTGTTTGCCGCTTATCATCTTGAGCGTCAGCGTTTGGATAAAATAGCAAAGGAAACGTCTGATGAAATCAGACCTCGATCGTCTCATGCGGGAGCGTGAGCTGGATGCGTTTATCGTCACCGGCGGCGAAGAATTCAACAGCGCGCGCTATTACTTGAGCAACGGCGCTCAAATTACGCATGGGTCGATCTTCAAGCTGCGGGATAAGCCGGCGCTGCTGGTTTGCAGCCGCATCGAGCTGGAAGAAGCGCGCAAGAGCGGTCTGGATGTCAAGACCGATGCCGAGCTGGGCTACTACGAGCGGCTCGCAGAAGCCGAGAACGACGGCATCCGCGCTGCGGCGCGGCACTGGTCGGATGTCCTGCGCCAGTTGGGATTAAGCGGCGGGCGCATCGGCCTCTACGGCGCCTGGCAGATAAACAAGACCATCGCCTTGTACCGGGTCCTGCGCTCGGAACTGACTGATTACGAATTCGTCGTCGAAGAAAAAGCCACGCTGATCGAAGCGGCGATGCTGACCAAAGACGCCGACGAGATCAGCCGCATTCGCTCGGTGGCGGAGCGCGCCAACCAGGCTATGCAAGTCGCCTGGGAGACTATCGCCGGCTTGCGGGCGCAGGGCGAGTACCTGCTGAACGCCGACGGCAAGCGGGTGACCATCGGCGATATGAAGGACCTGGCGCGGCGCGAATTGATGGCGCGCGGCCTGGAAGACACCAATATGATTTTCGCGCAGGGGCGTGACGCCGGCTTCCCGCATAGTCGCGGCGATGAGGATATGCCGCTGCGGCTGGGGCAGTCCATCGTCTTCGACCTCTTCCCGCGCGAGCTGGGCGGCGGCTATCACCACGATATGACGCGGACCTGGTGCATCGGCTACGCGCCGGCGGAGGTGCAAGCGGCCTACGACACCGTCATGGAAGCCTTTGACATCGCGGTAGAAGCCTTCGGCTTGAACAAACCAACGCATCTGATGCAAGAGGCGGTGCTGGACCATTTCGAAGCCAAGGGGCACGCCACCACGCGCGCGGACTCAGGCGCGATGACCGGTTATATCCACAGCCTGGGGCATGGCGTTGGCATTGAGATCCACGAGGGTCCCTCCATCAGCCATTTGCGGCGAGACGACCGATTCCAAATCGGCAACGTCTTGACCATCGAACCCGGCTTGTATTATCCTGAGCGTGGCTACGGCGTCAGGGTGGAAGACTTGTTTATCATCGACGAAAACGGCGAACTGGTCTCGCTGACGCCCTTTCGCAAGGATCTGGTCATTCCGCTAAACTGTGCAGACGGGCAGCCTCAATGACGGACATCGCCGACAAAGCCTCAGAAATTCGGGTGGCTATTATCGGCTCGGGACCCTCGGGCTTTTACGCCGCCGACCACTTGCTGAAGCAGAGCGATCCCCTGATTCATGTCGATATGTACGAGCGCCTGCCGACGCCCTTTGGCTTGGTGCGCGGCGGCGTCGCGCCCGATCACGAGAAGATCAAGTCGGTCACCAAGCTGTATAGCCGTATCGCCGCCCACGAACGCTTCAGCTTCTTCGGCAATATCGAATTCGGCAGCGATGTGACGCGAGCCGACCTGAGCGAACATTACCACGGCGTCATCTACGCCGTCGGCGCGCAGACCGACCGCAAACTTGGCATTCCCGGCGAAGACCTGCCTAACAGCTACGCCGCGACCGAATTCGTGGGCTGGTACAACGGCCATCCCGATTATCATGATTACGACTTTGATTTGACCGGCATCAAGCGCGTGGCGGTGATTGGCGTCGGCAATGTGGCGATGGATGTGGCGCGCATTCTGGGACGGACTACGGACGAGTTGTACCAGACCGATATCGCCGACTACGCCCTGGACGCGCTGCGGCAGAGCGAAGTGGAAGAGATTTATGTGCTGGGGCGCCGCGGGCCGGCCCAAGCAGCCTTCTCCAACCCCGAGATCAAAGAACTGGGGGAGATGGCGGACGCTGATATCATTGTCGACTGCGATGACGCCTCGCTGGACGAGTTGAGCGCTACGCACTTGAAAAAAGCCCGCGACCGCAGCGCCATCCGCAATGTCAAGATTCTGCAGTCTTACGTGGACCGCGGCTTAACGGGCAAGGCGCGCCGCATCATAATGCGTTTCCTGGTATCGCCGGCCGAGATCATCGGCGAGGAACGGGTCGTGGCGATGAAGATCGTCAAGAACGAGCTTTATCTCGACGAGAGCGGCAATCTGCGGCCGCGCGCCACCGATCAGTTCGAGATTCTGCCGGTGGATATGGTCTTCCGCTCGGTGGGTTATCGCGGACTGCCCCTGCCCGATGTGCCTTTTTATGATCGCTGGGGCACCATCCCCAATGACCAGGGACGCGTCCTGACCCGGCACGAAGGCCGCGAGGCGCTGGCCGGCAACTATGTCGCCGGCTGGATCAAGCGGGGGCCGTCCGGCATCATTGGCACTAACAAGCCCGACGCCATCGAGACGGTCAACAGTTTTCTGGCGGACTTCGCCGCTGGCAAGACCTTGCAGCCGGCCGACGCCAGCCGAGCGGCGATAGTGGCGCTGCTGCGAGCGCGCAAGCCGTCCTTCATCACTTTTGAGGACTGGAAAATCCTGGACGAGATTGAATTGCAGCGTGGCGCCGCGCTGGGTCGCAGCCGCGTCAAATTCACCACGGTTGAAGAGATGCTGGCGGCCCTGGGCAAACAGACTGAATTGGTCGGCGCGGGAAAATGAACTGAGCGGGCTGCGCCGGCGCCAAGCCTATTTTTTCGAGCGCTATATTTGATTTTGGTTTGAGTTGCTTGACTGGCATTGCAGAGATATGTTAAGGTTTTTATAACAAACTATGATTATTTGAAGCAATATTATTCCATCCCCCAACGCCCCGCGCCCTGTGGGGCGTTTCCTTTTGCGCCTCATTAAGAAAGCGACCGCCGATCGTGCGAGTCAATTGAGATGCCGCGGGACGTGTCCGGTACTCGCCGGCGCGCTTCCGTCCCGGGTCTACCCCCTCGATATCCCGCCATCTCTATGGTGGGCATCTCCATATCAATGGGAGGAAGCTGGTTTCGCTATGGGCGCCCTTGAGCATTGCCAGGTCGTCAGCGACGGGCAGTGTCTACGCGCCCCTCAGTAAGTGCGAGTAAGTAATGAGAATATAGGTACATCATCACAAAATAGCGAATTTTCGTGTTTGCGTGGGCGAGCCAAGGCTCGCCCCTACAACTTTCGACTATATTTTGAACCCTG
>JAJDXR010000045.1 GCA_022823165.1 Anaerolineae bacterium | reverse complement strand
TGAGTGTGACAAAATTGTAATGGCCGCCGCCGCTGATGCTGACGTAATAGAGCAGCACCTTGCCCATGTCGCTCCATTTGACGGTGATGTGGTCTTTGGTGATTTTGGGGAAGATCATGCCCAGCGTGCCGTCGGTGGGCAATTGGGGTTGAGCGTCTTTTTGCGGCTGCGCATCTTGCTCCGATTGCTGCGGCTTGGGAGCGACATTTGGCGTATTGGTGGCGGTTGGCGTAGATGTTGCCGTCGGCGTGGGCGGCGGCACATAACGCAGCGTTCTCGTCTTCTTCGGGTAAGAAGAGTTCGGTCCCGGATGCCAGGTCACTATGAAGTCGTAGCCGGTGGATAATTCCAGCCCACTGAAATAGGCAACATTGCCAGTGTAGCCCTTGCCTGTAAACGGCAGGGGAACCCCGCCCCAGCCTCGGCTGAGCCCGTCAATATCAATCGTCACTTCATAGTAGCCCGTGTGTATGGGACCATCCCATTCCAAATTCACATCAATGAAATTAGGTCGATTTTCCGTTTCAAACCTTCTCTTGAGCTCCAGTTTAGTCAGCGGCTCAACTTCGGGTATCGGCGTTGGCGTTTTGCCATTGGTGGTCACAGAAAATCTTCGATCCCCTTGAATAAGATAGCGAACGCCATCATCAAGTTCGCCAATGCCTCGAAAGTGAATGGAATATCTCTCATTGGGGAGCAGTCCGGTAAAGCTGTAACTGGTATCTGTCGTGAATACATCCTCGGACCCATCGCACTTGGTTAATATGTTAAAACAGCCTGAAGCCGTGATTCTATAGCCAACCGCTTCTTTCATGGGCAGCCATGTCAATTCAATGCTGGTGTTGGTCACCTGGCTCACTGTTATTTCCGGCCTGAAAGTGCGCGGCCCTGGCGTGTTGGTTGGTGTGGAAGTTGCTGTCGGCGTAGGGGTGTTTGTCGCGGTCGGCGTGGGCGTGTCGGTCGGCAGCTGTCCTTGCTGCGCGACTGGCGTATCCGTTGGCGGAGCGTTTGGATCCGGCGGGGTGCGTATGGTGTCGGTCAGCGAGCGCGCGTAAAGCGTATTGCAGTCGGGGCTGTCGCAGATCTCTACCCAAATCTGATATTCGGTACCCCATTGAGTCTCTTCATTCCACCAGGTGGACAATCTGGTCGAAGCGGCATCTTTGTTCAGCCAGGTTTCTTTGATCGTCTCCCCGCCGTCCGTTGGCTTGCCATAGACTAGCGTATACAAATTGTATGCCGAATATCCCAAGCCGTCGAGCCAGCCGCTCCAGAAGACATATATGTCTTTATTCCCTAGAATGACAAGCAGCTTGCCCCCGGGCGTGGGCGCGCCGCTCGGTTTTTTCGGAGTGCGGAAGGTGAAGGGAGTCAGGCTTGCCAAGGGCTTGTCGTCGCAGGTTTTCTGCCGGCATTGCCTGTCGGCGACTGTAACCTGCACCGTATATTCCGTGTCCGGCTGCAGCCCATTGGCCGCCGTAAACTCGAAGTTATTTGCGTCGATGATGGTCTTTTCCTGGAGGTTGCCGGCGGGGCCGATATACACCCTAAAGACGGGGTCGAGATTCGTTTGCACCAGCCCGATAAGACCGACCCACCGGATTTTGACGAAGTCATAGCGCTTCGCGACAATTTTGACAAAGCCAGGCTGATCCGCCCGGTTTGGATCCTTCGGGGTGCGGAATTTGGTCGACAAGGACTGCTTGTAAACAACCTCGCAATCCTTGTTGCATATCTTTACCCAGGCAGTGTATTCGGTATCGGGCTCGAGCTTATGGTTTACGCCCAGCTTTTTGGGAGGGGTGGAAAAGGTAATTGTTTTGCCGCCGGCAGCCTGGACAACCAAGATTAATTTCAGCTTGCCATCGTGGTAGCCGGAACCGAAAAACTTCCAGTTGAAAAGGGCGGAATCGTGTGTGATGCGTGATACCTCTACAGTGCCGGCTATGATTGGTGTAATGGTCGGACTTGGTGTAATCGTCGGCGTTGGCGTCGCTGTCGGCGGGTCCAAAGTGCGGAACTCGGCGGAGACAGCATGCAGCGGCGTCTGCTGGATGCCCGTGTCAAAATAGCGCACTTCGGCGATGTAGTCAGTGCTTGGGCTTAGACCGGCATGTTTGGCGTTCTGCGTGCCGGCTACTGTGTCGGATTGCGACGGATCGCCTTTGGGATAGACGACCGAGCGGAAGTATTGCGTAGCGCTGAGGGGCAGGTCGCTGCGCCAGGTTACTTTGGCGGCATCATGCGTGATATTCCTGATGTTCAGCCGGCGGATGGGCTTTGTTTGCGCCAGGGCGAGCAGCGGCGTTGGCGTATCGGTGGGCAGAACTTGCTGGTCTTGCTGCCCTTGCAGCGCGACGGGTTTGGTCAGGGTGCGCAGGGTAATGCTGGCTTGGGCGACGATATTGCCATCGCAGGGCACGGTACAGAGTTTCACCGTGATGGTGTATTCGGTATCGGCTTTGATGTCGTGTATCGGGAAAAAATAACCATAGGGACCTAAAGTGTACCCGGTGAGTTTGAGTTTTGGCACCGTCGACCAATGGTACCAGAGCGTACCTTTTGGATTATTGTAATACAGGTTGTTAATCTCGGAGTGGTACAGGTGATCAAGTCCCGTGAGGTCATCCCATTCCACCTTGAATTCGTCGTGTTGAATTTCGATGATGCGCAAGGGACCTGGCGTCGGCGTATTGGTCGGCGTCGGGGTATCAGACGGCGTCGGGGTGATGGTCGGCGTGTTTGTGTTAGTCGGCGTTGGGGTGCTGGTCGGGCTTGGCGGCAGCGTTATCGGGATATGGATTGGCGTGTGCGAAGGGACAGCATCCTCAGCTGGCAGGGTGCGCAGGGTAACTCTGGCTTGGGCGACGATATTACCATCGCAGGGTTTGGTGCAAAGTTTCACCGTGATGGTGTATTCGGTATCGGGCTGGATGTCGTGTACCGGGTAAAAATAGCCATAAGGACCTAAAGTATGCCCGGTGAGCCTGAGTTTTGGCACCGTCGACCAATGGTACCAGAGTGTACCTT
The DNA here is from genome assembly GCA_022823165.1 of Anaerolineae bacterium. Lineage (GTDB taxonomy): Bacteria > Chloroflexota > Anaerolineae > Aggregatilineales > Phototrophicaceae > UBA6055. The sequence goes on along the minus strand of JAJDXR010000045.1, from coordinate 19,859 downwards.
TTGGATTATTGTGATACAGGTTGATAATCTCGGAGTGGTACAGGTGATCAAGTCCTGTGAGGTCATCCCATTCCACCTTGAATTCGTTGTGTTTAATTTCGATGATGCGCAAGGGACCTGGCATCGGCGTATTGGTCGGCGTTGGCGTATTGGTCGGCGTTGGCGTGATGGTCGGCGTTGGCGTGATGGTTGGAGTGGGTGTCTTGGTTGGCGTTGGTGTGTTGGTCGGGACGGGAGCCACATAGCGCGTACTGATTGTTTTCTTCGGATGTGGTGAGTTTGGACCGGGGAACCAGGTAACACTGAAGTCATAGCCGCTAGCAACCCTCAGCCTCCACACATCCAGCTCGGTTTCGTAGATATGTTCGGAGTTCCATGGGTACCAGATGGGGCTTAAGCCATCGCCAGCCACAGTTACGGTATAATGCCCCGTGAGCGTTGGTCCATCCCATACCAGTTTTAAGTGGAGAAATCCTGGTTCGGTATGCCCCTTGTATACAACATTCAGTTTGGTCAGCGGCGCCGCCTCGTGCACGGGCGTTGGCGTACTGCCATTGGTGGTAACGGAGAATCGCCGCCAATCCGTGCCCACTTCGGTGTAGGTGCTGCGCTTGATTTCGCCGCGCACTTCAATGTCGTATGTCTCGTTGGGCTTTAGCCCCGTGAAGGTATAGCTGGTATTTGGAGTGTCAATATGGAAATTATACATAGGGACGCCGTTGACATAACGGGGATTGTTGTAATACCGAAGATCATAATGCGTCATGCCTTTGACGGGCTTCCAATCCAAGGTGATGCTGTTGCTGGTCACATTAGTCACGCGGACTTCCAGCGCGTCGACGGCTGGCACTGGCGTGGGGTCTTGCGCCTGCGCCAGGGACGCGCCGAGAAGCGCGATGATTATGATCAGCAGCGGCAGGATGGCGCGCCGAAGGTAAAGAACGCGAAGGTGAAAAGTAAGGCTGTGCGATTGCGCTGCAGGTAGAGGAAACATCAGCAGAGCCTCCATGAAGCTGGGTTGAGCACAGGTATTGTTGAATGTTAATATATTTTCAAGCGATTGTCAATTTTTGGCTGTTGGGGGAGTGGCAATTATTGTGGATGCGGTTTCCTTTCGACTCAAAGAAAAAACTCTGTGCCCTCAGTAAACGCAAGTAAGTCGTGCAACAGAGTCGATGAAACATGGACAAACACAAAATAATCGAAAACTGTAGGGGCGTTTCGTTGAAACGCCCGATAATCGCCGCATGAGCAACACCGGCGGGCAGTGTCTACGCGCCCCTCTGTGGTCTCGGCGGTATAGCCAATATCTGAAGCGCTGGACCCGCAGGTCGTCATTGCCGGGTCACCCCTGAGCAGCAGGCTGGTATAATCACCTTTGAAGCTACTTAAGATCTAAAGGATGCCATGATGGCAATAGCATCTCCTGACACCCGCCTGGGTGCGATCGCGGAATACCTCGGCGCCGACGCCAACAGCCTGCTTAAGCACCGCTGCGACGCCATCCCCAGCGCCAACCTGGTTCTGCCCGGGCCCGACTTCGCCGAGCGCGTCTGGCTGGATAGCGACCGCAATCCGCAGGTCATCCGCAGTTTGCAGCAGATTTACGACAGCGGACGCCTGGGCGGCACGGGCTACGTCTCGATCCTGCCCGTCGACCAAGGCATCGAGCATTCGGCCGGGGCATCCTTCGCGCCCAACCCGGCTTACTTCGACCCCGCCAATATCATCGAATTGGCGCTGGAGGGCGGCTGCAACGCGGTGGCGTCGACCTTTGGCGCGCTGGGCATGACCGCCCGCCGTTACGCGCATCGCATCCCCTACATCGTAAAAGTCAATCACAACGAATTGGTAACTTATCCCAACACGCATGAGCAAATCATGTTTGGCACGATAAAGCAGGCTTGGGATATGGGCGCGGTCGCCGTCGGCGCCACCGTGTACTTCGGCTCGGCCGACGCCAACCGGCAGATGGTCGAAGTGGCGGAGGCTTTCGCTTACGCCCATGAGCTGGGCCTGGCGACCATCCTCTGGTGCTATATGCGCAATTCCGCGTTTACAATAGGCGGAGTCAATCACGAAACCAGCGCTGATCTCACCGGGCAAGCCAATCACCTGGGCGTGACCCTCGGCGCCGATATCGTCAAACAGAAACTGCCGACGCAGACCGGCGGATACCGAGCGCTCAACAGCGGCGACTCGTCCTACGGCAAGCTCGACGACCGCATCTACAGCCAGCTCTCCAGCGACCACCCCATCGATCTGACGCGCTACCAGGTGGCCAACGGCTACATGGGCAAGGTCGGTTTGATTAGCTCGGGCGGCGCCAGCGGCGCCAACGACTTCGCCGAGGCGGTGAAGACGGCTGTTATCAACAAGCGCGCCGGCGGCATGGGGCTGATCAGCGGCCGCAAAGCTTTCCAGCGCCCGCTGGCGGAAGGCGCTCGCCTGCTCAACGCCATCCAGGATGTGTATTTGAATGACGGCGTGACGATTGCCTAAAGCCTTGCAATTAGCATAGTTTTCGTTAGAATGCTGTATACAAGCAGTGTCGTAGCGTTACCGCGTTTGAGATTCAAGAGGTCGTACTGGACCCAGTTACGCAGCAAACCTAGACCATCATTCTGGGTACGGTCGCCCCGATTTTTGTAGTGGGCGGAGGTGCTTTCGCTTGGTTGCGTTCCGATATCCGCCGTGTCGAGAAGAAATCGGAAGACGCTCATACAGATATTCGCAGCGAACTCAAAGACATGCGCGGCGATATTAATGATGTCAAGCAATCACAGGCCAATATGCAGGTGGATATAGCTAAAATTCAAGTGGAAGTCCAGTGCCTCAATGACAAGGTTGACAGCGTTGATCGACGGCTGGACAAATTGGAAAGGCGGTAAGACTACTTGCGACAATTCACCTGACCCCTATGCTAGCGGATAGCGTCTACACACCCTTCTGAGGAAATAAACTTTGTAGCGATTGCCCTCACTAAAGCAGTTGCGGAGCGCTGGTCTTGCCACCGTGTTTATAACCCCAGGTCGGCGGCAGATTGGGGCGCTCGTCCGCTAGCATCTGCTCAATGCTGAAACCCTGAATCACCGGATACTGCTGATAAGCGTCTGACCAGAGCTCCTTGCTGCGCTGGTTCTCCACCGTGCCCATCTGGTCGCGGAAGCAGACCATCACCCCTGCTACCGCGCCCAGCCGCCGCACCGTCTCGCTCAGCGCTTTGACTGAATCCGGCGCCACGTTGCCGCCCTTAACCTGGATGATGACGTATTCAGTCTGAGATTCGAACTTGCTGCCGACCTGCCTGATCACCGGCAGTTCGACCACGCCGTCGACGCCGCCGTCCGCGCCCCGCTCGCCCGGGTTCTTGTACATGCCATTGGCGCCCATCGCGCCGCAGACCCACTTCTCGAACTCGAACTTGTCCGCTTGGGCGAGGTCGCGCGCTTGCGCCGGGTTTTCCGGCGTGCCATGAATGGCGATGTCGTCACGGTTGAGATAGCCGAAATTGTCGACGATGCGCCGCTGCACCAGCCCGGTAGAGAAGCGGGAAATGTCGATGCCGATCCACTTGCGCCCCAGCGACTCAGCCGCATACGCTGTTGTGCCGCAGCCGCAGAAGGGGTCGAGCACGGTGTCGCCGGGATTGCTGGACGCTTTGATGATGCGCTCCATCAGCGCCAGGGGTTTCTGCGTGGGGTAGCCAAGGCGTTCATTGTCTTTGCCTTGGATAGTTAATCCCTTGTCTGCCCATAAACTCCCAATAGCAACTCCCGGATTTTCATCAAGATACACGCGCTTTACGATTCCCTGTCGATATTTCCTACCTCTTGGAATTGCATATCGCCGACCATCTTCATCCTTATACTTGTATTCACCTTTAACTGTTTGTGGTGACAAAGGGCGATACTGAACATTGAAAAGTATTTTTTTAGCATACATAAAATAACAATGTATCGGTTTCTGTAGTGAATTTTACTTTAGCCGTGTTTTTGTGTCCCCCATATTTTTTCCAAGAGATTTCATTCCTAAAGTTCTTTTGCCCAAAAATCCCATCCATCAGCAGCTTGAGATAGTGGCTCGCTGTCGGATCGCAATGCAGATAAATTGAGCCGGTCGCTTTCAGCACCCGCTTCATGGCGTAGAGCCGCTGCGCCATATTCAGCAGGTAAGCCGCCAGGCTGATTTTGCCGCGGCCGCTCGTCATCGTCGGCTCGCCAGCGCCAGGTGTCTTCAAAGGCTTCGACCGGCTTCAGGCTGCGGTCGCGGCTCTTGAAAGGCAGGTTGTAGACGCTGTTGGAATTAAAGGGCGGGTCAAGGTAAATCAGGTCAACAGAAGCGGACGGCAGGGCCTCCGCGTCATTCAGAATATCGAGGCAGTCGGCGGCGTAGAGGACGCGGTTCATGCGCGTCCTCGGCAAAATAAAGCGCTTTTATTAACAAAGGAAGAGTTAAGATGACAAGAAAAACTTATGCAATATTTATGGGGGGGGGGGGGGTAAAGGTTAACATAGCATGATTCTTAGCATATTGTCAGTAAACTGTCAACAATTGGCGTGTCTATTTGGGGATGGGGGCCGCGCTATCGATGCCCAAAATCCCCAGCGCCTCCGCCACCACATCACGCGCCATGCCGAACTTGCTCGCCACTTCACCAGCAGGGTCGTCTCCCAATTGATGATCCTGCCGCTCGCCGGCGACGAACTGCTGCAAGCAGAGCGGCCGCTCGTCGCTGTTAAAGCGCCACAGCTGCTCGTCGACCACTTTGTGAATCACGACCTCGTTCAGGAACTGCCCGCCATCGTGGCGATAATCGTGCCGTGTCGCCGAGCGATAGTCCGCCGCGCCCACCGGCACATCGTTGAGATGGAAGACAGTTTGGTCTCTCGGCGTATCGCGCCAGATCTCATAGCGACTCTCCGCCAGCGGCTTGGCCATGTAGCGCATGAAGGGGCTGTCGACAGTCGACTCGCGCTCGTCGGACAGCGGCAAGATCGCGTACAGCGGAAAGCCCACGTCAACCAGGCGCTTCCGCCCGTCCAGCAGCAGGACAATCGCGCTGTGGCAGCCGATCGCGCTGCCCATGTCGTTGATCGTCAGGTAGCCCGCGAATCCGATGCGCCGCAGCAGCGCGAAGAAGGCGTAATTGCTCTCGTAGCAGGCGCCGCCCGTACCCTGCTCAAAATGGCTCGCCCAGAAAGCCGCGCCCAGCAGCGCGTAATCAGCCGCGTCAGCATATTGCGCCCGGCGTACAATGCGCGAGGCGCTCTCCCAGGGCACAGTCCTCGTATAGCGCTGCAGCAGCAGGCGCAGCGTATTCAGGCTCGGCGGCAGTTCTCTTGGCAAGCCAAAATGCCGTAGAACTCGCCGGGCCAAGTCTTCGCGCAGAGGCGCTGTTTCAGCGGCTGTATTCTTCATAGCGCCGATCATAGCGGAAAGCTGTGCCTGGCTACAGACCAGGCCAGCGTTGGCGACCCGCCAGCCTTGCCGTACAATCAACCTTCCACGGGTGCAAAACCAACTTGGTTGTGAGAAATTAGCCACCGAGTACACCGAGGCAGAACGAGTTCCGGGAGTAAGGTTGCTAGTTGAGCTGATGACGCAGTGTTTTCTTCTTGAAGGCTTGCGGCAAAAATCGCCCGAGCATCAAATCATAATAGAATCCTCTGTGTCCTCAATTATACTCTTTGAACTCTGTGGCAAATCTTTTCATGACGCTTTTGCTCTTTCTGTGTAAACCATAACAAGCAGGCGCCACATGCGATACGCCGAGGTCGCGCTTAATGTGCCGGTGCGCAAGACCTTCACCTATCACATTCCGGACGAGTTGCAGGGCGTCCTGGCGCCGGGCTGCCTGGCGCGGGCGCAATTTGGCGTGGCCATGCAGCCGGCGCTTGTACTCGCCTTGCACAGCGAAAGCGACATTCCCGAAACGAAACCCGTCATCGAACTCCTCAATCCCGCGCCTGTCATGTCAACCGTCTATCTGGACCTGGCGAAGTGGCTGAGCGAGAGCGCGCTGGCGCCGATTGGCGCTTGCGTCTGGCTGATGCTGCCGCCCGGATTCGCCGGCAAGTCAGATCGACAGTACAGCTTTGTCCGCGACGATCTGCGCGCCGCTCAACCGACGCAGATGACCTTGCCCGGCGCCGACCTCGAAGTCGAGCTGCCGCTGCCCATTCAAATTCTCGATCATCTGCGCGACAAGGGTCCCAGGCGCCTGAGCCAGTTGAAGCGCTCCTTCGTCAAACAGCCGCTGGAAGCGGAGCTCAGCCGCCTGGAGCAGGCCGGCATGATCGCGGTCGAAGCGGTGCTGGCGCCGCCCTCCGCCCGGGTGAAAACCGTAACGCGCCTCTATCCTCAGTACCGGCCCGAGCAAATTCCAGAGCTGGCGAAACAAATCGGCAAGTCGGCCCAACATGCCGATCTGCTGGAGGAAATCGCCCGGCGCGATGACGACGCCCTCGGCGCGCAGGACGCCCTCAAGCTGGTGGGCGCCAAAACCCGCGCGCCGCTCAAACGGCTGATTGACGAAGGCCTGGTGTTCATCGAGCCCACCGAGCGCGGCGAACAAGACCTGGTCGTGCTGGAGGCGGACTCGCATCGCGTAGAGCAGATGCTGCGGAAATGGCGCGGCAATGCCTGGACCGCCGAAGTTATGCGCCAGATCCTGGAAATGCCGGCCCCGCCGACCATGCCCGAGGCTCTGCGGCAGACCGGCGCCACGCGTCAGCGTATCAAAAAATTGATCGCAGCCGGCTGGCTCGAGCCGCGCGAAGAACAAGTCTGGCGCGATTCGCTGCGCGACTTTGACTTTCTGCCAGCCGCCGCGCCCGCGTTGACGCCGGACCAGCAGGCTGTCTGGCGGACCATAAAACCGGCGCTGGATGCGGGGGAGTCAGCGCGCTACCTGCTGCACGGCGTGACTGGCAGCGGCAAGACCGAGATCTATCTGCGCGCGATAGACGCCGTGTTGGCGCAGGGCCGGAGCGCCATCTTCCTCGTGCCCGAAATCGCCCTGACGCCACAGACGGTACGCCGTGTCTCGGAGCGTTTTCCGGGGCAAGTCGCCTTGGTGCACGGCAGCCTGCCGATCGGCGAACGCTACGACACCTGGCAGCGGGCTCGCGCGGGCAAGGTGGCGGTGATTGTAGGCACGCGCTCGGCGCTTTTCACGCCCATGCCCAATCTCGGCTTGATCGTCATTGATGAAGAGCACGACTCCAGTTACAAACAATCGCCGCAAGCCTATTTGCGCAGCGAACCCCACTATCACGCGCGCGACGCCGCCCTGTACCTGGCCCAGCGGCAAAGCGCCTCGCTCATCCTGGGCAGCGCCACACCCGACCTGAACACCTGGTATCGCGCCCAACGCGGCCAGTACACCATCCTGCAATTGCCGCAGCGAATCATGGGGCATCGCCGGCGCATTCTCCAGCAAGCCGACCGCCTGGGTCGGGCTTCCCGTTACCAGGACGACCGCGAAGACGCCATGATGATCGATTTGCCGCCGGTCTCCGTGGTTGATATGCGCGCCGAACTGCGATCAGGCAATACCAGCATGTTCAGTCGCGACTTGCAGGCGGCGCTGAGCGTCGTGCTGGAGCGCGGCGAGCAGGCTATGCTCTTGCTCAACCGCCGCGGGCAGGCGTCCTACGTCTTCTGTCGAGACTGCGGCTGCGCGCTCGAATGCAGTCGCTGCGAAACGCCTTTGACTTACCACCGTTATAATCGCAGTCTGCGCTGCCACCATTGCGGCTACAGTCAACCGCAACCGCAGACCTGCCCGGCTTGCGGGTCGGCCAGAATCCGCTACTTTGGCGCCGGTACGCAACAGGTCGAGGCGGCGCTGCAAGCGCTGAATCCGGCGGCGCGCTGCTTGCGCTGGGATATTGACACCGCCCAAACCCCCAAGATGCACTTTGAAATTCTGGAGCAATTTGTCGACCGGCAGGCCGATGTGCTCATCGGTACGCAGATGATCGCCAAGGGCCTGGATTTGCCTCTGGTCACGCTGGTCGGCGTCGTCAGCGCGGACCTTGGCCTGGCGCTGCCCGATTATCGCGCCGGCGAGCGCGTCTTTCAGCTCTTGACGCAGGTTTCCGGGCGGGCCGGGCGCGGCGTATTGGGCGGCCGGGTGATCCTGCAAACCTACCAGCCTGAGCACTACGTCATTCAAGCGGCCTCTCGTCATGATTATGCCGGCTTCGTAACACAAGAGAGCGACCATAGGCGCGCGCTGGGTTATCCACCCTATCGGCAGCTGGCCCGTATCGTCTTCACCTACACCAGCCTGGACCAAGCGCGCCAACAGGCGCAGCTGGCTGAGCGGCGACTGCGGCAAACGCTGGCCGAGCGCGATCTCACCGGCACCAGCTTGATCGGTCCCGCACCCTGCTTTTACAGCCGCATCGACAAGAAATACCGCTGGCATCTGCTGCTGCGCGGCCCCGACCCGCGCGCTGCCCTGCGCCATCTGAGCCCGGAGCCCGGTTGGCAGATCGACATCGATCCGACCGATGTGCTCTAGCCCAAACCTCGCGCCGATCCGCCTGCATTCACGTCGATTGCCGTAGGGGCGAGCCTTGGCTCGCCCACCGCCCGCCTCAACCGCCGGCGCCGCGGCTTACCACTCTGCAGCTGTTTCCAATATCTTTACTGATGCAGTCTGACGCCGCCACCGAGGATACAAATCTGCTTTACTGTCTGTCCTCGCTTTTCTCGCTGCCCTGGGTGGCTAACCAATGGCATTATTCGCCGCCTGTCAACGCTGCGTCTCTACGCCAACCGCCAACCCAAACTCTCCTCGTTTGAGGTACAATACCACCCATGAGAAAATTCCTGAGTATGCTGCTCGGCTTGGGCATTGGTTGGGCCATTGGTACGCTGCTGGTCACATTCTTCGCGCCCTTGACATCAGACGAATTGAGAGAAACCTGGCAAGATCATTACGAGCGCGCCTTGGCGGCCGGCCGCGCAGCCAGCGCCAGACGCCGGGCTGAGCTTGAGCAAGAACTTGAAGAACTTGGCAAGGGCTCATGATTCGACTTTGGTCGCTCTTGTAATTTGGCGCTCCAGCTCGGCCTATTGACAGAGCTAGTATAATCAGCATCGTGACAAGGGAAAATCAGCTCGACACCAGTTGGGGTCTCGACTTCTGGGTGCTTTTGGCTACCGTGTTAGCGCCAAGTATGGTCTTCATGGTCAGCACAGCGCTCAGCGTGGCTCTGCCCGCCATACAGCGCGATTTGGATGCCGGCGGCACCGATCTAATCTGGATCGTCAACGCTTATTCGCTGCTGCAAGCCGCCTTCCTGTTCCTCAGCGGATCCTTCGGCGATCACTACGGCCGCAAGCGTGTTTATATCATCGGCATCGCGCTGTTTGCGATATCCTCGTTCGTCTGCGGCTTTACCGAATCAGCTGAAGTATTGATCATGGCGCGGGCGGTCCAAGGCATCGGCAGCGGCATGATGATTACCTGCAGCCTGGCGCTGGTTGGGGCCTTCTTCGCCCATCATCGGCGCAGTTGGTCCATCGGCGTGTGGTCAGCCCTGACCATGTTGATTTCCGGCGCCGGTCCCATCATTGGCGGTCTCTTCACCGAAGCCGGCCTCTGGCGTCTGATTTTTATCATCAATATCCCGCTGAGTATCATCGCTATCCTGGTGCTATTGGTCTACGTTCCGGAAAGCTACGATGAAGACGCTCCCAAAGACCTGGACATCTCGGGCACCTTTCTCAGCACCCTGGCGTTGATACTCAGCGGCTTTTTCTGCATTGAGGGACCTCGCCGCGGTTTCGACGATCCGCTGGTGCTGCTTGCGGGGGGCGCAGCGCTCGCTATCTTGCCGGTCTTTGTCTGGATCGAAGGCCACAGCGATCACCCGATGATGCCGCTTAATCTCTTTCGTTCGCGCACATTCACCGGCGCTAATACGCTGACGCTGCTGCTTTACGGCGCCATGAACAGCGTACTGTTTTTCCTGCCGCTCAGCCTGATTCAAGTTCAGCGCTACACAGAATCGGCGGTGGGTTTCGCGCTGCTGCCCATGACCATTCTGATGGTCGGCCTGTCATTTGTGATGAGCCGCGTGGTAGACCGTTATGGACCACGCGTCCCCCTGATCGTGGGCCCAATAGTCATCGGTATCTCCTTCGTATTGCTGGCCATGCTGGAACCAGCCAGCCGACAGGATACCTACTGGACAACGTTGTTTCCGGCCATTTGCCTCTTCGGAACCGGCATGGGTATCACGCTGGCGCCTTTGACCACGGCGGTAATGGCGTCGGTTGACGAGCACCACGCCGGTATGGCTTCCGGGCTTAACAACACCGTGTCGCGCTCGGCTCAAGTCTTGGCGATCGCGGTCATGGGCGGGATTGTTCTGGTTCTGTTTAGAGACTCTCTCCTGAGCCATCCGGCGGTCACGGCGCTGCCCAGCGACGCCCGCGCCTTGCTTTCGTCTGAGTCGGTTAAATTGGCGGAAACCTCGGCGCCTGCTACGCTGACGCCGCTGCAGCGCGCGCAGTTGAGCGACCTGATTAGCGAGTCCTTCGCCGATACCATCAGCGTCATCATGATAATCGCCGCCGCCCTAAGCATATTGAGCGGAATGCTGGCGGCTCTGTTGATCGAGCGCGAATTGCCCTTTCCCGAGTAACTCCCGCGCCGCAGGTTGACCGCTGTAGAACCAAGTCCCGCATAAAGTAGACCGGTAGGGGCGAACCACCGGCTCGCCCACGATTGCTACGAATTTCCAATCAGATTTCGCATGACTTACTTGGTTCTACTTCTGTGCCCGCTGGTGACCCGGCGACCATAAATTATTACAAGGGCTGCCCGGCGCAGGTTCGAATCGCGTATCCTTTTCGGATTCTGTGATACGCTGAAACTATGTTAAGCTCATAAAATGCTTCTTTAAGGATTTTTCATTGTTAGACAATTACGAAGATAGCAGCCGCGCTACAGGATATTGGGTGCTGTTCGCCTCCATCCTGGCGGCGAGTATGGCGTTTGTGGCCAGTACGTCGCTAAATGTGGCGCTGCCGGCTATTCAGGTAGAGTTGGGCGCGCGCGGCGCCGATCTCATTTGGATACCCAACGCCTACGTAATGGTTCAGGCCTCGCTCATTGTTGTCTCCGGGGCGATGGGCGATCACTACGGGCGCAAGCGCATCTGTATATTGGGCATAGCGCTCTTTGCCCTGGCTTCCGTCGTTTGCAGCGCGGTGACGACAACCGGCCTCCTCATTGTCGGGCGCCTGGCGCAGGGCGTGGGCAGCTCGATGATCGTACCCAACAGCCTGGCGATTGTTTCCGCTCACTTCGGCCAGCGGGGGCAAGGCTGGGCAATCGGATTATGGTCAGGTTTCACCGTATTGATGGCGGGGGTGGCGCCGTTTTTTGCCGGGGTGGCGGCCGATTTCGGCGCGTGGCGGCTGGTATTCCTGATACACATCCCACTGGGCTGCATCGCTGCCTTGTTATTCTGGCGCTTTGTGCCCGAAAGTTACGACAAGAGCAAGTCGAAATCGTCGCAGCGCATGAGCTTGCTGGGGGCTCTGCTGGTCACCGTGGGCCTTGGCGGACTTACCTTCGGCTTCATCGAAAGTTCCACCTTCGGCTTTGCCAGCCCGCTCATTATCATCGCCATTTTGGGCGGCATCCTGGCGCTGGCGGCCTTCCTCTATGGAGAAAGAGCGGGCAAATACGCCATCCTGCCGCTGTGGCTGTTCCGATCGCGCAACTTTAGCGCGGCGAACTTCATCACGCTGGTCTATCACGGCGTCGTTCAGCCAGTCGTATTGTACCTTCCGCTTAACTTGATCCAGGTGCAAGGCTATAGCGCTACATTTACCGGGCTCTCCACTGTGCCGATGATACTGATCGCGACTTTGGGTTCCGCGCTGGTAGGTCCCCTGTTGGATCGCCGCGGACCGCGCGTTCCGATAGTGCTCGGTCTGGCCGTCATCGCGGCGGGCTTTTTCTTGTTTGCCAACATCGGCGTCACCAGTGGCGAGAGCGAATACTTCAGTACCTTCTTCCTGCCGATCATGCTATTTGGCTTGGGCTTTAGCTTGACCTTCGCGCCACTGACGATGGCCGCTATGGCTTCAGCGCCGGAGACTAACGCCGGCATCGCCTCGGGCGTCAACCATACCGTGACGCGGATCGGTCAAGTGCTGGTTGTGGGGGTACTGGGCGGGCTGGCCATTTCCTGGTTTGGGCAACTGCTGATGAGCGACGCCTATGTGCAATCGCTGCCGGCGGAAGCGCAGGCGCAGCTGGCGGCGGAAGCGGGCAACCTGGCCGAGACCGGCATCCCCGACTGGCTGACCGTGGCGGAACAAGCGCGCATTGATGAGGTCATTCGCGAGTCCTTCGCCGCCACATTCAGCATCTTGATGGTCATTGGCGGCGTCGCCTGCGTGGTCAGCGCCATTGTCGCTATATTTACAATCAACGACAAAGAGATCAAGCTCAGACAAGGCCAGGACATCCTGGACGATAGCGATACAACGCCGGAGGAAATGCGCGAGCTTAAGCCTGAGGATCTTCTCGATACACCACTTCGCGAATCCCCTTGAGATAACCAATGGCGAAGAGCCGGCCGATGGCTGAGTAGCCGGCATTGTCGTTGTCGTCACCAGCCATCGTCGGCACGTGATCCGGCCGCAGCACACCCTCGAAGCCGATGTCGCGATAGGCGCGCATGCAAGCCACCATATCCGTCTGCCCGGCGTCGTGGAAGGTCTCCTGGAATTTCTCGGCTGTGCCGGCCACATCTCGCATGTGCACAAAGAAGATCTTGTCCGCGAACTGACGTATCACCCCGGGCAGATCGTCGGTCATCAGCGTAAAGTTGCCCTGGCAGAGCGCGATGCCGTTCATCTCACTGGGGACCAGGTCGAGCAGGCGCTGGAAATTCTCCACGCTGCGCATGATCCGTCCCAGTCCGCGGATCGGCGATAGCGGCGGGTCGTCGGGGTGCATAGCCAGCTTGACGCCGGCCGCCTCGGCCACGGGGATGACCCGCTCCAGGAAATAGTGCAAGCTCTCCCACAATTGCGTCTCACCCACTTCGCCGTATTCGGTTAATGGCGCATCCAGCATCTGGCTATTGTCGTAGCCCGTGACCAACGCGCCGCCGCGCGCGGGAATCGTGGTAGAAGTGCGCATCCAATTCATGACCGGCATCCACTCGTAGCACCAGATATCCAGCCCCAGCCGCCCCATGCTGTCCAGCAGCTCGCAGACCGTGTCGATCTCCTCATCACGGCCCGGCAAACCCAGCTTGGCCCGATCCAGCGGCGGACGGCTCTCGATAACCGCAAACTCGAAGCCGCGATCCTGATAAGCATTCTTGACGCGCAAAAGCGAGGGATAAGACCAGGGCGGCTCCGGCCCCAGCTGCAAGTCCAGGTCCAGGGCGCCGACAGCCTGCCTGACGCCGCATTGCGCGACCAAATCCCAAAGCGGCGAATAAACCGGCGGCAGCATCTCGGCGATCTTTATCATGCGTGGACCTCAATACAAGCAACTAGATGAACGAATGACGAACTTAGACAGAATCACAATACTGCTTTTACCGTAGGGGCGAGCCTTGGCTCGCCCACCGCCCGCCACAAACGTTGTAGGGGCGATTCTGTCTATCGCCCTGTGCTCGCCCCAACGCTGCAGATCACATCAACGCATGACTAACTTGCAAAGTCAACCATCTCATATCACATCCGACTGATTGTAAACTAAAATAACAGACTTCGCCGACCGCTGCTCCTTGTCCCGTCTGCGGCTTGGTCTTGGCTAAGGCGCGCGCGCTGCTAAAATACTCGGCGCGTCGTGACCGTACGCTACATCGTTTTACCGGCAATTTCGTATACAAGCTAGATGCCATCAGGCAGTCAGAATGCAGCGGCTATGAGCACTATCGACCGGCGCCAGCAACAGACAAAACAAATTACCGGCCTCAGCCAGAGAGAAGTTCAAGAGCGCCGGCAACGCGGAGAGCACAACGACTTCGAAGCGCGCGTCGGCCGCAGCTATTGGCAGATCTTCCGCGAAAATGTGCTGAACCTCTTCAACATCGCGCTCGGCAGCATGCTCGTCATCGTCATCGCCCTGGGTGATTACGCCACTGCCTTCTTCGCCGGTTTCAGCGTGGTTTCCAATACCTTCTTCGGCATGCTTCAGGAGTTCAACGCCAAGCGGCAGCTGGACCAGCTGGCGGCTCTGTCCGAGCAGTCGGTCACTTGCTTGCGCGATGGCGCCTGGGTTGACACGCCCATGCGCGCGGTGGTCAAAGACGAGGTTATCCGCATCGAACCCGGCGACCGCCTGGTGGTGGACGGCGTGGTCATCCGCGCCGATTCGCTTGAGATGGACGAATCGCACTTGACCGGCGAATCCGACGCCGTGGGCAAAACAGCCGCTGACGACGTCTTCTCCGGCTCCTTTTGCATCGCCGGCGCCGGCATCATGCGCGCGACAGGCGTCGGCGCCGACAGCCAGATCAACCGCCTGTCCGTCATCGCCAAACAATACAAGCTGGTCAAGACGCCTACCCAGGTCAAAATCGATATCACGGTCGAAGTGACCGTGCTGATCATGTTGGTCTTCGTACCCATGATTTTCGTGACTGGCTTTCACCTCAACAACGAATTCCTGGAAATCGTGCGTAACGCCGTGGTCTTCACCACCAGTTTAGTGCCGCAAGGATTGGTGCTGGTGGCTATATTGTCGCTGACCATCGGCGCGGTGAAAATCAGCCGCCAGCAGACGCTGATCCAGCGCGTCAACGCCGTGGAATCACTGGCCAACGCCACCGTGCTCTGCTTCGACAAAACCGGTACGCTGACGCAGAACAAATTGGCCGTAAGCGATATCATCGCTATCGCCGACGCCGACAGCGCCGGCATCCAGCGCGATTTGCGTACCTTCCTCAAGAATCTGGCCCATCTGAACCATACCGCCCAAGCCATCGAACGCTATATTGACCAGCAGGGCATCGCCGGCGAATTGCCACAGAAGCTGCGAGAAATCCCCTTCACCTCCGGGCGCAAATGGGCGGCGGTCTGCCTGCCGGAGAAGACCCTGCTGCTGGGCGCGCCCGAACGCCTGCTGCCGCGGGAGCAGGCCTGGTATCACGATGCCGAGTCGCTGGCGCGGGATGGCATGCGCGTGCTGGCTTTCGCCCAGATGACCGGCGACCCCGATATGAGCGCCGGCGTCATCTCTTGCGATGTCGAGCCGCTGGCGCTGATCGTCATGAGCGATGAGATTCGCCACGATATTCAGGAAACCCTGCAAGCCTTTCGCGACGAAGACCTGACGCTCAAAGTAATATCAGGCGATAACCTCGAAACTGTGCGCGCCATCGCCCAAAGCGCCGGCATGGACATCGGCAGCCGCGCCTACACCGGCGCCGAACTGGACGCGATGGGCGAGGGCGAGTTCGCCACCGCCGCGCGCGACAGCCACGTCTTCGCCCGCATCGAGCCGGGCGCCAAGCAGCGCATCGTCGCCGCGCTGCGGCAGGGTGGCGACTACGTGGCTATGGTCGGCGATGGCGTCAACGACGTGCCCGCGCTAAAAGCCGCCAACCTGGCCATCGTCATGAACGACGGTACGCAAATCAGCAAAGATGTGGCCGATATCGTGCTGCTCAACAACGCCATGTCCACCCTGCCGCGCGCCTTCCGCGAAGGCAAGGAAACCACGCAAACCATCTTCGGCAGCATGAAGATGTTCCTGGTGCGCAACTTCTACGGCATCGCCTTCTTCACCTTCATCGCCTTCATGGCGCTGCCCTTTCCCATCACGCCGGTGCAAATCAGCTGGGCTACCTTTGGCACGGTCAATCTGCCGGCCACGCTGATCGCCTTCGGCTGGCTGCGTCCGCAATTCATGGCGCAATTCCGCCGCGATGTGGTCGACTACATCGTCACCATGGGTTTCATCGGCGCGGTGATGATGACCCTGCTCTACCTGATCACCTGGTTCGGCAGCGGCGGCGACCTGCTGATGACGCGCTCATCCGTGACGATTATGGCGGCGCTCTACGGCATGCTCATCACCTGGCACGTGCAAGGCATCGACATTTATCAGCCGCGCAGCTTCCTGCAGCACTGGCGCATCCTCTCGCTCAGCGCCCTGCTGACGGCGGCGACTATTCTCATCATGTATGTCGATCCTTATCTGGAGCTATCGATCTTCGAGTTCAAACCGCCGGTCTGGGACGGCGCGGAGGGCTCGCTGATGATCGCCGCCATTCCGGCCCTCTTCCTGCTGACGATGGCGCTGACGGCTCACGGGCAGAAATACCGCTACCTGCTATCGCGCTTCTGGGAGCTGCTCTCGCCGGGTAGGGAGTAGGGGATTCCGCATGTAGAAATTTTGTGCTATGCTCCTTCACAGTGGAAAGGATAGCGCGTTGACCCATCGATATCTCAGAAACGAAGCAGATGAATTGCCGACTCGCGACAGCCAAGATTATGCGAAGGACAAATTGACGATTCTCAAGGGGTACATGGGTCGATTTACGACCGCAATGAAAGATAAGAAGTGGCGCGCGCTAAATTATATCGACCTGCAGGCAGGGCCTGGAAAGAATAGATTCAGTCCGAGCGGAGATGTCATGCTCGGATCCCCACTTTTGGCACTCACAACCCGTTTCGCGTTTGACAGCTTGTTTCTGATAGAAATGGGCGCACAGGAATTCGGTGCACTGAAGGCGCGAGTCGGTTCAAGCGATCTCAAGGTACGCGCGCAACTTTACAACGAAGACTGTAATGTAGCGGTAAACCGGATCGTGAATGTAATCAGTCAAGTGGATGGAAAGTTCATTTCTGGGAAATGGCCAAGTCTTAATCTGGCGTTTCTAGATCCCGAGGGACTGGAGATCCAATGGCAGACAGTTGAGAAACTTGCTGGTCTCAGCCGTATGGACTTAATCATTAATTTTTCTACAAGCGGAATCACCCGCAATGCAGGACTGGCGGCGAACACTGAAGAAGACACGTCAGTTGACAGATTTTTTGGAACTCGTGATTGGCGGTCAGTGTATGAAGACGCTCGGGATGGCGGAAGTACAGTAGTTAGAAGAACATTGATAGACTTCTATCTTGGTCGACTCCATGATATGGGATACGTAGAGACCAAACGCGAAGAGAAAGAATTCAAGAACCAGCGCAATGTTCAGATCTATACAATGATATTTGCCAGCAAAAACGATTTGGGCGTTAAGTTTTGGAATGGCGCAGTTCAAGAAGTTCGGCAGCCACCGCTGCTCTAGTTGTGGAATCCGTTGGAGTTTATGGGAAACTCCTCCCGCCAGTTCCTCCAATAGACGCGATCCATATTCCCTTTGAAGAATACCGGTACATCACGATTCTCAAGGATTTCGAGCAAGGATATCGTCCACTTTGTTTTGGGCTGAAATACCTGCCGTCCATTGCTCGCCGCGCCAATGATCACCCACTCGAATGGCAGCTTATCCTCCGTCTCCAACCACTCCTCGAAAACAGGCGCCACGTCAAACCAGAGCGGCTCGATGCTCATAAAGCGTATTTTCGCGTCTATGTTCTTCATGTGCCTCAGATATGCCTTCAGCGCTCTCGCGCCGCCGGTCTCGCTCATCAATTGTCCAGCCGGCAGGCTCACCCCAACCCAGACATTTTCCGGGAATTTACCTAGCTTCGGCAGCCTAATAGGGAATTTGCTAAGCGTTTGAAATATGTGCCAGTTCGCCTCTTCCATTACGTCGAGGACTTGATGAATTTGCTCCTCAGGCACCCAGTGGCCAAACAGATCGGCCATGCTGCCGACGAATATTCCTGATTCTTCCTTTACCTTAAGTGGGGCGTTCAAATTGTGAGGTCGCCAATAGTGATGTTCAAATCCGTTTGGATATCCAGAGGTGAAACGTTCGGCAATCGTCTTCGCGTAACATTGGGTAAGCGAACCGTCAGGCATTTCCCAAGTGCAGCCGTGAAAGCAGCCGCCGGTGGGATTCCACGTATAGCCAGGCCGCGCTGTTCCGTCCGCGTCGCGTATTCTTGTCCATTCAATGCCTTTGGGAGGCTTCTGTTTATTCATCTTTATCCTTCCTCGGCGACAATCGACAGCAGTATAGCACAGGTGTTCTATCCGCGCAACTGCTGTAAGGCATATTTCATAAGTGTCAAATATAGGGTCAGATATGAGTCACTTGCCGCCCCCGCCACCAGCGCGCCACCCACAGCAGCGCATAGGCTGAAAACACAAACAGCAGCGGGTCAGTCGGCGAACGATAGCGCGTGGATGGATGAAACAGCAGGTACATCAAGGTCTGGCTCAGTTGCGCGAACACCAGCAGGCTCAGCATCCGCCACTCGCGCCGGCTCAGCCACAGGCCCGCCAGCGCCAGCAGCAGCAAACCGCCGAAATACACTACATGCACGCCGCGCCCGACCACGTTGAAGAGCCCGTCGTCCTGGTAGGCGGCGTTGGCGGCCGTCACGCCGATCTGCGAGCCTTCACCGCTAATGATGAGGACCCGCCCGCCAGCGTCCACCGTCAGCTGCTCGCCCTCGCTCAGGTTGCGCAACGGCGTCACTTGCGGATTCCAGTACACTTGCAGCTTGATCAGCAGCAGCTCGGGAATAGCCGCCGGATGCTCGCGCAGGTAGCGCCAGCCCGCCTCCGCCAGCGCATTGTTGCGGCGCGCCGGTTCCTCAACGGGCGGGATGCCGGGCGGCGCGGTCAGCCATTGCACATCGTAGCCGGCGCGAAACACAGCCGCCGCCTGCGGGTTGTTGCCTTGGAAAATATTCTCGCCGCTGTTGAGCGCGATAGGCACAAAGTCGCCGTAGATGCGCTGGCCGCGTATCAGCCAGGGCAGCACAACCAGCAGACCCACCAGCGCGACCGGCAGCAAGCGCAAGAGCGTCTGCGCCCAGCTCAGTTTGAACAGGAACCAGATCACAGCCAGCAGCGCCAAAGCCGGCAGCAGCGCCCGCGCCAGGGTCGCGATTCCCAGCACAGCGCCCGCTTCCGCCGCCAGCAGCAACGCCCCTCGGTCCAGAGCCTCGCGCTCGCGCAAGCCTATCAGCAGCCAGACGAACAGGTGCAGCAGCAAGATCCACAAGGCGGTGTCGTTCAGCGTCAGATTCTGGAAGATCAAATAGGGATAAAGCGCGAAGAATAGCCCGGCCAGCGCGCCCACGCGCTCGCCCAACAGCGGGTCCCGCGTCAGCAGCCGCCGACAAATATCGTAGAGCAGCGCGATTGAAAGCGCGTCGACGAGAATATGCGCCGCGCCCACCGCCAGGTAATGCCGCCCGAACAGCCGATAGATCAGCGAAAGCGCGTAGCTGTACAGCGGCGGCAGGCCGGCGTCGGCTACGCCGGGAACGCGCCCGTATACGCCTGTTTCCAGCAGATTGCGGGCGTATTCGTCATAGGCGACCGAGCCGTGGATCTCGACGCCCGGCTCGCTGAAGGCAAAGATCTGCGGAAAAGCCAGAAGCAGAGCCAGCCGGGCACCGATGCCAACCAGCAGGACTATCGGCAGTTTGAACGAGGTCAATTGGCGCAAATTAAGCGCAGCCATTTCATAGCCAGCTGACAAACGAAGTCAATCGCGCTAAATGCCAGATAAGACGAGATTACTTCAAATGCTCTCAGTGCGCTCCCCCCTCCCTAGCCTGCTGCTGAGTGGGGTTGGGGGAGGGGTTGTAGTGGTCCTAAATTATTGGACACAAAATTTCAGGTAATTTGAGGGAGTTGCGCTGAAACCACGCAGCCTCAAATTCTGCCGGCGTTTGGTAGCCCAATGCGCTATGCGGACGTTGCTGATTGTAGACTACCTCGATGA
>JAJDXR010000090.1 GCA_022823165.1 Anaerolineae bacterium | reverse complement strand
CTGCGTCAAGGAATAAACGGCAATCCGCTTCCTTGCCCAGATAAGCATTCGGCTCCTGAACCAGGAATTCCCGAATTTTCGTCCACTGTTTGTCAGATAGTCTTATGTATGTCATAAGACTATTTTACGCATTTGTGAAATTCACATGTCAAAATATCAACAGAATCTAATTATCCGATGGCGTGGGAACTTTGGTTAATTGCTGCCGGAGACGCGTCTGGAGTCCACTGTAGCGCTCGCCAACTTGAAAATTGCTTATTGCAGTCCATATTGCCTTCTTTGACCCAACCAGCACGACTAGTTCTTTCGCGCGGGTGATGGCGGTGTATAGCAAGTAACGGCGGAGCATTCTCCCCTGCTGCGTCATGATCGGTATTATCACAGCCGGATACTCAGAGCCTTGCGACTTATGAATACTAATGCAATACGCGTGCGTAAGGGCGCTTGCCTCGCCAAAATCATAAGTTATCAATCTGTCATCTATCCATATTTCTAGACTCTTGTCATTATTGTTGATGCTATTGATGAACCCTATGTCGCCGTTAAAGACGCCTTTTTCGTAATTGTTGAACCGTTGCATGACCTTATCGCCGACGCGAAATGAGCGGCCAGCAATCTTGACAAACTCCTTGCCGTTTTCGCCATTCAAGGCTTCTCGTAATTTTGCATTTAGATTGTCGATGCCTATAGGGCCTGCATACATCGGCGCAAGTACTTGCAGTTCTCGCAAGGGATCAAAACCGAATTTCTTCCTTATCTTCGTGGTGGCCAGCTCAATAATCTCGTCGGCAGCTTTTTGGGGATCGGAAATACCGAAAAATAAAAGTCCTTGCTGGATTTCACCGCCAGGTTCGGATCTTTCCCTTGTTTGATAAGCTGCGCATTATCCGCGATTTGGCTGCCCGCCTCTTGCCGAAAGTTTTGTTTGAGTTCAGTTACGGGCGCGACACCACTACTGATAATATCCCTGAGGACATTTCCCGCCCCTACCGACGGCAATTGATCGACATCACCGACCAAAAGCAGATGCGCCGTCGGTGGCATTGCTTTGAGTAAACTGTGGAACAACTCGAGATCCAACATTGAAGCTTCGTCGATGATTACAATGTCAAATTTCAAAGGATTTTCCTGATTGAGCTGGAATCCTCCTGTTTCTGGCAAATATGCCAGGAGTCGGTGGATTGTGCTGGCTTCTTCCTCCGTCGCTTGACTTAGGCGTTTGGCTGCGCGACCGGTTGGCGCCGCCAGCGCAAATCGATGATTTCTCTCAATCAGCACGAAAATCAGCATTCGCAGCACCGTAGTCTTGCCAGTGCCGGGTCCGCCGGTCAAAATGCTGAGTTTATTGTGCAGCGCCATTTCTACAGCGTATTGCTGTTCGGTGGCAAGCTTCAGACCGTGTTCCTCGCAAAGATCCCGCAACGTTCGCGGCAAGAGTATCTCAGTCGTATCGTCGATTATGCGGCTGCCGCTATCGCACAGGACTTGTAAGAGGTCGACGACAGCGGCTTCGGCTGCATGGAATTCCGGCAGATATATTGTGGTAATCAGCTTTTCGCTGCTTTCGTCATAAAATTCGCCTCGCATCAAGTCACCGGTCTGCAACTGTAATCGAATGGTTTGCTCCAGATGCGCACAGTCAACACCAAGCAATTGACCTGCGTTCTGGAGTAAGACGTCTTGCGGCGCGCAGGTATGCCTCTTGCGGGAGAATTCATGTAATGTATGTTCTATGCCAGTCCACAGACGATACTTGTCCTGCCCGTCAACGCCTCTATTCCTGGCGATCTGATCCACCTTGTCAAAGCCGATTTTATATATGAATTCCTCCTCCAGCAGAAACGGGTTTCGTTCGATGGTTTCCTGAGATTTACCTCCATATTCATTGAATATATCCTGAGCGATATTGGCGCTGATACCCAAGCCTTGAATATATGTCATCATCCTGCGCTTGACGCGGTTTGTTTTCCATTCGTCTACCAGATTCTTTGCTACACGTTGTGGAATGTCTGAAATTTCGTAAATTCGCTCTGGCTCGTAGTCGAGGATACGGATAGTGTCGCTACCGAAATGGTTGGCAACCATCAAGGCCCTTTTTTTGCCAATTCCTTTGAACATGCCGCCGCTAAGATACTTGGTGATGCCGACAATAGTTTGCGGGTCAACAGGCATTACTTGCTGTGCCTCAAATTGCCAGCCATATTTCCAGTCCTCGACCCACTGGCCATGAAATCGCGCTGATTCGCCGACTATCAATTTGAACATTTGACCAACAACGGTGACTATGGCGTCGTTAGCCCGTGCTTGAGAGTGGCTTTTTCCTAGCACAATCTTTATAACGCTGTAGCCGTCGAGCTCGTTGTAAAGCCTGATATCGACAACTGCGCCTTCTATCTGTTGTTCCATCGCACCGCCTGTACATCCCTTGCCGCATAGATTATACTTTAGTTCTCGGCTGTCGCTAAGCTCTTATTAGCCACAGAACA
Organism: Anaerolineae bacterium; assembly: GCA_022823165.1. Classification (GTDB taxonomy): domain Bacteria; phylum Chloroflexota; class Anaerolineae; order Aggregatilineales; family Phototrophicaceae; genus UBA6055. Next base: position 7,789 of record JAJDXR010000090.1, on the reverse strand, counting down.
AGCAAGCGCATCATAACAACCCTGAGAAACTTGCATGATCACAGGCATCGATCACATTGTCATCGCCGTCCACTCGCTGGATCGGGCGATAGCGACTTATCGTGGGCTGGGCTTCAGCGTGGTCGAGGGCGGCCGCCACCCCTACGGCTCCTACAACGCGCTGATTGGCTTCGCTGACGGCAGCTACATCGAGCTGCTGAGCTTCTACGAAGACAGTCCGGCGCATCCCTGGTGGTCGCTGCTGCAGGAGCGCGGCGGCGGCTTGATCGACTTCTGCCTGGCCACTGACGATATTCGCGGCGACTTGGAAGCGCTGTGGGCGGCTGGCGTTGACTGCGGCGATCTGAGCGAGGGTGGGCGCGCGCGTCCCGATGGCTATCAGGTGCGCTGGATGAACAACAAGGTCGGCGGGGGCTGGCAGGGGCTGATTCCCTTCCTCATTGAAGACCTGACGCCGCGCGCCGAGCGCCTGCCTGCGCAGCGCGAGCATGGCAACGGCATTAGCGGAATCCATTCGATCGCGCTGGCGACAGACGATGTAGCGCGCTATGCCGCTGTCATGGCGGCCGTTCTGGGCGTCGAGGGTCAGCCTGTTGCGGGCCCCGACGCTGGCGGGGCCGGGCTGCGCATTGAGGTCGGCGGACACGCGCTGGATTATCTGGCGCCGAATGTCGTAGACAGTCCGCTGGCGGCGCATCTGGCGGGGGATCGTCCGGCGCCGTATTCGATATGTTTCAGGACGGCGGGCGAGGCCAAGCGACTTGACCCGGCGGACACCGAGGGTGTGCGAATTGAGATGTACTAGGCGCGCAGCCGATGGAAGAGACCGCTGTGCCTCTCATCGGCTATGTCATTATCAACGGCTTCCTGCAAAGCATTCCGCGTACCTACCAAAACCACTAACAGCTTCGCCCGTGTAATTGCGGTGTAGAGAAGGTTTCGTTGCAGCATCCACGAGTGCTGCGAATGAATTGGCATTACCACGACCGGAAACTCCGAACCCTGCGATTTGTGTATGGTGATGCAATAGGCGAGTTCCAAATCTCGAACTTCGCTGAAATTGTACGTAATGTGATCAGAGCCCGGCAAAGGAGTAAGGAACTCTTCAAGATCGCTTGATTCAGCATTTTCCGGTAATTGCGTACGGGGTTTGCTAAAATCGTCATCTTCAAACTTGATTTTGAGCGTTTTATCTTCGAAATCAATGCTTTGGATAAAGCCAATGTCGCCATTGAACACATCTTTGTCGTAGTCGTTGCGAGTTTGCATCACTTTGTCGCCGACGCGCAAAGCCTTGCCACCTACTTGAACCTGCTTTCCAGACAGTCCATTTAGCGCCATTTGCAAGCGACTGTTTAGGTTGTTTATACCAGTCAAGCCCTTTCTCATCGGCGCGATAACTTGAATGTCTCGCAGGGAGTCGAAACCCCAGCGTTCTGGGATCTTTGTTTTGACAATCTCAACAATGTTGTCAGCGACTTTCTCCGGATCTTGGATGTTGAAGAAGAAGAAATCACTGGCCTGATTGTCAATAATCGGCACCCGGCCCTCTTTTATATCATAAGCATTGCTAACGATGCGGCTACTTTCATCCTGACGATGAATCTGCCGCAGCCGCGTTAGTTTTGCGATGCCGCTGTCGATAACATCGCGCAGCACATTGCCCGCGCCTACCGACGGCAATTGGTCTACATCGCCGACGAGCAGCAGATGCGCCTTCAGTGGCAACGCCTTAAGCAAATTGTCGAACAGAAGCAAATCCAGCATGGATGCCTCATCAATTACAACAATATCAGCTGCCAGCTGATTGCCTTCGTGAAACGTGAAACCGCCAGTATCTGGATTCCACTTCAACAGCCGATGAATCGTGGAGGCATCGTTGCCAGTAGCCGTAGCAAGGCGGCGAGCGGCGCGGCCAGTCGGCGCAGCCAGTTTGAAAGCGTATCCCCTTTCGCGGAGCACACTTGCCAGGATGCGCAAAGTGGCAGTCTTGCCGGTGCCTGGTCCACCTGTGAGCACACTGACTTTGTTGGTCAGGCTCAATTGCACAGCGCCTATCTGCTCGGACACAGGTTTCTGAAAGCCATTTCGGTGGAAGTGCTTGATAATGAGGCTCAGCAAGTCTTCATCGTTCTCTCGCTTAATGAGCCGGCCAGGTATGGTGGCGATAGCAGCCAACGTTTCCGCCACAGCATTCTCCGCCTGCCAATAGCTCGGAAGATAGATTGCGCGAATCGGCTTTGCTCCGTCTTGCCATCCAAACGCTCTTCTCCGAGCTGTTCCGAGTTCAGTAGCTCTCCAAGCGCCGCCTCCAGCTTTCCATCGTTTTCGCATCGCAGAAACTTGGCCGCTCGCGCCAGCGCGCCCGCCCTCGGAGCGAAGGTATGCCCGTCGCTTGCGAAGTCGTGCATCGCCTGTAGCAAGCTCCCCTGAAGACGAACACGATGATGGTCAAGCACACCAAGCTTCCTGGCAATTGAATCCGCTTTTTTGAAGCTGACGAATTTGTCCACCGCCAGTTGGTAGGGTTTCGTTCTGACTATTCGCCGTGTATCAACGCCATACTTGCTGTAGATTCGCCGCGCGAGCCTGCCACTTATGCCCAATTCTTCTTGCAGATAGCTTAGCGTATGGCGTTGGACATGGTTCTCGAACCAATCCTTAAGAAAGAGGTCTAAAACCGCTGGTTTCAAACCAGGAATTTCATAAAGCTGATCCGGTTCCTCATCCAAGATTTCTATCGTGGCTTCACCGAAACGATCAACAATTAGTGTTGCCCCATCCGGCCCAATCCCTTTGACAGCCCGGCTGCCGAGATAATCGAGGATTTCTTTTTCGGTCTTGGGCAGGCGCAAAATGGCCGCGCTCGCTTCGAACTGCATACCGTAGCGCCGGCTATTGCTCCACTCACCAGTGAATTGAACAGACTCGCCTTCTCTGAACGGCGGCATTAACCCAACTACGGTAACCGTTCCATCATAATCCTGAGCATGAGGATAGTCCTCTGCCGGCAAGATTCTAATGATGCTCCAGCCAGTATCTTCGTTGTGATGGGGAATCCGATCAACCACACCCGATATTTTTTCAGTCATGTACGGCACAGAACTCTTGATTTGTTTCGTAAAAGTGTATTGTGAATTTCCAATTTCTTCAATAATCGTGTCAAGCGCTCGCTACACCCGCAGGCGGTGCAGCAGGCCGCTGTGGCGCTCGGCGACATTGTTATTGTTGACGGCGATATGCAGCGCCCGGCGCGTGCCCACCAGCACGACCATGCGCTTGGCGCGCGTGATGGCGGTGTAGAGCAGGTTGCGCTGCAGCATCATATAGTGCTGCGTCAGTATCGGCATCACCACCGCCGGATACTCCGAGCCTTGCGAGCGGTGCGTACTGATGCAATAGGCGTGCATGAGGTCGGCAGTGTCGCTCACTTCGTATTGGATCAAGCTGCCGTCAAAATCAATGTCCAGCGAGTTGTCGCTGTGATCAATGCTGTGGATGAAGCCGATATCGCCATTGAAGACGTCTTTGTCGTAATTGTTGCGCGTCTGCATGACCTTGTCGCCCACGCGGAAGACGCGAGCGCCCACTTTGAGCTGCGCCTGCCGAGCGTCGCCATTTAGCTCGGACTGCAGGCGTTCGTTGAGGTTGTTGACGCCGGCGGCGCCGCGGTACATGGGCGCGATGACCTGGATATCCGCCACCGGATGCAAGCCGCTGCGCTGCGGCAGCTTGGTTTTTACGATCTCGACGATGTGCTCAGCCACCGCTTCCGGATCCTCGACATTGAAGAAATAGAAATCGTTGCTCTGATTATCGCTGACGGGTTGGAGGCCCTGGTTGATGCGATGGGCGTTGCTGACGATTTGGCTGCTGTCATCCTGGCGAAAGATCTGGTCGAGGCGCGTCACCGAGGCGATGCCGCTATCGATGACATCGCGCAGCACATTGCCGGCGCCCACCGACGGCAGTTGATCGACATCGCCGACCAGCAGCAGATGCGCCGTCGGCTGCAGCGCTTTGAGCAGACTATGGAAGAGCCACAAGTCCAGCATGGACGCTTCGTCCACCACCAGCATGTCAATCGGCAGGGGATCGCTCTCATCGTGTTCGAAGCCGCCGTCTGGCGAGTAGCCGAGCAGGCGGTGGATGGTGCTGGCGTCGACGCCGGTGGTTTCGGCCAGGCGTTTGGCGGCGCGCCCGGTCGGCGATGCCAGTCGGAAGGGATAGTCGCCTTCCAGCAGCGCGTTGATCAGCATCTGCACGGCGGTGGTCTTGCCGGTGCCCGGCCCGCCGGTCAAGACGCTGACCTTGCTGGTCAAGGCGGCGCGGACGGCGCTCTGCTGCAGCGGCGACAGCGACACGTTGTTGCTCGCGCTCAGCTTGGCCAGGTAGCGATGCCACCGGGTCTTACGATGGTCGCGGATGATCATGCTGGAGTGGCCGGCCATATTTCGCAGCAGCCGGTTGACCTCGGCCTCGGCGCGGTAAAATCGCGGCAGGTAAATCGCTTGGATTTCCTCAGCTTGCCCCGAATCGGGCAGCGTGTTTTCCACCAGCCTGCCGGCGCTGATCTGGCCCTTGAGCGCCACGGTGAGCTGGGACTGGTCTTCCACGCCCAGCAGCTCGGCCGCCGTCTCCAGCAGCTGCGCACGCGGGGAGTAAGTATGGCCCTGCCCGGCCAGCTCATTCAGCGCGTAATGCAAGCCGGCGCGCAAGCGATGCGGATCGTCTCGCTCCAAGCCCATTTGCCGGGCGATCTCATCGGCTTTGCGGAAGCCGATCAGGAAGACATCCTGCGCCAGCTGGTAGGGATTGTTCTGTATGACGCGCTGGGTATTTTCGCCGTATTCATCCCAGATTCGTTTGGCGAATTTAGCGCTGATGCCTATGCCTTGCAGATAGATGAAGATATTGCGCATGGCGCGATTCTTAGCCCAGGCTTTGATCAGGTTGTCCGCCAGCTGGCGCTTGAGAGCCCGCACCTCGTGAATGCGCTCCGGTTCATTGTCCAGGATGGCGATCGTATCCTCACCCAACTGGCTGACAATTTTTTCCGCCGTCTTGGGGCCAATGCCTTTAACGATGCCGCTGCTGAGGTAATTGACTATACCCTTGGCGCTGGTCGGCGCGATCGGTATGGCGCGCTCGGCGCGGAATTGCCGGCCGTAACGCGAGTCCACTACCCATTCGCCGATGAACTGCGCCTCTTCACCTTCACTGAGTTGGGGCAGCATTCCGACTACCGTGACTGTGCCATCCCGGGCCTGGGCGCGCGGAAAGCGCTTTTCAGGCATGATCTTGATCACGCTGTAGCCGTTCTCTTCGTTGTAATAGGTGATTCGCTCGATGGCGCCGGCGATTTCTTCGGGCATAGCGTATCCGAACTTTGCTCTGTCAATCTATTGTAAAGCGCTTTGACATTTCCGCTATGGCAAGGCAGTGGGCGAAATGCTGCAGGGACGAGTCGGCAGCTCGCCCGTAGGCACAGTCGGCCTCGATCCACATCCGGCGCGCGCCGGCGCCATCCAAGGTTAGAAGAATCCAATGCGCGACCGGATATTCACTTTTGCTCGGAACATTTGTGCTAGCTTGTGGACAAGATGGTTCCTGGGCGCTGGCGCCCGGAACGCTTAACAAGGCGCGGCGTCGGGCAATCGCGGTTTCACTTTCGGGTGGTGGCGATAGCCGGCGCGCGCCGCATGGCTGCCCGCCCCCGCGCCACTCGACAACCGCGTGTGGAGGGTTCGAGGCAGCAGCGGCAAAGCAAAAAAGCGGCAGGGCACAGACAAGGAGGAGCGATGCAGCATAAGACAGTGAAGATGGTGAACGCGCCCGCGGGACGCATCGGCGGTTATCTGCTGATATGGGGCGAGCCGCGTCAGCGCGATTTGCAGGGCGAATATTTCACGCCGCAGACCGATGTCGGTCTGGATTGGTATGAGCAGCGTCCGGTGCTCTATCACCACGGTTTGGACGGCGCCCTGAAAGCGGCGGTGATTGGCGTCATCGATACATTAATGCCGGACGAGACCGGCCTCTGGGCCGAGGCGCAGCTGGATCTGCGCAAACGCTATGTGAGAGCGGTGCAGCGGCTGGTGGATCAAGGCCTGCTGAGCTGGTCTTCGGGCAGCCTGCCGCACTTGGTCGAGGTCAGCGCCGAGGGGCGAATCAAACGCTGGCCCATCGTCGAAGGCAGCCTGACGCCGACGCCAGCGGAGCCGCGGCACTCTTGTGTGCAAACCCTGAAGAGCGCTTACAAGTCGCTGGGTTTGGATATGTCGCGGCTGGGCTTGAGCCAGGCGGCCGCCGCAAGCGATCAAACGAAGACTATGAAAGGACAAGCAATGACGGAAGAAAGGGTCAAGGCGGTCAAGCGACTGCCACTGGCGGACGAGCGGGAGGCGCTGAAGCTGAACCGCGTGGCGGTCAGCAGCGAATTCGACAGCCTGGACGCGCTGGACATGCTGCACGGTTACATGCTGCTGCGCTCGGCCAAGAGCTTCCACGGCGTCAGCGAGCGCTACTCCAACGCGCTGGCGGACAAGGTCAACCGCGCCCAGCTCAAGGCGACCAAAGCCGATGAGCTGGCATATTCCACGCAGACCGGCTTCGGCGATGAGTGGGCGCCGGACCTGTGGAGCCAGCAGATCTGGCGCAAGGCGCGGCAGGACAATACCATTCTGCCGCTGTTCCAAAGCATCGAGATGCCCAGCAATCCCTTCGAGCTGCCGATTGAAGGCGCCGACCCGACCGTGTACTTCGTGCCGGAAACGCAAGACGAAGCTCAGCTGACGCTCGGCAGCGGCAATCCGATCCCGGACAGCAAGATCGGCTCGGGCAAGGTGACGCTGAACGCCAAGAAGCTGGCGCTGCGAGTCGGCTTTAGCAGCGAGCTGGTGGAGGACGCGGTCATCCCGGTGCTGAATGTCTATCGCGAGCAGGCGGTGCGCGCCATCACCGACGCCATCGACAATGTGCTGCTCAACGGCGATACGACCACCGCCGGCAGCGGAAATATCAACAGCGACAACGCCAAGCCCCCGGCAACGGCGAAGTATTTGGCGCTGAACGGCCTGCGCCACCTGCCGCTGGTCGACAAGACCGCCAACGCGATCAACCTGAATGGCGCGCCTACCTTGGCCAAATTGCGCGAGGCGCGCTTCAAGATGCCGGGCAAATACGCCGCCCGCCCCAGCGACCTGGCCTGGCTGGTCGATAGCGGCGCTTACTCAGCGCTGCTGGGCATGAGCGAGTTCCTGACGGTGGACAAGGCCGGTCCGCTGGCCACGGCGCAGACGGGACAGATCGGCTTTGTGGACGGCATCCCGGTCTTCGTCTCGGCGGAGATGCCGCTGACGCAAGCCGACGGCAAGGTCGCCAGCGGGTCGAATACCAAGGGCCAGGCGGTCTGCGTTTATCGGCCGGGCTGGTACGTGGGCTACCGGCGCAAGATCGCGGTCAGCGTGGATTACCTGTCCTATTACGACAGCTACCAACTGACGGCGACGGTGCGGCTGGCCTTCGTGCGTTTCGACAACGAGGTGGCGAGCTGCCTGTACAACATCACGTTCTAAGCGAGTGTGGGCGGGGGCTGTGGGGGCCCCTGCCCGCCAGATTTCGCGAGTTTACTTGATATTTACACCAATACGCCTTATGTGAAATCAATTGAGCCTTGAAAGTTTTGGATGTCAATGTGGTATTTTTCGCGCAGAATGCGCTTAAACAGATGGGCGGTGATTTTTGCAATCAGTCGAGTTGCCAGGCCAGCCACCGTTTTCGCTAGCAA
>JAJDXR010000037.1 GCA_022823165.1 Anaerolineae bacterium | reverse complement strand
CAAGCTTAAGACCTGGCTGCGAAAACACAGACAAATCATCGAAACCGTGATCGCCAGGCTCACCGAATGCTTCGGGCTGCATCGCGTCAATGCCCACAGTGAACTCGGCATGCTGACGCGAATAGCCGCGAAAACAGCCGCTTACAATATCGCCATTCTATTCAACCGGCAGCAAGGACGAGCAGACGGAGCGGTAGCTACTCTCATCTGTTAGTATCGGACAAGCCTTAGAGGAAAACGAGGATACACAGAGGGGCGCGTAGACACTGCCCACCGGCACAGAGAGTTATTTATTTTTTCGAGGCTGCCGCAATCCGGCAGCCAAGCAAGAAATGAAACTTATACCAGCTTACGATCACTTCATTGCTTTACTCGTTGTACTCTCTTTTACTCGGTGTACTCGGTGGCAAAAGTGTTGCTGGCTCGCCTAATGCGCGGGCTGGACAGCGACAGCCAGCCCACACTCCTCAAGCCGCTGACGGGCGATGTCAATGTACTCAGCCGACATATCAATGCCGACGAATTCACGGTCATTGGCAAGCGCCATCTTTCCAGTTGTGCCTGAGCCGCACATCGGATCAAGCACTAAATCACCGGAATTGCTCCAAGATTCAATGTGGTCTTTGGCAAGTTTTTCTGGAAATACTGCTGGATGCTGAAACGCAATCTTGTCCCGAGTTGTTCCGCCCAGTCCAACTGCGTATGACCAGATGTTGGTGCGAGTTTTCTCTTTCTTGAGTTCGCCAAGTTTCTTTTTGTTTATGCCGTCCGGTAATTTGTTGTGGGTAAGCATCTCCATACCATGCCGTCGCGTTGGCTCCTTGAGAGCGTTGAAGGTTTTAGGCTTGCCCTTCGACAGGACAAACATCATCTCATAGGCGTTGGTGTAGGCGTTACTTCGCATAAAAGGCGTATTTTTCTTCTGATAAATCATGACATCATGTGCGGAGAATCCGATTTCCTGGAAGTAGATCGCCTGGCGGAACGAAGTTAGACTGCGTCCTCCGTTGATCCGGTCTCCAACGACCCAGACCACTACACCGCCGTCAGCCGTCACGCGATACAATTCGTCGGCGATGGCTTCAAAGGGAAACTCATACCCCTTGTAGTCTCGTAATTTATCGTAAGGCGGTGAGGTCACGGTAAGGTCAATGATGCCCTCAGGCCAATTGCGCATCACGTCAACACAATTGCCTACGATCAGTCTTCCATGACGCTGAACTGTCTCGTTTTCAGTGAGTATTGTAGACGTTGCATCTTCAGTTTTGACGGGAATTTCCTGTGTATAGGTCATTTTCATTTGCTGCATGGCTAACCTCAATCTATCGTTTTCTTCACAAGTTGACAGGTTTATACCGTTCGTTTCACCTGCTAAATCTCACTTATCCAATCCACTGAACACTCAGCTACGCAAATAGTAGTAGTAGTGTAAAGCATGGTGACATTGTAGCAAATTTATTCTATTTCGCAACAAATTTGTCGATAATCCGCAACAGATTTGAGGATTACTTGCCTTAAAAGTCCGCGCTCATGCTAAAATCGCGCTTCAGTCAGTGTAGCGGGAAAAGTAACCATGACAGGCAACGGCAAGCCCATCCTCCTCGACGGCGGCATGGGGCAGGAGATCGTCAATCGCGGCGGCAAGGGCGGCTACGGCGAATGGGCGGTGGCCGCGGTCTACGAAGACGCCGATCTGGTGCGGCAAATTCACTGCGACTACATCCGCGCCGGCGCCGACGTCATCACCACCAATACCTACGGTACCACGCGCATTCGGCTGCGGCATGCCGGCATTGAAGACCGCTTTGAGGAGCTGGCGCGCGCAGCCGGCGAACTGGCCCAAACCGCCCGCGCCCAATGCGGGCGACCGGAGTTGAGAATCGCCGCCAGCTTGCCGCCGCTGGAAGCCAGCTACACCAATGAATTCGCGCTGTCATTTGACCAGACCGCCGACCAATACGGCGAACTGATGGACCTGCTCGCGCCCACCGTCGACATCTTCCTGGGCGAGACTCTGTCAACCCGCTTTGAAGCGCGCGCCTTCCTGCAGGCGGCCTCTTCGCGCGGCAAGACCGCCTGGCTGTCGCTGACGCTGGAGGACCACGGCTCGACCCAATTGCGCGGCGGCGAAAGCCTGGAAGCCGTCATCAGCGACCTGGGCGCGGCTGCCCCCGATGCGCTGCTTTTGAATTGCAGTACGCCTGATAGCATAATGAAAGCCCTGCCGATTCTGCGCGCGCGCGGCATCCCCTACGGCGCTTACGCCAACGGCTTCGTGGAAATCCCCGATGACTGGGAAGAAGAAGGCGGCGTGGTGCAGCTGTCCTCCCGCGCCGACTTGCCGCCAGATGTCTACGCCGGGCACGCGGCGGACTGGATCGAAGCCGGCGCCGCCATCGTTGGCGGCTGCTGCGAGATCGGCCCGGCGCATATCGCCCGTCTGCGGTCGCTGATTGACAGCGGCGCTTGAGAGGGCTGGGAAAGAGAGCAAACATGACAGAACGCCAAGCAGTCATCACCGGCGCCGGGCAAGGCCTGGGCCGCGCCATCGCCCTGCGCTTCGCGGCGGCAGGCATCAAGCCCTTACTCGTCGGTCGCGCCGAAAGCAAGCTGCGGGCTGTAGCGGACGAGATCGCCGCGCTCGGCATTGAAGCGGGCATCCATGCGCTGGACCTGACCAATGACGCGGAACTTGCGGAACTCGGCGCCGCGCTCAAGGGCGAGACGGTTGACATGCTCGTCAACTGCGCCGGCGACTGGCTGATTGCGCTGGCGCAGGACACATCCAACGACCAGCTCGATCACATTCTGCGTGTGAACTTGCGCGCGCCCTATATCGTTTCGCGGACGCTGCTGCCCAATTTGCGGCGCAGCGACAACGCCAGCATCATCAACATCGGCTCCATCGTCACCGCGCTGTCGGTGCCGACTGTGACCGCCTACACCGCCGCCAAGGTCGGCTTGAAGGGGCTGACAGGCTCGCTGGCGGCCGAGCTGCGCCCCGAGCGCATCCGCGTGGTCATGATCTCGCCCGGGCCCGCCGATACGCCCATGCGCGCCGCGGCGTCGCCGGGCATCGACAAGTCCACACTGGTGTCGCCGGAGACCATCGCGGCCATGGCGCATGCGGTCATCTCACTGCCGCCCGGCATCACCACGGGGGATTTCACGCTCCACTCCATGCTATTTGAGCCGCCGGACTAACGCCGCCGCCGCTGGCGAGACTTTCCTCAATGCGTGAACATTTGGTCGCCTGTGGCGAAGCTTCCGGTGCGACACTGGCATCAGACCCGGCTGCTTAACAATTTCATACGTCTCCGCCAAACGTGTTTCCCTTTCCGGAAAACTTCCGGCAAAACAACTCTTTTTTGTCAAACCGCCATTTGCGGTAGTCGAAGGACTTTGATATTTTGCGTGAGCGCGCCAGCCATTCTCGCTGCCGCCGAGCGGCTGCGGGAACGACATTTGCACAGAAAACTTTTCCCCGCGCAAATGCCAAAGACCTGCCTAATCCCCGCCAATCCCGCGCGGACACTAATCTTCAGCATTGGCGCAACACCCAAATCCATTTGCGCAATCCGTGCCAATCCGTGCCAATCAGCTTCTGTGCCCTCTGTGTTCTCTTGTTTTTGAAACCCGCGCTATTACCAGTCGTACTCCCGTCGAAAACCGTAGGGGCGAGCCTTGGCTCGCCCATGAAAACTCGTTGTGCGTAGGGGCGACCCGGTTGGCTCGCCCCTGCCGATAGTCACGTTCTTGGGATCGACATGTTGTGTGAGCCAAGTTGCGACTTGCGAGCGGCTGTGGTTAATCAAAAAGCGGTTGACGAACTCACAGCTTCAGCCGCGGATCGAGGATATCGCGCAAGTAGTGTTAACCGGTTTGCGCTGTTGCAACACTGTCCGCTCGCGCGCGAGGCCGCGGCACATCAATATCGGACTCAAGCATATATCTTATGACATCAACGAGGATATCCCGCAGTTCGGCTTGCGCCTGTTCAGGCGACGCGCCTTGGGCTACGCATTCGGGGATTTCAGCTATATGCGCGACATAAATGGGGGGACCCTCGTGATCGTCTTCCCGGTCTACCTGGACTTGGAAGTCCATAGCCGCGATTTCCTCTGCTTGTTTAATGATATCCAGCCTCATGCTTGCCCTCCGGTCAACCTGTCCAACTCGCTGATGTGCTTGAGCAATTGCTTGACGACATAAATGGCTGCTGTGCCGTCATTTGGAAGGGTAGCGAACAAGTGTTTGTGTTCTGTGTGCCTCACCAATCTGTGACTGCCTTTGCCTCTGCCACGCTCCTCAATAAAACCATACTCTTTATAGACCGTCCATACATCACGCGCAGGGTGATTTGATTTCTTGCGTCGCATCTTGCGAAGGATCTTGTCCGCACGAGTAGCCATCTATTTCAAGCGCAGTTCACCTCGCTGGTTACACTTGCAATTATGCAGACTTGCCGATTCCCCGCCAACAAGCTCAGCGGTAAATGATGAAGACGCGACTCACAACTTCAAGCGCGGATCGAGGATATCGCGCAAACCATCGCCCAGCAGATTGATCGACAGCACAGTCACCATGATCGCCAAGCCCGGATAAGTCGTCACCCAGGCGGCCACGCGGATGAACTCGCGGCCTTCATTGAGCATCAAGCCCCATTCCGGATCGGGCGGCTGCTGCCCCAGGCCCAGGAAGCTCAGCGCCGCGCCCGCGATGATGGCGCCGGCCACGCCGTTGGTGGCCACCACGATAATCGGCGCCAGCACATTGGGCAGGATATGCCGCGCCATGATACGCGCCGACGAACCGCCCAGGGCCTGCGCCGCCACGATGAAGTCGACTTGCTTGAGCGCCAGCGTGCTGCCGCGGACGACGCGGGTATAGACGGGAATCGACGACAAGCCGACCGCGATCATCACATTCTGCAGGTTGCGCCCCAGCACAGCGATGATGACCAAAGCCAGCAGAATGCCCGGAAAGGCCAGCATCATGTCGATGAAGCGCATAATCAGCACATCAGCCCAGCCGCCCAGGTAACCGGCCAGCAAGCCCAGCAGTGTGCCCAGCGTGGCGCCGATGGCGACCGAGACTATGCCGACTTGCAGCGAAACCTGCCCGCCGTAAAGGATGCGCGTGAGGATGTCGCGTCCCAGGTTGTCCGTGCCCAGTAGAAAGTCCGCGCTCGGCGGTTCAAGGCGGTGGCGGCGGAATTGCTGCGTCGGTTCATAGGGGCTGATGGCCGGCGCCAGGACAACCAGCGCGATCACCGCCAGCAGCGCCAGCGAGCCGGCCATGACATTGCGCGAGCGCAAGAAGCGCCTGCCGAAGCGCCGCCATTGCCTTTGACCCGTGTGCTCAAGCGCGGCGGGTTCAGACATAACGGATGCGCGGGTCGACGAAGGCGTAGATCATATCGACCACGATATTAACGAAGACGTACATCAGGGCGATGAACAAGGTCGTGCCTTGCACCATGGTGAAGTCCTTCTGCAGCACCGCTTCGACATACTTCTGGCCGATGCCCAGGCGCGCGAATATCGTCTCGGTGATGACGGCGCCGCTGAGCATATTGCCCAGCATCAAGCCAAGTATGGTCACTACCGGGATCAGGGCGTTGCGCAGCACATGGCGGACGACGACCAGCCGCTCGCTGATGCCTTTGGCGCGGGCCGTCAGCACAAAGTCCTGGTTGAGCACTTCGAGCATGCTTGAGCGCGCCATGCGCGCCAGCGAGCCGGCCGAGACCAGCGCCAGCGCGGTCGCCGGCAGGATCAGCCGCTCCAGCCCGCCTTGGCCGATAGCCGGCAAGAGGCGCAGCCGCACCGCGAAGAGCAGGATCAACAGCAGCGATGACCAGTAGACCGGCATGGAAATGCCGACCAGCGCGAAGGCCATCGCCAGCGTATCAATGACGGTGTTGTGGTTCAGCGCGGCGATGACGCCGACCGCGATGCCAACGCAAGCGGCGATGAGCAAGGCGGCCGCCGCCAATTCTATCGTCCAGGGCAGGCGCGTCAAAATCTGATCCATGACCGGCACATTGGTCTGCAGCGAGCGCCCCAGATCCCCGCGCAGCGCCGCGCCCATATAGCTGAGATACTGGATGTGCAGGGGGCGGTTCAGCCCCATGTCTTCGCGCACTTTTTCCAGCAGCTCCGGTGTGCTGCGCTTATCGCCCAGGAAGACTTCGGCCGGGTCTCCCGGCGTCAGGTGCAGCATGAGGAAGACCGCGACCGTCACCAGGAAGACTGTCGGGATGGTTTGCAGCAAGCGGCTGGCGAGGTATTTGCTCATAAGAGTTCACGATAGCGGCGGCTTATCCGCGGGACGGTCGTGGAGCAAGTAAGCTGAGTCGGACCATACAACTAGCTAATCTCACCGGGATACTCGCCGCGCATCCAGGCTTCATAGCGTTCGACGACGCGTCGATGAAGATTCATGCGCAATACCTCAGTGGCAGCGCGGCCTTCCGGTGTAAGACCTGTAATTGTCATGTCAACTTTCAATTCAAAGTGTTCGTCCCAAGCTTGCTCGCGCGGGTTGTAGAGGCGAGTTGGTTCTTCAGTCATTGGATCGAGCGCGGCGATGTCGGTTCCTTAATAACGGTTGCACCTCGCGCAAGCTGAGCATAGATTATCGAGTGTGTCTTCGCCGCCATGTTTTTTCGCAATGATATGATCAGTATGAAGTTGAGTTGTCCGATTATCAGGAACAATAAGACAATATTCGCAGCATCCACCGGAACGACGCCGAATTTCGCGATGTTGCTCGGCGGTGATGGTCACGATGTATTGAGCCGCTGACACCGTTTAATCTTTGCTTTAAGTAGGGAGACAAAATCGTCAGCGAGTAGAACTTCATCCAACTCCTTCGCTTCTTCACATGTCAACTCATCCTCGCCATTCAGATCCAGGAGGACGTGTACGCGATTCTGAATGTCTGGCGGCATAAAGTAGCTGAGTACCTTCTCGTCCGAAGGCTTGCAGGCCAAGAAATCAGCCACTACGTCGTTTATTGTACGCACCGGCGAATCAATCATGAGTCGCTCTCCTCGTCCACGCTTGCATCAGAGTCAGCGCCTGCGCAGTCGCCACCCTCATCATCACCCTGCTCCTGCCGCTTATTTACCTTGACCTTGACGCGCGCCAATACATCTTCCACGAAACGGTAATCGCCCAGCTCTTCGCGTTGCGCCGCGGTCAGTCGGCTGGTGCTGTCGATCTCGATCAGCGCTTCGAAGCGCGCCTGCTGCTCGGCCGGGATCTCGTAAGCGAGCATTTCTTCGTCCGTCGGCTGTGAGGCGAAGAAATCGGTGACGACATCAAATACTTCTCTTGTGGGAGCGTCCACCATTTTCCAATCTACACCGCGCTTGCGTCACAATTATAACCGACGGTGCATATAGAGAAGGCAGGGACAGCAAAACTGACCCTGCCCGCTAATCTTTGGCGACGCCATATCAAGCTACATGCCCATCGTCGCCGAATAGAAGTTGGGCACGAAACCGCCGCCCAGAATGGTCACGTTGTGGACATCGGGCGTGCTGGCGTAGAGCACAACCGGATCGTTGAAGTAAACCATGACGACTTCGTCCGCCAGCTTCTGCTGAATATCGGCGTAAGCGGCGGCGCGCGCCTCCAGATCGCCAATCCCGACCGCGGAGTCGATCATGGCGTCCATATCGGCGTTGCGGTAATTGTTGCGGTTGGTGCCGCCGCCGGCGTTGGACGAGTGATACAGCGTGCGGAAGACGCCGTCAGGATCGGTCTGCGTATCCCACCATTGCTGCGTATTATGCTCGCCCGCGCGCACGACCGTCAGATAGGCGGCGATATCCGCCAGGTTAATCTGGAAATCGACGCCCAGCGCGGCCATATCTTCAGCCAGGAATTGGGCGGTGGCGGCGCTCAGCGGCCGGTCCGGCGACCAG
Organism: Anaerolineae bacterium; assembly: GCA_022823165.1. Taxonomy (GTDB): domain Bacteria; phylum Chloroflexota; class Anaerolineae; order Aggregatilineales; family Phototrophicaceae; genus UBA6055. Next base: position 8,344 of record JAJDXR010000037.1, on the reverse strand, counting down.
TGCTCAATCGTGAGCGGCGCGCCATCGCGTTCGCGGATGCCGGTCTCGTCATTCATGACCCAGCCGGCTTCGTCCAGGATGGCGCCAGCCGCTTCCGGATCATAAGGGTTGGCTTGGCAGAAGGCGTCAGTCCAGCCGAACATAGACTTGGTCAAGGCGCTGCAAGCCCGGCTGCCCAAGCCGTCATAGACGATGTCCTGCATGATGTCGATGTCAATCGCCTGGGCGATGGCTTTGCGCACAGCCAATTCGTCTGTGGGCGATTTGATCTGGTTAAACATGAAGGAATAGCCGTGGCCGGCCTGGTCGTACTGCGTGACGACGAAGTCTTCGCTTTCATCCAGGCGCGCCACATCCAAGCCCGGCACACCGTTGATCATATCAACCTCGCCGCTCTCCAGCGCCGCCAGGCGTGTGCCGGGGTCGGTCAGAATCTTGAATACGAGCCGGTCGATATCCGTGGACCCGCTGCGCCCAAAGACATCGGCATTGCCCCAGCTGTAATCGGCGTTCTTGACCATGACGACTTCGGAATCGGGCACGTAAGACTCAAAGACGAAGGGTCCCGTGCCGACAATGCCGGAGAAACCCCAATCGGCGCCGAGCGCCTCAACCGCGGTCGGCGAGACGGGCCCCAACTGCGGGTGCGATACGCCATCGAGGAAGGCCGCGTTCGGCGATGAGAAGCGCACGGCGATGCTGTAGTCGCCCAGCACCTCGGATTCGGCGTAGGGACCGATGAAGCTGAAAGCCATTTGCGACTTGGTGTCGGGATCGACAATGCGGTCGAAGGTGTACTTGACCGCCTCGGCGTTAAAAGGCGTGCCATCATGGAAGCTGACATCATCGCGCAGCTCGAAGATGTATTCAGTGGCGTCATCGCTCACTGTCCAACTGGTCGCCAGCCCGGGGTGATAGGTACCGAGCGGCTGCTGCTTCACCAGCGTATCGAAGACGTGGCCCACGATGATCTCCACGCTGGAAAAGGTAGTGGCGGTGTTATCGAGCGTATCCACGCCGCTGCTGATGCCGAAGGTGAGCGTGACCTCTTCCTGCGCCGACAAGGGGGTGATGACAAGCGCCGTGACCAACAGCACGGCAAGTACAAAAACAGAAAAACGATTCAGGTGTTTCACGATTAACTCCTCTTCTTGAACGATATTTTTTGGGGCGGGCCGCGGCGGACGCGCTGCCGTGGCGAGGCGGATATTTGACAACGACCCGGGAGAATACTAGAATCAGCAGGAACTTGAACCATTGTCAATAAAGATATTTAACAGTGTGAGTATAGAAATTAAACGAGCTACTGTCAAGAAATCCTGTATTTGGGCAGCGACCTATGAGTAGCGTCCGGGACCTGATGCGATGGCGCGGCCTGCCGCTCGGGGTCACCTCGGCCTGGGGCGAGACCGAGCTGCAATTCGGCGAAGTTGGCGGCGGCGGACCGGGCGTACTCATCACGGCTGGCATCCACGGCGATGAAGGTCCCTGGGGCGGCTGGGCAATCCAAAAGCTGCTGGCGCGGCTGAACGCCGACGACCTGCAGGGCTTCGTTCGCGTCGCGCCGCTGGCCAATCCCCTGGCTATGCAAGCGGACAAACGCAATGCGCCGGTTGACCAGCTCGACCTTAATCGCGCTTTCCCCGGCGACCCAAATGGATCATACACCGAGCGTATCGCGCATATCCTGGCGAGCGAAGCGCTGGACGGCATCGACGCCGTGATCGACTTGCACGGCGGCGGCAGTTGGTGCGTCAACGCCTTCGTCTTTGAGATGGCGGGCGGCGGCGAGTTATCGCGCTGTTTTCCCGCGCCCTTTATCATGCCGGCGCCAGATCGCGCCGTTAGTTTGACCGGTTACGCGCGTTCCTTGGGCAAGACTGTCGCCGCTGTCGAGATGGGCGGCCGCAGCCAGTTCGAGGCGAGGTGGGCGGAGAAGATCGCCGACGGCTTGCTGCGCGCCCTGTGCCACGTGGGAGTCATCGTCGATTCAGAGCGCGCCCCGCCGCCGATTGAGCCGCCCCTGCCGGTCGCGGACAGTATCGTGCTGCGGCCGAGCTTGGGTGGCATATTCGTCCCGGCTGCTACCGCCGAGCAGATCGGTACTATTGTCGCCGGTGGAACACTGCTCGGGCAGATGCTGCATCCGGCGACCTACGCGCTGCTGGAAGAATTCCGCGCGCCCTACGAACAGACGGCGCTGCTGCTGCTGCGCCCCTTTATGGCGCAATTGGAAGCTGGCGCGATGACTTACGTCCTGGCGCAACCCAACAGCAAATAAGCGGTTCCCCGTCAATATAATGCAAATCCTGTATCAAGATCTACTTCTTTTGCCACTGGGGGCGCGTAAACACAGGCCTTCGACACCGAGTATGTTTGAGGTCATGGAGTGTGTTACATTGGATCGACTCTGCGGAAGTCTGTGCCGCGCTCCTGCTTATGGAAACCGTCGTTACAATACAGCTAAACCGCTTTACTCGGCGCCCACTTTTTTTCTCGGTGTACTCGGTGGCTAAATTGTTACATGACATACTTGGCGTTACTTAGACAAAGGTTAATCTCTCATGCCCGATAAATTACGAGTCGGCGTCATCGGGGCTGGACGCTGGTCCAAAAGCGCGCATCTGCCCGGTTTCGCCCGCTCGCCCCATTGTGATGTGGTGGCGATCTGCGACCTGGACGAAGACTTGGCGCGCGATGCCGCCGCCCGTTTCAACATCGAGACGGTCACCACCGACTATGAGCGGCTGCTGGCGCGCGCGGATATCGACGTGATTGACGTCTGCACCCGCGGCGGCATCGGCGACAAGAACAACCACGAGCCACTGGCCTTCGCGGCGCTGCAAGCGGGCAAACACTGCCTCTGCGAGAAGCCGGTGGCCCACGATTACCGGGATACCTGGCGCGCCCATGAAATCGCGCAGTCCCAAGGACTTAAGACCAAAGTCGGCTTGACCTTCCGCTATGCCCCCTCCATGCAGTATATGCGCGACCTCATCACTGACGGCTTCGTGGGCGAACCTTTTATCTTCAACGGCTACGAGCAGAATTCGCAATTCATCAGCCCGACCGAGCCGGTCACCAAAGTCGATCTCATCCCCGAGACTGAGCAAGAGCAGATCAAGGTCTCGTCCATCGAGGGTTACGGCGCGCCCATCATCGATATCAGCCTGTGGTTCATGGGCAGTCCGCTGAAGGCGCTGGTGGGTCTGCTCTACAACTTCGTGCCCTATCGCACCATGCCGGGCGGGGCGCGCATCCGCACCAATATCGACGACGGCGATGTTTACATCGGTGAATACAGCCGCGGCGGCTTCTGCACCATTCAATCCAGCTACGTCACCGTCAACAGCTACCCCGGGCTGGAGGCGCGCCTCTACGGCTCGGGCGGCGCGCTGCTTTGCCGCCTGGGCGCCGAGCTGGATACGCAGGAAGTTCTGCTTAAGTCAACCAGCCCCGACGCGCACGAAGTCGAGTACGTCGAGGTGGCGATACCGGACAGCTACTATCCGCCCGGGTATAGGCCAGGCGAACCCTGGCCGGCCATGTTCTACGCCAATCTGGTGAACAATTTCATGGAAGAGATTGTGGGCGGCGGGGACGAGAATCAAGGCAATTTCGCCCAGAGCGCTCAGGTGCAGGAGATCATCAACGCCGTCGAGGTCTCGCATCGCCAGCGGCGCTGGGTGGATCTGCCTCTGGAGTTGGAAGCGTAACCGATTAGACAGCGATGCGGGGATGAGCCTGAGGACGTTACGTCAGCCTAACATACATTGCGTGTTTAGGTCTATATTTTGCCGCTCTTAAAGAAAAGAACCCCGATTTCGCGGGGTACTGAATATGGTTTGAACCGAGAGTCAGGCAAACAGGTCTTTTGGCAACTTAGACTGACGAATGATGGAGGCCAGTGTACCTTTGGCTAGTTCTCTGTGATTCGGAACAGGCACAGTAATTGTGGTCAAGTGGCCTGTTATCTGCAGCTCTTTTTTCTGCATGTAAACGTGACTTCCGCGTTGCCTAACTTCCTTAAAACCATTGAGGATGAGGATGTCTATAATCTCTCGACCAGAGAACACTCTCCGTTTAGACACCCTCTACACTCACCTGTTCGATATGGCCAGACTTACTGAGCCGACTTTGGATTTCTGTGGGCGAAGCCAAATCTAGAAACTCGGAGACAGCTTCCTTTATGTTTTCAATGGCCTCTGCGATAGAATCCCCTTGGCTAGCGATGTCGAAATCCAAACAATGAGAAACATAGATGTTTCCCTCTTCAATAACGTGTATCGTGATCTCCCTCATTTACACAACCCTTTCGATCGCTGATACACTTGTACCATATCCTATTGGTGGCGCATGTGCAATGAATAGACAATAAAGAATCCTCAAGGGTTGAGAATATCAAGCAAGATATTTCATAATTACTGTACAGAGACCAAAAAGGGGCTCTGGTACATCCGAGGCCGATTAGGTGTCAATAATAGATTGTCATCTCACTTCCAGAAACATGGTTGCATCTGCAAGGACTCTGCACAGTTGCGTAAAGCTTATTGTCAGGAAGAATTATATGATTGCCGCGCTAACCGAGCCACCGCTTTTACGTTAGCTATGATGCTTTGTCGGCGCGACTTACAAACTGTCATGCAGTGAAAATAAGCGACGTGATCGAGCCGGCATAATGCCCGCTCGATCACGTGTGAGCCGACTACATGTCGTCATCGTCTTCCATGTCGTCTTCCATCATGTCGTCATCATGGGACATATCGTCGTCCATCATCATCATGTCACCCATCATCATGTCGTCCATCATGACGCCGTGGTGAGCGGCCAACATTGAGGGGTCGCCGTCTTCCGCCAGGCTTTCCAGCCCATGGCCGTAATCTGGCTGACCGGTGGTGAAGAGGATGCCATGCTTCATCATCATCATGTCGTCGTCTTTGGCCATATCGTCGTCCATCATCATGTCGTCATCATCGGCCATGTCGTCGTCCATCATGTCGTCGTCATCGCCCATGTCGTCGTCCATCATGTCGTCGTCCATCATGTCGTCGTCCATCATGTCGTCATCATCAGCCATGTCGTCGTCCATCATGTCGTCGTCCATCATGTCGTCGTCATCGGCCATGTCGTCGTCCATCATGTCGTCATCATCGGCCATATCGTCGTCCATCATCATGTCGTCATGCATCATCATCGTGTCGCCGGCATGGACAATCCAGAAGACGGGCGTGATGGGCGAAGCATACATGGACATGTCCGAGACATTTTCGATGCGCACGGTGAAGTCGCCCATGCCGTGGGCGGTTAGCGTAACGACGACCAGGTCGGCGGCGCTAGGATAGCTAAGTCTGTCGCCGAGATCGCTGGCGAGTCGCACCATGCCATCGCCAGCCGGTCCGGTATTGGGGGCGGCTTGACGCGGCGCTTGGTACATGCCTTCGCCAATCGGCTCATTGCGCTCGGTGCCGAGGTCCCAGTAATAGACCTGGTCGGTAACATCGCCGCTGACTGGCTCGCCCATGTCAAAGAGGGCGATGCCGTATTCATTGGGCGCCAGGAAGCCATCGTTGGATTGCGCCAGCATAGTGGCGAAGCTCAGGTAGTCGCCGTCGTGGGCGTGGTGGATGACAAATTCGTAGGCGCCGCCGGGCAGGGCGATGCCCGCGCCTTCACCGCCAACCGGCACAGCCGCCACGCCGGCGTTGGCTTCGTGATGGTCGGCTAGCACTGCGCCGCTACACATCAACAGCAGCATAGCGAGTAATAGAATTGATTTACGCATTGGAAATTCTCCTTGAAATTGCTTCTAAAGTGAATTAAACGGATATTTAATTATATATCAAATTCCGGCTATAAATATAAACATGGTATTACAGACTGGGTAAGTCCTGGTTCATGAGGGCGTGGCGCCGTTCAGTTTGCCGCCAATGGCAGGTTGTTCCCTGGCAGAGTGTGCGGTTGGGGAAGGGCGCCCGCCGACACCCAGTTACGGCTGCCAAATTGTCGCCTCGATAAAACGTTCGCCATCGCCGTCGGGCCGGTCATTGAAATAGTAGGCCGCCACCACCGCGCCATCAGCGCGCGCCACCGCCCGCACATAACCCAAATCGCCATTGGCGCCGCCGGAGCGCAGCACAATTTCGCCGCTCCAGCTTTCGCCCGCGTCTTCGCTGAGCCGGGCGCAGATGCGATAGGGTCGGTCGCGATTGCCGTAGACGAGCGCCAGGCGGCTGTCCGGCAGTTGCAGCAAGACAGGCGGATTGCCGCTGTGCCCCGGCTGCTCGAATGTCGCCGGCGTACTGAGATAACGCCAACTGCGCCCGTCATCGTCCGAGACGTAGAGGTCGATCCAGCTGAGCTGCGTAGCGCCATCGCGGCAGCGGCGCGCGCACAGCATGCGCCCGGATGGCAGTTGCAGTCCCGCCGGCATGATGGCGAAGTCGCCGCGGCCGGTCGGCTCGTCGCCGACCGTGGAGCGCAGCACGAAGGACTGCCCGCCATCTTCCGTGCTCACGCAGATGACCTTGCCTTCGCCGCCATCGGCTTTGTTGGCTGTCAGAAACAGCAGCGCCGACTGCGCGCCTCGAATCAGATAATCAGTACGCGCGGCGATGCCAGTCTGCCCGAACAGCGGCAGGCGATAGGGTCCAGCCCAACTGCGGCAGCGGTCGCCAGACACATAGAAAAACGAGACCACACCGCTCCCAATGCCGGTTCGCGCCGCCATCAGCGCAAAGCCGGGCTGGTCGAAGTCGAGCGCTTGCGCCGGTATCTCGGCGCTATCGGCATCCACCAGTTCAGCCAGGCGCAGGCCCGGCCCCATGTGCTCATCAGCCGACAAGCCCCGTCCGCCCGGACGCGCGCCCTTGAAGTCTTCGACTGTCCAGCTTAGGCCGCCATCGAGGCTGCGCGCCTGCATATTGAGAAAGGGGTGGCTCTTGTCAATGGCGTGGCCGCGCTCGACCGTCTTGTGCGCGCCGACCGTGAAGCCGACCACGATCTCAGCGCCCCAGCGCCAGATGCCGTAATTGGCGGGCCAGCCGGCGAAGCGCCCCGGCTCGCGGTAGATCGTTACTTGCCGCATGCATTACCCTTTCAAGTGACACATCATCTGGCGAATTTCGCCCAGATGATAAGCGCTATGGGCGATCATGCCCAGCAGCGACGACAATTCGGTGAAGCCCGACCAGTCGTCGGACTGGTCGAGATGGTCCATGATGCGGTCGTAAGTTAGAAGCAAATCAGCGATCATAGCCGCCCACTCGGCCTTATCGACGCTGCTGACCTCGTTCCAGATCGTATCCCAGTTGACGTAGGACAAGTCGCGGCCGAACATGCGGTCCTCCAGCACCCGCAGGTAGTAGCTGGTATGCGCCACATGGGCGGCGATAGTGGCGCATTCGCCCATGGGCTGCGAGGCTTCCGCGGCCGAGATCTGCTCCAGCGTCTCGAATAAGGACGTACCTTTGTCGAGGTAGGCGCCGTGTACACCTTCGAAGGTTTCGCTGAGCAGGTAGCGGAATCCAGTAGCGACTTCGCTGATGGCGATTTGCTTGGGCATTTGAGATCTCCTTTCAAGTCTCTCCATCATTTTGGGATGATGCGCCATAGAGATGGCGCATGGATCTAGGGTGGGGGCTTGCTGCCGCGAATGGAAGGCTCGCGGCTGAGCTTCTGGCGCAGGATGTCCAGCGGCCCGCCGTCGGCGAGCATGGCATCGGGCAATCCCAGCACCTCGCCGTAGAAGCGGCGGTCGAGGGCCTTGCGGTTTTCGTCGATGTCGAGTTCGTGCAGCGGCTTGAGGGGGAGTTGGCAGGTCTCGTCGAAGATCTGAACTGCGCGGTCGAGTTGGTCGGCGTCGAGGGCGGTGACGTCGAGGACTCTATAGTTGGCAAGCGCTGATTTCGGTATGCTACCCCTACCCGGTTGCTGCTTGGAAGAGTGCCACCAATGCGACAAGATCCCTAGAGTCGTGTTCGCCCAAAGCACTATGGCTTTTTCGTGTGCGGCTGTCTCAAGCCGTATTGATATCCACGCCCTTCCGCCGATGGTTTTACGTTCTGTGAATTGCATAGCCGTAGATTGACTGTTGTATAGGTAGTCTACATTGTGGTGGCAATGTGTGGCTGTATCAAACACTTGCAAAGCCTTCTGGTCAATCATGCTTTGTAGTTCGCTGTCCGGAACCTGACGCGGAAAACCTTCGAAGTCTGCTTCAAATTTTAGCGTTCGCTCTCGTTTAGCTACATGTGCCCACAAAACAGGATATGTAGGTACGCCACTGGGGCGCAATTGCCTTAACTCAAATGGTCCGCGAATTGAACCGTCCGGATTAATGCCTGTA
>JAJDXR010000065.1 GCA_022823165.1 Anaerolineae bacterium | reverse complement strand
GATTTATCCTGTCCGGAATTCGCCAGTATTCCTATGACTTTAACAAGCACCTTTCTCGCTTAAGCGATCAGGGCAATCGCTTCAAAACAGGCGTCCCCTGCGACGAGCAAAACTAAGCTGAAATTTAACCACCGAGGACACGGAGTTTAGGTTCTTTTGACAACTTTTCTCCTAAATCCACTGCTTAAATTGAGCGGGCCAGCCGCAACTTTGCCGATAAACTTCCTTCGCGTCAAAAAAAATTGCGACAAAATGCCGCGAAATCTCTGATCAATCGCATTTCTCGGTGCTCTCGGTGTCCTCGGTGGCTAAATTTCAGTTTAGTTTTGCTCGTCGCAGGGGACACCTGTTTTGAAGCGATTGCCCTGCGGGCAAAATGGGGTGTGGGAATAAAGAGGAACGTTGTAAGGGCGATTGGCGGTCAGTGTCTACAGCGACCCTGTGTTCGCACGATGCTGTAATCGTGAATATTCGCGCTTGTGCCGGCGGCTCAAGGCTCAATGAACACAACCTCAAACAACTTGGGCCAATTCTTGCCGGTGATGTAGAAAGTCTCGCTCTCGTTATTGTAGGCGATGCCGTTGAGCACACTGCCATTGGACAGCGAGTCGCGCTCGGCGGCGGTCAGGAGCGCCGACGCGTCGATAACGGCGGTGACTACACCCGTAAATTTGTCGATGCGGAAAATATAGTCGGTATTCCAGGCGTTGGCGTAGATCTGCTCGCCGACGCACTCCAATTCATTGAGCAGTTGCGGGGGGAGGACCTGCCCTTCCAAAGTGACGGCGCCGCGGAAGATCAACTGAAAGGATTCAGGCTCGCGGATGGACAGGTGAGAGCCGCCGTCGCTCATGAAGAGGTAGCGCCCGTCATAACACAAGCCCCAACCTTCACCCTCATATTCAAGCGTGTCGATGCGTACGAGCGTTTCGAAGTCGTAGACGAAGGCCAGCCCGGCCTGCCAGGTTAGCTGGATGAGCCGCTCGCCGACCCGCTCCAAGCCTTCGGCGAAGTAGGTATCGGCCAGCGCTATGCTGGCCTCTGGCTCGCCAGTCTCCAGGTCGACGCGGCGCAAGGACGATTGCCCCCACAAACCAGTCGATTCATACAGGGCGCCGCCATCCCAAAGCAGACCTTGAGTGAAGGCGCTGCTGTCGTGCGGATATACGTTCAGCACTTGGGGAACAAGCAGCGGCGTCTCCTGCGCCAATGCCGGCAGCGCCTGCGACAGGATGATGACGATCAGCAGTTTGAGTATGGTAGTCAATGCGAGCGTTCCTCGGCGCCATCCAGCGACCTTGGCTTAATGCTAACAGCCGACAGCCAGCGGCGGATAGTCCGCTTTGCTGAATCAGCAAACTTGGCCGGCGCGCGCTGCAAGTGGTGAAATCGGACGACGGAAATCAACCAGGGCGCCGCTCTGCGCGCAGGGTTTAGCTACATTTAACATAAAATGCGGCGCAATTTCCATAATATTCGCTGTGGATGTTGTAAAAAACGCCCAATACAATGGCGCGGATAGCATTATGCGCAATTCTAGCAAAAGGATAAATGGAAATGGCAAGCCTTGTCCCCCCCGCCTCCGCAACAGAATCACCCGCCAGTCTGCTGGCTTGGGCGAGCGAAAATGACATCGCCGAGATTGACATGCGATTTGTCGATATTCGCGGCATACCGCAGCACTTCAGCATGCCGATTCAGTCGGTTGATGAAGGCGCATTTGAAGACGGATTCGGCTTTGATGGTTCGAGCATTCAGGGTTTCCAGGCCATCAACGAATCGGACATGATTCTGCTGGCCGATCTGAGCACGGCTTACATCGACCCTTTCTTTAACCTGCCGACCCTGGCCATGTACTGCGACGCCCACGACCCGATCAGCCGCGAGCCCTACGCACTGGACGCGCGCGGCGTAACCAAACGCGCCGAAGCCTACTTGAAGGAACATTCGGATTTGGCTGATGTGGCCTATTTTGGTCCGGAAGCCGAATTCTTCATGTTTGACAATGTGCAGTACAGCACATCGGAGAACAGCAGCTTCTACCGCGTTGATTCCTTCGAGGGCGACTGGAACAGCGGCAACGAAGATCCGGCGCAGGGTCACATGAATCGCATCAAGATGGGTTACTTCCCTTTGCCGCCGCTGGATAAGACCCACGATGTGCGCGCCGAGATGGTGCAGCGCCTGCTTGATGTCGGCATGGAAGTAGAAGTACATCACCACGAAGTCGGCGGCGCGGGCCAAGCCGAGATCGATCTGAAATACGCGCCCCTGCTCGAGATGGCCGACATGATGGTGACCTACAAATACATCGTCAAGAACGTGGCCGCGGAGAATGGTTTGCACGCCACCTTCATGCCTAAGCCGCTGTTTGAAGAGAACGGCTCCGGCATGCACGTGCACATGTCGCTTTGGAAGGACGGGCAACCGCTTTTCGGCGGTGATCAGTACGCTGGCTTGAGCCAGATGGCGCTGTGGTATATCGGCGGCTTGATCAAGCACGCGCCGGCCTGCGCCGCTTTCACCAACCCCATCACCAACAGCTATCGCCGCTTGGTGCCCGGTTACGAAGCGCCGGTGAACCTGGTGTATTCGGCGCGCAACCGCTCGGCGGGCATCCGCATCCCGATGTACAGCAACAACCCTAAAGCCAAACGTGTCGAGGCGCGCTGGCCCGACCCGGCGGCCAATCCCTATTTGGCGATGCCGGCGCTGCTGATGGCGGGAATCGACGGCATCAAGAATCAGATTGATCCGGGCGCGGCGTCGGAAGCCGACCTTTATGAGGGCGATCACGAGACGCCGGTCATGCCGGGCACTCTGGGTGAAGCGCTGCGCAAGTTGGAAGCCAATCACGACTTCTTGCTGGAAGGCGGCGTTTTCAACGAGCAGTTTATCGAGAACTACATCGCCTACAAGCAGGTCGAGGATCAGGACGCGGTGGCCATGCGCCCGCATCCCTACGAGTTCGAGCTGTACTTCAGCATCTAGCTCCCGCACCCCAAGCCGCGCCCGCCATCTCGATGGCGGAGCGGGTCAGGGAATTGAGCAATACTGGGCTACCGTGGCGACTTAAGGGACATGCCTTGTAGGGGCGGCCAGTGGGTCGCCCTTTTGTTTTGTGCACTCCCGCAACCTAAAATTTCTGCGCGGCGAAGGGCGAGTTGGCCCAGTCCGTATGCTCGTAGCCGGGTTCGGCGTGGCCGCCGATGGTGTTCCAGGGCAGCGCGCGTTCTTTCATCCAGTCGATCTTGGCGGCATAGGCGTAGCCGATCCGCTCCATCAGTTCGATTTCGGCCGCGGAGCTGCTGTCCAGCGCCAGGGCGCCGGGGTCGAGATCGTCGATAACCAGATCAAGATTATGCTGGACATTCTGCGCCGTGAGTTCGGGGTTATAGCGTCGAAAGTCCATTGCCCGATAGATGGCGCGGGTCATGAAAACTTGCTGCATGGCGGCGTCATCCAAGCCCTCGGCGATCAAGTAGGTGATCCAGGATTTCAGCCAGAACCCTTTGCCCGCCCCATCGGCATAGGTATTGGGGAAGTAGCCGTTGCCCAGCGAGATATGGAGCAGGTTTTCCGCCGGCATATCGAGGTATTCCACCGCTTCTACCGAGGTGGCCAGGCAGGGATTGCCAAATGAGCCGACGCCGCCGTCGACCAGATTGCCATGAACGGGCGGGAAAAAGAGCGGCGCGGCCACGCTGGCGGCAACAGCCCCGGCCAGGGGCCAATCGGCGAAGAGTGGCGCGCCGGGTCCCCGATTGATGATGTAGTAGCTGGAGCTGGTGCGCAGGTCCTTGGTGGTCAGCAAAACGGTCGGGCCGTTAAGGTCAGCCATGACTTTGCCCTCGCCCAGCGGACCGAGGGATTTGAGAAAAGGTCCATAAGGATAGAGATGACGCAGGCCGTTGAGCAGGAAGCGCGGCCAGCGCAGGCGTTTCGCGCGCCGGAAGGCTTTGGGCAGGCGCGCCTTGTAGACCTCGTCCATAATCTCGCGGGCGCTCATGCCCAGGCCGAGGCCGGCGCAGATGATGGCGCCGGTGCTGGTGCCGCCGACCAGCTTGAAGAGTTCGTAGGCCGGCTTGCCGGTCTGCTCTTCCAGCCAGCAAAGCATAGCCAGAGCGATGATGCCGCGCATGCCGCCGCCGTCAATGGACAGAATCAAGTCTCTGTCGTAGGGATTGAAAAGGAATTTGTATTGCGGGTTTGAATACATTTTGGAAGGAGTTGGCTTGGCTCGACAGGTTCATTATAGGCGAAGCGCGCTGCAGAGAGGGCGGATGGGCGGCGAAATGAGCGACTTGGCTCACACAAAATCTGAAACCCGGACAGTGCGCGTACGGGCGAGCCGGCGGCCCGACCCTGCGACAAAGCGAAGTCTGTAGGGGCGGCTCGCTGAGCCGCCCGTCGGGAAAGCTCCTTGCTCGCTGATATTGCTCATGCGGCGATAATCGGGTGTTTCAACGAAACGCCCCTACAGTTTTCGATCATTTTGTGTTTATCCATGTTTCATCGATTCTGTTGCATGACTTACTTGCGCTTACTGAGGAGCAGATTGGGCAGAGGCTGTGGTCGCTTGCGCAAGTGGGGCTTGTCAATGCCAGGCGCGCTCGCTATACTTTGCATACGATGCGGGCATAGTTCAGCGGTAGAACATTTCCTTGCCAAGGAAAAGGTCACGGGTTCGAATCCCGTTGCCCGCTCAGGCAGCGCTTGAAGAACCAATCCAGTCGATTGGTTTTTTTGTCGCCGTAACGGTTCTGTCGGGTCTAGGCCGGCGCAAGTAAGAACTCTCGCGGTCAGCCTGTCCGTATGAGCGTGGGTCGAGCGCCAGAGACACTCGATTCACGTATTGTCAAGGAAAATCGCATCGGTGGTTATTGGGGAGCAAGGGTCTTGAATAAGGTTGCGGAATCAGCGGAATTGCGGGAAGACGCTCAGTTGGTCATCGAAGTGCTCAGCGAGAAGGAAGACATCCAGCTGGATTTCTCGGCGGATTCCGTATCTTGGCTGGACACCTATATTGAGGAGCATCGCGCCCAATTGGACGAGAGCGACAAGTCCGTTCTCCAGGAGAAATTTGGCGCCTACTTCGGCGAGTCCATCCGCCACAATTATGGCGGACGCTGGGTCAAAGGCAGCGGCGATCGCTGGATGATCGTCTTTGATGAGGATCAGCAGATGTCGCCATTTGAAATCATCGGCGAACACCTCGACCATCACATTGAGCTGACCGAGGTATTCGAGCACTTGCCCGATCACATGCAGACGCGGCGGAATTAGCCGGCCGCGAGTTCAACGACTTCGCAGCGGGTGGGCGAGCCAAGGCTCGCCCCTACATTAGAGCGCAAGGATTTAGTTGTAATTGTAGGCGTTGGCGGCGTATTCGCGGGCGGTGCCGGCGACGACAGCCAGGGCGACGCCGCGCGCGGCGGCGCGCTCTTTAGCGCCAACCACTTCACTCTTCAAGCGCAGCAGCTCGCGGTCATCCGGGTCGTAGGTCAAGCCGTCATTGATGAGCAACTCGGCAATGGACGACAAGAACAGGTTGCGCATCATCAGGTTGACCAGCTCGGCGATGACAGCCACGACCTCGGCTTTGCGCTGTTCTTCATAGGCCACGTGCAGGGCCTGCCGCAGGCGGGTCAAGGCTTCGGGCAGGCGATCGGCTCTGATGAGAATCTGCCCCAGGTGACGCAGTTGCTCGGCTTCGGTTTGGCGATCGCCAAGCTCGCGGGCGATGTAAAGCGCGGAGGTGTGGAAGTTAACCGCTTCGCTCCAGCGTTCCAGCCGCACGTTGACAGTGCCCAAGCCACGCAAGACCTGGCCTTCCATATCGCGCTTTTCCTGTTCTTTGAAGCGGTCGTTGGCGTCTTCAAGCATCTCAATGGCGCGGCGCTCCTGGTTGGCGTCGAGATAAGCCATGCCCAGCTTGTAGAGGATTAGCGCCTCATTCTGCGAGTCGTCGCGGTGGCGCGCTTTGGTCAGGGCGCGTTCGTAGGCTTCCACCGCCATCGAGGCTTCGCCCAATTCCAGGTGGGCGTCAGCGCCGGAGATTTGCAGGTGCATAGCCGCTTCATCGTCAGCCAGCTCGTCAGCCAGATGCAAGCCGCGCTGGACATGCTGGAGAGCGGATACCGCCGAATCGCTGCGCACCAGCAGGCCGGCGAGCATGTCCAGCGTTTCCAGGATGCCGGCTTTGTTGTCCTGGCTTTCGTGAATGGTTAAGACTTCGTTGTAGGTCGCCACCGCGTCCTTCTCGCGATGCTGGCCGATTTGCACTTTGCCGACGGCATCCAGAATCTGCAGAACGCGCGAGGTATCTTCGTGCTGCCGCGCGAAAGATAGCGCCGTGCGCAGCTTCACCTGTTCGATAGCGGCGGGGGTGCTCTTGCTGCTGACCAGCAGGCCCGCGATCATATCGAGGGTTTCGAGTACGCCGTCCTTGTCTTCGCTGTTTTCGTAGATTTCCAGCACATCGCCGTAGGTGGCGACGGCTTCTTTTTCGCGGCTCTGGCTGATCTGCATGCGGGCGATAGCCTTGAGGATTTGCAGCTGGCGCGAGGTCTCGTTGTTCTGGCTGGCGACATTGAGGGCAGTGCGCAATTGGTCGATATTGATCGACTGCAGATCCTGGTCGTCGAGGCTGACGAAGGTCGAGTCGTCCGCTTGCTGAGGCTGGTCGGCGCCGTTTTCGCCCGTGTCTTCGGTTGCCGCCAAAGAAGGCTCCAGGGAAGGCTCGCCGGCGTCTTCATCAAACAGGGACAAGTCGCTGTCTGGCGCAACTGCCTGGTCTTCGGCTTCGGCGTCGCTTGCCTCGGCGGCGGCTTCCGCTTGCGGCAGGTCTTCGAATTCGAGGATCTCGCCGTCGCGGATGGCGCGCAGGCGCAGCAGCTCGTAGTTGTAGCCTTCGGCGGCCAGCAGTCCTTCCAGCGGGGCGATAGCCTGGGCTAGATCAGCCGCTAGGTCAGGATCGTCGTTGCCGGCCGCCCAGCCAGCCGACGCCAGTAAATTCTCAAACTCAGTCATCAGGCGGATGACCGCGGCGTCAGAGCGGCCGTGTACATCCAGATAATCGCGCGTGGTATTGAGGATGTCGGCGCGCAGCGCGTCAAAGCGCTCATGCTCAATAGCCCAGTCGCTGAGGAATTCGCGCACCCGCGGATGCAGGCGATAATAAGCTTCGCCGGCGCGCTGATAGCGTTCCACCAGGAAGAGCCGCGAGAGGATGGTCATCGACATATCAATGGACTCGGTCGCGATGCCGCTGAGCAAGTTTAGAAAGGCGATAGAAGCCTCTCCGCGCAGGGTCGCGCTGAGGAAGAGCAGCAGCTCGCGCAGGCGCTCGTTGAGGCCCTCAAAGCTGATACTCAGCGCGGCCACGGTCGCGTCATCCGCATGGCTCTTGAGCGCTTCCGCCACAGTGGCGCTGAACTCGGCCGGGGTTTGACGCGCGATTACCATACTGCGCGAGGCCAGCGTCAGCGGGAAAGCTGCATAGTTTAGCTGGGCGGCCAGCGCCAGAATATCGGCGTCGGATTCAGCGGTTTTGAGGCCGGCTTTTTGCTTGAACAGGCGCAGGGCATCGCTTTCGGCCAGGTTGCCAATCGGCTGGTTTCGCCAGTCGCCTTGAGCCAGCGGCGCTGTGTTGGTCGCCACCAGTTGGGCTTCTCCCGCGCAGCGCTGGACAAATGCCGCCAGCGTCGACGCTTCAATCTCGCCGTCAACGACCAGCAACGGCTGATGCTCAGCCAGCAGCGCTTTCACAGCCGGGGACTGGCTCAAAGGATTATCGGCATTGGCTGCGTCAAAGTCCCCGTAGGCGCGAGCCACCCTGACGATCAACTCGGCCAGGGGCGGGTTATGCGCATTCAGCCAGAGGACGGGGCGGGCATGCTGCTGCAGGTAGACATTGGCGATGGTAGCGGCTACGGTGGTTTTGCCGGCGCCGGCCGCGCCGTGCAAGACCAATTGCTGGCGCTGTCGCAATCGCAGGAGCAGCGACCGCAGCAGGTCATCGCGGCCGACGGGGCGGCCCAAGCGGCGCAGGGGCAAGCCCGTCACCTGAGTGACAGGCGCTTCCAGAGGTTGTAGCTCCGCCATAGTTCCCTCGGAGTGAGATTCGCGGTAAATCCACACTCAGTATATAGTGACATCAAGATTAGGACAATTTAACTATGCCTTAGTATTGGCGCGGTTTTGGGGCGCCGGCGGCGGGCAAGCTGACGCTTGAGATTTGGCGGACGCGGGACTATACTTTGGCGTTGTTTGGGCGCGTGGCGCAATGGCAGCGCAGTTGACTTTTAATCAATTGGTTGCAGGTTCGAATCCTGCCGCGCTCATACTCCTCTTTAGTTAAGCACCTCAATACTTTTATGTCGGCGTCCAAGCCAGCGGCGCGATGCCCTCGACATCGGTTTTGACATCGATGAGGACTGGACGGTCGGCGGCGAAGGCGCGCTCGAGAGCGCCGGCGATTTCGCCCGGTTTAGTCACCGTCAAGCCCAGGCAGCCGAAGGACTCGGCGATAGCGGCGAAGTCGGCGTCTTCGAAGAGCCAAAGCTCGTCCGAGCCGCGGGTCGCGCCGCCATAGATGGTCTCGACGCCGTCGCGTTCCTGGTTGAGCGAGTGGTTGTTGTTGACCAGGGTTACGGTATTGATGCCGCAGCGGACGGCTGTTTCCAGCTCAGCGATGTGATACCAGATGCCGCCGTCGCCGGTGAAGCAGAGCACGGGGCGGTCGGGCGCGGCGCATTTGGCGCCCAGGGCCGCTGGCAGGCCCCAGCCCAGGGAACCCGAGCAGCGGATATAAGACTGGGCGGGATGACGCAGATCAAGCATGGTACCGGTCCAGATACCGGAGTGGCCGGTGTCTGAGACGAGGATAGCGTCGGCGGGCAGGCGCTCGCTTAATTCTTTGCAAAGGCGTTCGGGGCGCATGGGGACGGCATCGGAGCCATAGTGTTCGCTGACATCGTCCCACCAGGCGCTTACTAGCGCTTGAACCCGCTCAATCCAGGCAGTTCGCTTCGGCGCATCGGTGGCGCTGGCCAGCATCTTGCGCAGCGTATTGCGAGCGTCGCCCTGTAATCCCAGGGTCAGGGCGTAGTTGCGACCGATCTCGGCCGGATTGATGTCCAACTGAATGACGCGGGCGCCCGGCGGCGGGATGGTGTAATTGTTGGTGAGTTGGCCGCCGGTGTGGCTACCGATATAGAAGAGCAAGTCGGCTTCACAAAGGATCTGATTGGCGCAGGCGCGCGAATAGGAGCCGGGTACGCCAACGGCCAGGGGGTGATCAGCCGGGAACATGGCTTTGGCGTTGAGCGCGGTGGCTACTGGAATCGACAGCTTTTCGGCCAGGGCGATGAGTTCGGCGCGGGCGCCGGACGCGGTCAGGCCGCCGCCGGCTACGATAACCGGGCGCTCGGCAGCGCCCAATAATTCAAGCGCGGCGCTGACAGTCTGGTCGTCAGCCGCCGGCCGAAAGGGCGGAATCTGCGCGAACTGAGCGTCAACCTCAACAGTCAGATCGGCTTCGACATTGACGACGGCGGCGCCGTCAATGCCTTGCAGGTCGAGATGCGTCGGGCGCGGCGTAGCGCTGGTTGCAACGCGGAAAGCCTGGCGCAGATGGTGAGAGAGTTCCTCCGGATTGGATACATAGGCGCTGTACTCCGTTACGGCCGAAAAAGGCGCGTGATGATCGACCTCTTGATAGGCGTGGCGCAACTGATGGCGCTGATGCTCGCGGCCGGTGATGGCCACTACCGGAGAGCAGGACAGCCAGGCGTCTTGCAAGCCGGCCGCCAGGTTGACCGCGCCCACTGACTGCGCCATGCACAGCCCCGGCGCGCGCTTGACGCGGGCGTAGGCGTCAGCCATGTAGGCCGCCGATTTCTCGCCGTGCGTCTGCACGCGCTTGATGCCCAGCTTCTCCATCTCCATCAGCGCGCGCGGCGCGATATAAGGCATAAAGAAGACGTGGCTGAGGCCATAACCGTGGACCGTATCCGCCAGCAATTTGCCGCCTGTCATCCTGGGCATAATTCTCTCCAAGCTTTGACAAATGTTGCTGGAGAATAGCCTCATTTGCCGGCCGACGCTACCATGACCTTGAGCCTTGGTATTCGCGAAGGAACTATTGACTTGTTTTCATTTCCCTTCACGTCGAGAGTCGTAGGGGCGACCCGGTGGGTCGCCCCAGACTCAAGATTACAACATCGGGCGATTCGCAGGCTCGCGTAGACACTGACCGCCAAACGTCCTTAGTCCGTTCCATTATCTGTTGCGCAACTTTCTTGGCTTTACTTCCGAGTCTCCGCGGAATAATCACTCGCGACGCTTGGGAGTGGTGAACATCGCGGATATAACTCTCTAAGCGCACAGGTCACAGGTTTTTTTCACCACAGAGTTGATCGCCCGTAATTCGGGACAGCCACAAAACCACAACCCGGGCGCGAATGCGGGCAACTAGCTTCTTCCAGGGATTCGTAATTTTATCCGACTCGGGTCATACGGGAGCCCACCGTGCCTACCT
>JAJDXR010000093.1 GCA_022823165.1 Anaerolineae bacterium | reverse complement strand
AGTTCGCCTCCGTCCCAAACTCTGTAGGGCATAAACTCTGCCAAGAACACATGGGGATCTCGCACCGCAGCAGAATTCTATTCAATAAGTGCGGCTTTTGCAAATTCCCAGCTTTGCTTTTTGGGGGTTGTGAAAGTAGAACACAGAGGCACAGAGTTTTCTTGTTTGCTCGGCGCTGTCTATCATAACCGCCTATTCACCACTCCCTTGTCACACGCGGCTTGACAGCGATTGCGCTCAGCCTGTATAATTCGCTGATTATGCCCGAAATCGTTCAGGAGTAAAGAGATGGGTCCGCTTCCAAAGCGAAAAGTCTCCAAGTCCAGGCGGGATCGCCGGCGCGCCCATGACGCGCTGGTCCTCAAGCACCTGGTTGAATGCGAAAGCTGTGGAGAGTATCACATCGCGCATCGCGTCTGCCCGAAATGCGGCTATTATCGCGGCGACCTGGTCGTCGAGATCAGCGACGACTAGGCCGTCAGTCGCGGATTTGAAATGAGACTAAAGGACCGCGCCCGTTCCGCGCGGTTTTTTCTTGCCATCGCCGCCCAGGCCGGGGCTATCGCGCTGAACATACGACGGAGCGTTTGACATGTTGATGGACTGGCGGACGACCGCGGCGATCTTCCCGGGCCAGGGCTCCCAGGCTGTGGGCATGGGCGCGGATTTCGCCGCGAGCTATGAAGCGGCGCGCGACGTCTTCGCGCAGGCGGACGACATACTGGGTTACAACTTGTCGGCGATCTGCTGGTCAGGCCCAGCGGAAGTATTAGACCAGACGAATTATACGCAGCCGGCGCTCTACGTCAGCAGCATGGCGATTTGGACTGTATTGCAGCAGCAACTTCCTGGCGCGAAACCGGCCTGGACGGCCGGGCACAGCCTGGGCGAACTGACCGCCTTGACCGCCGCCGGCGCGCTCAGCTTTGAAGCGGGCGTCAAGCTGGTCCAGGCGCGCGGCCAGACCATGCGGCAAGCGGGCGAGCGATACCCGGGCGCGATGGCCGCTCTGCTGGCGCTTGAACTGGACAAAGTGGAGGAGTTGTGCCAATCCGTTTCAAACGAGACCGGCAAAATCGTGGTGCTGGCGAATGACAATTGCCCGGGCCAGGCTGTGGTGTCCGGCGAGGTCGAGGCGGTCGAGCGCTTGATTGAGCTGGCGGCCGAGGCCGGCGCGCGGCGCGCGGTCAAGCTGGCGGTCAGCATCGCGGCTCACTCGCCGCTTATGGCAGCCGCGCTCGAGGGCTTCCGCCACGTCATAAACGCAACGACATTTTCGCCGCCTGAGGTCCAGATCATCAGCAATGTCAATGCCAGCCCGCTGACGAGCCCGGCTGAAATTCGCCAGGAGCTGGATCAGCAGTTGACCCAATCGGTGCGTTGGACCGATTCGATGCGCGCGCTCATTGACGCCGGCGCCCAATCTTTCATCGAAGTCGGCGCCGGCGCCGTACTCACCGGCCTGCTGCGCCGTATCGACCGCTCCAAAAGGCGCGTCAACTTGAACACGGTAGCGGCTTTCGAGCGCTTTCTGGATTCGCAAGCATGACGCCCCGGCGGTCAGGGACCAGCCTATGTCTGAACTGATCATTTGCCGACGCGACGGCGCCATCTTCGAAGTAACGCTGAATCGCCCGCGAGAGCGCAACGCCATCAATGATGAAATGATGACGGCGCTTTCGGCTGCCTTCGACCGCGCCGAGCGCGAGTTTTCGCAGGGAGCGCGTGTGGTCTTGGTCCGGGCGGCCGGGCGCGCCTTTTCCTCCGGCATTGACTTGAATCAGTTCGCGATGCCGGCGGAGAACCTGCGGGACAATCTCTTCCCCTTCACCGCGCGTTACCAGGCGATTTTTACCAAGATCGAGCGCTGCTCGCTGCCTGTCATCTGTGTGATGCAGGGCTACTGCCTGGGCTTGGCGCTGGAGTTGGCGCTAGCATGTGATTTTCGCATCGCGGTGGAGCGCGCAAAGTTGGGTTTGCCCGAGACGCGGCTGGGCATCATCCCGGATGTCGGCGGCACGGCGCGCTTGGTCAAGCTCATCGGCCCCTCTCGCGCCAAAGAACTGATTCTGACCGGCCGCCATATCGATTTGCCGCAAGCGCTGGAATGGGGGCTGGTCAACGCCGTCTACCCCAAGTCGGCGCTTGAAGCCGGCGTCGCCGATTGGGTTGAATCGCTGGCGGCTGCCGCGCCGCTGGCCGTCAGTTACGGTAAACGCGTCATCAACGACATCGTGGACCATTCGCGCGGCTTGCGGATTGAAGCCTGGGCGCAGGCGCAGCTATTCCGCAGCCAGGACTTTCGCCGGGCGGTGGCGGCGATGCTCGACAAGACTTACCCGATCGACTGGGAAGGCAAGTAGGTCAGTCGCCCCCGTCAATATCGCCGATGACAGCGCGCAGCCTGCCGCCGGCGCCTGCCAGCAGCTCGCGCGCCGCTTCCGCATCGACCTGCATCATGTGCATGATCACCGCCGTCTTGACCTCATTGTTCGCCAGAACCAGCAGCCGCTCGGCCTGGTCTTCATCAAGGCCGGCGAGCCGCCGCACCAGCCGCCGGGCGCGCTCAGCCAGCTTCTGGTTGGTCACCTTGACATCCACCATCAGATTGCCGTAGACCTTGCCCAGGCGAATCATGGCGGCGGTGCTGAGCATATTCAGAATCATCTTCTGGGCGCTGCCCGCTTTCATGCGCGTCGAACCGCTGATGATCTCCGGTCCCAGATCGACGCTGATGCTGATTGCCGCCAGCGCGCCAATCGGCGACTGCGGATTGCAGGAAATGGCGATGGTCGCCGCGCCGAGCTCGCGCGCGTAAGTGAGCGCGCCGACGACATAGGGTGTGCGTCCGCTGGCGGCGATTCCGCATAGGACATCGGCCGCGGTCACTCCGCGAGCCTGCAAGTCGCGCCGGGCTTGCGCCGGTTCATCTTCCGCGCCTTCGACCGCTTGAGTCAGCGCCGTATCGCCGCCAGCGATGATGCCCTGAACCAGGCCTGGCGGCGCGCTGAACGTTGGAACACACTCGACCGCATCCAGGACGCCCAGCCGTCCGCTGGTGCCCGCGCCAATATAAAAGAGCCGTCCGCCGGCGGACAGCGCTCGCGCGATGACGTCAACCGCCTGCGCCACCTGCGGCAGCGCCGCTTGAACGGCTGTTGCTACCCGGGCGTCTTCGCTGTTGATCAGCTCGACGATTGCGCTTGTTGGCAGCGTGTCGATGCGTCGGCTGGCGGGATTGTCGGATTCTGTTTTGAGTGTCATGAGTCCTGCCTGGCGCTCCATTCCATTTTCGCCAGCAGCGCCGCGCCGATAACCGGCGGGTGCATGGCGACCGGCCGCGCAGCCAGCCCCAACTGCGCCGCCAGCGTCAGCGACATGAAATTGTCGTTGTCCAGCAAACCACCGGCGAAGGCGATCGGCGCGGCGGCGAAGTCCAGCCGCTCCCGCATATTCTCGGCTTGAGCCGCCAGCAGTCCGGCGGCATCCTCCAAAATTGCCATAGCTTCGCCCTTGCCCTGGTTTGCCAGGTCAATCACGATTCTCGCCAGGCTGGCAATGCGCGCTGTCGGCGCTTCCTCACTGCGGTAGAGCCAGGCGATCAGCTCGCGCGGTTGCTTCAATCCCAGCGAATTCAGGCAGTGGCGGCTTAGCGGATCGCGTTCGACCGGCGCGCCGGCATCGTAGACGGCGATCAGGCGCCGCAGCAGCCGCCGGCCGATCCAGTAACTGCTGCCTTCGTCTCCCAGCAGATAACCCCAGCCGCCGATCTGCAAGCGCTCGCCGGCGGGGGAAATCCCGTAGACTGCGCTGCCCGTGCCCGCCAGCAGCAAGATGCCGCCGCGCCGCGCCAAAGCGCCTACCAGGGCGATCTCCAGGTCGGAGCTTGGCGCCAGCAAGCAATCGGGCAGGGCCGGCGCCAGGGTCTGCAGCAGCCATTCGCGGCTGTGTGAACTGGATGCGCCCGCGATTCCAATCCCGGCGGCGCTGATACTAGCCGGCTGCAAGCCTGTCTGTCGCAGCGTTTCGGCAATGCTGTGCCGGATTAGCTCACGCGCTGCTTCATAGCCGATGAGATTGGGGTTGGCGGAGGCTGCCGTAACGACGCCGAGCGTATTGAGCCCGTGATCCACAATGGCGACGCGCAGCGCGCTTCCCCCGCCATCTATGCCCAGGAACAACGGTCCGCCCATCAGTTGTCGATGGCCTCGTCGATGGCCTCAACGATGAGATCATGCGCGGCGCGCCGGAATGCGTGAATGTCAGCGGGATCGCGGCCCTGATACACGCGGTTGGTCAGCATGGCGCAGACCAGTTGCCGCTGTGGATCCAGCCAGAGCGATGTGCCCGTGAAACCGGTGTGCCCATAAGAGCTCGCGCTGGCGCGATCACCCGCGGATGAATCTTCGTCAGCCTTCAACATCCAGCCCAGACCGAGCTTGAATTGTCCGCTAATGTGCTGACGCGTGGCGCTTTGCCGCAAGGCCGCGCCAATGCCCAGCCTGGCGTCGCCCGAGAGCCAAGCCTGCCCAAAGCGGGCGACGTCTGAAGCGGTGGCGAAGTATCCGGCGTGGCCAGCGACGCCGCCGACGCCGCAGGCATTTTCATCGTGAACTTCGCCCCAGGCGCGCCGATGCCGCCAGTGATTGTCGAATTCGGTGGGAACGATGCGCTCTAGCGGAATGCCCTTGGCGACCGGATTGTGAGTGAACGATGCCAGATCCAAGGGCTGAAGCAGCAACTTGTCCAGGGCTTGGTCCAGCGGGCAGCCTTGCAAGCGAGCGATCGCTTCGCCCAGCAGCATGACGCCGATATCGCTGTAGCGCACGCTGTCTCCGACCGGACCGGCGAAGGGAAAGTCCACCATTGCCTCCAGGCCCCTGCGCCAGCGCTCGGCATCATAGTCATCGCCGCTGGCGGGCGCGGGTGGCGGACTTTCGCCCGCCAGCAGATAGACCGAGCGCCAGGGCGGCAAGCCGGAGCTGTGCGTCAGCAGATGCTGAAAGGTTACGGCAGTTGGGTCGACTTGCAGGCCGCGGAAGCGGCTCTCAACCGGCAGGAGCCGTCGGGTATGCGGATCTTGCCCATTGGCGATTGCGCGCGGATTGATGCGCCCAAACTCGGGCAGGATCTCGACTAGCCTGCTCTCCAGGGTAATTTGCCCGGCTTCAACAAGCGCCAGAAATGCGCTATGCGTGATGAGCTTGCTTACGGAGGCCAGGTCAAAAAGCGAGTCAGCGGTGACGGCCAGGTCACGGGTTTCCGGATCGATCCAGCCCCGGGCCTCCTGCAGCGCGATCTGGCCGCGATGAATGACGCAAATGCTCAGGGCGGGAAAGGTGACGGGCAGATGTCGCTCAATGAGCCGCTCGAGTCGGTCGAGCTGTTTGCCGGCGATCATGCGATGCCCACCGTCAGTTGTCCGGTCGGGACAAAGTCGCCGCAGACAGCCTCGACCGCGGCTGCGAGCGATGGCTGGCTGTCGCCATTGCTGCAAATTACCGTATCGGCGCCATGTAATATCCCGGCATCGTAGGGATTGCGCGCGCAAATCAGGATGGCGCGCTCTGCCAGGTCAATGACGCGCTGCGCCAACTTCAGCTGCGCCGGCTGCAGATGCGCGTTGCGCGTCAACAGGATGACCGTGTCGGCTTCGGCCGCCAGCCGCTCCAGCGTGGGCTGGTCCGCCACATGCGGGCGCTGCGGGTCAATCCTGTGGCACTCTGCCTGCGGCAGCCGCGACGACAGCCGGGTCGAAAAGCGCCCGCGATTGGCGGCATCAACCGCATCGGATAGGCGGCGGGCGGCGAACTCAATACATACGATGCGACCCGTGTCAGCGCTGATCGGCAGGGCGCTCCCTCGCTTGAGCAGCGCCGTGCCGGCGCGGGCGGCTCGCAAAGCCAGCGCTTGGTGGGCGTCGCTGGCGACCAGGCTGAGCGCGGGTTGGCGGCTCAAGCTATAGCGATGTTTCATTTGGCGAATGCGCTCATTGGATTCGTCAATGCGCGCTTCGGAAATCTTGCCGGATCGCGCGGCAGCCAGGACCGCTTCGTAGGCGGCTTCCTGATGCCGGCGGGTATGCGAAAACAGCGGCATGTCAACCCCCGCCAGCACAGCCAGCACGGCGGATTCACCAGCGCCGAAGCCCTGCGTGATCGCTTTCATTTCCATGCAGTCCGTGCAGACCGGGCCTGCATAGTCGAGTTCAGTCCGCAGCAAGCCCTTGACGATGCGGGGCGAGAGCGTGGCCGGCAAATTGGCGTCCAGCGCTTCGTACATGACATGCGTCAGCATGACGCAGGCCGCCTCCGCCCGAATGGCGTCGCGAAAGGGCAGGAGATCCTGCTGGCGCAAGTAATCAAGCGGGCCCGACACCTTGGCCAGGTCGTCGTGAGTATCAATGACCGTGTTGCCCAAGCCGGGAAAGTGTTTGACCGTCGCCGCCACCCCGGCGCGTTGAAAGCCGCGAATCTGCGCCGCGACCATTTGGCTGACCTTCATGGCGTCGCTGCCGACAGAGCGAGTGCTGACCGAGGGGTTGGCCGGCTGATGCGCGATATCGGCGACCGGCGCCAGATTCCAGTTGATGCCCAGCGCCGCGAGTTCAGTCCCCAGCATGAAGGCGATGGCTTCAGCCAGCTGCGGGTCGCCGGCGGCGCCAAGCGCCATCGCGCCGGGACTCTCGCTGAAGCCATCGCGCAGGCGCGCCACAATGCCGCCTTCCTGGTCAATTCCCACCAGAATGGGCTGCTTCGCGGCGGCGCGGCATTCGTCCACCAGCTCTTTAACCTGGGCGGGACTTTGAATGTTGCGTGCGAAGAGATAGATGCCGCCGATGCGTCCGCTGGCCAGCCAGGCCAGTATGTGCGCCGGCGGGCTGGCGCCATCAAAGCCCACCATCATCATTTGCCCGACTTTTTCTTCCAGCGGCAGCATGCGCTTTACCCTTTGCCCTTTGCCAATTGCTACGAAGGAATGGTCGCCAGTTGGCGCGCTTCCCAGCGGACCATGAACTGATAGAGTAGCGCCATCAGGGCAGAGCAGGCTAATACGAAGGCGCTGATCGAATCCGGCCCGGCATATTCCACAAATATCCCGCCCAGACCCGTCAGCACGGCGCCGCCCAAACCGGCGCAGCCGACTTGAAAGCCGATGGCGTTAGCGGCATGACGCCGGCCAACACGTTGATTGGTTTGCAAGATCAAGATCGGGAAAATGGCGGACATTCCAAAGCCGATGCCGAGCAAGCCTGCCAAGCTCAGAATCTCATGCAAGTTGGTGAAGAGCAGCAGCGCGCCCAGAATGGAGGCTGAAAAACAGATGTTCAGCAGCGCGCGATCGCCCAGGCGCATGGCCAGCAAGCCCATTAGAATTCTGCCGACGGTAAAGCTGCCCCAGTAAGCGCTGACCCAGCTGCTGGCGACCGTTTGCGGCAGGCCGCGCGTTTCGATGAGCAGTGTGTTGGCCAGCTGACCCGTGCCGATCTCGACGCCGCCATAAAAGAAGAAAAAAACGAGCCCGATGATGACTATTGGCTGCCGCAGCGTCTCCGAGATGGGGATGTGTTGCAGCTTTGCTTCTTTTTCGCCCCGGCTGTTCCTGAATTGCCATAGCGGCAGGCTCAGCAAAATGACCAGCCCCAGCAGCAGCAGAAGCAAGCCGATCAACAGGTAGCTGGCTTGCCAGCCGGCTCCTTGGTCGATCACAAAAAAGGTGACTATGCCCGGAGCGATGGTCAGCCCGATGCCCCAGGACGCGTGCAGCCAGTTCATCTCGCTGGCGCCATAGTTGACCGAGACGAAGTTGTTCAGCGCGGCGTCAATGCTGCCTTTGCCGATACTGGCGAAAAGGGCGACAGCTAGCAGAATGATCCAAATCGGGGCGATTGAATAACCGAGCATACCGATACCGGCGAAAGCCATACCGCCGACGAGCACGGGAGCCAGCGAGAATTTCCCGATAAGCGTTCCGCTCAAGAATGCGGCGATTAATCCGCCCAGCATGGTTGCCGGCGCCAGGGACGCCAGCGAGTCATGCGAGACCTCAAAGGTAACCTGCATATAGGTCCAGGCGATGTTCAGCAAGCCACTGGCAATGCCGATGACGACGAATACCACACAGGCGATTACGATGGGGAAGAGTTTGGCGGGTTTCAACGCGGCTCGCTTCGCTACCATTCAATCGCCCCATCATACCTAAGCGGATGGGGCGCGCAATGGTCGTGTGCGCGGCGCTTGGACATGGGAGTGTCTATTTTAGTGGATGCGTTTTCCTTTCGACTCAAAGAAAAAACTCTGTGCCGGCGGGCAATATCTACGCGCCCCTCAGTAGTTCCAAGTAAGTCATGCAAATTTCACAACATCGGGTCAGCCAAGGCTGACCCCTACAGGGTTCAAAATATAGTCGAAAGTTGTGGGGGCAAGCCTTGGCTCGCCCGCATTGTCGCCTGTCTGACGCGCCCCGCCCCCGGCGCCTACTCCGCCGCGGCCATGGCCGCTGTCCAAACGACCGGCGGCGGCCAATTGCCGTCAAGAATCTCGGCCGCAGTCAGCTGAAATATCGCCAGCGCTTCACCGGTGGCGCAGTCGCCGGCATGTGGCGACGTCTCCTGGCAAGTGAGCGAACCGGTCAGCCCGGGATAATCCTCGACAGCGAACAAGGCTTCACGCAGCGCCGCCCTGCCGATGATCAGCGCTCCGTCTTCCCGCTCGACAGCCGCGCTCTCCAGCGCCGTGAACAGCAGGTTAGCGGCGTCATAGGCATGGGCATGGAATATATTGCTGGGTCCCGCCTCATCAATGTCGCGCCGCCATATATCCAGGAAGGCTTCGTAAGCGGCGCCGGCGACCCGCGGTCCAGACGCATACAGGCCGATGGCAGCCTCGCCCGCGCGTTGGGCGAAGGAGCGGGACATAGCGCCGTCGGCGGACATCATGATGGCGTCTTCCAGGCCCGGCGTTTCCGCCAGCTGCTCAATGATAAATTGCGCCTCTTCCCCGAAGACGGGCAGATAAACCAACTGCGCTCCCGCGGCGGCAATCGCTTCTAGCGCCGCGCTCATATCGGCATCGCCGCGGCGGATTTCAGCGCGGTAGACGACTTCGCCATTCAGGCTTTCAAAGGCGGATGCCATCGCCGCCGCCAGCCCGGTGGTGTAAGGATCGCCATCATTGATGGTCGCTATCTTCTGCAGGCCCAGGACCTGTGCCGCGAAGCGCGCGCTCAAAGCCCCCTGGAAGCGATCGTTGTGCGCCGTGCGGTAGTAGCCCGGCTGATAAAGCCCGCCGGCGTCGCGGTCGGCATTGGTCAAAAATGGCGAGGAATTCGCGGGCGATATCATCAGCAAACCGGCCGCGCTGATGATGGGCAAAGCGCCTTTTGCCGCCAGCGAACAATTGGTGCCGATGACGCCGACGACCGCCGGGTTGGTCACGAGGCGCTGCGCCGCTTCCCGCGCTGTAGCTTCGGAGCAGGCGCTGTCCTCCGCGATAAACTCGATTTTTCTGCCCAGCAGCCTGCCGTCGCGGGCCGACGCCGCCAACTGAAAGGCTTGGCGCGTGACTTCACCCGCGAAAGATGGCGACCCCGATAAACGCAGCAAGCCGCCGACAACGATGCTGTCGTCAGGTCCAACCTTGACGCAGCCCAGCTCATCGGCGCAGGCGTCGTCAGCGAGCGCCATGGCGCCGAAGCCGGCTAGCGCAAGCGTTAGCACAAGAGAAACCACGAGCTTTTTCATAGGTTTGCGCCTATTCTCAATTTGGACAATATCGCCGCTGGCGGGCGAGCCGGCGGACGAGCCAAGGGTAGCGTAGACACTAACCGCCGCTCGCCCCTGCAACCATTAATCTCTGTACCTCTGAGTCTCTGTGGCAGCGCGCAGCGCCGCCCAAGCCCGCTGCACCTGCGCGCGCGTGGCGGTCATATCGCCGTCATTGGCGATGACCACATCCGCTTGCTTGAGCTTGTCGGCCTGGCTGTTCTGCAAGTCAATGCGCCGCTGCGCCTCGGCCCGGGCGAGGCCGCGCTCCGATACCAGGCGCAGCAGCTGCGTCTCCGGCCTGGCGTCCACCACCCAGACGGCGTCCACCGCCTCTCTCAAGTCGCCTTCCAGCAGCTTGATGGCTTCGATGACCACCACTTGCGCCAGCGCGCCGCGAATGCGCCGGTCGATTTCCCGCCGGATTGCGGGATGGGTGATGGCTTCCAGGCGACTTAACTGCGCCCTGTCAGCGAAGACGATTCGCCCGAGGGCGCTCCGCTCAATCTCGCCGTCCGCGCCCAGGATTCCAGGCCCGAAGGCGGCCAACACTGGCTCATAGGCGCCGCCGCCATGCCGCAAGACCTGATGCGCCGCCCGGTCGGCATCGATGGCGGCCGCGCCCAAGGCTTCCAACTGCGCCAGCACCTGGCTTTTGCCCACGGCGATATTGCCGGTCAAGCCGATGATGATCTTGTCAGGATAACGCTCGCTCAAGCCGGGACTCCTCAATCGTGAGTACGTCCTGATTATAGCATTGGAAGCATTGGACTTGCCGAGTTAGTTCGCGCCGTGAAGCAGAGGATGGTGAACATCGCGGATATTACGCTCTAAGCGAACAGGTCACAGGTTTTTCACCACAGAGTTGATCGCCCGTAATTCGGGACAGCCACAAAACCACAACCCGGGCGCGAATGCGGGCAACTAGCTTCTTCCAGGGATTCGTAATTTTATCCGACTCGGGTCATACGGGAGCCCACCGTGCCTACCT
>JAJDXR010000063.1 GCA_022823165.1 Anaerolineae bacterium | reverse complement strand
TTGTTTATGCTCTCTTGACTATTTTGTATTTCTCGACGGGTCGCCTCAGTCGTTGTGGCGCGTGGGTGTAGAACCTGTGCCATAGGGCATCCTTTTGGCTAGATGAAATTATCCCATTATAATCCGAAACCATACACCTATATGCTCATTACTTACTCGCACTTACTGAGTACACAGAGAGCGCAGAGCTTTCTTGTTTGCTCGGCGCAGTCTATCATAACCGCCTATTTACCACTCCTTTGTGTCAGCCAAGTCCTGGTTTGCCTGAGGCTGTGCTAGACTGGGGACGATGGATCCAGCGCTGAAGCATGCGCTGGCAATGAGAGAGAGCGATGCCTTTGCCGAATTATGATGACCTGATTGACGTCCGCCCCGATGAACGGTTCGACGAGGCGCGGCTGTTGCAATACTTGCGCGGCAGGTTGCCCGGCGCCGCTGAAAGGTTGAGCGTACGGCAATTCGGCGGCGGCAAGGCGAACCTGACCTATCTGCTGGGATTCGGCCATCGGCGCGAGTATGTCTTGCGGCGCCCCCCGCTGGGACCCTATGCGCCCAGCGCCCACGATATGGGGCGCGAATACCGTGTGCTGTCGGTGCTGCATCGCGCCTTTCCCCTTGCCCCGCGCGCCCATCTCTATTGCGGCGATGAAGACGTCATTGGCGCGCCGTTCTTTGTCATGGAGCGCTGCAAAGGGCTGGTCGTGCGGGATTCCCTGCCGGCGCGCTTCGCTGCCGACCCCTTGGCGCCGCGTCGTATGAGCCAAGCCCTGGTTGATGCTCTGGCCTCCTTCCATGCGGTGGATTATGAGGCTCTGGGTTTGTCCGACCTGGGCCGGCCGATCGGTTTCATCAAGCGCCAAATTGAGGGCTGGAATCGGCGCTGGCAGGCGGCCAAAGGCGCGGCCGACAGCCGTGTGGACGCTATCTATGGCTGGCTGAGCGCGCATCAGCCGGAGAGCGACTTTTATTCGCTGGTGCACAACGATTACAAGCTGGACAATACCATGTTCGCGCGAGATGATCCGGCGCGTATGGTGGCGATTTTTGACTGGGATATGTGTACGCTGGGGGATCCGCTGTCGGACCTGGGTATGCTGCTGACCTACTGGACACAACCGGATGATCCGCCTTTTGTCAAAGCCATCGGCACGATGCCGGCCGGCGACTTCGCCTTCTTCCGGCGCGACGAAATCCTGGCGCGCTACGCCGAGAAGAGCGGGCGCGATCTGCGCGATATGCGTTTCTACCATATCTTGGGCGTATTCCGCCTCTTGGTGATTCTGCAGCAAATATACACCCGCTATCAGAGCGGCTTCACGCAGGACAAGCGTTTTGCCAACTTGGGCGAGTCGGTCGAGGGCTTGACTGTCTGGGCGCTCAGGCTGATTGACGACGGCTGAGCTCAGACGAACTCCAGATAGTCGCTGCTGGCGTTTTCGATGTCGCTGTAAAAGCCGCGCAGATGGCTGTACTCGTCGGGCATGGTCAGCGCCAACTGGTACATGGCTTCGGCGATCATCGCGGAGAGCGCCTGGCGCGGCAGGCGTTTGCCTTCGCCCCGGCGGAAGCGAAAGGGCGCGCCGAAGATAACTTTGGCATAGGCGCGGCGAAAGCGCTTGAGACGTTTGCGCCAATCTTCAGCCCCGCAAATGGCGGCCGGCACGATTACAGCATCGGCTTTGGTGGCGACGTAAGCCAGGCCGTCCTTGCCCGGCTGCAAGCCGCCGGTATGACGCGTACCCTCCGGCGCCATCAGCACCAACTGCTCGCTCTGCAGCAGCGCTATGGACTGCATCAGCGCTTTGCGGTCGTATTCGCCGCGGTGTATCGGGAAGTGCCCCCAGCGCCGCAGCAGCCAGCCGGCAACGGGAATCGCGAAATTCTCCGCTTTGGATAAGGAGACGGTGTGCCGGAAGGGGATGCTGACGGTGACGACGATGGGGTCGAGATAAGAGATATGATTGATCATCAGGCAGGTCTTGCCGTGGCGCGGGACGTGCTGCAAGCCTTCGACGTCGACCTTGCAGAAAGCGGGCACGGCGGCGCGCAGCAGTGGATGCAGCAGGCCGCGCCACTTGTCGTACTCGGGCTGCCGAGCCATGTATTCTTCAATGCTCAAATCGTAGGACATGGGCTTATGAGCCGGTGTTCATTGCTTGGCTTTGCGCTTGCGAGCGCGTCTGGCGCGGCGGATATCGGCCAGCTCGCGCGCGGGGGTCTGCAGCGCCTCGATTTCGTCCGCATCAAGCTGATACCAGGCGCCCTTGCGCAAGGTGCCCAAGCCCAGCTGCCCAATATGCGTACGGACCAGACGCATAACCGGGTGACCCAGCTGCATGGCGACTCGGCGTATCTGGCGCTTGCGACCCTCCAGCATAACGACGCGCAGCACGGTTGAGCGCTTGGTCGATTGCAGCGCTCTCACGGAGCAAGCGGCCGTGCGGCTGTCATCCAGCCAAACCCCGCGCTCCCAGGCGTCGATAGTCGCCCGCGACACTTTGCCTTTTACCGTGACCTTGTAGGTCTTGGTATGCTCGTAACGCGGGTGCGATATGCGGTTGGCCAAGGCGCCGTCATTGGTGAGGATCAGCAGGCCTTCGCTGTCGGCGTCCAGGCGCCCGACCGGGAAGAGGTGGCCCGGCAGCTCGATAAGTTCGCGGATGGTGGGGCGGCTGTCATCGGGCTCGGCTTTGTTTGAGGTAAGCACACCCTTGGGTTTGTTGACCACGATGCAGACTGCCTCAAAGGCCACGTTAAGTCTGACGCCGTCGACCAGAATTATATCTTTCTGCGGGTCGGCTTTGGCGCCAAGACCGATGACCCTGCCGTTCACTTGTACGCGCCCGTTGCTGATGATCGTTTCGCATTGCCGGCGCGACCCGATATCGGCCTGCGCCATGATCTTTTGTACGCGCTGCTCGGGCACGTCCGGTCCTTCCAGCTGCCTCATGTAGAGGGTGTGTAACGGCTATGATAGGGAATGTATACCGGGTACGCTAGGGGAAAGGCTTGTGGAGAGTGGTGATTCCGCGGAGACTTGGAAGTAAGGCCAAGATCGTGCGTCTGCGGGCGACCCATCGGGTCGCCCCTGCGATTCTCGACGTGAAGGGATTTGTATCCGCGACGTTCACCACTCCCGCCTTGTGACCGGGTTCAGCGATCGGCCGATTTGTCTGTGACGATGAATTGCAGCGGGATGCCCAGCAGCAGGCGCGTCTGCGCGACCAAAGTGGGCAGCGCGACCACCAGCAGCGTCAAGACCAGCATAAAGGGAATGCTCAGCAGCTCAAGCACCGACTCGACCAAGGTATATGGCGCCACGCGCTCCGGCCGTATCCGATAATCTTGTACTTGAAAAACGACCACCAGCACCAGCATCACCAAGCCGGAAACCGCCAGCAAAAACCAGGCTGGATGACTGACTGACAGACCGGCGAGGGCGAATTCCAGTTTGTCGCTGGCGGCCAGCAGACCGTCCAGCTTGACCGGCGCGATATCGGGGTGGAAGAAGACCGGCAGCTGCGAACCGACGGTCAAGATGATCCAGCCCGCGCCCGCCAGCAGAATATCATGCGCGATGCGCAGCAGCAGCTTCAGCGACTTAAACGAGAAAACACTGGGGTTCTCGATCAATTTCGCCAGCATATAACCTACTTCTTTGCTGCCCCAGGCATGGCGCAGGGTCTGGCTGTAGCGGTTCCTGATCGATTGGAAAATGTTGGCGCCGGTGGTTGAATCAGCCAGGAAGGGCAGGTAGATGTGCTGAATCGACACCTGGCCGCCGGTGGCGAAATAGGCTTTGATTAGCATGTGCCATTCGTCGGCGATGACGTCCGTGTCCCAGTTGCCGCTCTGCTCCAGCAATTTGAGGCTAAGTGAATACGACGACATCGGCATGGCCATCCACCAGGGCGCGGCCAGGTATGCCAACTCAAAGGCGGTGGCGTAGGTGTTGATGATGCGCATCAAGGGGTTGACTTGCCAGATATTGCCGTGATAGCGAATTGGCGCTTGCCAGAAGGTGCGGCGCCGGTCTTCGTTGATGGCGAAATGGTAGGTCAGCGCCGCGAAATGGTTGACGTGCCAGCGCGTGTCGGCGTCCATGGTCGTCAGCACGACATTCTCGGTATCAAGCTCATACTCGTCGACGATATTCTCCAGAAAACGGCTGACGGCCCAGGAAAGATTGGCTGACTTGCATTGCATCTCGCCGATGAGTCCGCGCGGATGCACGGTGAAATAAACGTTGGCGAAGTGATCGGCGTATTGGCGATTTAAGCTTTGCGCCTTTTGGTAGCTATCCTGCTCAGCGGCTTCCATCGCCAGCAAGACTGAAATCTGCGTCCGGGCGTTGTGCTGCAGGCTGAGCTGATCCAGTGTGCGACAGAGTATCTTCATTGATTCATTGTAGTTGGGGATGATGACCAGATGATGCACGCTGTCCCAGTCCAGCGCGGTTGGCGTCTTGTCGTCCAGATACTTCTGATACCAGTCGATGGTCTCGTAATTTTTGATGCGGCGGATGCCAATGCCGTTGGCGATGCCGGCCAGGAAAAAGCGGAAGGCGGAATAACAAGCGACCAGAGCCGCCATCGTCATCAGCGTCAGGGGAAATGCGACCGCGCTGGCGATGGACACAAGCAGCGCAATCCAGGCCAGAAATCCGGGTATCCCGTCCAGTACGCGCTCCGGAATTGGCGGAAGCGGCGCGCCACCCCAAATCGATCGGCCGACATCGGAAGGGCGGGGCGGGCGTGGCTGATTAGATGTATACGGCACGGTGCATTACTGGATGCAGATACGGCTGAATGACGCTGCGTCTGCCCTCGTTTACGAGCCGGCGGATTGGCGCGCGAATACGACCGTTGACGCCTCGGCTTCAACACGTCCAATCGCAATTATCATAACATAGCGGGTTTGACTGGCAAGCTAAAGCTGACGCGAGGCTTATGCTTTGCCTTTGCCGCCCTTGACGCCGCGCCGGCTGGCCACTTCGACCAGGTTGGTCTGGTAATCGTAGATGTTGCGCCGCTTGACCGCGCGCGCCTCCAGCGCGAGCTGCACCAGTTTGTCCACCAGCTGCGATTGTGAAATGCCGTCTTCGCGCCAAAGATAGAAGGCGAGTGAACCGGGCATGGTGTTGATCTCGTTCAAGAACAACTCGTCCTGCTCCGGCCGGACCAGAAAGTCGATGCGCGCGATGCCGCGGCCATCCACAGCCCTGAAGGCGTCGAGGCTCATTTGCTGTATAACCCGCGTCAGTTCCGGGCTGATCGGCGCCGGAATCAAGCGCTCGGCGCTTTTCATGCCTTCGCCGCCGCGTAAATACTTGTCTTCGTAAGAAAGAAACTCGTCCCAGGACACAGGCTGCTCAAGCGTCGAGGCCTGGTAGTCGTCGCCAAAGCCTGTGACTGAGCAGTTGATTTCGATGCCCGGCGTTACTGCCGGCTCAACCAGAATGCGCCGATCGAAGTTGGCGGCGATATCGATGCTGGCGCGCAGCAGCTCGGGCGAATCGGCGCGCCCGATGCCGATGCTGGAACCCAGCGTGGCCGGTTTGACGAAAAGCGGAAAGTCAAATTCGGCGCGGATGGCTTCGATAATCTCGTCCGGCTGTTCGAGCCAGCGATCGCGCGTAAACCAATGGTCCGCGAGCACGGGAATACCGGCCTGGCGCAGGACCAGCTTGGTCATGATCTTGTCATTGGTTAATGCCGAGCCCAGCGTGGCGCAGCCGACGTAGGGAATGTCGGCTAATTCCAGCAAACCTTGCAGGCTGCCGTCTTCGCCATGAGAGCCGTGCAGCGCCGGGAAGACGACATCTATGCGCTGAACATCGCTCTGCCGGAAGCGCCCCGCCAGCGGATTGACAATGAGACCGTGATGACGCGTATCCGGGGACAAGAGACAAGGCAGGACGCCATCGAGATCGAGCGCGCCACCGTCTTTGAAGTTCTTGAGCTCGGCTAGCGGCTGGCCCGTATACCAGTGTCCATCACGGGCAATATAGACCGGCAGGACTTGGAAGCGGCCGGCGGGGAAAGCATTCATAATCTGATGGCCCGTTACGATGGACACATCGTGTTCGACGCTGCGACCGCCGAAAATTACCGCGACGACCAAAGGGTGGCGACTACTCATTGCGCCTTCCTCAAGGCAACCATTAGATTCACGGCTAAACTCACGCTTCTATGATGGCACGGCAAGTCCATGTTTGCAGGGCGAATCTCAATAAGTATCGGGCAAGTCGTTTAAGAAGAGCACCGTATCGCCAGCCCCCAGATTCTGCTGATACCAGCGCACCGCCTCGTCGAGTTTGTCCAGCACTTGCAAGCGCGATTGGTCAAAGTCGGTCGATCGGATCGCCTGGCTAATTGACGCCGTCTGCCCCGCGCCGATCAAGATGATATCAGTGGCGCTCTCGGCCGCCAGCAATCCCAGCTTGCGGTTCTCGCGGTCTTGCAGCTCGCCCAGCTCAACCATGCCCGGGGTGATCAGCAGTCGCTTGCCGGTATCGTACAGGCGCAAAACTTTCAGGGCGCTGACGATGCCCTGCGGGTTAGCGCTATAAGCATCGTTGATGATGGTGATGCCGGCGGCGGAGGTCTCGGCTGCCAGGCGGCTCTCGGCCGGTTGCAGACCGCGAATGCGCAGGGCGATATCGCGCAGGGGAATACCCTCATGGCTGGCGACGGCGATGCACAGCAGCAAGTTGGTCACATTGTGTTCGCCGACTATGCCGGTAGTGATCCGCGCCTGATTGCCGCTGGCTACATGCGTCGCCTGAAACGCGACTCCGCTCAAGCTCTCGCTGATATCGCTGGCGATCCAGGTAATTCGCTGCGCTCGCGCTTCGTCCAGCGAGACCGCTCGGCTGACAGTTAGCCTTGTCGCCGGGTAATCCTTGGCGACCATCTCGCGGATGTAGACGTTGTCCCAGTTGAACGCGGCAACGCCATCGGCCGGCAAGTGGCTGACGAGTTCATATTTTGCCCGCTTGATATTTTCCAGGCTGCCGAAGCGCTCCAGGTGCTGGGGACCGACTTCGGTGACGATGGCGATATCCGGCGGCGTCAGTTGGCAGATGCGCGCGATCTCGCCTTCGACATAGGCGCCCATTTCGCTGATGAAGTACTCCGTGCGGTAGTCATCGGCCAGGTCGCGGTTGATCGCCAGCGAGATACCCATCAGCGTGTTGTAGCTCTTGGGGGTGGCGTAGGTCTGATAGCGGAGGCTCATGATATCGCGCAGGAAGCTCTTGGTGGTCGTCTTGCCGTAGCTGCCGGTAATGCCGATGATTTTCGGGCGCGTCTTGTTCAGCCGGTCGGCTGCTTGCTGCAGATAGCGGCGCCGCAGCGCGGCCTCCGCGGGCTGCATCAGCGCGTTGCCGGCCACCAGCCAGACGGGCGCCAGCAAGAACAGCGCCAAGCCGAAACCGCTGGTGACGGCGACGCTCGTTGCCGCCTCGGCGTAGCCCACGCTCCCTGCGAGCCAAAGGGCGGCGCCGGCCGGGGCAAGCGACGCCAGCCCGGCGCCAACAAGCAGCCGTTTGAGGCGTTGCGTGATGACGAGCTTTTTCTTCTCCTCGCCGGCGCTGGGCGGTGCGATGGCGATGGCTGCGGCCGCCAGACCGATGATGACGGGCAGCGCGCCGTCGCCGGCATCGCTGACCACGAGATCGATGACGAGCCCCGCCAGCCAGGCAGCCAGCGGACGCAGCGGCAGCGCCCGCCGCCAGTCGGCCAGCAGCCAGCGCAGGTAGCGCCGGCTCATATACTCTTCTATCTGATAAAAGCGAGACTGTCGAAACAGGCGCAGCCAGGCGCCAATCAGCCAGATGGAAATAAGGGCGACATCAGCCATTTGCGGTCTCGTCTGGTGGTTCTAGGGGCATTATAGGGTGATATGTCGGCAACGCAAATCGGCGGTTGAATTTGAAGTGTCTATTGTAGTGGATGCGATTTACCTTCGACCCAAAGAAAAATCTCTGTGCCGGCGGGCAGTGTCTACGCGCCCCTCAGTGGAACAAAGTAAGTCATGCAAATTTCACAGCATCGGGTCAGCCAAGGCTGGCCCCTACAGGGTTCAAAATATAGCCGAAAGTTGTAGGGGCGAGCCTTGGCTCGCCCGCACTAACACGGAAATTCGCTATTTTGTGATGATGTACCTATATTCTCATTACTTACTCGCACTTACTTCTGTGTCTCTGTGGTGAATTAACCTGTGCCAAGCTCGGCATTCAGTAAATATCCACCAAGATAGATACTCCCCTGAATTTGAAGTGCTGAATATCGTGGATGCAAGTCCCTTGGCGAACACGGCACATATTTTTTCACCACCGAGGACACCGAGGGCACAGAGTTTAGCTGTTTGCCTGGCTGAGTTTTCAAGTCCACTTTATTCGCCACGTCCCTGCATTGCTTACGCGCCACGATAAAGCGCGTCCATGATCGCAGCGGTTTTATCCGGAAAGTCGAGATACGCGTAATGGCCGGCGCCTTGGTGGACGATCAGCGCGGCATCGGGGATGGTCTGTTCCAGTTTGCGACCCATCCAGAGCGGCGTATCCGTATCGGCATCGCCCCAGACCAGAATTGTCGGTACCGCCACGCGCGCCGCGTATGCCAGCAAGTCCTCATTGACGACTTGAACCAGCGTCTGCCGCATGACCGGGGTGGCGTTCCGATAGTCGGCTGAACCGTAGCGCTGATTGTAGAGCTGGCGCAAACGCGCCGCCGCCGTCGCCGCGCCGATGGCTTCCAATCCATGCCTGAACTTATGATAGAGCTGCAGTCGCAAGCGCGTGAGCCTGGGCGGCTCGACGCGTATGCCGGCGCTGTTGGAGAGCGCCATCTTCGATATTCGCCGCGGGTGCTCGGCGGCTAATATCAAGCCGATGCGCCCGCCCAGTGAATGACCAAAATAATTGACCGACGCCAAATCATGCTGATTCAAGTAGTCGATACAAAAGGTCGCGTAATCCTGAATGGTAAAGGCTTGCTTGGGCTCGTCGCTCGCGCCGAAGCCGGGCAGGTCGAACATCAGACATTGATAACCCAGCCGGCTGAGCCGATGCGCCAACGGCTGCAGGGCGTCGATGCTGGCGCCCCAGCCATGCGCCATTAGAAGCGGCGAACCTTCCCCGATGATTTGCTCGCGGATTCGGATGCCCTGAATTGAAAGCTCGCTGCTGCTTGCCACAAGTCGCTAGCCAATTGCGCTCAAGGGGATGGCGGCGCGGCGAGCCCGCTGGCGCTCGTTGATAGGCTTGACCGGCGGGCACTCCCAAGCCATGTCCTCGGTTGTCGAGCGTTCTTTGGCGAACTTGGGCAAGATGCCGCAGGCGAAGCACTGGTCGCGGCAATCGACGCGGGTCACGCCCTTGATGCTCATCAGGTAGTCTTCGCGCAGGAATTTCTTGTGTAAGCCGACATCAATATGATCCCAGGGGAAAACTTCATCCAGCCCGCGCTCGCGATGATTGTAGAAGTCCGGATCCAGATCGCACTCGGCGAAAGCTCGCAGCCAGCTCGCGTGTTTGTGCTGGTCCTGCCAGGCGTCGAATTTGCAGCCGAGTTCCCAGGCGCGCCGGATCACGCGGCCCAGCCGGCGGTCGCCACGGCTGAGCCAGCCCTCGAATTCGCTGTCGTCGTAAGTATTCCAGCGCAGGTGCATGCCGCCGCGGCGCAATTGCTGTTTCAGCAGCGCTTGTTTTTCGTCCACGCTTTGGCGCGTATCTTGCGGAACCCACTGGAAAGGCGTATGCGGTTTGGGAATAAAGGTGCTGACGCCGACATTGAGGGTGGCCTTCTTGCCCAGAATCTTGGTACCTTCGTTTAAGACGTCCGCGCAAAGATCAACGATAGCTTGCACATCGTCCAGCGTTTCTTCCGGGTGCCCAATCATGAAATAAAACTTGATGGTGCGCCAGCCGCGCGAATAGACGTCGCGGGCAGTCTGCAGCACTTGGGCGTCCGGCACATATTTATTGATTAAGTCGCGCATTTTTTCGGTGGCGGCTTCAGGCGCGAAAGTGAATCCGCTGCGGCGCGTCCCGCCGATTTTTTCCAGCAGATCGGCGCTGGCGCTCTCGATACGCAAGCTGGGCAGGCTCAAGCTGAGGCCGGCATCGGCATAGACGCGATTGACCGCTTCAGCCAATTCCTCCACCCAGACATAATCCGATGACGACAGGCTCAGCAGGCTGATCTCTTCGAAGCCGGTGTAGCGCACGATTTCGTCGATGGCCGCCATGATTTCGTCCACAGGGCGCTCGCGCACGGGCCGCGTTACCATGCCGGCGTGGCAAAAGCGGCAGCCGCGCGTACAGCCGCGCATAATCTCGATAGGCGCGCGGTTGTGCACCGTGTCGATATTGGGCACGATGAATTTGGTGAAGGGCTTGGGCAGCGTCAGCACGATGCGCTTGAGCACACGCTCCGGCAGGCCGGTTTCGTTCGCCGTTACCGAGCGAATTGTGCCGTCGTCGTGGTACTCCACATCGTAGAAGCGCGGCACGTACATGCCCTGAATCCCTGCGATGGCGCGCAATTGTTCATGGCGGGGCCGGTCGCGAGTTTCGCCCAGGACGCGGGCGATTTCGACAATGATTTCTTCGCCTTCGCCAATCACGAAGGCGTCGATGAAGTCCGCCATCGGCTCCGGATTGAAGCAGGCGTGGCCGCCGGCGATGACCAGCGGAAAGCGCTCATCGCGGTCGCGGCTTAGAATCGGCAAGCCAGCCAAATCCAGCAGATTGACGGCATTACTGTAGAGCTGCTCATAAGGCAAGCTGACGCCAATCAGGTCGAAGTCGCGTATGGGGCGCTTGGACTCCAGCGAATACAGCGGTAACGATTGCCGCCGCATCACCGCTTCCATGTCAAGCCAGGGGGAGAACACCCGCTCGGCCAGCATGTCGTCCTGCAGGTTGACCTGATGATAGAGATTCATGATGCCCAGGTTAGACATGCCCAGGTCGTAGATGTCCGGGAAAGCTAGGGCGACCTTTATGTCTGTGCTCTCCCAGTCTTTGACGACGCTGTTGAACTCTCCGCCGACATAGCGACCGGGTTTTTCCACTTGTAAGAGGAAACGATCTAAACTAGTCTCAATCGATTGTGTAGTCATGCTGCGCGCCCGACACTTTCGCTTAGACCTGAACAAAACCAATTATAGCTGACATGACGGAGACTGTATAGCGATGCCTCTGCCTCGGATTGGCGCTTTGGTCTGCGCCTTCGCTGTCTTCTGCGCTTGTTTGGTGAGGGCGCAGGAGCATCCGCCCATCAGCGCGGCGAATCTCGCGCAACTGAAACCGGATGCGCGCATCGACTTTTCCGATTTCCCCGGCGCGCTCAATATCGGCTGGTTTGAA
This sequence comes from Anaerolineae bacterium, assembly GCA_022823165.1. GTDB lineage: Bacteria > Chloroflexota > Anaerolineae > Aggregatilineales > Phototrophicaceae > UBA6055. The sequence goes on along the minus strand of JAJDXR010000063.1, from coordinate 25,230 downwards.
GCCCAAGCCGCCGCCCAGGAATTCCTCGTCTTTGATCAAACGGGGCGTATTTACCGCGTCTCGGAGGCTGGCATCGTGGACAGCTGGGCTTACCTTGAGCCGGGCAGCGAGCAGCTGTTCTCGCTCATCGACGCCGCCTATATCGCCGATGAACCGCAGCTGCTCTATGTACTCAATGGCGCTTATTTCATCAACGAGCAGCGATTGCCTGCCGGGGTTGAGCCAATTGCTTTGGCGTCGCATGGCGCGTCGCTTGTCGTCGAAGCGATTGACGCTGATGGTCAAACCCTCTTCATGCGCTATGCCTTGCGGGAGGAGGGCGGGGGCTGGCGGCTGGTCGAAGAATTCTCACTGCCGGTAGCCGACCCGCAGCGGCCGGCAGTGCGAATCGGGCGAGTCGCATTCCCGTTTCTGCTCTATTCATCACTCACGGATGGCGGGCTGAAGATCTACCGCTATCCGGACGCTTTCGCGGCGGGCCTGGAAAGCGACTACCATCTGGCGGGGGGACCGGCAGTTTTCGGCGCGGTCAATGAATCCGGCAGCCACTTCACGTGGAGCGATCCGGCGTCGGCGCGCCTGAATTTGCTCGACCTGTTAACGGGCGAGAATCGCGTCGTGGCTGAAATCGGCGGCGCCTACGCGCAGTATCATCTGCTGACGGCTGAGGCCAGCGCGATACTGATCGTCAACCTCGACTTCGCGCCCGAGGTCTACGCCTGGGAGGTCGAGACAGGAGCGCGCCATGATTTGGGCGCCTATCGCGATTGTGAGCGGATACCGGACAAAGTGGCGCTCAGCGGCGACGGCAGCGCGCTAATCATCGGCTGCGACACGGGCTTGGATATCTGGCGAATAGCGAAGCGAGAGGAAGGCCAGTGATGGACTCAGGGACGCTAAAGACGATATTCGATTATCACTACGGCATGTTTGACAGCGTATGGGCTTGCGCGGCGCAGTTGAGCCCGGCGCAGTTCATCGACGACAACGGCTACTCCTTGGGCTCGGTGCGCAACCACTTGGTTCACTGCATGAATGTCGATGACCGCTGGCTGGCTCGGCTGCAAGAGACCACGCTGCCGGAAATTCTGGATGAAGCGGCTTTCCCGGATCGAGAGTCGATTCGCCCGCAGTGGGACGCTGTCCGTGAGCGGGTGCTGGCTTATGTAGCCAGCCTGCCTCAGACGGAATTAGACGCGAGCATATCGGTATCGCTCTCCGGCCGCTATAGCGAGCCGCGGCGCTGCCGGCGGCGGGATGCGCTGCTGCACATGGTCAATCACGGGACGGATCACCGCGCGCAGATACTCGCGCGCCTGCATGAACTGGGCGCGAAGACGCTTGAACAAGATTTGATGCTGTATCTGTGGGACCGGCCTTGAGCTAGCCGCGGCTGAGCGCGGCGGCGATTTCGCCGGCCACGCGCGCGTTGTTAATCAGCAGGGCGATATTCGCCTCTCGGGAGGCGCCGCCTGTCAAGTCGGCGACGCGGCCCAGCACGAAGGGCGTGATGTCCTTGCCGCCGATGCCGGCTGCTTCCGCCTCTTGGGTGGCTGCGGCGATGGCGGCTTCGGCCACGGCTGCTGACAGTTCCTTTTCCGGCGGCACAGGCACGGCGATCAAGAGGCCGTGCCGCGCCCCCAGCGCCTCAGCGGCGCGGATGATAGCGGCTGCTTCAGCGGCTGATTCCACGCGCTGATCAACAGGCAAATCAGTATGCGCCGAGTAAAAGGCGGGCAGGTTGTCAGTGCGGTAGCCCAGAACGGGCGCCCCCTGAGTCTCCAGCACTTCCAGCGTCAAGGGCAAGTCCAGAATCGACTTGGCGCCCGAAGATACGACAGCCACGGGACTGCGACCAAATTCCAGCAGGTCCGCCGATACATCGAAGGGCTGCCCGCGATGTACGCCGCCGATCCCGCCGGTGGCGAAGACCTTGATGCCGACCATTTCGGCGATGATCATGGTGCCGGCGACGGTGGTGGCGCCGTCTTGCTTCAGCGCGATGGCGATGGGCAAATCGCGCCGGCTGCATTTGCGCACGCTGCCCGGCGGCGATTGCGCCAGCGCTTCAATCTGCTCCGGCGATAGGCCAACCGCGATCTCCCCCTGCAGCACCGCCATCGTCGCCGGGATGGCGCCCGCCTCCCGCAGCGCCGCTTCCATAGCCAGCGCCGTCTCGACATTAAGCGGATAGGGCAGGCCGTGAGTAATCAGCGTAGACTCGAGGGCGACGACCGCTTGCTCGGCGTCCAGGGCTTCTTGAACTAAGGGGCTGACTTTCAGTGGCGGGGGCATGAGCCTACTTTCGTCACTTTGCTGGATTGTTGGGACCCGGCGCGGGCAGTTGCCGGCACAGGCTCCTGGCGCGAATCAGTCGTCGATCGTATGCAGCTTGTAGCGATGAACATGGTGATGAAGGTCCTGAAGCTCCATCAACTCCAGCAGTTGATCCGGCCGCAGATTGCCGCGATCGCCGACCGAGAGATGCGCAATCATATCATGCGCGTCCTCCAGATAAAGCGCCAGAATCAGTGGTCGAATGTCCATGACGCTGCGTTTGCGCCGCCTGGTCCGGTCAATGATGATCGACGGCCGATTCAAGACGTCGGCGATCTTAGCCCGCAAGACTTCGGGCGCGACCGCATCAACAAATTGTATTCTGTATTCGGCGCTGTCAATCAGCGAATGCAGCGTGGACGCGCGCAGATCGACTTCGACGATACTGTGAATCGTCAACCCCTGCGGCGAGACGGCCAGCAGTTGTTCTCGCAGGGCGACTTCATCAAGCGCAATGCGCTGGCGCAGAGAGACATCGAGGATCTCGCACTCGCTGGATATGCCCAGCGGCAAGGGCATAGCCAGACGAATCCGGGGCCGAGTATTAAATCCTTGCGTATACAGAATAGGCAGGCCAGCCCGGCGCAGGACGCGTTCCCAAATCTTGGCGACATCCAGGCTGCTGGTGTAGCGCAGGGAACCAGTCTTGCCGAAGGTGATGCGCAGCCGCTGCGCCACGGGTGATATGTGGCTCATAAGTTCCTATTATCCTGTGGAAGGTCGCTGCGGACTAGGGTACAATTTTCTGGACTGAGCGACTATGTGGCAATGGCGGAATGAGTCGACAATCGGAGTTGCGAGACCGGCAGTATCGCGAGTTGGAGCGCGCGCAACGGCGCAGGTTATGGCTGAGCGTATTGCTGCCCTTTGCCTTTGTGCTGGCTATAGCGCTGGCTTTCGTGGGCCTAGCGCTGTCCTTGAAGTCGCCGGCGCAGTTGGCCATATTATCGGATTCAATGCTGACGGTGCTTGTGCTCTGCCCGCTGGTCATCATCATGTTTCCGCTGACGATTATCAGCTTTGCGCTGGTGGCGCTGGCGAGCCGCTGGTGGAGCAAGTCGCGTTCGCCGTTGCGCCGGCTGGAAGCCTGGACGGCGCGCGCTGAGGCGAATGTCGACAATTGGCTGGGGCAAGTTGACCGGCGTGTGCTAAATTGGGCAGTGCGGCTGGCGCCCGTGCGAGAGCTGCTGGTGGCTTTTGAAGCGCCCGAAACTAAAACGCCCGACGAGGGAGGGTCATGAACGACACACAATCACGAGACACTGATCAAGATCTGCAGGCGCGCAAGACTCGTATCATTGTCATGGGCGCCGGTTTAGGCGCGTTGCTGGGTTTGATATCGAGCTATCTTTATGCCAGAGCGGCCGAAGAAAACAGCGACGGCGAGGCGGGGCCGGGCGGGTCAGTCTCCACGGGCCAACTGCTGGCTGTGCTGCTGACGGTGCTAGGGCTGGTGCGGCAAATTGCCGAATTGGGCAAGCCAAACGACGATAAGAAGTCAGGCAAAAAGTAGCGCTATGTGCGGACGATACACGCTGACTGCCGATGCGGAGTCCATTCAGCAGGCTTTCAAGCTGGATACTGTGGACGGCTGGCGGGAACCGCGTTTCAATATCGCGCCTTCGCAGCAGGCGCCGGTCATCAGCAATCGCGATCCCGGGCGGTTGAGCGCTATGAAATGGGGTTTGGCGCCGCCCTGGGCTAAAGATCCCAAGATCGGTTATCGCATGATCAACGCTCGCGCGGAAACAGTCGCGGAGAAGCCTGCCTTCCGCGCCGCCTTCAAGCGCCGCCGCTGCCTGATCCCGGCGGACGGCTATTTTGAGTGGGCCAAGCGGGGCAAGCGGAAAACGCCGATGTACATCAGCCACACCGAGCGTGATTTGTTCGCATTCGCCGGCCTGTGGGAAAGCTGGAAGCAGCCGGACGAAAGCTGGCTGAATACCTACACCATTCTAACCACCCGCGCCAACGAGAAAATCGACCCCATCCACCATCGTATGGCTGTCATCGTGGCGCCGGAAGATTACGAGCTGTGGCTGGCGCCGCGCGAGCTGACGCCGGCCGAATGGCTGCCGCTGATGGCGGGTCCCAGGCCCGACCAGTTGCAATTTCACGAAGTCTCCACGCGGGTCAACAAACCGGCCAATGACAACCCCACGGTGATATTGTCGCTGGATTCTTCACAACAGCAATATTTACTGTAGCCGATAAACCAGTTTCTGTGTCAGTCGCTCGCGGCGCGGCGATCCTCGACATACTCCAGCGGATCCTGCCCAGGCGGGATGATGACCTTGCGGCTGCGCCCGCCGCCGAGTTCTTCACCCACAACTCCCAGCTCCTCCAGTACGTCCATGATGCGCGCCGCGCGCGGATAGCCCAGGCCGAGGCGCCGCTGTATCAAGGAGGCGGAGGCTTCGCCGGCGTCCGCCACCAGTTTGAGTACGTCTTCGAGCATGGGGTCGGTGTCGGCGAGGAGCTTGCGCCGCTGCAGGCTGCGCTCCCAGGGCCCGACGAGTTTGGCCGGCAAGTTCCCGGCTGCGACCTGTTTGTCATACTCGTCGCGCCAGTGGGCCACAACCGCGCGCGAATCCTCTTCGGAAACAAAGCAGCCTTGAATGCGCTCCGGCGCTGCCGCATCAGCCGACAGGAAGAGCATATCGCCGCTGCCGAGCAAGTCTTCCGCGCCAGGGCGGTCGATGATCACGCGCGAATCACCCCCGGAGGCGACTGAAAAGGCGATGCGCGAGGGGAAGTTAGCTTTGATCAATCCAGTGATGACATTTACGCTGGGGCGCTGGGTGGCGATCACCATGTGCATGCCGACTGCGCGCGCCATCTGCGCCAGCCGCGTGATGGCGCGCTCGGTGTCGTCGGCGTTTTTGAGCATCAAATCGCCGATCTCGTCAATCAGGGTGACCAAATAGGGCAGGGGAGCCTCGGTCGCCTCGGGCAATTTTCGCTTGTTGTTGTACATCGCAATATCGCGCGAAGCGTCCGCTTCCAGCAGCTTGTAACGCCGCTCCATCTCACGCGTACACCAAGCCAGGACGCCGATTATGCGCTCCTGCTCTATCTCCACCGGACCCATCAAATGGGGCAGCCCGTCAAAGCGAGACAACTCCACCATCTTGGGATCCAGCATGACCAGCCGCAGCTGATCCGGACTGTATTGCATGAGCAAGGCGGTGGCCAGCGCCGCCATACAGACCGACTTGCCCGAACCGGTGGCGCCGGCGATCAGCAGATGCGGCATCTGCGCCAGGTCAATGGCGACCGGCTCGCCGGTTACATTTCTGCCCAGCGGGATTAGCAAGGGAGAGTCATTGTTCCGCTTCTGCCGCTGATAGCCGTCACTCTCCATTACATTGCGCAGCGCCACCAGCGCCGGCTCGCGGTTGGGCACTTCAATGCCCATGTAGTTCGTTCCCGGAACCGGTGTCTCCAGGCGCAGCCGTTTGGCCGCCAGCGCCAGCGACAAGTCCTTGGTGTAGGCGGCGATCTTGCTCATGCGAATGCGGTCGCTGCCATCGGCCTTATGCGGCTGCAAAGCATAGCGCGTCACGGTCGGACCCACTTGCACATCAATGACTGTCGTTTCCAGGTCGAATTCCAGCAGCGTATTCTGGATCAGCATGGCCTTGTGCTTAATCTCAGCTTCGTCAGGCCTCACCATGTCCGCTGGCGTCAGACATTCCGCGCTTGGCAAGGAGTCATGCCAGTGCGGGCTCCCGGATGTCTCGGCGGGTCTTTGGGAGATGGCCTCAGTAGCGCTTGCTTCCGCGGCGGTTTCAGCAGTTTCACCCGCTGTTTGTTCGGTCGGCTGTTCGGTCGGATGTTTGATCGAATGTTCTTCTGCCGTCGCTGGCGCTGGCGTCGCTGTCGCTGGACGAATTCTTTCTACGGCGGTCGCTGAGGAGCCCGGCGCTTGTCGCTCGCCCTGGGTCTGTTCTAGCGGGATAGCCGGGTTGGGGCGAATCCGCATGATTTGCGTACGATAGCCGGGCGATTCCGCCAGCTTGCGATATAGAGTCTTCGCCTCGGCATTCGGCTCCGGCGCTGCGGGTCGCCCGGCGGTCTCGCTGAACATTTTCAGCCGGATGCCGAAGCGCGAAAAGAGCGCCGCGATGTGCCGCTGGCGCAGACCGGTGGCAACCACAGCGCAGATGACAAGGAGCGCTGCGAAGATCGACAGGGCGGCGCTGCGACCCATGATCCAGAACAACGGATAGCTCAAGCCCCAGCCGATCAGCCCGCCCCCTTGCCCGGCGCGGGCCAAAGCGCGCAATTCGCTGTCGCTATGCATCAGGTGCAAGATCGCCAATATGCTGAGAAATATGATTTCCATAGCGAGCAGTCGCGCCGCGCTCAGTTGTACGCGGATGCCGGCTTTAGGCAGCCAAAGCACGACGCCCAGCGCAAAAATCGTGGCGGCGATTAGAATTGCGCCGTCGCCGAATAGCGAAATCAGCATGTCAGCCCAGGTGACCGCCACCAGCGCATCTGACGCGATAAAGAGTGACACGAAGGAAAGGATGCCGAAAACAATCAGCGCAAAGCCGACGACTTCGTTGATCCACGGCGGCATGCTTGCCTTGAGGTCCTCCCAGAAGTCGAAATCCTGGGCGGCCTCGTCCAAGGGTTTGATGATGTCTTGCGCCCTGGCAGCGGGCGGTGCCATGTCGACGTCAGCGGATATGGCTGGCTGCGATTCGAGTGTCTGTTCTTCCACTTGCGTATACGCTAAGGGTCAATTGGATTATACCTATTCAGTATATTCGGAATGCGGAAAGGCGAGTGGAAATCCGGCAGGAATTGCGGGCGCTTATTGTGATCGGATGTCCAATTCCCGTTCCAGGATTTGATCGGTGACCGCCAATATCGCGATGCGCTGTTTGCGATACAGATCAGCCTCGCTCATGCTCAAGCGCCGCGCGACTTCCCGTACGCGCCGGCTTTCCAGGAAGCGCAGCTGCAAGATATTGTACAAAGTCCATTCGGGGCTCATCATTTTGCGTTCGCCCTGGGGCTTGAGCGCATCAATCGCGTCAGCCAATATTTTGCGCAAGGCGTGTACGGGATTGTCTTCGGCCGCTCGCATGTGGTCCTGCACGACTTGCAATTGAATCAGATTGCTCTGTGAAATGCCTGAGCCACCCCAATAATGCCGCAGCGCAGCGCGCACTTGTTCGAACAATTCCGCCCGTTCGGGCAAGCTAATCGCTGTGGTCGACGGCGCGCTTGATTGAAGATACTCGACCTGTACCGCCCGCGACCGCGTCATTTGAAATTGCGGCAGCAGGCCCTCCAGCAAATTGTAGATTTCGGCTTGCAGCCGCATATCGTCCAGGCTCGTCTCGACACGGCGGACAAATGGCTGCAGGCTGCTTGGCGGGGGCGCGCTTTCTCCCAGCTGAGGCAGGCCCAGCGCGCCGACTGTGAGCGCGTGGGCGCCATTGCCGCGTATTCGACGGCTGAGCAGCGGGACCAGCGTATACTCCCGCCAACTCATCTGCCTATTTGAGCCGGCCTCGCCCGGCGGCTGGATTAGCTGCAGCAGCTCGCTATCTTCCAGCAGCTCGCTATCGGCAAATTTCAGATCACCCACCTTGCTTATAAATTCAGGTTGAGCGTGTTCAAAGCTGATGACGAAAGCGCGCTCAATCCGCAAGTGGTCGCAGATGGATTCTGTGGTCGCCATGATCAGCTGGGTCAAATCGCTATGCGTCAGGACGCGGTCGCTAAGCGTTTGCAGCTTGGTGATCTGCTCCTCGTCCTCATTACGGTAAATGAAGATTTTTTCGACATAGGGCGAGGCCAGCGATACAAACCATTGCCATAGCAAGACGGCCCCGACGATGGCCGGCGGCGCGAGCGCTTCGCCCGGCAAGCTCAAGATTCGGGTCGCTTGCGCGGTAAAATTCATCATCGCCAGGGCAATCAGCCCGGTGGCCGGCCCCCGCAGCAGGAAGTCCAGCAGTTGCTTTTTCACCAGTCGATCGGGGATGTCTGACCCGAAAAAATAGAGCGGATACGACAGAAAAAACAGCATCAAGATGATGATGATGTTGGCGGTATTGATAACCAACAAGCCGAATACCGTGAACTCAGCGCCTGCCGGCAGGATAATCGAATAGGGGAAAATACCGATGGCGGGCGTCAAGAATGCGATCTGCAGATAGGCCATGCGCCGCGCCGTTGACTGCGTCAGGCAACGTTTTCGGGCGCGCTGAACATTGTTAAAGGCAAAGCCGCTGGCCAGCGCAAAATACAGCAGATAAACAAGAAAGGCGCCGCCCGCTTGTATGCTGACGGCGTCTTGCGCCTCGACGAATTGAACGAGCGAGTCGGAGAATGCGACAGCGAGCAAGAAGCTGGCCCCGATCAAATAGAGGATGCGGATAACCCGCCGCCGGCGACCGCGAGATGGCAGGCCCGTGGTCGCCAAGAGCGCATCCGACAAATGGTAGATGGCGGCCGGAATAAAGGCGATGCCGATCCACTGCAGGCGCGAGGCGATCTCATGAGCGGCGTTGTCCGGACCCAAGGCGATAAATGAGTCGGATACATAAGCAAAAGTGACACAGGCCAGCACGACCGCCGATGACTTGGCTACGCGGTTGGTCAGGTTGCGCGTCAAGTTGAACAGCAGCAGCGACACCGCGATGATGGCGTTGCTCGCGGTCAAAGTCTCGTTGACTGTCAGCAGAATGGTCGTTAGCAGGTTCAAGTAAGTACCCAAGACGCGACGTTGGGCCGATCGCCAATTTCTAGTTTAGCAAAAAACGCCTGAAGCGCGGTTGTCAAATGGACAGGCTGAAGAACAGGGCGATCTCGCGGTTGGCGAAGTGGTGATCATTGAAGCCGCAAAACGAAAAGCCAAGCGCCTGCGCAAATTGGATGCACGGGTAGTTGGTGGTGGGAATCTCGAAGATGATCTGCCGCAGGTTGAACTCGCTGGCCCAGACGCGGGCCACGTGGATTAGGCGCGAGCCCAGGCTGCGGCGGCGGTAGAGCCGGTCAATGACAATATCCTGCAGATAAGCCACGCGGCTCTTCTCATCAATTCGCAGCGTGATATAGCCCAGCAAATGATTGGAAGCCTGGTCCTGGATCACGATGAAGCAGTAGTCCTGCCGCAAGGCGATTTCCAGGTCAATCGGATCGGTAATATGGCGGGATTCAAGGCGGCGAGGCAGCCGTTGCCGGCGGCAGTTGATCTGAATCTCATCGACGCTGTCTTGCACGGTCATCTGCCAGACGTGCTCGCTCTCAAAGTCACTGTCCAGCGCCAGGCAGAAGGCGATGTCCTCCGCCACGGCGTCGCGGAAGGTCAACTGAGAGGGGTCAAGAGCCGCGTTTTTCATAATGTCGTTCTCTTGTGGTCGCTATCGCGCTTGAGCGCGCGGGACCTTAACGCGTGAAAAAAGACTCCAAACGCGGCGGACGCCTGGAGTCGCTGGCGAGCATTCGAATCCGGCAGCTACCGGACGAGCCGGAGGCGGACGCTACACTTCGTAGAGATAGTCCTTGAGAATCACATGCGCTGACGATTGGCGCAGGCGATTCAGCGCCTGGGCTTCCAGTTGCCGTACGCGCTCCCGCGTGACGCCGATCGTCTGGCCGACCTCTTCCAGCGTATAGACGCGCCCGTCGGCCAGGCCGTAACGCAGCCGCAATATCTGGGCTTCGCGGTCGGGCAATTTATCCAGCGCCTGCTGCAGCTGTGTATGCAGCAGGTGGGTCGCCACTTCTTCCGACGGCGCCGGGCTATTGCTGTCCTCGACGAAGTCGCCGAAGGTGGAATCGCCCTCGTCGTCTATCGGCGTCTCCAGGCTGACCGGCCGCCGCGAAATCTCAAGCAGATTCTCAACTTTATCGGGCGTTGTATCCATGCCGCTCGCCAATTCGTCGATCTTGGGTTCGCGTCCCAATTCTTGCAGCAGTTGCAATTGTACGCGGCGCATCCGATTCAGTTGATCGCCCATATGCACGGGTACGCGGATCGTCCGCCCCTGGTCGGCGACAGCGCGGCTGACGGCCTGGCGAATCCACCAGGTCGCGTAGGTGCTGAACTTGTGCCCGCGCTGGTACTCGAATTTGTTGGTGGCGCGGATTAAACCGATATTGCCTTCCTGGATCAAATCGAGGAAAGGCACGCCACGGCCGATGTATTTCTTGGCGACGCTGATCACCAGCCGGGCATTGGCGCGGATCAAGTGCTCCTGCGCCCGTTCGCCATCCATCATGGTCTCGCGCAGACCCTGTTCTTCGCTCCAGCTCATGACTTCAATCTGTTCCGCTTCGGGCGCTTCCAGGCGCGCGCGGGCGAACTCGGCCGCCTCCATGCGCTTGGCCAGGAAAACTTCCTCTTGCGCCGTCAGCAGCGGGACGCGCCCGGCTTCTTTGAGATAAAGGCCGACGACATCATCCGTGTCAAGGGCGGCCTGGTAGCCAGCGTCATTGGTCAGGTCTTTCTTGAGGACCCGCAGCAGCGCGTCGCGCTCGTCGCTGTCGTCGACTTCGGGGACAGCGGACAGTGGGGCGTCGTCAGGCTTGTCGTCCTTGGCAGCATCGTCGACGGGGAGGTCCCCGTCAACTTTCACCGGCGCCGGGATCACTTCAATGCCGGCTTCCAGCAAGCTATCCATCAAGTCGTCGAGCAAGGCCACGTCACCCTCGACATCCGGCAACAACTCCAGGATGTCGCTATAGGTGACGAATCCGCTTGACCGGGACTTATCGACCAGGCGTTTGTGGATGTCTTCTCGCTGCGTCAATTCCGTTACGCTTTCTAGCACTGCTACCACTGACAGGCCTTTCTACTGTCCGCCAGACATTGAAATTTCCACACACAATCTGAACTTGATTTCAACTGCCGAGCGTTGAAACCGATAACACATATTTTCATCCACGCGCTACCGCTCTCATATTATACCTTCAGCGGCAACGATGGTCTTGCTAGTGAGGAAAGCTCTCTTTAGCTCTCACGAAGCAGACCCGCCTTGGCCAAGCAGACCGAGCGGTCCCTGTTCCAATCAGACAATTTAACGCGTATTTAATTACTTGTCAAGTTTTTAGCCGGATTAACTTTTGCGCCAGTCTTTCCCTGATAGTTGCCCGCTCCTGCGGCGATTTTAGCATTGAAGCCCGGCCGGTATGCGCGCCCAAATTGATGTGTTCTCGACCAGTCCTCCATTTGCGTGGAAGGCAAACCAGCCTATATGCTACACTATATGGCTAAAGGGCGCTTGAGGGCAACCTTCATGCAAGCAAGGACGCGCTATCCCCTGCAATACCGATTGCTGCTTGGCTTGGGCGGCGTATTGCTGGCTGCATTTATTATGCTCATCTTCACGCCGCTGCTCCAGGCATACAGTCTGGCTTTTGGCATTCCACTCCTGATGGAACTTGCCTTCGCAATGGCCGCGGCCGCGATGCTGCTATTGTATTTGGGCTTGCCGCTTGGCAGTGGACTGGGCTGTGCCGGCTTGCTGCTGAAGTGGATGAGCCGTCACGACCGCAAGCGAAAACGCAAGCAAAAGCGACTGTTTACGCCGGAATACCCCGGTCGCCTGGCGATTGCCGGACGCAGCAAGCCGGCGGAGCGACCTCTGGCTGAAGCGCGCGCCAGTCGACGAAATACGAGCGACCATGACCTGCGCCTCGGCCTATGTGAGACGGCATCGCGCGATCCGGCAGCCGGTAGACACAGCAAGCGCTGAGCGATGGCGTTTTTCCGCTAATCGCCCGAGGCGGCGCCAATGATCTTCGTGTATTGTGCACAAGGTAAAATAAAAAGTGCATAAGGTTGAGCGGCTGCGTTGACGAATCCAGCATGATTAACTAGAATGCCAATATCGCCGAAGCAGAGTTGCTAAAAACATGTCGCACTTGTCGCAAATCAAAGTCGAAGCGCGGAACAGCAGGCGTAGCCCCCGTACTCACTGTGAGTTCAGCGCGGGCCCTTTGTGTTGCTGACATTTGGCTTGACCCCAGACTGGGAAAAACGCCCTGATCTCGAAATAACGGTCAGGGTTTTTTGTTTGTGGAGGTCGGAACGGTGAATACCATACGAGCGGGTGTATACGGCGGATCGGGTTACGCGGGTTTGGATTTGGTCGAGATATTGGCCGCCCATCCGCAAGTGGACCTGCGCTTTGCGACTTCGAATACCTACGCTGGCGATACGGCGCCGGGAACAGATCTGCGCTATCTGCCGGCGGCTGAGGTTTGCCCTGGCGATGCTGATGTCATCTTTCTCGCGCTGCCGCACAAGGCCTCCGCGGTGATGGCGAAGCGAGGCATCGAGGCCGGCGTGAAAGTGGTAGACCTGTCGGCGGATTTGCGCCTGGATACGCCCGAAGCCTACGAAGCCTCTTATCACAGTCCCCATCCACACCCGGAATTGCTGCCCGCGCCCTACGGCTTGCCCGAGATAAATCGCGCCCAGCTGCAAGGCGTCGATGTCGTGGCGACGCCGGGCTGCTACCCGACCACGACTCTGCTTGGCTTGTATCCGCTGCTGCAATTTGGCGCGCTGCGCAGCGATGCGCCCATCTTTGTCGACGCCAAATCAGGCGTGACCGGCGCCGGGCGCAAGCCTTCGCTCACGACGCACTTCGCCGAAGTCTACAGCAATCTCATTCCCTACAAGACGGGCCGAGCGCATCGCCACGTCGGCGAATTGGAGCAGGAAGCGCGCAAGCTCAGCGATGCCATCGGGCCGGTCATCTTCTGCCCGCACCTGCTGCCGGTGGATCGCGGACTCATGTCGAGCATCTACGTTAGCCTCAACGACAGCATGTCCAGCGATCAAACGCAGGCCGCCTACCTGGAAGTTTACGGCGGCGAGGCGCTGGTGGATGTCCTGCCCCTGGGCGAGCAGGCCACCTTGAAGCAGGCCGTTAAGACCAACAAATGCGTCATCAGCATTACGCCAGTGCTGGATCGCTACGCGCATATCACCAGCGTGACGGACAACTTGCGCAAAGGCGCCGCCAGCCAGGCGGTGCAGAATATGAACTTGATGTTTGGGCTCGACGAAACCTTGGGCTTGCTGTAATGGAGGGAAAGACCTGCGTCGTCAAGATCTCCGGGCATTGCCTGGATGACGAATTGCTGCTGCGGCAATTTGCCGATACAGTGGCGGCATCCGATGAGCGCCTGGTCATTGTGCATGGCGGCGGCAAGGAGATCACCCGCTTGCAGCAGCAGCTCAGCATTGAGCCGCGCTATGTCGATGGCTTGCGCGTCACCGACGCTGACTCGCTGGCGCTGGTCGAGATGGTGCTCTGCGGCGCGGTCAACAAGCGGCTGGTGCGCCATCTGCTGGCGGCCGGCGTGGACGCGCAAGGTCTTTCCGGAGTGGATCGCGGCTTGATTCAGGCGCGGCCGATGCAGCATGATTCGGTCGATATGGGTTACACGGGTGAAGTGGAATCAGTGCGGCCGGAAGTCATCGGCGATCTGTTTCAGCTTGGCGTGACGCCGGTCATCGCGCCGGTGAGCCTGGGCGCGGGCAGCAACTTCAACCTGAATGCCGACCCGGTGACCAGCGCCATCGCCCCGGCCATAGCGGCTGACAGGGTGGTCTTTATATCGAATGTAGCCGGTGTCATGGTCGATGGCGCGATCAAGCCGGTCATCACCAGCGCGCAGGCGCAGGCTTGCATCAATAGCGGCGTCATCGCTGGCGGGATGATCCCCAAGACGCTGGCGGCCCTAGACGTATTAGCAGCGGGCATTCCCGAGGCGGTCATCACCGACCTGGATGGCTGGAGCAATAAAGCTGGAACGACTTTTATCGAGACTGAACGCTAGCGATAACGAAAACGAAATCGATAACGAAACGATAGCAATAACGATAGCGAGGCAATATGTCCATTACGGCGGAAGTAATTAAGAAAGATCAACAATACAGTGTACCGGTGGCGGCGCGCCCGGGCTTTGTGCTGGCGCGCGGCGAGGGCGTCACGCTTTACGACGCCGACGGCAAAGCCTACACCGACTGGGTGGCCGGCATCGCCGTCAACGCGCTGGGATACGGCGACAAGGAACTGACGGAGGCTGTGAGCCAGCAGATGAACCGCGGTCTGATCCATGTGAGCGGCTTGTATCATACGCAGGCTTTGGCTGAATTGGCTGAATTGCTCTGCGCCAATTCCTTCGCAGACAAAGTCTATTTCTGCAATAGCGGCGCCGAAGCCAATGAGGGCGCTTTGAAGTTCGCGCGCAAGCTGGCTTACATGAATGAAAAGCCCAACAAGACCAAAGCCGTCAGCTTTAGCCAGGCTTTTCACGGGCGTACTATGGGCGCGCTGGCGATGACGCCGACGGACAAGTACCAGACGCCGTTTAAGCCGATGATGCCTGGCTCGGTCGTGGGCGAGTTCAACAATGTCGCGAGCGCGGCCGCATGCATCGACGCCGAAACCGCCGCCGTCATCGTCGAGCCGATTCAAGGCGAAGGCGGCATCAATATCGCCACGGCGGAATTTTTGCAGGCGCTGCGCCGGCTCTGCGATGAACACGACGCGGTCTTGATTTTCGACGAGATTCAGTGCGGGTTGGGGCGCACGGGCGACTTGTGGGCGCACTCCTTCGCCGGTATCTCACCCGATATCATGACCCTGGCCAAACCGCTGGCCGGCGGCCTGCCCGTAGGCGCGATCCTGACCAGCGACAAGGTGGCTGGCGCGATGAAACCGGGCGATCACGGCTCGACATTTTCCGGCGGCGCGGTCGTGATGCGCGCCGCGGAAGTCGTGATCAAGCGCGTGCTTAGCCCCGGCTTCATGGAGCAGGTGGCGGAAGTCGGCGATTACCTGCTGGAGCGCTTGTCCGAAATCAACAGCCCGCATATCACCGATGTGCGCGGCCGCGGTCTGATGGCGGGTATCGAGCTGGGCATCGCGCCCGCCGGCGTCGTCAGCGCGGGTTACGAACAGGGGCTGCTGCTGGTCAGCTCGGGAAGCAACGTCATTCGTTTCGTGCCGCCCCTGATCGTCGAGAAGCCGCACGTCGATGAGCTGATCGATAAGCTCACGCAAATACTGGAGGCGATTGATGTCGAAAATTAGCCCGTCAATTGACTCGGTCGCGGGTTTTCACGTCGCTGGCGTGCATGCCGGATTAAAAAAGGCTGGCGCGCTTGACTTTTCCCTGGTGGTCAGCGATGTCGATTGCGTAGCGACCGGCGTCTTCACGCGCAACAAAGTCAAAGCGGCGCCGGTACTGCTCGATATGGAGCGCCTGGCGGCCAACCCGCAATCCATCCGGGCGGTAGCGACCAATACCGTCAGCGCCAATGCTTGCACCGGCTCCGTCGGCCTGGAGAATGCGCGGGCAACCTCCGATATGGTGGCTGCTGCCCTGGATATCGAGGCGGAACAAGTGTTGGTGATGTCAACCGGCGTCATCGGCACGCACCTGCCCATGGACAAAATCGCGCGCGGCGTCGAGCTGTCGAGCGCGAATCTCGGCTCGGATTGGCGCGCCGCCGCCGCCGCCATTATGACCACCGACACACGCTCCAAATTGGGTTCAGTTCGCGTAGAGACGGGCAGTGGCGGCTACACTCTGGCGGGCATGGTAAAGGGCGCTGGCATGATCGCGCCCAATATGGCCACCATGTTAAGCGTAATCGTGACCGACGCCGCCCTGAGCGCGTCCGTTGCCAAGCAAGCGCTGCGCAGCGCGACTCAGGAGAGCTTCAACCGCATCGTGGTTGATGGCGATACCAGCACCAACGATACCGTGCTGCTGCTTGCGAATGGCGCAAGCGGTGTCTCAGCCACGACCGATCAAGAGCTGGCCGCCTTTCAAGACGCGCTTAAGGCCCTCTGCCGTTACCTGGCGCAAGAAGTCGTGCGCGACGGCGAAGGCGTCACCAAATTCGTCACGCTGGATGTTATTAACGCCGACAGCGAAGCCTCAGCCGAGCGCATCGGGCAGACCATCGGCGCGTCGGTCCTGACCAAGTCGGCCTTCTACGGCAGCGACGCCAACTGGGGGCGAATTGTAGCGGCCGCCGGGCGGGCCGGCGCGCCCTTTGATCCCGACAGCGCCTCACTGCGGGTGGCTGCCGGCGAGTCGCCGCCGGACGATCAGCCCGGTCTCGAGATCTTTAGCGGCGGCATGCCCACCGATTATCAGGAAGCGGCCGCCGCCGCCATCATGGCCGAGCCGTCTATTACCTTCACGCTCGACTGCGGCCTGGGCGCCGGCTGCGCCACTATATGGACCTGCGATATCAGCCACGACTACATTTCCATCAACGGCGACTATCGGTCCTGAGCCATGCAGGCTGTTCTGGTTCTGGAAGACGGACGGATTTTCCCCGGCGAAGGCTTCGGCGCGCGTGGTGTCTCCACTGGTGAAATCGTCTTCAATACCTCAATGACCGGCTACCAGGAAATCCTGACCGACCCCTCATATCATCGACAAATCATCACCATGACGGCGCCGCATATCGGCAATACCGGCGTCAACCTGGAAGATCCTGAGTCGGGCAAGGTCTGGGCGGCTGGATTCGTCGTGCGCTCGCTCAGCCCGATAGTCAGCAATTGGCGCAATCGCGGCGATCTGGCGACCTATCTGGCGCAGCGCAATATCATCGGCGTCTCCGGCGTAGCCACGCGCGCGCTGGCGCGGCATATTCGCGAACGGGGCGTGATGCGCGCCGCCGTGGCTTATGGGCCGGCGGCGCAAGACACTGACCGCCTGATTCAGACGGCTCGCGACGCTATCGACATGTCGGGCGCCAATCTGGTCGACGAAGTATCGACAGCCCAAGCCTATGACTGGCATGAGGCTAGCGATTCTCGCTGGTATGGCGATTCCGTCGCGGCTGACAAACACCCGCTCATCGTCGCCTACGACTTTGGTATCAAGCGCAATATCCTGCGCCTGCTGACCGATCGCGGGCTGCGCGTCCGAGTCGTCCCAGCCTGGACGCCCGCTGACGAGGTCATGGCGCTGGAGCCGGCCGGCGTCTTTCTCAGCAATGGGCCCGGCGATCCCGCGGCTGTCGATTATGGCATCGCCAACGTCAAAGCCCTGCTAGGCTGGGCGCCGATTTTCGGCATCTGCCTCGGTCATCAGATCCTGGCGCTGGCGCTGGGCGGCGTCACCGAGAAGATGCGCTTCGGGCATCGCGGCGGCAATCAGCCGGTGAAGAATCTGGCCAGCGGCGAGGTTGAAATCGCGGCGCATAATCATGGCTTCGCGGTCTCGGCTTCCAGCCAATTGAGCGGCGGCGAAATCACCCATCTCAATCTGAACGACAATACGGTGGCCGGCTTGCGACACAAAGCGCTGCGCGCCTTTAGCGTACAATATCATCCGGAAGCCTCGCCGGGCCCGCATGATTCTCTATACCTCTTCGACGAGTTTGTAGATGCGCTGCGGACGCAAGACCCCAGCCCGACTCGCTGACCTGGAGCTGACTTGGAAAGGAAGCCATGCCCAAGCGCGCTGACATTGACAGCATCATGATCATCGGCTCGGGGCCGATTGTAATTGGCCAAGCCTGCGAATTCGATTACAGCGGCGTACAGGCTTGCAAGGCGCTGAAAGATCAAGGCTATCGCGTGGTGCTGGTGAATTCCAACCCGGCCACCATCATGACCGATCCGCAATTTTCCGACGCCACTTATATTGAGCCCTTGACCGCTGATATCTGCGAAAAGATCATCGCGCAGGAACGGCCGGACGCCTTGCTGCCCACTGTCGGCGGACAAACCGCGCTCAATCTGGCCGTGCAGCTGCAAACGAGCGGCCTGCTTGACCAATACGAAGTCGAACTAATCGGCGCGACTTTGACCAGCATTCAGTTGGCCGAAGACCGGCAACTCTTCAACGAAACCATGGCCGGGATTGGGCTAAACGTGCCCGAGAGCAAAGTAGTCAGCAGCGTCGACGGCGCCCTGGAATTCGCCGCGCAAATCGGATATCCGGTTCTGATCCGACCCTCGTTCACCATGGGCGGCGCTGGCGGCGGCGTGGCTTATGATGCTGAGGAATTGCGGCGCGTCGCCGCGAACGGCATCCATCAGAGTCCGGTCGGGCAAGTGCTGGTCGACAAAAGCCTGCTGGGCTGGAAAGAATACGAACTCGAGCTGATGCGCGACGGCGCGGGCAACTTCGTGGTCGTGTGCTCGATCGAGAACCTCGACCCCATGGGCGTACACACCGGCGACAGCATTACCATCGCGCCGGCGCAGACCCTGACCGACCGCGAGCTGCAGCGGCTGCGTAATATGTCGCGGCTGATCTTCGACCGCGTCGGCATCAGCACCGGCGGCGCCAACGTCCAGTTCGCCATCAACCCCGCCGATGGCGAAGTCAACGTCATCGAGATGAATCCGCGCGTCTCGCGCTCATCGGCGCTGGCGAGCAAAGCCACCGGCTTTCCCATCGCCAAGATCGCGGCGCTGGTGGCGGTCGGCTTCACGCTGGATGAAATCCCCAACGACATAACCCTCAAGACGCCCGCCAGCTTTGAACCATCGCTGGACTATACCGTGGTCAAAATCCCGCGCTGGGACTTCAAGAAATTCGCCGGCGCCGACCCAGTGTTGGGACCCCAGATGAAAGCGGTGGGCGAGGTCATGGCTATCGGGCGCACATTCCCCGAAGCGCTGCAAAAGGCCGTGCGTTCGCTGGATATCGGCATCGACGGCTTTGGCAGCGAGCTCGATACCGATCAGCGGGCCGAAGTGCTGAGCGTGCCGACAGCGCAGCGCCTTTTTCAAATCGCCAGCGCCATTGCCGAGGGCATAGAGGCACAGGAAATAGTGGCGCAGACGCATTTTGATCCCTGGTTTGTGCAGCAGATGAGCGATCTGATGCGCTTGCACGCTGCCGTCATTCGCAAGGGCTTGCGCTTATGCGATCTGGATGCGCGCGACCTGCTTCGGCTCAAGCGTTACGGCTTTAGCGACGCCTACATCGCGCGCCTGGTCAATCAAGACGAGATCAGCGTACGCGCCTATCGCAAGCGCTTGGGCGTCGTTGCCAACTTCTACCGCGTCGATACCTGCGCGGCTGAATTCGAAGCCATGACGCCTTATTTGTACTCGACCTACGAAATGGAAGACGAGGCGGCGCCCTCAGACAAACCCAAGGTGATGATCCTCGGCGGCGGACCCAATCGCATCGGGCAGGGCATTGAATTCGATTATTGCTGTGTGCATGCTTGCTTCGCTTTGAAGGATCTGGGTTACGAGACCATCATGGTCAACTGCAATCCGGAGACCGTGAGCACCGATTATGATACGGCTGACCGGCTTTATTTTGAGCCGCTCACGGTGGAAGATGTCATGAACATCGTCGACAAAGAACAGCCGGATGGCGTACTGGCGCAGTTTGGCGGGCAAACGCCGCTGAATATCGCCCGCGATTTGGCGGCTATGGGCGCTACGATTTGGGGTACTTCCGTCGATACGATTGACTTGGCCGAAGACCGCGAGCGCTTCAACGCATTGATGCGCCGGCTCAATATCGCGCAGCCGGCCGGCGGCACAGTCCGAACGCGCGCGGAGGCGGTTGAGATTGCAGCGACCATCGGCTTCCCGGTCTTGATACGCCCCAGCTATGTTCTGGGCGGGCGCGGCATGGCTATCGTCTTTGACGAGGGACAGTTGCTGGCCTGGCTCGACGACAATGTCGAGTGGAGCGGGCATCCGGTGCTGATTGATCAGTTTCTTGATGACGCCTATGAAGTCGATGTCGACGCGCTTGGCGACGGGACGCGGGTAACCATCGGCGGCATCATGCAGCATATCGAAGAAGCGGGCGTCCACAGCGGCGATTCAGCCTGCGTCATGCCACCCTACAAACTCAGCTATTTTCACCTGGACATCATTCGCGATCATACCCGCCGCATCGGGCTAGCCCTGGGCGTCAAAGGGCTCTTCAATATTCAGTTCGCCATCAGAGACGACGAAGTCTATGTGCTGGAGGTGAATCCCCGCGCCAGCCGCACGGCGCCCTTCATCAGCAAAGCCACCGGCCGGCCGCTGGCTCGCTACGCCGCGCAGATCGCCGCGGGCAAAACTCTGTCGGAGCTCGGCTTCAGTGAGGAGCCTGACGTGGCCGGTTTCTTCGTCAAAGAAGCGGTCTTTCCATTCCAGAAGTTCCCCGGCGTCGACGCCAGGCTGGGACCCGAAATGCGCTCGACCGGCGAAGTGATGGGCCACGCCTCCAGTTTTGGGCACGCCTTTGTTAAATCGCAGGCTTCGGCTGGCTCGCCGCTGCCGGAAGCTGGTACAGTATTCATAAGCGTCAATGATTACGACAAACCGGTCGTCGCCAAAATCGCGCGCGATTTGGACCGGCTCGGGTTTGAATTGGCGGCGACCGCTGGAACGGCGCGCTGGCTCAATCAAATCGGCATCGAGGCCGGTCGCATCAACAAATTATCGGAAGGTCGGCCGCATATCATTGACGCCATGCGCAGCGGTGATGTTGATTTGGTGATCAACACGCCCCGCGGCGGCCAGGCGCACGCGGACGGCGTCGCCATCCGCAGCCAGGCTTACGCGCTTGGCATTCCCATCGTTACGACCATGAGCGCCGCCGCCGCGACCGTGCAGGGCATCAAGCGTATGAGCGAAAAGCCGCTCAGTGTGCGCAGCCTGCAGACGCACTATGCGGCTCTCAGCTAAAATCACATAGCACGAGGTTAACTCTATGGCGCTGGCTTACGAAAGATATTTGCAGGACGTCTTGATTGACGAGGCCGCCTTGCAGAAGCGCATCGCCGAACTGGGCGCGCAGATCTCACAAGACTATGCCGATTGTCAGGATCTTTTGCTGCTCTGCATCTTGAAAGGCGGCGTCATGTTTCTGTCGGATCTGTCCCGCCATATCCAGGCGCCGCACATGATCGACTTTATGGCGGCCAGCAGTTACGGCCTGGGCGCGCGGCAAGCCTCCGGCTCCGTGCGCATTGACATGGACCTGCGCATGGATGTGAAGGGCAAGCACGTGCTGGTCGTTGAAGACATCATCGACAGCGGCCACACGCTGTCCTTTGTCATCAAGACGCTGCGGAATCGCGAGCCGGCGAGCTTGCGGCTGTGCGCGCTGCTCAACAAGCAGTCGCGCCGCGAAGTGGACATTCAGGTTGACTACATCGGTTTTGACATCGAGAACAAATACGTCTTCGGCTACGGACTTGATCTGGACGAGCGTTTTCGCAACTTGCCCTTCGTCGGCGTGGCTCGCCTGGATGCCCTGGTCGATGAATGACCCGCGCCCAAACTTGTCATGGCCTGAATTTGTCTATGACCTGGCTCGACTGCTGCGCGCGCGCGACAGCGAAACCCCGCTGTATCTAGTTGGCGGCGCCGTTCGCGACGCCTGCTTAGGCCGCGAGGTAACGGATATCGACATCGCGGTGGACGGCGACGCGATTGAACTGGCGCGCCGGGTAACCGGTTGGCTGAACGGCGACATCTACATTATGGATCGCGAGCGCGGCGTCGCCCGCGTCTTCGTGACGAGGTCGGGCCAGCGCCTGTGCCTGGACTTCGCGCAATTTCGCGGCGACTACCTGGAGCAGGATCTGCGCGACCGTGACTTTACCATGAACGCCATGGCCGTTGATCTGCTGGGTGATTTAGGCCTCTTGATTGATCCGCTCGGCGGCCTATTGGACTTGCGCCAGAAAATCCTGCGCTGCTGCTCGGCGCGTTCGCTGGCGGACGATCCCGCGCGCTTGCTGCGCGCCGTACGCTTGAGCGCGCAGTTTGAGTTGAAGATTCATCCCGATGCCGCGCAAGGGATGCGGGCATTGTCAGCCGAGCTGAGACAGGTATCCGGCGAGCGCGCGCGCGACGAATTCTTCAAGCTGCTCGGTTTGGAGCGGGCGGCGCGGGCATTGCGCGTCCTGCTGCACATGAACCTGCTGCAAACGCTGATGGCGCCTCCGCCAGCCGGCGATACTCCGCATGGGAAGGCCGGGACAGGCGCCGACGCCTGGAATGAATCACTGGCCGTGGTCGAAAGAATGAGCGCGCTGCTTACGGCGATCAGTTCCCGGCGCACCGACAATACAGCCGCGACATTTGACCTGGGCATGCTGGTGATTCAACTGGATCGCTTTCGCGGCTCGCTGCAAGCCCATATCGCGCAGGACTACGGCAAATCGCGCTCCCATGGGCAACTCCTGATATTGGCCGCGCTGCTGCATGACCGTGCTCCGGACGATGTCGCATCCTTGTTGGCTGCGCTGAAACTGACGGTTGCCGAGGAGCGCAAGCTGAGGAGCGCCATCGCCAACTACAGGCGGTTGAGCGCTCAGCATGCCTGGTCGGCGCTGGATCAGCACCGCTTCTGGTACGCATTGGGCGCCGGCGGCATCGACGTCATCTTGCTGGCTGCCGCTCACTACTTGGGAACCGCCGGCAGTGAGCTCAAGCAGCATGAGTGGCTGGACTTCGTCGATGCCGCAACGACTCTGCTGGATACCTACTTCAACCAATACCACGAAATCGTTGAGCCCGCGCTGCTGCTGGACGGCAATGACATCCGCGCGCTCTGCAATTTGGGGCCGGGTCCGCTTGTCGGGGAGCTGCTGACGGCGCTGCGAGAAGCGCAAGCGACGGGCGCAGTGTCAAGCGAGAGCGAGGCGGCCGACTTCCTTATCGAGCAGGCTGGGCGCCTCAAGCAGCTGGGCGGCTGCTAATGCTCGGACCCAGCTTCCTGCGTCGCGTCGGCGGAAAATCGGTAGAAGAGCAACAGGGTGTTGCCGTATACGCGGCGGTCGCGCAATTCGAGATCTGAGAAACAGCGAGCCTCGTCGTATTCCTTAGGATCGATTTGCGCGATGATGCGGGTATCGGCGCCGCGCCAGGCGGCATTCCGCTCAAGCGCCAGCAGACACTTAAGCCAAATCCCCTGGTATTGCGGCGGGGCGATGTAAATGAAGTCAAAGTGGCGCTCCGGCGGCCGGCTCAGCAACTGGAAGGCGTCGCGTCGATACACCGCGGCGCGATCGGCCAGCCCCGTGTGATTGAGATTGTCGCGAATTGCCTTTAGAGCGCGCCGATTCAATTCCACGAATTGGGCAAAGTCGGCGCCCCGGCTGAGCGCTTCAATGCCAACGCTGCCGGTGCCGGCGAAGAGATCGAGGAAACTCGCCGCCTGAATATCGCTGCCAATAATGCTGAACAGAGCCTCCTTGACCCGACCCATCACCGGGCGCGTACTGTCGCCCGGCACGGCTTTTAATTTCATGCCGCGCGCTTTGCCGGCTATAACTCGCAAGGACATCGCTAGGCTTGTGTTTCAAGGCCGCTGCGAACGGCGCGCATATTTGACAGTGGCCAATTGATGCTACCGTCGCCGCTGCCGCTGACAATCAGCCGCCGCGATTCAGTTTGATTGAGCGCTTGGCGGATGGCGTCATGGATGAGTGTTGGCGTTCCCTTGAGCAGATGCGCTTCATCGTGGAGCCCGCCGCAAGCCGCCAGACCAAATTCACTCCCGGCCTGGACCAGGCTGTCCGGATCCGCGCGCGTATCCCAGTTCAGCGCCTGGATCGGCAAAGTCCTGAACAGCGACAGCATCGGCGAGGGACCCGCGACTTGCACGATGTTCAGCCACCAGTGTTCAGGCAGGTCGTCGAGGATGTTGCGCAGGTGCGGCAGGATGAAGGCCCGGTATTCTGATTCTGACATGACATCGTGGCTGGCGAAATCGGTGACCAGGAATAGGCCGGCCACACTGGGGATCTTCTTCAGGGTATCCAGGAAGCGCATGGTGCTTTCGGTCAGTTGATTTAGCCCGCTGCGTAATCGGTCGGGCCGCAGGCGCATGTCTCGCAGCGCCTTTTGTCGCCCGGCCATTTGCGCCGCTTGAACGAAGGGACTGTAGACGGTTTGCAGTACCGGGACGCTGTCCGCCTGCACTGCCTGGCCGATTAGCCGCAAGCACTGCGCCTGCTGCAGCAGATTGCCGCGCGCCGGCGACAGCGGGCGAATCTTGGTCCATTCCAGCGAACGCTTGATCGCTCGCTTGGAGAGCTTGCGTATGCCTCGGGCATCTCCATCCCAACTGGCCTGTACGCCGTAATCGACGACATGATAGGCGCGCGCCGGCATCACGCGCAGGAAATCCCAATTGTAGTCATGCTGAAAATCAATGGTGGAGCGCGCCAAGTCCGCGTAGCGTTGATCGTCGCCGGGCCAGTGCCGCCACAGGGCGACCGGCGCGCGATCGACCGCTTCGCCCGCAATCGCGCGTTCGAGTCGTTCGCGCTTCTGCATGGTTTGGCTAGCTGGCCGCGCCGACATCCTCGAGACGTTGATTCAGCATCCGCGTGAGCATCATGTAGCGGTCATCGATATTGCTGTCGAGGTCGTTGTCGCCGATTTGCCCTTCGGCATGCGAAGCGGTTTGCACTGCCGCCAGCGCCTGCTCGGTACTAGCAAGCGCCGCCCGGAAGGCTGCCGCCGCGGCCTCATTGTTTCCCAGAGCCTTCTGCGCCAAACCCAGCCCGTAGCGCGCGTCCACGTTGGCGGGATTAGCCTCAACGATGCTGCTGAACATGTCGATCGCGCCCCTGGAATCGCCATCACGATGCAGGCGCCAAGCTTGGCCGATCTTTTCTGCTGATGACATAGCCGACATAAGGTCTCCTTCTTCCGTATGTAAGTCCGCCGCCGCTAGCTGCTGATTGCCGCGGTCAGACAGCCTGTCCCATATTCTACCCTAATCATGCGAGTTTGCTAACACAGCGCTCAGGGCAATCGCTTCAAAATAATTTTTACCACCGAGTACACCGAGGACACGGAGTTTAGGTTCTGTTGACAACTTTTCTCCTAAATCCACTGCTTAAATTGAGCGGGCCTGCCGCAACTTTGCCGATAAACTTCCTTCGCG
>JAJDXR010000020.1 GCA_022823165.1 Anaerolineae bacterium | reverse complement strand
CATCAATCAGAACAAAGAGGATGGTGAATACGCTTTCAATGTCTATACTATTCATGTGGCTGACTCTCCTTATATGGTCGGTTGGTACTTACCATTTTGGAGATCAGCCCATTTTTCGCAAATCAATTTCACATAAGACGTCCAATATGTTATAATGCGCTGCGTACGCTTGGACGGTTCAGCGAATCTATGAATTTGGAGAGGCGATATGAGCCAAAGCATCGACTGGCAAGTTGAAGTGCTCCGTATAGTCGGATTCGCCTGGCCGGAAGGCGATAACGACGTTTCCACATTGTGGGCTGACGTGATAGGCGAAGAACCCGATTATCGGCAAGTCAGAGAAGGCGAAGTTGATGTGTGCGGAATCAAACATGCGAATGGCATGCTCTTTCTGGGAATATATCCCGATAGAGTTGAGTGGTTGTATGGTTCCGAACGCAAATTCAAGGAAGATTCCGCCTATACGGGATTTCCAATAATTGGTGGACTAGACGAGGAATTGCGAGTAATCACTGATATTGGAGAACGCTGGTTGCGCTCGTCCAAGATGATTCGCCTGCGCAGGATGTTGTTTGGCGGGACTTTGCTCAAACCTGCTGAAAGTTTGGACGCGGCATACCAGTACATGCAAGAGTTGTCGCCATTCCTGGACATGAAAGCGCTTAACAATCCGTACGACTTTGAATATCAGATACTTAGGGAACTTGACTGTGAGACTCTAGACGATCAAATCATTAACCGTCAATGCAAATGGGAAGTGGTTAGGCTGCGGCGCTCAGGACAATTGCTTCCGCCACGTCAACAGCAAATTGCTTTGGAGCAGTCGGGTTTCGCTACACAGCTGAAGCTGGCCTTGAGGACCGAGGAGAAGAAGGCGGTCGCTCTTCCCCAAAGTAAATTGCCTGACCTTATTGCTGAGTTGGTGAGTCTCGCAAGGGATGTAAGCGAGAAAGGAGATCTCGTTGATTGAGTCCACTGATCGGATCCAGCCTCCGATTCACGCATGGCCAGAAGACTCGCTTAAACCTGACCTCAAGTCACGGCGTCGCGTTGAGCCGGCTGACGATAGCCACAACCTCCGGCAACACACATTCCCTGTAACCAAAGAGGGATTAATCCTGGAGCCCAAACAATACTTACAAAGTGAAAATGACTATTACGCAGCATACAGGCCATCGTTTCAGCATAACGCGGAACAAACGATATTGTTCCTGCACCCGGATACTGAGTCAGAAGATTTTGAAAGGGATAACCGCGGTGGGCGGAAACGCAAGATTGTGTCGTGGCCCAGCAGTGATGGATTCCCACAGCAAGAAATAACGATAGACGTCGACAGTACAGGTTCACGGCAGGCAAAATCCGCTCCCAATGATTCTGAACTAATCCTGTATTTGCTTGAGCATACGCGCCGCAGCGAGATTGAAGCCGAACTAAGTAGTCTGTTTTCGCTGGCAACCTATATCGACCTTGAACCTGGGATGGACAATGCCTTCTCACTAGGTCTAGAGGCATTAATAGAACGATGCGGTGAGCCCGCCCTCGCTGAAATAAGGACCATTATCTTGGAGGAACGGACCAACGCATCAATTGCGATGGAGGCGCTTCAATATATCGGGAGGATGGATTCAAACCGCTGGAAGACTGAGCGGAGGAAGCTATTGGAGCAATGCCTTTTGCGTAGTCTCTCTGCTTGGGTACGAGACGGTGCCGGACTTGGTCTGGCATCGTTAGATGATCCCCGATCAATCAGGGCCGTGAAAACGGCCATCGCAAAGGAGTCCAGCAATATGCTCAAGAAAGATCTTGAGTCAGTGCTAGACCAACTGGAAAAAACACGTTCGGAATCATAGACATCGTGGACTATCTGTTTCACAGCATATCGCAGAAGGCGAAATGGGAAAGAGACAAGAATTTCTATCCGTGGCTGAAAGAGGGTGAAGTTGCTGCGGACGTATTCAATACCTTGCGTCCCTCGGATGGTACGTTGTCAACGTACATAATCGATGAAGGAAAAACACGTCTTCACCGTGTAGCAGCGGCGTTGGTTTGCACTCGTGATAGTTTTCAACACGTGGACTATGTGTTGATTCCCTATGATGTTTTGGCAGACGCACTTACATTGTGCACTACTCCAGGCAAAACAGCCGATGACAAAGTGAATGAGTGGCACGTTGATATTGTTCATCTCACTTCAGAAAAGCTCGCAAGATTTGTACAGCTAATCAGAGATGAAAGACATGAGATGGATCGAATATCAGAGAAAACTGTAAAGTCGATGATTTACTACGGAGTTGAAAATAAGCAGATAGACTGTGACAAGATAGAGAATCCCAAAATGAAAGCCAAAGTTTGCAATTGAATCTCAGTAAAACCGCCTCACCCCACCAGCACCCACAGCGCTTCGAAGAAAAAGCCGCCGTCCGCCTGAAGTTCCGCGTTCAACCCCACCTCGACGCCCTCGCCTTGACGGCATAACTCGATCACTGTGCCGCAAGCCCCGCGCGGCAGCAGCGCCTGCTTGAGCTCGTAGGCATTACCGTCTGCGTCCAGACAGACCTGCGCACCCGGCAGCAACAGCTCGCCGGCGATGGGCAGCCGGTGCCGCCCGGCATCGAATTCCTCGGGCGTGATAGCGAGCGCTTTCATCGCGGCGCGACTTGACCTTTGCTCATCTGACGCTCCCTCAAAAGTAACACGGGCGCGCTGGTCCGCGCCAGCCTGCAGCGGCAACCGTTTCATGTTTCGCATCTATCCATGTATTCAACAGAAAGGAATAGTATGTACACCATCGCCACTTTGGACGACTTGCGCCGGCATCTGAAGTTGTCGGCCTCCGACAGCTCGGAAGACAGCGATCTGCTGCAGCGTCTGCAGGCCGCCAGCCAACTCATCGAGTCGCTGACGCAGCGGCGCTATTGCCCGCGCTTGCGGACTCGCGACGTCGCGTTGAACCGCGCCAACCCGCGTGAGTTTATCCTGCCCGATGACCTGCTTGAGTTGCGCGCGCTCAGAACGGGAGGCGTCGCCTTGAAGCGCGCTGATTGTCGGCTGCTGCCCGACGACCGCGATGCGCCGGCGAGTGTCTTGCAGTTAGCGGAGGGCGCGCTCATCCAGGTCGACGACAGCGCCGACGCCGGCATCAGCATTGAGGGCATCTGGGGCTGGCACGACCGCTGGACGGAAGCCTGGCGCGGCAGCGGCGATACGGTGCGCGACACCTTGCTATACGCTAATTCCGGCATCATCACGGTGGGAGACGCGGACAGCAGTGACCAGGACGGGCGGGAACCGCGCTTTCAAGTCGGGCAACTGCTGCGGATTAAGACCGAGTACCTGCGTATAACCGCCATCGACAGCGCGAAAAACCGCTTGAGCGTCCTGCGCGGCGTACAAGGCACAACCGCGGCGACGCACCGGCGCGGCGCGGCCATCGAGACCTACGCGCCCACGCTGGCGATACAGGACTTGACCCTGCGTTTCGCCGAGCTGATGACCAAGTCGGCGGGGCTGCTGGAGCGGGAATCGACGCCTCTGCTGGAGCGGATGCGGCGCGTGACCGCTTGATTGAATCTAGCGCCGGCAGGGGCTTTGCGCTATGGTTGCGGCTTGATTCTGGAGGGGATGGATGGCTCGTAACCTGACGCGCATGGCCGCCCTGCGCTATCGCGACTTTCGTTTCCTCTGGTTCGGGGAGATGGTCTCCACCACCGGCTCGCAGATGCAGCTCTTCGCCATCAACTGGCATATTTTTCAATTGCTGCGCGGACAGAGCTTCACCATCAGCCTCTTCGGCAGCGACATTGTTTTGGGGGCGGAAGCCTTCGGCCTGGGCATGCTGGGGCTGGTGCGCGTCATCCCGATTGTGATGTTCGCCCTGCTGGGCGGCGTATTGGCTGACGCGCTGGATCGCCGGCGCGTGATGATCTGGACGCGGATCGTCTCGGCGCTGATTGCGGCTGTGCTGACCTACCTGACGCTCTCCGATCAGATTGATGTCAACAGCATCTACTTGCTGACGGCGCTGGGCTCAGCCGCCACCGCGCTCGACAGCCCGGCGCGGCAGTCGATTGTGGCCAACCTGGTCAAGCCGCGCCATCTGACCAACGCCATCAGCTTGAATACGCTGATCTTCCAGATCGCCACCATCTGTGGACCCGCGCTGGCGGGGCTGCTGGTGGCGCAATTCAACATCGGCCTGGTCTACGGCATCAACACCGCGACTTTCGTAGTCGCCATTGTGGCTATCGGCTTGATCCGCCATCGCGGCAAGATCAAGACGGCGGCCAATATCGGCTGGCGCGCGTTGATCGACGGCATCCGTTTCACCTTCAGTACGCGCATCATCATGGGCACCATGCTGCTGGATTTCTTCGCTACGTTATTCGCCTCGGCCCGCACCATGCTGCCGATCGTGGCCGGTGACATCTTGGGCGTGGGCGCGGCGGGTTACGGCCTGCTGGCCACCGCCCAGCCCATCGGCGCGCTGCTGGTCGGCCTCATCATGTCGCTGCGCTCGGAGATGAAGCGACAAGGTCTCATCCTGCTGTTGAGCGTGGCCGTCTACGGCTTGGCGACCGCCATCTTCGGCATCTCCACCAGCTTCGCGCTCTCCTATGTAATGTTCGCCTTGACCGGCGCCGGCGATACCATCTCGATGGTCATCCGCGGCACCATCCGCCAGCTGATGACGCCGGACGAATTGCGCGGGCGTATGGTTTCGGTCAATATGATGTTCTTCATGGGCGGCCCCCAGCTGGGCGAGTTGGAGGCGGGACTGGTGGCTTCGCTCTTCGGCGCTCCCTTCGCCATTTTCAGCGGCGGAGTAGCGACTGTGCTGCTGACCGCCTGGGTGGCTTGGCGCTACCCATCCATCCGGCGTTACAACAATGCCGATGACCTGAAACCGAAACGCAGCTAGCGCAATACGGAGCATACGAGATGGCCAAAAAGAAACGCGCGCTGAAACCCCACAGCGACAAGCAGCAAAAGCAATATGAACGCGAGGCGCGCTTGACATACGGTCCCGCCGAAGTCAACGAGAGCATCGGGCGCTGGAACAGCTACGGCAAGGCGCGGCAAGACGAAATCATGGACGAGGGCAATCAGATTTACACCGACCTGGCCGAGGCCATGCAGGCGGGCAAGCGCGCCGGCGATCGCGAAGTCAAGGAGATTCTCGACCGCTGGCAGCAGCACTTGCGTCACTTCTACGAACCGGGGCTCGATCGGCTGCGCGGCTTGGGCCAACTGTATAACTCCAGCCCGGAATTCATCGCCAACTTCCAGAATATCCACGCCGACCTGCCGGCTTACCTGGAGCAGGTCATTGAGGCTTATGTCGACGAGCTCGAGACCGCCGAGCTAGAGCGAATGCTGGCGGAAGACGAGGCGATGGAGCAGCGCCGCAGCAACTTGTCGCTGTAACGACCGGCCGAACTTCAATTCACCACAGAGGCACAGAGACACAGAGTAATCGGTGTAGGGGCGAGCCGCCGGCTCGCCCCCAGCTTCAAGTTTGTGTTGGTGGGCGATTCACGGAATCGCCCCTACACTGCTCTTCAGATTGTTGCATAACTACTCGCGCTTACTGAGTAAATCCGCGTAATATGGGCGAGCCAAGGCTCGCCCCTACAGATTCTCACCTGCACCACTCAAGCCAAACCAAAGAAAGGAGCAAGCCGATGGCGAGTTTTCGCGCGGCTCTAACCCAACTGTCAATCATGAAAATCAGCGGCGTGCGCAACAATTACGACCTCGCCGAACTGCCCAATGCGCTGCACAGCGCCCAACTGCCCGCCTTGCTGGTCATGCCCATTGAGCTGGAGCGCGAAGGCTTATTTCGGAGGCGCGAAAACAGCCTGCAGACGGCGGCATTTAGCGGCGGCGCCAAAACGATTTATCACAGCGCCACGCACCTGCTGCTGGTCGCGCCCGGCGACGCCGGCCTGGGCCTGCGCAGCCACTTGCCGCGGCTGATCGACTTGATTGACGGCTACACCGCGGCCATCTCGGCTGATGTCACGCTGGGCGACAACCTGCTGACGCCGGCGCGCGTCAGCGTTGAGCCGGGCCTCTACACTTACGGCGAGCGCGACTTTTACGGCTGCGCCTTCCGCCACAGCTGGCTGCTGGAAGCCTAGGAGGCGCCGCCATGAGCATAAGGTACAGCGTCGCCATCGACCGCGGCAACGATGGCCGCTTCGCCGATGTGATCGACCAGGACGTGCTGGATTTGCGCTGGCGGCTGGGCTTGCGCCGGGCTTACGACAGCATGGCCGATATCAGCTGGGCGCGCATCACGGTCCGCAATCCGCGCGGCGCTTTTTCGCCCGAGCGCAATCGGCTGGACAGCGGCATGCGCGTCCGCATTCAAAGCGACGACGGCGACCAAGTCCGCAGTCATTTCACCGGCGTCATCAGCCATGTCGAGCCGGATGCGGGCGAATTCGGCCGCAAGCAAGCCCTTATCCATCTGCGCGATATTCAACCCTGGTTGGAAGAAAGCCCGGCCCGCGTCGCCCTCCAAGTTGATGTGACCGCCGACCAAGTAATACGCGCTTTGCTGGAAGGGGCGGTAATCCGCCGCGCGGTCATCGCCGATTTCTGTCTGATCGACGTGAGCGGCTACAACATGATCGACCACGCGCGCATCTTCCCGCCCGAGCAACTGACGCTGCGCCTGGAACGCGGCAAAACCCGATTCGCCTACGTGGGTGACTGGTGGCGGGAGGGCGCATCGATCCGCGAGGCCATCGGCGAGATTGTCTCCAGCGAGCGCGGACGCTTCTACGTGGATCGCCAGGGCGCGCTGGTCTTCCTCAACCGGCACTATACCTTGGCGCGCAAGATCCTGGCCGCGCAGTTCGCCGACGATATGAGCGGCCTGAGCTACAGCTATGGCGATCAGCGCCTGAACCGGCTGACGCTGCTGATGCGGCCGCGGGAAATCGGCCCGCGCGCCAGCCTGCTCTGGCAGTTGCAAGGTACGCTGCGCCTGGAACAGCGCTCGGAATTGCCGCTGACCCTGCGCCTGATGGACGAGCAAAGCCAACCTGTCGGCCTGCTGGAGTTTGAACGGCTCGTCAGCCGCTTCCAGCGTAATCCGGAGAATCGAGGTTACACTGTCAGCGAGGGCGTCGCCGTCGAGGTCACGCGTCTGGGCATGACATCCGTTGACATTCGCCTCATCAACCGCCGCCGCCGCGCCGTCTATCTGACGCTGCTGCAGCTCTACGGGACGCCGCTCTACCGGCGCGATCCGCTGGAGATTGTCGAATCCGATGGCGAAGGCCAGTACTTGTACGGGCTGAAGCAATTCACGCTGGACCTGCCCGCCCTCTCCGATATCGCAACCGCGCGCGCCTTTGCCGCCTACGAAGTCGCCCGGCGCAAGCACCCGCGCGGCCATATTCACAGCCTGCGGCTCGACGCTCGCGAGCAGGGCTCAGTCGCCTTGAGCGCCACGCTTTTCGACCGCATCCGCGTCAGCGAATCCCACACCGGCCATCAAGCGCGCGACTATTTCATCATCGGCGAGGAGCATCATGTCGGCGACGGCGGCGCCCAACATGAGCTGGAGTGGACGCTGGAGCCGGCTGATTCCAGCCGATTCGTCATCGTGGACGACAGCCGCATCGACGACCCCGCTGAAGCCCTGGCGCCCTACTAGAGAGGCAGGCGCGCCGGCCGCGTCTCTGTCAAAACTGCTGTTCCAGTATAAGATAGATGACACGGTGGCTGGGCGACGCTGTCGTCCGCCGGAATAGGCCAAAGCGGGGATTATGCTGCGCGTCATACGCTCGCTGATGCTGGGTTTGCTGATCGGAACGGCAGTCGGACTGTTTTTGGGCTGGGTCCAATTCCCCGCCAGCGGGCGCAGCAGCGCGCTGAGCGACCTGGCGCAGCCCTATCGCGACGAATACACAGTCATGATCGCGGCCGGCTACACAGTCGACGCTGATCTGGCCGGCGCGGGGGAACGGCTCGGCCGGCTTTATGCCGAGTTAGACGGACCTGAACTGAGGCAAGCTATCGACCGCGTCATCACCAACTCGGCGCGCAGCCTCGACGACATCAGCCTGCTAGTGGGAATGGCGCGCGATCTGGGGCAGCTGACGGCGATTATGCGGCCCTTCCTCCCGCCAGATGAGGCGGGCTCATGAGGCCCGTAAATCAAAGTAACCTGCGCCCCGCGCCGCGCGCAGGCGCCGCCAGAGCGGAGCTCGGCGTCTTCTCACAGGCGGCTTTCGCTATCAGTTTGATCGCCGGCTTACTGCTGGGCCTCAGCATCACGCGGCTTCAGGGTCCGCTGCCTGTAGCCAATGCCGCCCCCTGGCAGTTGCGCGCCGAAGACCGCAATCACTATATGATAGCCATCGCGCTTGAGCACGAGCGCAGCGGCGATACGCAGCAGGCGCTGGACAAGCTCATCGCGCTGCGCCCACTGCAGGATCCATGGGACGCGCTGGCCGCCGGCGCCTGTGAGCTGGGCAGCCGCGGTTACTTGCGCAGCCCCAGCGGCATACAAGCCCTGCGCAGCGCGGTCCGGCTCTATACAGCGCAGGGGCGCGCCGGCTGCGCCGAGCAGTTGCTGCCGGCTGAAGCGACGCCAATGGCTGATGCGGCCGCTGAGGGCTCCGCGGCGCAACCAGCGCCTTCCAGCGACGACCCGCCTCCCACGCTCCTGCCCACCAAGCCGCCCTTGCAGCATACGTATTTGGCCACGCCGACCCGCCTTACGGACGCGCCCGGCGCCGAGGAACGCAGCTTTGGACTGCTTTCGCTGCTCTCGTTCTGCGATCTGGGGCGGCCCGCGCTCATTGAAGCGCACGTGGTCGACTACATCGGGCGCGGCATCCCGGGCCAGCCTATCCGCGTACGCTGGGGCAATCAGGAAGACCTATTTTTCAGCGGCCTCAAAGTCGAGCTCGGCGATTCTTACGCCGATTTCCAAATGGAGGAAGCGGTAGATTACGCGATTGAAATGGCCGGCGCGCGGGATTCTTCAGCCAGCAGTTTGAGCACTGGCGATTGCTACACGGATAATCGGCGCGGACTGAAGTCCTATCGCGTCACGTTCGTCGAGAGGTAAAAGCGCCCAGCGCCGCAACCGCATGCCCCCAGCCACGTATTTATTGCAAGGCAACATAGTGATTACGGGACAGGCAAATGGACAGGGAAGAAAAAGCTTCGCAATCCAGCACGGGCGTGTTTTTCGTCGGACTGGGTCTCTTGTTTTTCACCGGCTGGTGGTGGCCCGGCATCATGTTTGTCATCGCCGCATCGATGTTGGCGCGGGCTTCCGCGCTGGGCGAACGCTGGAGCTCCGCCACAGGCGCGCTCTGGCTGATCGCCATCGGCGTCATCTTCGGCATTCCCGGTTTAATCGCCGATATCGCCGGCGCATTCTGGCAATTCTTCCCGCTGATCCTGGTGGGCATGGGGCTCTTCATGCTCTTCGGCGGCAAGTACCGCCCCAACGTCAGCGGCAAGCGCAAGAACGACGACAGCCAGCGCGACTAGCGGACGCGGTTATATTGACAATCACCTTGCCGAGGCTATACTGATTCCAGCGGCGGGATGGTGGAATGGCAGACACGGGCGCCTTAAAAGCGCCTGCCCGGAAGGGCGTGAGGGTTCGAGCCCCTCTCCCGCTACTCTTCTATTCAGTAAATGCGCTCGTCCGTTTTCGCGCGTTGCTGCATTTCGACATATTGCGGACACGACATCCCATACTTCAAGCGCCAATTGCTGTCGCCCGTCGGTTTGCGAAGGCGTTTAAGAATCGGTCTTGCCGAAATTGGCATTGAATACAACTCTTAAAGACCTTTAATTTGTTCCCTTCCAATCTTGTTACATATTTGTATATTCGATCCGATATTAGTAGAATCCAATTGTAGGGATAAGACTTTCGTTGGCTCAAGTAGTTCTTACTCCGCTGTTAAGAGAAATAGCGCCGCGCATCAGTATTCCGCAAGTTGAATACTTTGCGCTTTTAGAATACTATAGCGATAGACCAAAGTGCGGAGATGAGATTTGGGGCGCTGGAGGCGCCAGACAACACGAGGTGCAAGGATTTTGTGTTATATCGTACTATTCTCGGATCTCTCATGTTGTGGCGCTGCTTGACATCTATGTCGGGAATTGCAGGGACGATTGGTCAGATGCTGACCGACGTGCATTTAGACGGATGATTAGAGAGTTCAAATCTATCCGAAAAGGCAAAGCAAAATGACCGTAAAGAAGAGCAAGAGTCTTAACCGCAAAGAGATCTTTCGCAGGACGGAACACTTATACAGTGATCCAAAGAACTATGAAGTCTACATATCCGAGAAAACGAGTCCAGAATTGAATCGCAAGATCAAAAGCGGAGAGATCACGATCACACTTCAAGATCTGATTAACGCGGATGGCAACATCGCTAAACTTTCCGACTGAACTGAGACAAGAATGTTTTTAAGGCCGTAGCTCTCCAATAAGACACGTTCCGTCATCAAACAGACTATCGACAGATTATTAACTTGGGTCGAGCGTTTAGTATCGCCGATTGCTAGCGCGCCAGTTGCAGATTATACAGCCCGGCATAAGCGCCGTCGTCCGCGAGCAGTTGCTCATGTGTGCCTTGTTCGCCAATGCCGTCTTCGGTCAGCACCAGGATACGATCGGCATTGCGAATGGTGGACAGGCGGTGGGCGATGACCAGGGTCGTGCGATTCTCGATCAGCCGCTCCAGCGAAGCCTGCACCACCCGTTCGCTCTCGTTGTCCAGCGCGCTGGTGGCCTCATCCAGGATGATCAACGGCGGATCTTTCAGAAACAGGCGCGCGATGCTGAGCCGCTGGCGCTGTCCCGCTGATAGCTTGATGCCGCGTTGGCCGATCTCGGTGGCGTAGCCCTGCGGCAGCGCCATGATAAAGTCATGCGCGTTGGCTTTTTTGGCCGCCGCCACGATCTCCTCCTCGGCGGCGTCCGGCCTGCCATAGCGGATATTCTCGGCCACCGTCGTACCAAAGAGATACACGTCCTGGTCGACCGTGCCGATATTGCGCCGCAGCGCCGCCAGGCTATACCCGCGGATATCGACGCCGTCCAGGCAGATGCGCCCACCGTTGACATCGTAGAAGCGCGGAATGAGCGCGCCCAGCGTGGTCTTGCCCACCCCCGAAGCGCCGACCAGAGCCACATATTCACCCATGGTAATCTTCAGCGACAAGTTGCGGAAGACCGTGCCGAAGCGGGCTTGGTAACTGAAGGTGACATTCTTCAGCTCCAGCTCGCCGCGCAGGCGTTGCGGCGCCAGCGCCTCGCGCGGTTCTTGTATGGCCGGCGGCAGCTCCATCATGTCCATAAAACGATTGAAGCCGGTGATGCCTTCTTGATACCAGCGAGCGAAATTTACCAGACGCCGAATCGGCTCGATGAGGATGCCCACATAAAGCAGGAAGGTGATCAGATCGGCCAGGTCAAGCGAAGCGCCTACGATCGCCAGCGCGCCGAAGACCACCACCACGACCGTCATCAATTGCGTGAAGGCGGACATACCGCCATAGAAGAAGCCCTCGCTTTTGTACTCCAGCCGCCGGCTCTCGACGAAGCGGGCGTTGGCGGCGTCGAACCTGGCTTGTTCCAGCGCTTCGTTGGCGAAGGATTGCACCACACGGATGCCGGCCAGCGAGTCTTCGATCTGCGCGCTGACCTCGGCCACCCGCTGCTTGCTTAACCGCAGCGCGCGATGCATCTTGCGATTGAAATGCAGCGAATAGATCAGCATCAGCGGCAAGAAGGCGATGACGATCAGGCTCAGCGCCGGGTTGATAGTCAGCGTGATGAGGAAGACGCCGACAAAAGTGACCGCGCCGATGAACAAATCTTCCGGACCGTGATGCGAAAGCTCCGAAATCGCGAAGAGGTCATTGGTGATGCGCGACATCAGCTGGCCGGTCTTCTGCTCGTCGAAGAAACTGAAGGACAGCTTTTGCAGATGCGCGAAGAGCTCCTTCCGCATATCGCGCTCCATCATCGCGCCCATCATATGACCCTGGTAATCGACGAAAAGCGTACAGAGCGTATGCGCGGCAACCAGCGCCAGCATGATCCCGGCCATGATGGCGATATCGCCGACCGGATCGGGCGCGCCCTCGCCCAAGAGATTCTGCGTGATATGACGGACGCAGAGCGGCAAAATCAGCGTAATGGCCGAGGCGATGCAGGCGCAGACCAGATCGATCGCTAGTAAACCCAGATAGGGGCGGTAAAACGAAAAGAACTTAATGGCGCGAGACGGCACGATTTGACCCCATTTATTGACGCCGTTGATTATAGCAGTTGAATTGACGAAGATTTCGCATTTGACAATTTTTACGCATTTGTACTATTCTGAGACTGATTATTACTTTCCGTTCCATAATCGGCAAAGAGCTAATAGATGAATAATAGTGTACTTGTTTTGCAGCTCTTACTATTGAGCGTAGTGGGTTGCGCCCCGCTGTCCAATCAGGTCGCCACCGATGTCGCGCCGCGAGTCCGCACGGACGTTGCCGTACAAGTGGGGACTGAAGTAGCAGTACGACTGGAGAATATCGCCAATCCGGGCAGCGCGCCTACCACTGCCGAACTCGTAACCTATTACGTCATTTCCAACGGCAGAGTGAACATTCGCGCCTGCCCTGCCACCTCCTGCGAAGTGATAGGCAGAGTTGCCTATGGCGAACGCATCCAGGTTGCCGATGATCTTGGCGAGTGGCTAGAACTGCGGCTTGAGGACGGGCGCGCCGGATTCATGGCTGGCTGGTTAGCCAGCAAGGACGCGCCCGCCATCAACAAACCGCAAGCGCCAATTGAGCCGGAATCACCAGCGTCTATTGAGACGGAAGCGCCATTTGACTGCGAGGCTAAGACCTGCGGCAAAATGGAATCCTGCGCGGAAGCAGTTTACAAACTCTACGTCTGCGGCGATACCGCGCGTGATTCAAACTATGACGGCATTCCCTGCGAATCGCTTTGCAGAGGCACGGACGTCTCGGCCATCGCTACAAGCTATGCCGGCATCTCGCCAACAGCCGCTCCAACATTGCCGCCTGGCGCCGCCGAGATGGGCCCGGTCACGCGTGTGGTCGACGGCGATACCATCGATGTGATGCTGAACGGCGTGAATACGCGCATACGCTACCTTCAGATGAACACACCCGAGCGCGATCACCCCTGTTTCAAAGATTCCACCCAAGCCAATGCCGCCCTGGTCATGGGCAAGACTGTGCGTCTGGTAGCGGACAAGGAGCTGGTCGACCGCTACGACCGGCTGCTGCGCTTTGTCTATGTCAATGATGTCCTGGTCAATCGCGTGCTGGTGGAGCAGGGCTGGGCTGAGGTCGTGCTTTATCCGCCCAACGATATGCATTACGACGAGTTTCTGCAATTGGAAAGGGAAGCGGCGGCGGCCGGGCGCGGCTGCCATCCCAGCGGCGTCTTTGACGACGGCTCAAGCGCGCGCTAGCCGATGCGCGGCTCGGTGAAATGTGCTGACGCTTCTGGTTCGACGAAGCAGTTCAAAGGTCATCTGTAGCCAGCCTGCTAATTTCCATTTTCACAATACGTCGGACTTGGTAGGGGCGACTTATCAAGTCGCCCGAAAACATATCGTACTACTTCGACGGGCGACCAGGTTGGTCGCCCCTATACATAAGCGCTGCCAAGCGTATGTAATGTCGCGTGAGCCAGGTCACGACAGACAAGCGACCACGATGAATCACCAAGCATGATGCCCGGGACTCATCCTATGTTCATGAAATTCACCGCGCTTCCGCATACCGCAGAATTGCCGAACCCGCGCCACCTGTGCTAGAGTTGCCGCGATGGCGATCAAACGACTGATCTATTATCCAGGCGACGAGGCGCTGCTGCGGCGGAAGAGCCGGCCCGCCGCCAACCTCAAGAACAAGCGGCTCAAGCGGCTGATTCAAGATCTGAAGGACACGCTGGCATCGCTGCCCGGGGCCGCCATCGCCGCGCCCCAAATCGGCGTCCACAAGCGCGTGACCGTCGTCAAATTCGGCCAGAATGACGAAGACGACGAAGAGCCGATGCTGACGCTGATCAATCCCGAGATCCTTGAGGCGGGCGCGCCTGAAACCGGCTTCGACGGCTGCCTGAGCATCCCCGATATCTACACTTGGGATACGCCTCGTCCCAGCTGGATTCGCTTCCGCGCCTTGACCGAAGACGGCTCTAAGATTGCGCGGCGGATCGAAGGTATGGACGCTCGCGTCCTGCACCACGAAATCGACCACCTTGACGGCATTCTCTTTCTCGACCGGCTGCGCGATCCCGACGAGCTCTACACGCCGGTGACGGGCGAAGACGGCGAAAGCAAGATGGCGCGCCTCAGAGACTTGTCGCGTATGGCCTGATGTCCATTGAGACCGTATCCAAAGCGGCGCTGCGCAAGCGCCTGACTACCCAGCCCTCAGACGAACGCATCGCGCTGATATTGCAAGTCCTGGCCGCTGCGCCGGAGCGATTGCGGCAGCTCAGCAGCGGCTTGACCGAAGCGGAATTGACGGCGCCGCTGGGCGAAGGCGAGCGCAGCTTCAAGCGAGATCTGACGCATCTGATTTATTGCGCCGAGCGCGGCGCCGATCCCATTCATCACGCCTTGCTGCTGAAGAACGCCTTGATGCCGCGGATTCACGCCGAGCGAGATTGGGGCGCGCTCATGCGTTACGAAGCCTTTGAGATCGCCGAGTTGATGGCCTATTTCGATTTTCGGCGTAGGGCTTTGCTGCGCATCTTGACTGGCTTGAGCCGGGGACAATGGGAGCGAACGGTCAGGCGTGAGGGCGTCAGACGGGCCGA
Organism: Anaerolineae bacterium; assembly: GCA_022823165.1. Lineage (GTDB taxonomy): Bacteria > Chloroflexota > Anaerolineae > Aggregatilineales > Phototrophicaceae > UBA6055. The sequence continues at coordinate 3,748 of JAJDXR010000020.1, read as the reverse complement.
GTCGGTCTATTATTCAGCCCGCGGCTTGTGCGCGCACGAGCTTGGGCATCTGGAAGACCTGGCCGGCAAACTGGGCCGGCCGCTAAACCCGTAGCGCCATCTCCCAAACATCCAGGCTAAGCGCGGCCGCCGGCGTGATCATCCGCAAAGATGGCGTCTCGGCGCTGTCCGGATAGAAACGGCTGGTGATGCGCGTACGGCCATTGGCGATGACCTCAAGCACCGAGCCATCCAACAGGAGCCGCAGTTGCAGCGTCTCGCCGTCATCCAGCGCATGTACAATGCCTTCCGGCGCGCTGTCGATTTCAGCCTTGGGCTGCCGATAGCGCCGGTGGACCTGCAGCGTCTGCGCGCGGCGCTCATAGACGACCGCCAGCTTGTCGTGCCCGGCGGCCAGCTCAATGCCGCAGTTGGTGGCCGCTTGCGCGTCGAATGCCGCCTCGATATCCAGCGCCAGCCCGCCAACAGAGATGGCAGTCTCACTCAGCTCCTCGGTCGCGAAATGCTGATGCCGTCCGCGCAGCGTTTCCACTTCGGGGACCGGCCGGCTGATGAGACGGTTGCGGCTGTCAAGGCTGAGTACACGCGGGATCGCTTGCACACCGGTCCAGCCGGCTTTTTTCTGTAACTCGACGCTGCGCGATTCGCGCAGCCAGGAGTAAATTAGCGGGCGCCCGCTCTCGTCAAGGTGCATCAGCGAGGCGTAGCTGACGCCGGCATCGTAGACAGCTTCGGATTCCACGATGAAACGCTCGTTCTCCCAGCGGCCGACCCAATACAGCGTATACGCCGGCGCATTGACCAGCATCACCGAAATGATCATCACCCACTTGTCGCCCAGCGGGAAGCAGTTGGCGCATTCAAAGTTGCGGCCGTGGCGCGCTCTATCCCCCACGAAGAGCGGATGCAAGTATTCCCAGTCGGTCAGGTTGTGCGAGCGATAAAGCAAGACCGCGCCGCCAACACCCACGATATGCGCCGAGATGGTCATATACCACGCGCCCTCGCGCCGCCAGACAAAGGGATCGCGAAAGTCTCGCGTCTGCCCCAGGTGCGCCGGCGGCTCGCCGATCACCGGATTGCCGGCGTATTTCCGCCAGCGCGTCAGGTCCTCATTGCCGGTGGCGATACATTGCGTCTGCAGCGAATAGTCGTCGTTGACACCGGTGTAGATCGCTGTCGGAGTACCGTTGTCGTTCACCACGCAGCCGGAGAAGATGCCGCCTTGATCGGGCGAATTGGGACTGGGCGCGATGGCGATGGGCAGCTCTTCCCAGTGGAGCACGTCATCGCTGACGGCGTGGCCCCAGTGCATATTGGCGTGGTAGGGTCCATCGGGATTGTATTGGAAGAACAAGTGATAGCGCCCCCGCCACTGAATTACGCCGTTGGGGTCGTTCATCCAGTTGGCGGCGGGCAGGAAATGGTAGGCAGGGCGGTGGATGTCGTTAGGGTTGGGGAGTGTCATTTGGACTTCACCCTACTTCAATTGTCGGAATAAAGTGTGCTCTCATGTTCAATCAGTGAGCGCCGGGGAAGTATCATCACCTAGCAAGATTTCGCCTTCAAAATATTGATGATCTTCTGGTAATCCTATGCGACTTTGAAAATAAGCAAATCGACTGTTGAGATGGTCATTGTATGGCTGCAATAGTACGGATCTTCTTTGGGTCAAACCAGCGGCAATGCTTGAATATAGAAAATCGGTGGGCAACGTGAAGAACTCCTTGAAGTCGATACCCAGTGAACGGATTCCCTCGCCTTGCAGATCTAAAATTGAATCAATCCTTTCCAGGTAATGAAATCTTTCTTCCTTATTTTGCCTCGTTCTTTTCCATGGAGTTCGCGTTTCAAACCTTTTGCTTGGCGTACGATCACTGTTAATGCGCTTTGCAAGGTCGCTCGCAAATATCACTGTACACAAGAGAATATTAGGAATGAGCTTACCCAGGCTCTCTTTACCTTGTTGCGCTTTGAAATCCCAGTCCAAGTCACAGTCCGGAGTCGCGACAATTGCATAATCATGTGTCACTCGTTTTACTTTCGGCGACGCAGTATCGATTGATTCTGGAAGTAAACTGATCTGGACTACTCTTGACAGGATTTCTCCCTGTCGCAGCGCTACGGAATCTTTTGACTTTTCATATTTAGGTAGTCTGCTTTTCTGCAAACTTCATTCCTCGCCACGGCGGGTTTCGGGAGAATCAGATCCGCCCTACGACTGCTTAAGGTTAAGCGTGAATACTTCAACAGTCGGTGTTGCAGTAGTGGGATCGTTGACACAAGAGTAGAAATCGCGTATATCGTCGACTGTGCCAAGAAGCTCTTGAACACCTTCATTTGGAATGGTAGGCAACTGCATGTTTAATGAGAGTGCGCTTTCTAGCATCTCACTATTGATACAGCTTACTGAGAAAACCGCCAAAATATATCGCTTAAGGAGTTCTTCGACTCGTAGATTGGAATGGCCAAGTTGATGTCGATCGTGCAACAAAGAAAGAAACCGAATAAGCAGCTCTTCGACAGAGCAAGCTGTATTCAAGATGCCTTCGTCAAGTTCAGAAATTCCGCCGAGTTCGCTTCCCGGAATTTCAGTGGCTTCAAGCGAACTGAGGGCCCATTGCTTCGTGTAATCGCTCCCGAATGCACCATCGAAAAAGCCGCCCGTTAAGTGCATTAAATTCATCTGCTTTGCTGGCAACATTTTGCACCTCCGCGATCATCCTTTCTTTTGTGTAAAAGTCATTGTCCAACAGATATTTCTCTTGCAGGGTTTTGTCCTCACTGTCAGAGCCCAATCCATGTTGTACTCGGACGAAGTCGCCGAAATCATTTAACCGCAGCGAAAACGCACCGTGGTTTTCAATAACACTTAACATCATTGAATCACTGGCAAGGGCGCCTAAAATGAAGCCAGACAATAAGTCCTTCCAAGACGTACCTGAGAGGCCCAAGTTGTCTCGGTCAATAACGTTCTGATATCTCAAGCCAATTCTGTTGAAGTACGCAGGTTCATAAATGTCGACAAACGCATTAACCGCCAGCAAAAGCCTTTCACGAAACTCTTCCCATCGCTTGTACCTCTTGACTTCAAGTGCTACAAAGTCTTTCGCAAGACTGACGGACCAATTGTTGTCAACGGACTTAAACTCGAATCGTCGACTGCCACGACTCGTCAAAGACTCCCTAAGCTCCTTTGGGACTACTTGTGCAATACTATCCGGCAGCGAGAGATGTGTACTTTCGTTGACCTCTTCCAATTCCGGATAATCCCGCCTCAATTGTTCCTGAAATTGCGCAGGCAATTCTGTGTCAATTAAAAGGATGGGCGGAAACCGCAACTGACAGATGACAGATGTCAGAGGATTATTCGCATAAATGACTCTGCCCGAAACCATTTCCGGAATTGGCATATTCTCGTGTACTTTCCGTAATTGTTGCCCCTAATTGACACTACATCATCTACGTAAGAAGCTGTATAGAAGGCGAGCATTTAGTCGCATTATTGTCAGATTATACAGATATTTTACATTTACACCACGTTTTGCACCTACTCCCCAGGGCAATCGCTTCAAAACAGGTGTCCCCTGCGACGAGCAAAACTGAACTGAAATTTAACCACCGAGGACACCGAGAGCACCGAGAAATGCGATTGATCAGAGATTTCGCGGCATTTTGTCGCAAAATTTTTCGACGCGAAGGATGTTTATCGGCAAAGTTGCGGCAGGCCCGCTCAATTTAAGCAGTG
>JAJDXR010000054.1 GCA_022823165.1 Anaerolineae bacterium | reverse complement strand
TCCAGCGCTCGACATGGGCATCGCCGTAATTCTCCTGCGTATAGCTAATCAAGGTCTGAATCAAGCTCGACACGGGTGTAGCCGTCGGCGCTATTGGCGTATTGGTTGGCACGGGAGTATCTGTCGGAATCGGCGTGCTGGTCGGCGTCGCCGTGGGAGTAGGCGTATTGGTCGGTATGGGCGTGTCAGTCGGCGGGATCGCCAAGGCGAAATGCGCCTGACCGCTGCGCTGCCCGCCGTCTTGCAGGCTCGCGGTCAAAGTCACGCGATAAGTGACGCCGGCGGTCAAGCCGGTGAACTGATGACTGGTCGCGCCCGCGCCCAGACCGATGGAGTCGCTGGACATATCGCTGCCGACATAAGCCAGGGTGTAGCCGGTCGCGCCGCTGACCGCGCTCCAGGACAGCGTTGCGTCGGTATAGCCCTGCGCGGCGACCGCGACATGGATAGGCGGCAGCGGTGTATTGGTTGGGACAGGCGTGTCAGTTGGAACTGGCGTGTCGGTTGGAACAGGCGTGTCTGTCGGGATGGGCGTCGCTGTTGGCGGACCTTCAGGCGCGGTTTTGACGCTGCCGGTGGCGACGACTTTGCCGCCGCTCTCCGGATAGGCGCTGACTTCAAAGGAATAGAGCGTATCGGTTTTTAAGCCGCCGAAGCTATGCGAAGTCGTGCCGGCGTTGGGCGTGACATAATCGTAATGGCCGCCGCCGCTGATGCTGACGTAGTAGAGCAGGACTTTACCCATGTCGCTCCACTCGACGGTGATGTGGTCTTTGGAGACTTTGGGGAAGATCAGACCCAGACTGCCGTCGGTGGGCAATTGAGGCTGAGCGTCTCTTTGCGGCTGCGCTATAGGCGTGTTAGTGGGCGTGGGCGTATTGGTCGCTGTCGCGGTGGGCGTATTTGTTGGAGTAGCTGTACTCGTCGGCGTGGCGGTCGCGGTGGGGGTGGAAGTTGCTGTCGCCGTCGGCGTATCGCTGGGCAGAACTTGCTGGTCTTGCTGGCCTTGCTGCGCGACTGGCGTACTTGTCGGCGTCGGCGTGGCCGGCGGCTCATAGCGTATCGATTTTGATTTCTTCGCGTAGGTCGAGCTGGGTCCCGGGTGCCAGGTTACGGTGAAGCCATAGCCAGTGCTAAGCGGCAGTTGAATAGGAGCGCGAACGCCGTAATAGATCCCATAGGATTTAGGCAGCTTGTATTGAAATCCTTGTTTGAAGATCTCGCTATGATCATCAATATTGTCCAAGGTTAGCGTATAGTAGCCGGTATGCGTTGGACCGTTCCAGCTCAGTAACAAATCGGTGAACAACCTCTCACCAGAACGCCAGATTCGGGTGCTATCAATTTTGAAGGTGGTCAGCGGTTCGACTTCAGGTATGGGCGTGGGGGTCGAGCCATTGGTGCGCACCCGCGCATCGCGCCTGGAAAAGGTGAATAAACGCTCATCGCCTTGCCTAAGCAGATATGGAGTGACGGTAATGTAATAGGCTGTATCGGCTTTCAGACCGCTTAGGGTGATGTCGGTATCGCTGGTATCGCGGATCACTTTGCGGGGCCCAATGCGATCCCCGACATAGAGCCGGATTCTATAGCCATCCGCGCCTTCCAGCGGCGTCCAATCCAGCGAGACGCTGTTCAAGGTAACATCAGTCACCCAAAGTTCAAACGCGGGACCGGGGGTTTCGGGACTTGGCGTAGCGGTGGGCAGCTGGGGCTGCGCATCTTTTTGCGGCTGCGCGTCTTGCTGAGGCTGACTGATGACATTGGGCGTGTTGGTGGGTGTTGAAGTAAGTGTACTCGTCGGCGTGCTGGTCGTAGTAGGTGTAAAAGTTGCGGTTGGCGTCGGCGTACTGGTGGGCGTATTGGTCGCGGTGGGCGTCGGCGTGGGCGGCGGCTCATAGCGTATTGATGTCGATTTTTTCGCGTAGGTGGAGCTTGGTCCCGGGTGCCAGGTTATGGTGAAGTCATAGCCGGTGGTCAGCGGCAGTTGAAAGAATGCGAAATTGCCGTAGTAGGGACCAGAGGTCCTCGGCAAGTTTTGATATCTTCCATTGCCTATATACATCTGGCTAATGCCATCGACAGCCGCATGCACCATGTAGTAGCCGGTGTGCGTTGGACCGTCCCAGTCCAGCCTCAAAGAGGTAAGCCAGCTCACACCGTCATACCTGTGTCCCCTGCCCTCAACCGTGAAGGCAGTCAGCGGTTCAACTTCAGGGATGGGCGTGGGCGTCGAGCCATTGGTGCGCAGCCTGAAAGTGCGGCTGTCAAACATGTATACGCGTATGCCGCCTTGCCCAATGGCATAGGGATTGATGTTAAAGAGATACGTCGTATTGGCTTTCAGACCGCTGATGGTGATGTGGGTATCGCTGGTCCTGCGGCGCGTGTTGGCGCCGCCGCCGGTAGTCCAGACATCATAGCCATCCGCGCCTTTCAGCGGCGTCCAATCCAGCGATACGCTGTTAAGGGTTACATCAGTAACCTGAACTTCAACCGCGGGACCGGGGGTTTCGGTAGCTGTGGGTATGGGCGTCGGGTCCTGCGCCTGCGCCGCTCCTCCGGCGCTGAGCAGCGCGATGATTATGAGCAGCAGCAGCAGGATGAAGCGCCGACGGGAAAGAACGCGATGGTGAAAAGCGGCGCTCTGTGAATGCGCGGCGGGTAGAGTAAACATCAGCAGAACTCCCATGGAGCGGTAGCGAGCGCATAGTATTACCAATGTTAATATATTTTCAAGCGATTGTCAATTTTTGGCAGGGCAATCGCATCAAATGTGTACTGGAGACCAAAGACGCGAATAGCTTGCCCGTCGCTCGTCCCGGGGCTAGCGATCGAATTAGCGCTTTATGCTTCCCGCAGCCGCTGCTGCATCAACTCCACAGCGCGCTCGCTCTCGACATCGACGCAGACATTCACGGTGGGCCGGCCCTCCCAGGGCGGCAGAATGCGACCGCCGGTAGCGGGCCAGGTTTTGCCGCGGCCCAAGCCCCGCGCGCCGACGCGGATGGGCCAGCGCCGCAGGGAAAATAGCGAGGGATCAAGGATATAGGCGATGGCGCTGGAATCGTGAACGAAGATGCCTTCGGCGTCATAAACGCTTTCAAAATAATTACGGTAATGCGGCAGCACTTTCACGATATGGTCGGACATGGGATTGCCGTGCGTCGCGTATTCGGCGATGCGCTCGGGCCTCATGTGCACGCGCAGCGTCACGTCCAAGCCCACCATCGTCACCTGCCAATCAGCGCCGAAGACCAGGTCAGCCGCTTCCGGATCGTTGCGGATATTGGCTTCGCCGGCTGGGCTGGCGTTGCCGGGCGCCAGAGCGTTGCCGCCCATCAGCACCACCTCGTCGACCCAGTCGGCGATGCGCGGCTCCAGCCGCAGCGCCAGCGCGATATTGGTCAGCGGACCCACGGGCGCCAGCGTGATCTCACCCGGGTGGGCGCGCAGCTTTTCGACGATGAATTGCGCCGCGCTGATATCCAGGGCGCTGCCGGCCGGATCCGGCAGGTTGATATCGCCCTGCCCGTCGGCGCCGTGCACAAAGGGCACGGGACCCTCGAAGGGACCTGTCAGGGCGTCGACGGCGCCTGCCGCCACCGGTATGTCAGTTCGCCCGGCGATCTCCAGCAGGCGCAGCGCGTTCTTGGTCGCCAGCTCGGTATGCACGTTGCCGAAGATGCTAGTCAGCCCGACCACCTCCAACTCAGGCGAGCAGAGGGCGAAGAAGATGGCCATAGTGTCGTCGACGCCGGGGTCGGTGTCGATGATGATTTTGCGCGGCATGCACATTCTCCTTGTCAGTTAAGTTACAGACTCTACCACAGTCGCGCTAAATCGACAGCAATTCCGTACGATCAATCGTCAGGCGCGCCAGAGCGAAAATGTAAAATGGCGCCGCGATGCCGCCTGAAAAAATCACCAAAGCCGCCCATACCAAGCCATGACCAAGCTGTGTCCGCAAGCTGATGTCGCAGCGGAGCCGCGCAGTCGCCCGTCCCGACTCATCCATGATTATGATCGAGTTCAGAATCAGCTTGGCCGCCGCATAGGAGATAATTAGCAGCCCGAAGCCGGCCGTGACCAGCGCCAGCAGTGTCCAGAGCGCCACGTGTCCGATCATGGTATAGGCATCCAGATCCAGCTGCATGCGCCCGATGCTTAGGGGCGCCGCCGCGCCGTCAAAATACAGTTGCTCAACTTTCTGCTTCCTCATCGGCTTTTCCTTTGCCTAGCCCCTTGGACTCCTTTATACAGTCCGCTTAGCGCGGAAGTCTTGGTTCGGACAGCTTACGTATGTCCAGCGAGAGTTTGCCGGGCAGGCGGGGCGCAAGCGCGCTCGCTCAGCCGGCGATGATCTTGACTTGCAGCTCGCGGCGGCGCGGGCCATCGAATTCGCAGAACATGACAAATTGCGACCAGCCGATCGCTAACTCGCCGTCGGCGATAGCCAGGCTGATGCTGTTGCCGACCAGGCTGGCTTTGATATGGGCCGCGGCATCAGCCGGGGTGTCGTATTGGTGAGCGAAGTCGACCCGCGTCGGCACCAGCCGCCTCAGATCGGCCAGGATATCGCTGGCTGTGGCGGGATCCAGCGCCGAATTTAAGGTGATGCCGGCGGTGGTATGGGGCGCAATCATGGCACAGAGGCCCGACTCGACCCCGCTGTCGGCGACGGCGTCCTTGACTTGCTGCGTGATATCAACCAGGGCGTCGCCGGCCGGCGTTTCTAGTGAGAGCGTAATCAACATGAGAGCTTCAGTCCTGTATTGTGTTGATCGAGCAGCGCCTGCACTTCGGCGCGGGTAGGCGCATTGCGGCCGGCTCCGGCTTTCATTACGTTGGCCGCGCCGGTAGCGTTGCCGATTGTGCCACATTCCTGGGGCGAATACCCCTGCAAATCAGCCCAGATGTAGGCGGCGGCGTAAGCGTCGCCCGCGCCGATGGTATCAACCACCGGCGCCGAGAAACCCGGGCAAACACAATCGAGACCGCGGCCCAACAGATGGCTGCCGGCCGCGCCGCGTTTTAACACGATGAATAAGTCGGGATAGGCGTCCAGCAGGCGGCGGCAGGCGTCGATAGCGCTTTCGCCGGCGGCCACGAAGCGCACCTCGTCATCGGTGAGGATTAGCGCATCAGCGGCGGCGAGCAAGCGCTCCACGCCGGTTTGCTCCAGACGGCCCAGGAAGGGGCCCACATCGATGTAGAGCGGCGTCGCGCTGGACGCCATGAAGTCGAGCACGCCCTCCACCAGTGGGCTCAGCCGCGCCTCAACCAGCGTATAACCGGGGATGAAGACGGCGTCAGCGCGTTCGAGCTGGCCTAAAGCCTCGTCCGTCAGCTGGATGGGCGGGCTGGCGCCGTAATGCCCCAGGAAAACATGCTCGGACTTCTGGGGGTCGCTGAGCGCGATGACTGTGGTGGTGCTGCTGTCCGGCGGGGTCTCCAGCGCCGCGACATCGACGCCGGCCTCCGCCAGCATCTCCAGCAGCATGCGCCCCTGAAAGTCGGCGCCGACCGTACCCAGCGCGGCCGCTTCCAGGCCGAAATTGCGCGCCGCCAGCAGCGTATTACAAGCGCCGCCCGGCTCCAGCAGCATTCTCGGCGACATCTGATGCGCGTCCGCCTCAGCCGGCAGCCGCACTTCCAACAGCAAGTCGACGACCAGGTCGCCGACGGTGACGAGACGTTTAGCCATCGGCCGCCGACTTCGCGCTGAGCGCTTCCAGCCCGGCGGCAATAGAGCGCACCTCGTACTCCTGGAAAACCGCGTCCGCTTCCAGCACGGCGATATCGGCAGCGGGGATGGCGTTGAAGCCGGCGTAAGCGCCTGCAATCGCGCAGGCGATGGCGCCAATAGTGTCAGCATCGCCGGAGAGATTGGCCGCCAGAATCGCCGTCTCTTTGGGATCGCCCCGCGCCATGGCCAGAATACCAAAAGCGGCGCCTACCGTCTCGGGCACATTCAGCGTGGCGCCCACCTCGTCGAAGAGCCGGCGCAAGCGCGCGCGGCGGTCGCCGCCGCTCGCTGCAATGGCCAGAGCCTGCTCTATCTTAAAGCTCACCGAACAGCCCATCCAAGGTCGGCCGTGGGCTGCGCCCAGCGCAGCGCCCTGAAGGCCGGCCGCGATCATTGCATCAAGCGCGGCGCCCTCGACCATGGCTTGAGCGATGGCCGCGCTGACGGCCGCCGCGCCGGAGACGGCCGGCTGCGTAAAATGAGTCGGCATGCAGACGGTGACGGTATCGGCGACTGCGCCCTCGATATCGCCCGGATGCAGCAGTCCAATGGGCGAGATGCGCATGGGCGCGCCATTGGTATCGCCCCACAAGCCGGTCGCGCGCGGGTCTTGGCCGGCTTTCAGCGCGTTGACGCCGCGGCGGGTGCTGGGGCCGACGTAGGGCGAATTGTCGCCGTCGACGCGGTCGTACCAACTGACGATGCCGTCTACAGCCGCCTCCAGCGTGACCGCGCCGGCGGCGATGACCGCCTGGGCGATGGAGAAGGCTTGCTCGGAGTCATCGGTGATGCGCCCGGCCGGCAGCCCGGCATGCACGATATGGTCGTCGGGCGCGGCCTGCCACGTGTCGAGCCAGCCGAAGGCGCGCTCGGTGTCGTCGGGGTGGACCTGACCGGGCATGGCGAAGGCGTCACCCAGCGCCTGACCGTAGAGCCCGCCAAGGATTTTGTTTTGCATGCTGTTCATGTCAACACAGCACCGTGTTTTGTGGCCGGTAGATAAAGTTTCTTGGGAAGTATAATCAATCGACAGGTGCACAAAACGGATCAGATGCCGGAAGGCGCCGCCGCTCAAAGTGCTGGCTAGAGCCGCTCTCTGCGGTCTTCCAGCTCGCGCCGGATGGCGTCGAGCAACTCAACGCTCCGCGCATGAAACACGTTAGCTTCGGCGGTTCGGTCTTCAACCCGCTGCAAATCAGCCTTAAATTCGATGCGCTGCGCCTCGAAGCGCTCGTCAATACGCTGGAAACCGGCATTCATATCCCGCCGCAAGGTTGCTATATTGCCGTCTTGTTTATCAAACTTGGCATCCTGTTCCGCAAATCGTTTGTCGAACTTGGCATCCTGTTCCGCAAATCGTTTGTCAAACTTATCGTCCTGGCTTTCAAAGCGCTCGTCAATTCGCAGGAAACCCGCTTTCATATCCGCATTGGTCTGGTCAATGCGAGCATCCAACCGTTTGATGTCGTCCTTAGTTGCTATCCGCCGGGCTACACCAACGATGAGCGCTAGCAGCGTAAACAACTGCAACACAACGCCGGCCAACAAGCCAATTTCAGTTGTTGTCATCACCGTTCTCGCTTCCGCAATACTGGCCTCCAGTTTAGCACAGTTGCCAAATCCTGCGGAGTAGGCCGTTTAATGACCGCGCATTAGCACCCGTCCGCCGATCATGAGCCACACGACAGCGCTCAGCGCCAAGCCGAGGGCAAGCGCCAGCGGCGGCTCGAAGAAGAGCGCCAGCAGCAGCGTCAGGTAAATGCCCAGCGAGAGCACCGTCACCAACGCGCTGGCTTGCCAGTGGCGCTGGATGCTGAAGATATCGCGGACAAAGGGCAAGCCGGCCACGAAGAGCGCGATGGAAGCCACGCCGATTAACAGCCCGATGGGCACAGCCGTCTCCGCGCCGCCGAAACCGTTGGGCGCGGACAGCATGGAAACGCCCGTCACCACGCCGATGACGGCGATCATCATCAACAGCATGTGCAAGATGCTGACGCGCTGGATCGAGCTCCAGAAGGCGGCGTCAAAGGCCGCGCCGGAGGCGGTGCGCATTTCGGTGACGCGCTGCGAGATGCGGCGTTGCAGGGCGTAAATCACCAACGCCAGCACGGTGGCGAAATAGGGGATGGACTGCGGCAGCTGCGAGGGGATCTCGAGCGAGCCGATGCGGATGCCCAAGGCGTCAAAGAAACCGAAGACCAGCGAGGCGACCATGGTGCCGGCTGGTGTGCCGCCGCCCAGCGATGGTGTTACCAGGGCGATGAAGCCGCGCCCGTTGGTCATGTCGCGCTGGAAGAGCTGCAGGTAGCCCATGCCCATGTGGATGCCGCCCAGCCCGGCGAAGAAGCCGCTGATCAGCAGCGCCATATAGCGAATGCGCTTCACGTTGATGCCGACCGAAGCGGCCGCTTCCGGGTTCTCCCCCACCGCGCGCAGGTGCATGCCGATGGGCATGCGGTAAAGGAAGAAAGACACCACAAAAACGCCGATGAAGGCCAGCCAGGTCATCACACTTTGGTTGTCGAAAACCTCATAAAAGCCGGGCCCTATTATCGGTATTTGGCTGATAAACTCCGGCAGGCGTACAAAGGGCATCTGCAAGCTGGCCAGGGTGCTGGTATTGCCGCGGTCGCCAGTCAGCTCGAACATGATGGCCACGGTCGCCGAGGAGCCGAAGATATTCAGCGCGATGCCCGACAGGAAAAGGTCGCCGTTTAGGTCGAGGTGGAAGAGCGCCAGCACAAAAGAAAGCAGCAGCGATACGCAGACGCCCAGCAGCAGGCCCAGCCAGGGTCCGACGGTCACGCCGGTTTCGGGACCAAACCAGTCCTGCGCGTAGGCGCTGACGACTACGCCGGTGAAAGCCGACGACAGCATCATGCCTTCCAGGCCGATGTTGAGTACGCCGGCTTTCTCCGAGATGAGCGCGCCCAGCGATGGCAACAGTATCGGCGTCGTCACCCGCAAGATGGCGAAGAGGAAGGCGGCGCTGAAAATCCCTTCAATGACATTATCAAACATCGCTAGAACCCCCATCCCCCAGCCGCTCTCGCCATCTTTATGGCGAGCATCCCCAAAATGCGAGATAGCGGACTATGCTCAAGAATCGCGGACAACTGAAGCCCGTCGCCTTTTCTGGGAAACATCCCCCGTGAGACGGGGGACCGAGGGGGCATCGGGTTTGGGGTGGGGGCAAACTCAAACATCGTCGTCCTCCAGTGAGTCGAGGCTGTGGCCGGATTCGTCGATGTCGGCGCGTTTCTGGCGCGCCTGGAAGAAGCTCACCAGCGCCTCGGCTGTAATCAGCAAGATGATGATGGCCTGGATCATGCGCACGACTTCAAAGCTGACGTTGGCGTCGCGCTCCATGAATTGGGCGCCCGCGCGCAGATAGGCGTAGAGCAAGCCGGTGAATGGCACCACCAGCACATTTAAGCGCGCCAGCAAGGCGACCACCACCCCTTCAAAAGCCAGAGCGAACGAAATGTTCAGTATCAGCTGTCGGTGGATGCCGTTAGCCAGGTGCATGCCCGCCAGGCCGGCCACGATGCCGCCGATGGCCATCACCAACATGATGGTGCGCTTGGAGTTGACGCCGCCGTAATCGGCGAAGCGCAAGTTGGAGCCGATGATACGAATCTCGTAACCCAGTGGCGTGCGGCGGATCAGCAGCCAGGAGATGACGACGACGACTGCCAGCACAAAAACGGCGATGGTGACCTGCGTATTCTCCACGATGACGGGCAGGATGGCGTTGGGCCCGAACTTCTCCGATGCCACGTAACCGGCGTCGGCCGGCTTGAGCTGGAAGTTCAGCACCATCTCGAAGAAGCGGGTGGCGATGACGTTGAGCATCAGCGTTGAGACCAGCTCGTTGGCGTTCAAGTAGGCTTTGAGCGCGCCGGGTATCAGCCCGTAGACAAAGCCGGCCGTGGCTGAAGCCAGGATGATGAAGGGGATCAGCAGGATGCCGGGGACGTTGCTGAAATTGAGCGCGATGATGCCGCTGACCAGCGCGCCGAAATACAGTTGCCCCTCCGCGCCCAGGCTGAATTGCTGCGCGCGGAAGACGATGGCGAACGACATGCCCAGCAAGATCAGCGTAATGGCGTCTTGAATCCAGACGCCCCAGCGGTTGACGCGCTCTATGGGACCCAGCAGCAGCGCCTCAAAAGCCAGCTGCGACTGGCTCAGCGCTTCCGAGAGCACCGTGCTGGTTTCGATATCTTCGGGGCGGGCGTAGAGCGTATAGACGCCAGCGGCCGGCAAGCTATAGTCGGCGATGACGGCATCACGCACGCTGACCAGATCGTCAAAAGTCTCGTCGACTTGCAGCTGGGTGGCCGATGTGGCCGATGCCAGCGTGGCGCCGGAGGCATCGCGCAGTTCGACAAGCACATCGACTTCCGAGCGGCGGTTCTTGGCGTAAGCCAGCAGCGACACGACATCGCCTTCAGCACCGGCGAAGGTCCAGGCGATTTCGCTGACGGGCGCGACCACATTGGGTTTGTTGAAGTGGCCGCCGCGCCGCTTGTTGTACTCCAGATCGACCTCGCCGTTCTCGGAAGGCTCCGCCTCGGAGACCACCTGTACGCGGAACTCGCCGCTGCCAAAGCGATCGGCCGAATCCAGATTGAAGATGAAGGTCACCAGAAAACCCAGCAGCAGCGCCACAATCACCGTCAGCAATACGCGAATCGCCTGCCGCTTGAGCTCGACCACAAAGAGCAGAATACAAGTTCCGACCAGCAAGTTGACCAGCAGAATGTTCTGCCAGGTCGGGGTGCCGGTCATCTTTTCGAAGGAGCCGTCGAACATGGTATTGGTGATGAAAAAAGTCGCGATGATGCCGGCGGCCGCGCCGATAATCAGCAGCAGATGCTTGCGCAGAAATGTGAGGCCCTGGCCCGGCTCTGCCGGCGCTTGTTTGCTCTTGACCGTCATGCGTACTGCTCCATTTCCGCCGCGGGCTGCCGCTCCGCCCCCAGCATGTAGTAGCCGATGCGCTCTTCCGTCAGGCTGTCGTCATTGGGGAAGATGCCCACGATTTCGCCTTCGTACATGACCATAATGCGGTCGGACAGCTTCATAACTTCCTGCAAGTCCGCCGAGATCAGCAGAATGGCCAGACCTTGTGTGCGCTGGTCAACCAACTCCTGGTGGATGAATTCGATGGCGCCGATATCGACGCCGCGCGTGGGCTGGGCGGCGATCAGCAGCTTGGGCGATGAGGACAGCTCGCGCGCCACCACCACTTTCTGCATATTGCCGCCGGAAAGCGCGCTGACCGGGATGGCGCCGTTGGGCGCGATGATATTGAATTCGCTGATGAGCTGCTCGCCGTTTTCTACGATGGCCTTGATATCCAGCAGGCCGCGGCGCGTAAAAGGCTCGCGATAATAGCGGTCGATGATGAGATTGTCGTCAATGGACGACCACAACGCTACGCCGTTAGTGAGACGGTCTTCCGGGATATGCGCCACCTGATGCTCGCGCACCGAGCGCGGCCCGCGCCCCAGAATCTGCTCGTCGTTGATAAAGGCCTCGCCCGTGGTGGGCGGCCGCAAACCGGTCAGCACCTCGGCCAGCTCGGTCTGACCATTGCCCTCGACGCCGGCGATGCCCAGGATCTCGTGCTCGTAAACGCGGAAGCTGACGTGCTTTAGCAGTTGATGGCCGCTGTCGTCGGCGTAAGTCAAGCCCAGTACATCCAGCACGGAATTGCCGCGCCGCACCGCCGGGCGATCGACCTGCATAAATACTTCGCGCCCGACCATCATACGCGCCAATTCGCGCTCGTCGGTCGCGGCGGTATTAACCGTGCCGATTTTGCGAGCGTCGCGCATCACGGTGACGCGGTCGGAAATCTCGATTACTTCTTTTAACTTGTGCGTAATGAAGATAACGGTCTTGCCGCCATCGACCAGGTTGCGGATGGCCGCGAACAAGTCTTGGGTTTCGCTGGGCGTTAGCACGGCTGTCGGCTCGTCGAGGATGAGGATCTCGGCGCCGCGGTAGAGCGCTTTGAGGATCTCGACGCGCTGGCGCATGCCCACCGGGATGTCCTCGATGCGAGCATTGGGGTTGACCGCCAGGCCATACTCCGCTGAGAGCGCTTCGGTGTCCGTCACCGCCTGGGCGAAGTCGATTTGCGCGCCCTGCTTGGTCTCGCGGTTGAGGATGATGTTCTGCGACACGGTGAAGGAATCGACCAGCATGAAGTTCTGATGCACCATACCGATGCCGTTGGCGATAGCGTCTTGCGGGTTGCCGATCTCCAGCTCTTGCCCGCGGATGAAGATCTGCCCCGAGGTCGGCTGCTCCAGACCGTAGAGCAGCTTCATCAGGGTCGACTTGCCGGCGCCGTTCTCGCCGACCAGCGCGTGGATCTCGCCTTGCTCGACTTCAAAGCTGATGTCGTCGTTGGCGTGGACGCCATTGCCGTAAATCTTGTGTATATTGCGGGTTTCAATTATGGGCATGTTATTTCACCACAGAGGCACAGAGGACAAGTGCAAGAATCTACTTTTGAGCCAATCGAATATCTTTTTCTGAATTCTGAGTGATGCTCTGCTTACTGGCCGGACATCCGCAACTGCATGAACCCTTCCCTTGGCGTCAAACACATAATCGCTTCGATAAGCCCGATTACAGAATTGACATTGGGGAATAATGTTATCTTTTCCGGCCGGTTTGGCGGGGTCCATATGACCCTGTTGCAAGATAACTTTGTCCTGACCATAGCGCGGGTCTGGCCTGCCCTCTGTGGCCCCGCAGGTTGCGCAAGAATTGCCGTAGAGTTGTTTCAAGTTATCGAATGTATCCGCATGTAGTCTGCCAGCTTGGCGATTCCGTTCAGTCACCCACTCTGCTGAAGGCTGGTAGGGATCCAACCAGTGGTAGCCGCCCTTACCGGTCAAGCGCCAGCCATCGCGCTTCAGATGGCGAACCTGCTGATCTCTACCTAACTCCGGTTTGTCTCGTTGGCAAACGGCACTGATTACATCTTTATGTACCTTTTCATTTCCATAAAAGTAGAGTACCGCTAGCCAAATTGACTTGGCTCGTTCACTATAATGCTCCGCGCTCGGAATTTTTACTTGGCGTGGAAGCAAGTAGGTCTCATGAATCTCGCGTAATTGTTTCCAAGCATCTTGTAACTGGATCTGTGTAGGAAGCTTCTTACGCATCAGAAAATGCCTCAATAATGCGAGAATTAGCAACCTCAGCCATTTCCTCTTCAATTTCGAATCCTATAAACGACCGTGATTCCATCAACGCGGCGACACCAGTACTTCCAGAACCTGCAAATGGATCAAACACAAGCGCGTTTGGCGCGCTGAAAATCCGTATCAAATGCCTTAGCAAGTCCACTGGTTTTTCGGTCATGTGGCCGTATTGCCTCTTTAGTTTCTTGGCTGGAATCACTGTGCCCGGAAATCTCTCACCTTCAATAAACGGCTTGCTGACATCAATAAGACCGGTTTCCCATTTGTCCCAATTCTCAACGAATGTGCCCTCACGCGGGGCTTGAGCCAGGATTATCATTTCTCCTTGCGGTTTGAGTTGCGGGGTTTTGCGTCCACCTAGTTTTCTAATCAGTCTGTCCTTTTCCTGTTCAGGTAGAGCGCTCTTCCTCACAAAATGGGCTTGTGTAAACGCTTTAGCTTGTCCCTCGTAGCGCCAAAGCAACATATCTCGTATCTCAAAACCCGCATCTTCCAAAGCTATGGCCGCTCTATGAACCAGGCGATTCTGACTAAATAGCAAGCAGAATCCACCCGGGCGCAGAATTCGTAGCCATTCCATAGCGATTGGGTATAAGAACCGCTGTAAATCTTTTCCTTGCTGGGTAGAAAACTTCATACCTGCCGGAAGCGATCCAACAACCCCTGGTTTTACTCTTTTCTTCAGTTTTTTAGTATTCCAGCCTTCTCCCATGCCGTCTATAAAATATGGCGGATCAGTGAGGATTAGCGAAACTAAATTATTTTCTATG
Organism: Anaerolineae bacterium; assembly: GCA_022823165.1. Lineage (GTDB taxonomy): Bacteria > Chloroflexota > Anaerolineae > Aggregatilineales > Phototrophicaceae > UBA6055. Next base: position 10,675 of record JAJDXR010000054.1, on the reverse strand, counting down.
TTCAATACGCCGAGCCGACAGTCAATGTTGCCAACCACTGGCTCAGAATTCTTGGATTGCGCGTCGACGCCGGAGACCTCCCACATAGTAATCTGAGCGGGTTTTGTCGTTTCAGACTGTATCATGCTATACCTAGCCAAAATTCGCTATGAGTCAAGAATAGGAGACGAACTGACCTATATGGTCTACCCTATGCTGCGTTATGTTCTGAATTCCACTCGACTTTTCAGTAAATCTATGCCGGCTCGAGTTCATTCAGTATCAACTGCAACGTAGCAAGCGGGCATGTATATGATGTTCGCATTAGGGTCGCTGCTGATGGTTTGCATGAGCACCGAGCCATATTCATGTTCCGCGTACAGAGCGTTTGCGGCTTGCCGGTAATCGTCAAATATGCCGAGCGCTTCATTGCCCTTAATTGCGACGAGTTTGCCATCGTGTTCCCGCGCCAATTCCTGCTCAAAGCTTAGGAAGTATCTGTATTCCTTCATTAGCGGCTTCTTCATCAGAGCACCCTCCGCGCTACCCCTTCACCCTGAATTCTAGCACGAATCCAACGGCGCGTAGGGGCGGTTTCATCCCCCAACCCTAAATCCCTCCCCGAACGCCAGTGTCTACGCGGCGCAAATGAGGGAGGGACTTTTCTCCCCTTCCCTGTTTACGGGGAAGGGGTTGGTAATGGGGGCGATGCCTCTACATATCGCCCATCATCAGATCGTCGATGGTCATGCCGGCCGTGGGCATATCAGCGCAAGCCGTGCCAACACCCGCCATCATGTCTTCGCTGGTGAAGACGGTCTGGACTTCGATCTCGCCAGCGACTACCGCCGCCTCGGCCGCTTCCACCATAGCTTTGATGTCATCCGACGTAGCCATATCGTAGAATTCGTTCTTGGCGATGCCGACGCCGCCTTCGGGAATGCCCAGGCTCTCGGTTGAGCCGTAAGGCAGCTCGCCGTCGAGGTGCAGCGTAACCGCGCGGAAGATCGAGTTGTCGACATTCTTGAGCATGCTGGTCAGGATGCGCTCGGCCTGGTCAGGATCGGTCTCGGCTACGATGACCGCCTGGTCGCTGTCAACGCCGATGGCGTAGCGTTCCTGCTCGTGCGCCGCTTCGAAGACGCCAACGCCCGTGCCGCCGGCGATCTGGAAGACGATGTCAGCGCCCTGCTCGTACATGGCCAGGGTGATTTCCTTGCCGCGGGCCGGGTCGAACCAGCTGCCGGCGTATTGCACGATGCTCTGCGTCTCCGGGTTGACCAGGCAAGCGCCCTGCTCGTAACCGACGATGAAGTCGTCAATCACCGGGATTTGCTGGCCGCCGACCGCGCCGATGATCGGATCGTCGTTGGTGCCTTCCATCATGCTGGTAGTGATGGCCGCCGCGTAGACGCCCACCAGGAAGGAGCCCTGGTTTTGCGCGTAAGTCATCGAATAGACATTGGCGCAGGCATCCACGCAGATATCCGGATTGTCATAGGGCATCGGCGCGTCATAGAACATGAAGAGCTTGTCCGGATATTTATGGGCGTTGGCAGCCATGAAGTCAATCATCTGGAAGGTGCCGGCGATCAGGATGTCGTAGGAGTCGGTATCGGACATGACATCAAGCAAGCCGGGTTCCCAATTGGCCGGGTCAATGCCCAGCTCGACCGTGTCAATCTCAACATCGTATTCATCGGCGACGGCGTCCATGCCGCGCTGAGCGCTGTCGAAGAAAGACTTGTCGCCGAGCGTACCGTTGATGACCGATACGATCTTGAGCGGCTCGTCCTGGGCGACGGCGCTGAACGCCATCAGGAAAACGAGCAATACCGCCAGTACAAAACTAAACTTCTTCATGTCGAACCTCCATTTGAGTAATGTCACATCAGATTGGATTCTGATTGGCGTATTATACCCAGCGCGCCGCGATTCGGCAAAGAACGATTAACACAGGGGCGAGCCTTGGCTCTTCCGCAGCCGACGCCAGTGCTTGGTCGGTGGGCGAGCCAAGGCTCGCCTCGACAGATAACGAGATAGCGCGAGCATTGCCGGTTGGTTGCCCCGGCAATGATGTTCTCTGCGCCTCTGCGGTGAAAAAACTGTACCGAAGTCGCCGACGCCCCCGGCGCTCGCTTGACCGGGCGGCGCGATTCCGCTAGCCTAAGGCTGAGTTAGCCGCCGAGACCCGATGAGCCGCTTGCCCGCCTTCCACAGCAGCCAACCCACCCGTCTGTCGCCGCATGGCGCGCAGCCGGCAACGCCCCGTTGGCGTCGGCTGGTCGGCTGGCTCTGCCTGTTGGGCGCCATCTGCCTGTCCTTCATCGCCGTCTTGCTGGTGGCGACGGCGCCGCCCATCAGCCGCGCCAGCGAAACAGTCGCCACCGAAGTCCAAGCCCAAGCGACCGCGACCCTGCCGCCAGCCACGCGCATCGTGGCGGCGCCTGTCGTGGACGAGCAAACGCGGACCGGCGGCCTAATCGCCCAGCCGACTCTCAGCGCGGCGCAAATCGCGCAGTTGCTGACGACGCCTCCGCCGCCGCTGGCAGCCGAGACCGACGGCCCGCGTTACGATCCCTTCACCATCATCCCCAACCGCGTCCGCAGCAAGATGACCACTTACTTGGCTGTACGCGGCGACAGCGTCAATGCCATCGCCGCGCGCTATGGACTGCAGCCGGAATCGATCGCCTGGTGCAACAATCATGAGCTGGCCCAGATCGTGCGACCGGGCGACATCGTCAATATCCCGCCAGAAGACGGCGCCTGCCACACCGTCTTGCGCGCCCAGGGCAAAGACGTTCGCGAAATCGCCGCGCAATACGGCGTTGACGACCCCTATCTGGTGATCGAAGCGCCGGCCAACAGCTTGCCCGATGTGACGCCCGAGACCCTGCTGCCCAGCAATACGCAGCTATTTATCCCGGGCGGCGAAGGTCCCTACATCACCTGGAACGCGCCCGTACAGCAGGACGGCGCCGGCAACGTGGTGGCTTTCGATCCACAGAGCCGTTTCAGCTGCGGCAGTCGCTACGGCGGCGGCACCTGGTGGACCAACCCACTGCCCAACGGCGCCTGGGTGCGCGGCTTCTACGCCGGCCACAGCGGCATCGATATCGCCGCCAATATCGGCACGCCCATCTACGCCGCCAATGGCGGGCCCATCCTCTACGCCGGCTGGAATAACTGGGGCTACGGCAATACCGTCGTCATCGGCCACGGCGCGTTTTCGACGCTCTACGGCCACATGAGCAGCATCGCTGTGGGCTGCGGCCAGACGGTCAACGCCGGGCAGGTCATCGGCTACGTCGGCAGCACCGGCAACTCCTCCGGCCCGCATCTGCATTTCGAGCTGCGCTATCTGAACCAGCCGCGCAATCCCTCAGCCACCGCCGGCATCGGCTGGTAGTACGCGCGCAGCTTTGGCGCGCCACCGACCTCGGCGATCCCCGCTGGCGACAAACGATGGCGATTTGCTAGAATGGCGCAGCGTTCCGCGCGGACAGACATTTACAGCGGCGATCCCACGAGGACAATTGATGACCGCCTTCGCGACGGTAGAAGAAGCTTGGCAGGAATTACAAAACGGGACGAACGATCAGCGCCGCGCCGATGCCATCGCGCACCTGGGCGCTAAGCGCTATGCGCCCTCGGTGCCGCGCTTAACCGAGCTGGTGCGTCAGGCCGACCCCGGCACGCGCTACCTGGCGGCCAAGGCGCTGGGGCAAATCGGCGATGAAGCCGAATCCGCCGTGCCGGCGCTGCTGGAAGCGCTGCGCGATAACGACATGTTCCTGCGCGCGGGCATCACCGGCGCGCTGATCCGGATTGGCTACCCAGCCGTGCCCGGCTTGACGCGGGCGCTCTTTGACCCCAGCAGCGCGGTCAAACGCGCCGCCTGCAAAGCCCTGGGCAAGATCGGCAGCGAGCGCGCTGTGCAAGCGCTGATATTTACGCTGAATGACCGCAACGCCGGCGTGCGCAAATTCGCGCGCGAGGCCCTGACCCGCATCGACAGCCCGGAAGCTCGCCAGGCGCTGCGAGATCGTTAGGGCAGCCAAGGCATAGCGCCAGCCTGGCGAAGGCCGGGCGGATTTTGACCGCTGCCCTGCTAGTCACAGCCCTACAGATTTTGACCGATCCCGACTACAATCAGTGCTTATGCCCACGCCCTTCACCCACCTGCGCATCGTCCAGCGGCTGCTCGTTGACGAGCGGCTGGCTCCGCGCTACCGCGAGCTGCTGGAGCATCAGCGCCCAGCCTTCCAGTTAGGCGGCATCGTGGCGGATGCCCGCGTCGCCAGCGGCCTCAGCCGCGAAAAAACCCACTTCTACGCTTACGGCGCGCCCATCACCGAGCGGCCCTGGCGGCAAATGCTGAGGCAGCACCCGGCGCTTGGCCAGGCGCGGGACGACGCCCACCTGGCCTTCCTGGCCGGTTATGTGGCGCATCTGGCAGCGGACGAAGCCTGGGCGCTGAAGATGGTGAGGCCGCATTTCTGGGGACGGGACTGGCCCGGCGTCGACCGCTGGAACAAATTCTTCGCCCTGCACCTGATACTCACGGTGATGGACGAGCGCGACGAGCCGCTGCTGCAAGACTGGCAGGCGGGCAGCCTGGCGCGCAGCGAGCCGAAGGACTGGCTGCCCTTCATGGGCGACGAGACGCTGCGCGGCTGGCGTGACATGGTGGCGCGGCAGATCGCCCCCGGCGGCGTCAGCGAGACGCTGTCGATATTCGCCCTGCGGCTGAAGCGCGATCCAACTGCGCTCCGCGCCACCCTGGATGACTCGGTCCGCCTTGAGGCGGTCTTGTGGCGGCATATCCCCAAGACGCTGCTGGCCGAGGTGGAGCGGCAAGCCTACGCTCACAGCCGCGACCAACTGACGGTCTACCTGACCGAGTTCATGCGGCCCTCGGCATCGGTCTGATTTCGGTTTCACATTACTTTGTTGGTTCTACTGAGAGCGCAGAGGTTTTCCATGCCTGGCGGAGTTATCAAGTCCGCGGAATTAAGCGCTTCAACGAAGGTCTCAGTTTGAGACAGCCGCGCTTTGTTGGTACACTCTCATAAGATCTGCCGTGTTTCCCAACGCGACCGGAAATCCGCCATGCGCCGTCCCGCCCAAGAGATCATCGCCGCTTCGCCCGGCGATTTGAAAAACAACCGTCTCGGCTTGCTGGGCTCGCAGCAGCTGCGCGAACTGCAGCGGCAGATCGACGAGTTTCAGCCGCGTATGTCGCGCGTCATACGCCGCCTGGTCTGGCTGACGCTGGCTGTCACCATCGCCATCGTGGCGCTGTCTTTCGCGCGCGTGATTCTGCTGCCGGTGGCGCTGGCGATCGAGGTGGCGGTCGTGGGCGCCATGCTCTATCTGACCAGCGATTTCAATCGCTTTGCGCAGCAACTGATGCTGGACCGCGAGGCGGAAGCTGTGCGCATCGTTAAGGGCCGAACGAGCAGCGCTACGCTGCGCCATCATATTTTGTACCATACCTGCCGCATCGAATTGCAGAGTTACCGCGTGCTCGACCTATCGCTGGCACGGCAATTCAAGACCGGCGAACTTTATCAATATTATGTCCTGCCCCAATCTCGCGTGATCATCGCAGCCGAAGGTATCGGTGAGAAGAATCCGGCTTATGGGGTTTAGCCGCGCCAGAGACAGGCCGCAAGATGCGAATGCTGCGCGCGCTGCCATGATAACGCTCGATCCAGCCCCATTTTTCCAGTTTGTCCAAATGGCGGATGACGCCCGAATTGGACTTGTAGCCTTCATCCGCAGCGATTTCGCCTAACGTCGGCGGGAAACCATATTGGTCGGTATAACGGCAAATGAAGTCGAAAATACGCCGGCTGCGATCATCTCGTTTTCTCATGCAAGTCTGCCCTTCTGCTATTCAACTGAGTAAAGATGGAACTATCATAGCACAAACTAGAACATTTATTCTATTTTACTGAGGTGATTTTGCTATTTCGCGGCTCGGGATGATTTGGTACACTGGCGGCCTTGCGAAGACCCGGTCCACGGAGGCGTGCACGATGGCCAATACCGCCCGTCAATGGTTTTATTCGACGCCGGAAGCGCGCCCCTACTACATTGAAGAGCGCGTCAACCACAGCTTGTGGAATAACCGGCTGCAAAATGTCTTTATGAGTTGCACACAGGCGCAAGCGCCGATCAAGATGGAAGGCAGCCTGGAGGGCATGCCCATCTATTTTGAGTTTGTCGCCGGGCAGTACTTCACCTTACGCATGGGCGAGGAGCGCAAGGATGTCATCGCCACCATGCGCCAGATACTGCTTGGGCTCAAGCCGACCTTCACCTACCAGGACAGCGATGGCATGTTCGTGGTCGAGTGGCATACCGACGGCGGCGCTGGACGCTGGAAAGAGATACAAGGCAATCCAGCCTATCAGGGCTTGCGCCGGATGCGGCTGAATTGACCACACGCCATTTGCGCGCTTCCCTGCGACACCGTACCATCGACTTGAAAGCGACGACTGCCGCATCGGTTCTGCGCGTTGTCCTTGTTCCCTGTCGGCGGCCAAGTCAGCCAATAGGCGAAATCCATCACCATGATCATCGGAATCCCTGAGTTGCCCAAGCCGCGACTTGTACCTGTCCTGCTGGCGATTGTGGCCATTCAGTTCATCCTGCTCACCCTGCGGATACACCTGGAACCCGCCCCAGGCATCGACACTGGCTTCGCCGGCGCCAGCGTTGCGCTGTCGGCGGACCGCGCCTGGACGATTCGGCCGGGTCAATGCGCGTCCGTCCGCTGGCAGCTGGAGGGCATCGCCTCCGTGTATGTCAATCACGAAGGCAAAGTCGGCCAGGACGAGATGGCTTTCTGCCCGACGCCTAGCAACAGAGACCTGATCTTTGAAATCACGTCCGCCAGCGGCGAGACGCGCAGCTTCAGATTCGTCATCCAGAGTCTGTCCGCGGCCATCCAAATCTGGCTGGTGTTTCTGGCGCTGCTGTCGCCCTTTCTGGTCGCCGGCTACTATCTGGCGACCCTGCGTTTGGAGCGGCGGTCTATTAGCGATCCGTCGCCATTCTTGCTGCTGGCGGTCTTATTGCTGCTGGGTCTGCTGATTCAGACGGCGCAGCCCGGTTTTATCGCCGGCGTCCTTGACCGAATGGGCGAGCTCTTCAAGAGTCTGTCCTGGCAGAGGCTGGGCCTTGTGCTGGCGGTACTGGTTTACGCGCCTTTGGCTTTTCAAGCGCTGCGCCGCGGCCGACAGCGCGGGCTGACGAGCGAATTGGCGGCTGCAGGCGCCTTCTTCCTTGTAGCTCTGCTGCTATTCGCGCCGGCCGGTTTCGAGAGCATCGGACACTATGAGACCTGGTCCTTTCAATCTTATCTGGAAGGGCGGCCGTCCAAAGCAGATCATGAGCTCATCGTCCGCTTCTGGATACTCGTCCCGCACGTGGCGGCCATGGCCATCAGCCCCGATTCCTTCGCCGGTTATCACCTGGTGAACCTGTTCCTGTTCTGGGGCATGATGGTGGCTTTCTACGCAATTATGCGTCAACTGGGAGCGCCGCCCTGGCTGGCCTTCCTGGCTGCGATCCTCTTTCTCGTATACCCGGTCAATTCCCGGCTGATGTCCATACGCTCCATCGGGATGACTTTCAACAAGCTGTCGCTGTTGGCCGCCGTATTCCTCATCCTGAAATGCCGGGAAAATCCCAGCCGATTGCGTCTCCTGGGTGTCTGGCTGGCGCTATTGTTTAACGTCGGCTCATACGAAAATGCGCTGGTTATCATCCTGGTCATCCCGCTGCTGTGGTGGTGGCGAGAGCCGCGCCAAATTTGGCGCAACATCAATCTGACCGCGATCTGGTATCTTGTACCCATCGCCAAAGCGGCTCACGTCTTGCTGATGCTCCTGGACGACCGCTTCTTCTACGGCTCGTGGTTCATCAGCGGTTCGCAGGCGAGCGGTCTGGTGACGCTGGACAAGTTTGGCGAATATGTCGATCGGGTCGGCAGCGTTTATCGCCGGGCTTTTATCGACGGCTGGGGCGAAGCGCTGGCTGCCCTCGGTCAAAATGAATCCATCGCGTTGACCGCCATTACGCTGGCGCTGGTCGGCGCGGTTGCGGCCTGGCTGGCGCGGCGCGCCGAAGCCGAGGGGCGGTTCCCGCCGCGCCGCAGCATTCTCGGCGCCATGCTGGCCGGCTTCCTGTTTATTCTGCCGTCAATCGGCGTCTTGATGTGGACCAAACACGCCGGCGATCTCTGGCGGATGTACGTCTACGTACCTATCGGCGCGGCAATCTTCGTCATGGGGCTGGTTGTGCTGGTGATCTCGCCGGTCAAGAGCGCTCGGCTGCGCCAGACCTTCGTCACCGGCCTTGCCTTACTGCTGATTTGGCCCGGGTTTTCGCGCCTGTATGCGCAGCAACACCAACTGAGTCTAAACGCTAACGCGAAAGCCGGGATACTGAGAAAAATTGTGGAGCAAGCGCCCGAATTCCAGGACGACGCGCATCTGATACTCTTCACCACGCTTTCCGCCGACGCCCTGGAAGCACTGGGCGTCAGAGAGCTGCGCTACAACATGTTCAACGGCGCCATGCACATGCTGTATCAGGACCGCCGGCCGCTGGTTTCCTTCATGTGTATCTATGACCTGGGCTGCAGCCGTGATGACAATTATTTGCAATATATTGACCGCGACTTCCTGGGAGCCGATGAAACCTACAGCGATGTCGTCATGTTTCAATTGCACGCCGACCTGCGCGCTGAGCTGCTGCTCGAGCTGCCGCCGGAATTGCGCGAGCGAGAGCGCAACCATTACGACCCGCAGCGCCTGATCGACGTGGCCGCTCCCCCGCCGCCGCGCGCGCGCTCCCTGCTGGCATCGGTCTGGCCGGATTGAGCGCGCTTGTCAGCGCCCACGTCATCTGGGATAATAGCCGCAGAGTAATCGGACTGGTCAGGAGCGCTACCCATGGCGAAGCGCAGACGCAAGAAACCCAATATCTCGCAGGCTGTGTTGGATCAAGCCCGCCAAGGGGTGGCCGAGACGCCTGCCACCGACGCCGGAACCGAGCCGGACGCGCCTGCCGCCGCTGCCACGGCTACAGCGTCCCCGCGCCGCCGCCGCAGCTTGCAAGCAGTGCAATTGGAGCGGCGGAAAGACGCCGGCGCCCTCGATGGCGACTACGTAGCTGAGCTGCTGGCCAACCCGACCAAGGTGGTCACCGAAGACGACTTGCGCGCCGATTACGGCTTTGTCATCCGCGACCTGCGCAATATGGGTATTTTGGCGGCCGGCTTGTTTATCGCGCTGGTCATCGTCTCGCTGGTCTTGCTTTGATCGACAGAGGATTGTCGAGAGCGTGACATGCCCTGGTCTACGCTGCAAGTCGGCCTGCGCCGCATCGCCACCCCGCTCCGCCTTTTGATTTCAAGCTACGCGCTGCTGCTGGCGCTCTTCACGCTCTTGCGGCTGCTGCGCCTCAGCGGCCTCCCGCTGATCGACCTGGCCCATACCTTCGCGCCCTATCTCTATATGCCGCTGGTCCTCAGCTTTCCGCTCTCGATCATCGTCACGCGGGGCAGCGCCGCGCCGCTCGAACGCGCGCGCAAACGGCTGGCGCAACCGGCCCGCAAAGGCGCCGACGATCACCCGCCGCGCTGGTCGGTGCTGCTGCAGATCGGCTTGCTGGCCATCGGCCTGTATTGGTTCGCCCTGCCCTCGATGTATCAGCCGGTGGACCCGCCCGCTGGCGAAACTATCCGCGTCGTATCCTTCAATGTGCAGGGCAGCAATGCCGAGCTGGAGCGCGCCACCGAGTGGCTGCTGGCTGCCGCGCCCGATGTGATCGTGCTGCAAGAAACCGCCGAGGGTTACGACCCGCGCCTGGCGCCGCTCTACGACTTCTACGCCCACGAAGACCATATCGAGGGCAGCGTACGCGTCTTCTCCCGCTTCGCCATTACCCAGCGGCAGGCGCTGACCATTGAGGCGCCGGGCGCGGGTCAAGACGGGCGGGAAGCGCTGCGGCTGCTGCTGAGTGTGGACGGCCGCTCCCTGGCGGTCTACGCCCTGCATTTCAGCTTGCCGCTGCGCCCGAGAGCTGCGGTCGATCCTGATGCTGATCTGGGTCCCGAGGCGCTGCTGCGCTATGACGAAAGCCGCCGCAACGCGCAGATTCGCCGTTTTCTGACCCTCCTGGATGAGGAGACAGCGCCCTTCATCGTGGCTGGCGACTTCAACATGAGCGACGCCTCGCTGATATACGCCGAGTTTGCCGAGCGCATGCAAGACGGCTGGCGCGGGGCGGGCAATGGAGCCGGACGCACCTGGCCGGTAGCCGAGTCGATTGGCCTGCCGCGCCTGATTCAGCCCTTCTTGCGCATCGACTACATCTGGCACAGCGAGGCGCTGCGCGCGACAGCGGCCGAAGTCGGCGAAGCCATCGGCTCGGATCACCTGCCGCTGAGCGTGTCGCTGGCGTGGCGTATTTGAAGGACGCCGGAAGCATCGCGGAATCCTGTCGGTTGTAAGGCTTGTCCGGTACTGTGTCGCGTTTGCTCAACGAAAGTTGAAAGAAGGTGCTAATTTAGAGTAAGCGCCACACTCTCACATAAGGAGCTTACTCATGGATTTAGACACCTTCTTGACCACATTATACGTGTTAGTGGACGATTGGTACAAAGGTGAAATAA
>JAJDXR010000015.1 GCA_022823165.1 Anaerolineae bacterium | reverse complement strand
AAACGCGGAGAATACTATAACCCGAGGACGTGACGACAAGTCAGACCTAACAGCATACCGTCCGCCCAGCATGGATCCCGCGCGAAGCTACTGGCTCGTTATTTTGTGTGAGCCAAGTCGTGACTTGCGAGGGACTGTGGTTAAACTGTACAGTGTGCGTAAATGAGAGAATTTCCATGATTCTCAACAGACTCTATCAGGTCGCCCACGATACAAAGAACAGGTGAAAAATGGCGAAATTAGGCGTAATCACAGACGGCATCAGCCGCGAGTTCGAACGCGCGCTGACGGTCATGAACGAATTTGACTTGAAGCAAGCCGAGCTGCAATTCCTCTGGGACAAAGAAGTCGGCGACCTTTCCGACGCGCAACTGAACCGCGCGCAGCAGCTCGTAACCGCCCACGAGGTCGAGGTCTCCTGCATCTCCCGTCATGTCTTCGGTGGGCTGGCGCTGGCTGACCTGTCGCCGACCGCGCCCGCCTACCTGGCGCATCTGGACGCGCTGAACCGCTGTATCGACATGGCGCAGGCCCTGGATTGCCCGCTCGTGCGCATCATGAGCTTCAAGAAAGAGATGATCCTCTTTGGCAGCCACGGCGCGGAAGAGTGGAATGTGGCCAGCGGCGCCTGGGACAAAGCGCGGGAATTGATTGGCGGCGCCGTGCGGATCGCCGCAGACCGCGGCATCACGCTGGTGGTCGAAACCGGTAACAATGCCATCACCAATTCCGCTTACCTGGCCTGCAAGCTGATCGACGAGTTGGGCTCCGAGTGGCTGAAGCTGCTATGGGACCCCGCCAACGCCTTATATTCTACGGAAGTCGCCTACCCGGACGGGTATAAGGCGCTGCGCGGCGGTTACCTTGGTCATGTTCACCTGAAAGATGTAGTCGTGGACATTGCCAAAGCCAGCGTGACTTGCCGTCAGTTGGGCAGCGGGCAAATGGCGCCCTACTTGAAGGACCTCGCGGCCGCCCTGACCGCTGACGGCTATGACGGATCCATCTCGCTGGAATCGGTCTACCGTCCGCTGGGCGGCAGTTTCGAGGACGGCTTCCGCGCCTCGGTGGCTGTGTTGAAGGAGTTATTTGGCTAAGTCGGCTGGTATAATCGCCAGTTCAGGAGTATTTCCAAGCAAGTAGTGAGAATCGCAGCGGTAATCAATTCAAATTCCGCATGACTTGCTTGCTGTTAGCGAGAATTCAGACAATCAAAAGAAGGAGCAAAACCAATGCCTATCCCCAAGAAACGCTTTGGACGCACGGGTCACATGAGTACGCGTACGCTCTTCGGCGCGGCCGCTTTCAGCGACGTCACGCAAGACGAAGCCGACCGGACCATGGGGTTGCTGCTTGCCCATGGCGTCAACCACATAGACACCGCCGCCAGCTACGGTGATTCGGAATTGCGCCTGGGGCCCTGGATGGAGACGCATCGCGATCAATTCTTCCTGGCCACCAAAACCGGCGAGCGCACCTATGACGCCGCCAAGCGCCAATTCGAGCGCTCGTTGCAGCGCCTGCGCGTCGACGATATCGACCTGATCCAACTGCACTATCTCGTCGGCGAAGACGAGTGGCGCGTGGCCATGGGCCCCGGCGGCGCGCTGGAATACCTGCAAGAGGCGCGCGCGCAGGGCTTGGTCAAGTACATCGGCGTGACCGGCCACGATGTCGCCATCGCGCGCATGCACCAGCGCAGCCTGGAGCGCTTCGACTTCGACTCGGTGCTGCTGCCCTACAACTACCTGATGATGCAAAATCCCGTCTATCGCGCCGGCTTTAATGAAGTGGTCGAGGCCTGCAAAGCGCGCAACGCGGCCGTGCAGACCATCAAGGGCATCACCCGCCGGCCCTATGTCAGCGAGCAGCGCAACCACAATACCTGGTACGAGCCGCTGACCGACCAGGCCAGCATCGACAAAGCCGTGCACTGGGTCCTGGGCAACGAAGATGTCTTCCTGAATACCGTCGGCGATATCAATGTGCTGCCGCTGGTGCTGGACGCCGCCGCGCGTTACCAGGAACGGACGCCCGACACAGCCATGCAGCAAATGGCAGCCGAGTGGGAGATGGCGCCGCTGTTTGTGTAGCGCCGGTCACGGCTTTGCGAGAGCGTCTTGTACAGCAGGGCGCTCTTCCGCACTTTCATTCCGTTTGCTCCTTTGGACTTAAAACCGATGATGGACGCGAATAAAAACTCGTTTGACTGGATAAAGGTAACTCGATGGGTTATCTTTTCTATCCTGCTGCCCTTATTTCCGATGTTGCTGGCACTGCTGGTGTTGATAGGACAGGGCAGAACGGTACATTATGAGAGTTTACTGGGAGGCACGGAGATTTACATTCTGTCGGTGACAGTTCTGGCATCAACCAAGAATGATCTCGATAATTCAAGAGCAAACTTTTCTCGGTCAAGGATATACTCACTTCTAACGGTATTCTTGCTACCATATGCTATCTTTATAAGTATGGTGTTCGGGGTCGTTTATATCAACGAATACGTAGATGACTTCGGGTTGGCTGAATCATTCATCGCAAATGTCGGGATTCTGCTGGGTATCATAGCTTCAATAATCTGTGTATCTCTTCAAGTAATGCTTTCTGTTGCGGAAGGCTAGTGGAGAAAGAAGATACTCATGGAAACTCTTCTAATTATCGCGTTAATTGTCTCGTTTCTGTATGCGGCTGCTCTAGTTTCTACTTTGGCCTTTGACTTGGTAACTGGCCGATTTGAGCGTCTGAAGTCTCTTCGAAGAAATATGGACGACGCTCAAAATGAACTCCAAAGCCGACGCAATCGAAGCAGCAATTTCTGGGAGTCGTTACCAAGTGAATAACCCGATACGCGACTATCTCTATCTCGACATTGATCAAGTACGGGGAGTGTCTATTGTAGTGGATGCGGTTTCCCTTCGACCCAAAGGAAAAACTCTGTGCCGGCGGGCAGTGTCTACGCGCCCCTCTGTGTCTCTGTGGTGAATTAACCTGTGCCAAGCTCGGCAATCAGGAAATATCCACCAAGATAGCCACTCCCTCGATTACGTTCAATCTTCGCTCAAGCCTGCGGCTTAACCGAAAGCATTCGCAAACTTCAGCATGAATTCAATTGAGCAATAATCCCTCGTATCCGTTCCTCTGAGGCATAGGTACGCGTGTATTCCGAACTCTGGTCGCCTAGAGCAAGCTGCGGATGGCGAAAGACCATCGGCCCGGCCGCCGTCGCTTTGCCCGAAAAATGAAAGGTTCGCGCGCCTGTGATGTCGGCGATGCGGCCGATATTGCCCGCGTTTATGCCCGCGCCCGGCATGATGTCGATGTCGCCTGCCGCCTGCGTCACCATGTCAGCGATCAAGGGAATGCCGATAGCGGCGCTTTCCGCCTGCCCGGAAGTGAGCAGCGTATCCACGCCCAGATTCATCAGCACGGCCAGCGCGGCGCGCGGATCGCGACACATATCAAAGGCGCGATGAAAGGTAACGCTCAGCGGACGCGCCAATTGCGCCAGCTCGCGAGACCGCTCGCTGTCGATGTGGCCATCCGCCAGCAGAATGCCGAAGACCACGCCTTGCGCCCCGGCCGACTTCACCAGCGCAATATCGCGCCGCATCATCTCAATTTCCGCATCGGTATAGAGGAAGTCGCCCCGCCGCGGCCGGATCATCACGTGAATCGGAATTCGCAGCCGCTCGACCGCCAACTGAATAGCGCCTAGTGACGGCGTGAGTCCGCCGCTGCTCAGGTCGGCGCAGAATTCCACGCGATCGGCGCCGCAATCCTGCGCGATCAGCGCCGATTCCAGCGAGTCGACAGCGATCTCAAAGCGGTAGTTCATCGGCCGGGGTAGGGGATCAACTCAACCTGCGGCAGGAAGCGCTGCATATCGGCGATGTCATAAGCGGCGGTGCCCGGTTGCAGGCAGACTGCCGCCGCCGCCGCCACGCCCAGGCGCAAGCCCTCCTCCAGCGGCTGCTCGTGATATAGCGCGTAGGCCAGGCCGGCCAGCACCGCATCGCCGGCGCCGGCGGGACTGCTGGCCTCGACCGCTAGCGGCGGGATGCGATAAGAGCGCTCGCGCAAGACCGCCAGCGCGCCGTCTTTGCCCATGGTGATGACCACTTGTGTGCCGTAGCGTTCCAGGATTCCGCGCCCGGCGTCGTAGAGTTCGGCGTCGGTTTTCAACTTGCGGCCGACCAATGCGGACAATTCATGCTCGTTTGGCTTGATGAAGTCGGGGCGGGCCGCCAGCCCGGCGCTCAAATTCGGCTCCGAAGCATCGAATATCACCGGCACATCATGCGCGCGCGCCAGTTCTATCGCTTCAAAATAGAAGTCGGGTGTCATGTCGGGCGGCAGCGACCCGCCGGTGATGACCACTGTCGCCCGCTCCAAAGCCGCACGGTAGCGCTGGCGCAGCAAGTCCAGGTGCGCGGGCCGCACCAGCATGGACGCCGATGTAATGGTGGTGTGTTCGCCGCTGCTCTCGTCGATGATGACGGTATTGATGCGCGTCTCGCCCTCGGCGGCCACAAAATCTGTTTGTACGCCAAAGTCTTCCAGCAGCGTCTTGACTTTCTCGCCGATAGCGCCGGCCGCCAAGCCCAGCGCCAGGCTGCCCACACCCATGCGCCCCAGGATCCAGGCGGCGTCGGTAGGCTTGCCGCCCAGACTGTAGACCGTGCGCGTCGCGCGGATGGTGGTATTGGTCTGCAGGCGTTCGACGAATACGGTGAGGTCAATGGTGGTATTCGGCGTCAGAGAGACAATCATCGCAGTCAGGCCGGGTCAGTGTCTGCGCGCCCTTTGGGCTGGAAGTCGGCGATGGCTCGTTCCATGGCGGCGCTCTCATCGCGCAGCATCGGGCTGGCGCCCAACTGCCGCGACATCATAATCACGTAGGCGTTGGTGTCGAGGCGTTCCACCGCGTCCATGGCGGCCGGCAGGTTCTTGCCCATGAGGAACAAGCCGTGCCAGGGGGCGATCGTGCCGGCGGCGTGTTTGGCGATCATCGCTTCGCGTCCGCGCATGGTGGCGGCGATGCGCTCGCCCAGCCTGGGGCTGTGGGCCGGCGCGTAGTCAATGACCGGCGTCGTGCCGAATTTGCGAGTGGCTTCCATGACTGGCGGCATGGGCAAATTAGCGCAGGCGAAGACCATTAAATTGCGCGGATGGGCGTGAATCACCGCCTTGCCGCAGTCGCCGAAATTCTCGTGCAAGCCGAAGTGCACCGAAATTTCGCGGGTCAGCCCACCTTCGCCCGCCAGGATCTGGCCGCGGCCATCGACCACCAGCACATCCTCTGGCGCTAACTGCCACTGCTTGTTCTGGCCGGCCAGGGTGGGGGACATGCAGAATACATCGCCGACCCGCAGGCTGATATTGCCGCCGCCGGCATCGGTCAAGTGACGGTCGAAGAGGAAGCGCCCGATGCGCGCCACCTGCTCGCGCCCGGCTTGCGCTTCATCGGTCAGCGCCGATTCGATCTGCAGCATTCGCATTTCTCCCGCATTTCAAAATAGTATAGGCTATACTATATTGGCTGATAATGGAAATTTCGTAGCATGAATGACTTGCCATTATAGCTATTCAAAATGGCATGACAAAAAATATGTATTACTCCAACATTCTTTCTTGTCCTGTTGCAAGCAGAAGGTAGTCGTTAGTCCCGCTTTGAACGAATGACTTAAGATGGGGTGGAAAATGAATAATGTTCACCAGCGGCAAGAATCATTATCAAGTTCGATAGCAGTTACTCCACCTAAGATATACACGCCTGCATTCAGCTTTAACCGAATACTTACGGGAGACGCCAGAACAGTCATGCAATCTCTACCCTCTGGTAGCGTTGATCTTAGCTTTTGGTCGCCCCCATATTACGTTGGCAAGTCGTACGAAAAGGATTGGAGCTTTAGCGAATGGCAAGCGTTACTTCGTGAAGTCATTCATCTACATTCAAGAATCTTAAAACCGGGCGGTTTTATGGCTGTAAATATAGGAGACATTTTGTGTTTTCAGGACGAGTCAATGCCTCGTTTTCAAGCAGACAATGTGCGTCGTAAAAAGAGCCCAGTTACGAGAGAACAAATTATCAAGTTGAAACAGCAATATCCAAACGCTAGACGCGCTGACTTGGCGAAAATGCTTGGATGTAGTGAACAGACCATTCAACGTCGCTTGGAGCACAACAATGTTCGCGGTGGAAAACAGATCGCCTCTACACGAGTCAAGTTGACAGGATGTATGGTCGAAGAGTGGGCGCTGCAGGCGGGACTCTATCTGTATGATCAGCGCATTTGGCATAAAGATCCGTGTTGGGCGAATTGTCGCTGGCATTCGAATTCGTATAGAGCCGTCGATGAATTTGAACACGTCTACATATTCTGGCAGCCCGGTATAACGGAGTACGATCGTCAGCGATTGACTAGCGGCGAATGGTCCGAATGGGGGTCGCGCGGGGTCTGGCAGATTCGCTCGGTACAGCGTAACAATCGGCACGAAGCCGAGTTTCCCGAAGAACTTGTCCGTCGAGTCGTTCGACTTTTCTCGCCGGCTAAAGGGGTTGTTCTGGATCCTTTTGTCGGCTCCGGTACAACAACCGCCGTAGCTAGACAGCTTGGAAGACGGTGGCTTGGTATTGAGCTGGATGAACATTATGCCGATATAGCCCGGAAGCGCACGAATGTCACCTGACCAGATGGAGACCCTGGAACAGACGTCATTTTCGATGGTTGCGCAGGCGCTATCGGATTATGCATCGCAAGCCGTTAGTATATTTAGAGAAGAAGTGGATCAACCTCAGGACATAGCTGAAGACGTCACGAGAGAGGCGATAGAGTTGATGGGGTTGCCGCAAATACATATGCGACTTTACGGCAAGGTTGATATTAAGAAAGCCGTGTATGTATTTCTGCCAGAAGCTATTCCTGTAGCTCTTATGCTTGATGCGAAAGCTGAAAAACCCAGCGGCAGCGGTACGGCGACAATTCAGATGTCGCAAACGTCGATGCGTGTAAAAATGCTGCGCCACGGCAGGGGCATTGATGAGGCCGGCAAACTGCCCTCATATATTGACCGCGATGGCCGTTCACTGTATGTAGTCACTGTATTCGCAAAATTTATCTACGATGTTGTGAATGGCGCGCACACGCTCAAAAGGATAATCGCAGCGTGTTTGCCAAACGGACTCTTACAAGACCAATATAACCCAAGTGAGAACGATACCATTTGGCGTGTTGGCCGAAACGCGCCGACCTTAGGAGAAGATTTCCGAGTACGGATCAGCTTTGCAGAGCTTCGCGCTAAAGCGCCGTGGCGTGTCCAGGATATTCAGATACCTGTATCAGATTTTTGACAAATGATCGGTTTCATGTATTAAGGTAGAATTGCCTTGACACACTTCGAATTCGCCACCGCGGCGCGCATCATCTTTGGCGAGGGCAGCGCCGCGCAGCTGCCGCAGCTGGCGCGGGAGTTGGGCAGCCAGGCCTTGCTCGTCAGCGACAGTTTCCAGCCCGACTCAGTGACGCGGCTGATCGACGCCCTGCGCGCCGCCGGGCTGAAGCTGACCCACTTTCCCGTTAGCGGCGAGCCTACGGTCGAGCTGATCGACGAAGCCAAGACGGTCGCCAAGAGCGCCGGATGCGACCTGGTCATCAGCATCGGCGGCGGCAGCGTCATCGACAGCGGAAAAGCCAGCGCCGCGCTCATCCCCAACCCGGGCGCGACGCTCGATTACCTGGAGGTCGTTGGAGCCGGGCGGAAGCTGACGGCGGATCCGCTGCCCTTCATCGCCTTGCCCACCACCGCCGGCACCGGCGCCGAGGTCTCCAAGAACGCCGTGCTCGGCTCGAAGGCGCATCGCGTCAAAGTCAGCCTGCGCGACAACCGCATGTTGGCCGATATCGCGTTGGTCGACCCGCTGTTGACCCACTCCGTGCCGCCGGCCGTCACCGCCAGCACCGGCATGGACGCGCTGACGCAAGTGCTGGAACCCTTCGTCTCGCCCCTGGCCACGCCCCTGACCGACGGCATGTGTAGCGAGGGCTTGCGCCGCGCGGGCCGGTCGCTGCGCCGCGTCTACCAGCTGCCGGATGACGCCGCCGCTCGCCGCGATATGGCGCTGGTCAGTCTGCTGGGCGGCCTGGCGCTGGCCAATGCCAAGCTGGGCGCGGCGCACGGTTTCGCCGGCGTCCTGGGCGGCATGTACGGCGCGCCCCACGGCGTCATCTGCGCGGCGCTGCTGCCGCCGGTGATGGCCGCCAATATCAAGGCGCTGGCTGAACGCGAACCGGACAATCCCGCCTTAAATCGCTACGAATACGCCGCGCAATTCCTCTTGTTCGACCGGACGGCGACGGCGCAGGACGCCATGGAGTGGATCGGCGAGAGCAGCGACCAGTTCGGCATTCCCGGGCTGAGCGCCTATGGACTGCGCGTCGAAGATTTTGACGAGATCGTCGCCAAATCCAGCGCTTCCAGCAGCATGAAGGGCAACCCAATTGATCTGACTGACGTGGAACTTGCTGAGATACTGCGCGCGGCGCTTTGAGCGCAGAAGGGCAGGGTATGATCAGCATTAGGTGCTCCCGCCGGACGAACATCATCACCGCCTACGTCATGGCGGTCATACTCCTCTTCCTGGGTCGGCAGCTAATATCGCCGAGTATCTCGCCGGCCAGCGAGCCGGTGAAACACGCGCTGATCTTCATCTCCGACACCGATTCGATTGATGCCGGCCGGAACTCCAATTCGGTCTATCGCATCGGGCTGGACGGCCGCGGGCTCAAACGAATCGCCGGCTCGATTCCTCACGGCGCCGGCTACCTGCGCAGCACCGACATCGACTGCCACGCGGCCTCGCAGGCGCTGGTGATCGCCAGCCACCGCCGCGATCTCAACGGCTTCCACCACGCCCTGCTGGATGGCTCCGGCCTGCATCTGGACCGGCCGGCTGCGGACGACCTGCTGACGGCGACGCGGCAAATCGCCATCGCGCCGGACGGCAGGGACATCGTCGTCTCGCGCCAATTTGAAGGCTTCGCGGAGCCGCGCTTCGGCTTGGTCGCCGGCGATTTGTTCACTCGCTACTTTGGTGTGGTCAAGTCGCCGACGGCGGAGCGCTCGTATATCTCGCCGGATTTTTCACCGGCGGGACGGCTGCTGGCTTATATTAGCCGGCGAGATGATGCTGCTGGCCGGGGCTCTTCGCTGGTCCTGGCCAATCAAGCCAGCGGCAGAGAGCAAATCATCTACGAGACCAGCCGGCAGATCAGTGAGGTAGTCTGGTCGCCGACGGGGGAGTGGCTGGCGCTGGTAGTGGATCGGCAAATCTACCGCATGCATCCCTTCGGCGGCGCAGCGCTGGGCCGGCTGACTGATCATCTCGGCGGCGCGACCTCGCCGCGCTGGTCGCCCGATGGCGCGCAGATCAGCTACGTGACGCCGTCAACTTACCCCGGCCTGCAGCAGATCATGACGATGAACGCTGACGGCTCGGACAAACAGCGGGTGACCAATATCCGCGGCCAAGTGACCAACGGCTGCTGGGTCTAAGTGCTTAGGCCTAACACTTCGGCAAGCCTCATTCCGCTTCCCAGTCTTCGATATTCAGACCTGGAATGCGGCGGAATTCCTTTGTGTTATGTGTAACTACGACTAATCCGTTGGCTCGTGCAATGGCGGCAATCAGCATATCCCTTGTGCCGATGGGTTTGCCCCGAGTTTCCAAGTATGCGCGAATATCAGCGTACTCTTCTGCGGCATCGTCGTCGAAAGGCAAGCTGTCGAATTGCCTCAGAAAGTCGTCTTGCTTGGCGCGTGACCGTTTTGGATTCTGACTCTTGAGTGATCCAAAATACATCTCGCCCTTCGTTATCGAACTTATGACGATATCCGTGTACGCTTTGCCGTCTACTTGTTTACGGATTTCGGGAGATCGTCCATTGATGTAACCAATACAGACATTGGAATCGAGCAGATATCTCATTCACGTCTGTCTTCGCTCGCAATGGGTACGGGCGGATGCCATTCAATTGGGTCATCAGCGAGGCTGCCATAGGTCTGTTCCACAAACTGCTTCCAAGGCAGGCGCCGATAGCCCATGGATTCACTCTCCCGCAAGTATCCATCATCGTCGCTCGCATCTATTTTCATCACAACAGCAAGCGTGGATGAGAACTCTGGATTCGTCTTATCAGTGAATTTGGCGAGGCTCATCTCATCTGCGTACAGTGTTCCATCGGGCATGATCGCGCCGGCCAGGTCTGCTTGCTCCAGGCAGGCGCCGGCCAGCCTGGCGCCCGTCAAGTTAGTCCGACACAGGTTGACCAGACGCAGGTTTGCGTTTTCCATGCGAGCCAAGCGCAAGTCTGCCATGCCTAGATTTGACCCGCCAAGATCTGCGCCCTTCATGTCTACCTTGTAAAGACACGCTTTTCTCAGGCTTGCGCCTCTCAAGTCGCTGCCAGACAAGTTTGCGCTGTTTAGTATGGCTCCCGTAAGATTCGCGCGCTGCAGCGAGGCGCCCTGCAAGCCCGCGCCACTCATGTCCGGGGCTTGGACTCGCTTACGATTAGAATCCATTACCTTGTCTTCTCTGTCTTCTCTTCGCCAGATCACTCCGCGCACCCTCTCTTGTGATTCTTGTTGCTGCTTCATATCACAGTTTAGCACATTCGCTTTCTGGTTTCACTGCGGCGATCTCGTCAACGGCTGCTGGCTGTGAAGCGCTTAGCGTACCGCCCGGCGCAGCTGGCGCGGCGCGAACAGCCCCCAGATTACCAGCGCGCCCAGCGCCAATAATGCGCTGAGCAAGAGCAGCGACGAGGCGTAACCCAGCGCGGCAATCGCCAAGCCGCCCAGCACGGGACCCGCCACTTTGCCGAAATTCTGCAGCATGCCGATCAAGCCCATGCCCGCGCCCAGGTGCTCGGGGCTGATGCGATTCGTCACCAGCGCCTTGGCCGCCGGGAAGATCAGCGCCTGCGCCAAGCCCATCAGCGCCGCCGGCAGCAGGAAGAGCGCGTCCTGATCCAGCGCGCCGACCAGCGGCAAGGACCCCGCCAGAATCAACATGCCCAGGCTGATGCTGGGCAGATAGCCCCAGCGATCGCTCAGACGGCCGCAGAAGGGCTTGCAGAGCGCATGCAAAGCTTCGTTTAAGCTAAAGAAAAGACCGATCAGCGCCACGCTGACGCCCGCCTCCAGCGCGAAGACGGGCAGGAAGGCTTTGAGCGTGTACAGCGCGATAAAGGTTACGGCTTCCAGTGCGCCGGTCAGCCAGACAGCCGATGTCCGCCCGCCGTCGCGGATGGCGCTGACGACATGCCGCCGGACGGACATGCGTTTGCGTTTTGTCGCGGCTTGCGGCTCGGGCAAGCTCAGCACCGGCAGGAATACGCCGCAACTGATGACGCCGATAATGGTGAAAACCGCCGCCGGCTCAAAGGACAGCAGCAGCCAGCCGGCCAGCAGCGGCCCCACCACGTAACCGCCGCTGCGCGCCATCTCGAACCAGCCGATGTCTTCGGCTACCCGCCCGTCCTTGGCCAGCTCGGCGATGTAAGCCAGCGTCACCGGCCCGTAAATCGCCGTCGCCAGGCCATGGACCAGCCGGATGACGAGCAGCTGCTCGGGCGTCTGGATGAAGCGATACAAGAAAGGCATGAAGGCGAAAAAGCCGGCGCCGATGAGCAGCCAAATACGCCGCCCCCAGCGGTCGGACAAGATGCCGAAGAGCGGCTTGAGGAAGAGACCGGTCACGGTCGATACGGTGACGATCAGACCCAGGAAGGCGCCCGACGCTCCCAAAGCCGCGGCAAAGATAGGCAGCAGCGGCGTCTTGCCCATCTGATAGGCGGAGCGCGCCAGAAAGTCCGCCAGCATCAAATTAAGGAAGGGTCTGGAGCGTTTCATTGGCCTAGGCTTGCAACAACTAAGGTCTGTAGAGGCGAGCCTTGGCTCGCCCAGTCGCAGCCGCATATTCGCTGACGGGCGACCTGATAGGTCACCCTTACATAGTAATTTCCGGCGAGCTTCATTCCACCTTCAGCGCGACTACCCCGTAGCCGGCATTGCTCAGCATGGTGTTGAACTCGGCCAGGTTGCCATCGACGATGTCGTTAAACTTGTCGGCCACGCCATCAATATCGCCCGCGATTTCGGAGAAGGCTTCGCGCTCGTAGTCGGTTGGCTTGTAATCGCCCAGGTTGACGTTGAAGCTCAAATTGCTGAGCTGCGTCGCCAGACGGTCGCCGCTGTTCATGGCATCGGGCCAGCCGGCGCGCGTCTCCGGGATCATCAGCTCCTTCTCGACTTCCAGCACTTGCTCCTCCAGCGCCTTGGAAGCCTCGATGAGGCCCGCCGCCGATTCCAGGCCGGCCAGGCGCTCGCGCCAGCCTTTGAGCTGCGCCCGTACATCGCGCATCTGGTTGACGACCTTGTGCGTGGACGAGACCTTGTCGCGGATTTTTAGCAGCAAGTCGAACTGGGCTTGCAGGTCGGCTTGGCTGGCGTCGATGCCAGCCTCCTTGACGATCTCCAGCGGCTGGCTAAGTTCTTCGTCGCCGACCGTCAGCGTGACGCGGTAGCTGCCCGGCACGGCGTGCGGTCCCTTGATGAAGCCCTGCTGGTTGTCGTCGTGCGGGCTGACCTTGCTCGCGTCAGGATAGCGCAGATCCCAGATGAAGCGGTTCCAGCCGGCGTTAGACGGGATGCGCAGTTCTTTCGGAGACTCGTCAGTGCGCGTCCCGGCCGCCTTTTCCTCGTCATCAGCATGCAGGCTCTTAAAGGTCTTGACCTCGGCGCCCTCGGCGTCGTCAATGCGCAGCGTGATAGTCGACTCCGGCTTTTCGCGCAGATAGTAGGTGATGACCGCGCCCTGGGGCGGATTCGTGCCGCTATCGAGATAAGTGTGCTTGACGCCGTGCTCGGGCGTCTCCTCCTTGACGTAGGCGGCGACCATGCCCAGCGTGCTCATATATTGCTTGCCGTCGCCGCTGTCGAACAAACCCTCGAAAACCTTGGGCAGGCGCCGCTCGGTTACGCCCGGCTTGAGCAGACGAACCCCCACCCCAAACCCCTCCCCCATAAAGGGGGAGGGGCTTTTTTCTCCCCTTCCCTCCCCCGTGGGGGAGGGGGCCGGGGGTTGGGGGGCAGCAACCTGATGCAAGACCGTCACATCGTCCAGTATCCAGAAGGAGCGACCATGCGTGGCCACGACCAGATCTGTGTCTTTGAGCTTTAGGTCGTAAATCGGCGACACCGGCAGGTTCAGCTGGAAGCGCTGCCAGGACGGGGCAGTGTCTACGCGCCCCCTGGCGCCGGCATCGAACGAGACATACAAGCCGAATTCCGTGCCCAGATAGAGCAAACCCTCCCGCGCCGGATCCTCGCGCACGACGCGGCAGAAATGATCGCCGGCGATGCCATCAACGATGAGCGTCCAGCTGGCGCCGTAATCTGTCGTCTTGTAGACGTAAGGCGCGTAATCGTCGTTCTTGTAGCGCGTGGCGGTGACGTAAGCGGTGGCCGGGTCATGCGGCGAGGGCTCGATCATGGTGAACATGAAGTCGGATACCCCCACCCCCAACCCCTCCCCCATAAAGGGGGAGGGGCTTTCATCGTCGCTATTGAGCTCGGCAAGCTTGCGCTCCCCTTCCCTCATTTTGGGGGAAGGGGCCGGGGGATGGGGGGTAACGTCCGTCCAATTTTCGCCGCCGTCGCGCGTGATATGCAGCAAGCCGTCGTCCGAGCCGGCCCAGATCAGGCCTGGCTCATGCGGCGATTCAGCCAGCGTGTAAACCGTGGCGTAGTGCTCGGCGCCCACCGCGTCGCGGTTGATGGGACCGCCCGAGGGCTTGAGCGTCTCCGGGTCGGCTTTGGTTAAATCGGGGCTGATCTCCTGCCAGCTCTGCCCCTCGTCGGTCGTCTTGAGTATCTGATTGCCGCCGATGTAGATGGTGTCAGAATCATGCGGCGAAAAGACGATGGGATAGGTCCAGGCGAAGCGATATTTGTCGGCCTGCGCGCCCAAGCCGGTCGAGCTGCGCGGCCAGGTGGCGATCAGCCGAATCTGCTGCCGGCGATGGTCGTAACGCTGCAAGCTGTTGCCGCCGCCCGGAGAGCTGCCGATGGCGCCTACGTAGATGATATCCGAGTCCTCCGGGTCCACGGCGATATAGCCGCTCTCGCCCGAGCCGATGATGTCGCAGTCTTCCCAGGTGATTGAGGAGTAGCGGCTGCGGCTGGGCACGCGCAGACTGGAATTGTCCTGCTGCGTGCCATAGACGTAGTAGGGCTCGTGGCTGTCGAAATCGAGATGATAAATCTGCGCCGTCGGCTGATTGTAAATGCTCGACCAGGACAGCCCGCCGTTCAGCGAGACGCAAGCGCCGCCGTCATTGCCGTGGATCATAATCTGGTTGTTGCGCGGGTGAACCCACAGATCGTGGTCATCGCCGTGCGGCGTGGTGATCTCGGTGAAGTTATGCCCGCCGTCGGTCGATTTCCAGAAGTTGAGGTTGTTGATGTAAATCGTGTTGGCGTCGACCGGGTCAGCCGTCAGGTGCATATAATACCAGGCGCGCGAGATGAAGCGGTTGTCCTTGCTGCCCACCACCCAGGTCTCGCCGTAATCATCGCTGCGATAAATGCCGCCATCGGGCTGATTCTCGATGATGGCCCAGACGCGCCCGGGCTGCGCCGGCGAAGCAGCCAGGCCGATCTTGCCCAGCAGACCCTTGGGCAAGCCAACCCCCCTCGTTCCCCCCGACGAGTCAGGGGGAGGATTCGACAGCCCCTCGACGCCTGTCAGGCATTGCCAGCTGTCGCCGCCGTCCATGCTGCGCCAGATGCCGCTGTCCTCGCCGCCCGACGAAATCTGCCAGAAATTGCGATAAGCCTCCCAAAACGAGGCGTAAATGATGCGCGGATTGTTCTGGTCGATGGTCAGGTCGATGGCGCCGGCTTTGTCGCTGACGTGCAGGACGTTCTCCCAGGTCTCGCCGCCGTCCTGAGAGCGATAAACGCCGCGCTCGGGATTGGGCCCGAAAGCATGCCCGAAGACCGCCGCATAGACCAAATCGGCATTCTGCGGATGACTGCGGATCTTGGCGATCTGGCGCGTTTCTTTCAGTCCCAAATGCTTCCAACTGCGCCCGGCATCGGTCGATTTGTAGATGCCATCGCCGATGGAGACATCAATGCGGATGGTCGTCTCGCCCGTGCCGGCGTAGATGACGTTGGGGTCGGCCGGCGCCACTTCCAGCGCGCCCACGGACGAGGCGCTGAAGTAGCCGTCGCTGATATTCTCCCAGTACTGGCCCGCGTCGGTGGTCTTCCAGACGCCGCCGCAGACGCCGCCGAAATAGAAGGTGTTGGTGTCGCGCGGGTCGCCGGCGACAGCGACCACTCGCCCGCCGCGGAAGGGCCCGATGCAGCGGAATTCGGCCAGCCCGGCGAATTTGGAATCGGTCATGTTGCTGTCCTTTGGTGCTTGGCTTCGAGTGGCGGGTATTGTAGCGCGGGGGCTTGGATTTCACCACAGAGGCTGCCAACTGATACGTGTGTACGGGCGAGTCGGTGGCTCGCCCACTTAATGCGAAACTCCCACCACCCGGGAATTGTAGGGGCGACCTATCAGGTCGCCCGATTTCAATTAACCACCGAGTACACCGAGGTCACCGAGTTGCTTTTTTGACCACAAAGGGCACGAAGGCACGAAGGTCACAAAGGGGGATTGTAGGGGTGCTGGCGTACATCTCGCTGTGCACGGAAACCGTAGGGGCGAGCCTTGACTCGGGGAGTGGTGAATTTCAAGGATATATGAATTGCATGGGGAAAGCCTTGTACTTGGGATACTGTTGAAGATGTAACTGCCGCCGATTCCAGGCATAGACAAAAAGTTTCA
>JAJDXR010000036.1 GCA_022823165.1 Anaerolineae bacterium | reverse complement strand
ATGCCGATGTCTTCGACTGAGGGAACGCCGGTCTCGTTCTCTGTGCCATCATATTCCAGCCAGATTGCCTTTTCGGCATCGTGCTGGCTGAACATATCCATTTGCTGATTCTTGTAGCAGGTCGTAATCAGTTTCTTTAAGCCGAGTACGCGGAAGTTATAGGCGAAGTAGTGGAAGAAATTGCTCACCCGCGGATCATCGCAGTTGCAGTAGACCACTTTGCCGCGAAAGTGCTCGCTGTAATGACGGAGTTCGTTTTCAATATCGACAAGCTGTGTGTAAAACTCGTCTTTTTTGTTGGACTTGGCTTTATGCAGATTCCGATTTGCGGACACGCTTCGACTCGCTTTCTCTGCGCCCTCAGTAAGTGCGAGTAAGTAATGAGAATATAGGTATATCATCACAAAATAGCGAATTTTCGTGTTTGCGTGGGCGAGCCAAGGCTCGCCCCTACAACTTTCGACTTTATTTTGAATCCTGTAGGGGTCAGCCTTGGCTGACCCAAGGCTGTGAAATTTGCATAACTTACTTGCATCTACTTCTGCGCCTCTGTGGTGAAATCCGCCTACTCCACCGCGACCGCCTCGCGCGGGGCGGCAAATTGCTGAGCCAACTGGAACAAGCGCAGCAGGAAAGCCCGCGGCTGCTCGACGCGCTCCAGCGGACGCTGGCGCATGAGCTCCAGGAAGGGCGTCTCCAGCGCGCTCTCGCTGACGACCTGATTAAATTGGTTGACGAAGGCGTTGTACTGCATCACGACCGCGTTGAGAAACTCCGGCTCGTCGCAGGCTTTCCACATCTCGCAGGCGGCCAGCAGCGCTTCCATCCAATGCAGCAGCGCGCCAAGCTTGTAGCGGTGCTCCGGATCTTGCGTCAGACCGCGCGCACTGAGCTCATCAGCCAGGGCTTGCATGGCGGCGACCAGGCCAGGCGCGTCCAGGTCGATGGGCAGCTCGAGGTCTTCGATGTAGCCGGCATAGTCGAAAAAGTCGGGATTGCGCAACTGGCGCGAATTGGCGCGGATGGGGTCGCCGGTACGCGAGGCCGTGACGCCATGCCGCAAGGTGGCCATGCGCTCGGTGACATCAGCGCGGCGCTGCGCCCCCAGGTAGCGCTTGACGTGCTTAGCGGTCATCAGCGTGTTGATGGTGTAGTGGCCGTCGAATACCGGCAGCACGAAGGAATCGATGGCGTTGCGGCCGATGACCGAGTCGGCCAGAAAGCCCTTCGAGCCGACCACCAGCAGATTCTGACCCAGCAGCTCGTTGGCGCGCAGCAGCAGCCAGGACTTGAGCATCACGCCGTGAAATTGCAGGAAGTTGCCCGCGCTGAAAGCCAGGGCGCGATAATAGATGAAGTTCAGCACGGCCGCCTGCAGGACGAGGTTGTACATCTGGCGCAAGACATTGCTGAAATTGATCGGGTTCTCGTTGAAGATGCGCTTCTTGGACAAGTGATCGATGCTGGCCGGTAGGGCTTCATTGAGCAGCTTGATGCCGACATAGGCGCATTGATATTTGCTGGGCATGGCCATGCGCTGCAGGATTTGCAAGCCGTGGCCGACCTTGCCCAGCAAGCGCCCGGGTCCGTCGATGTCGAAGGAGGTCAGCACCATGCGCCGCAGCACGTGCGTCTCCAGGCGCCGCCAATTCTTGCAGCTGCTCTGCGGCACCAGGAAAATCGACAGCGAGCGCGGACCGCTGGATTCGGCGTCGACCTTGGCCACGATGGTGTGGTAATCGGCATGGTAAGAATTGTTAATCAGCCACTTGCGGCCTTTGAGCTGATAGTCGACGCAGGCGGGGTCGTCGTTGGCTGGCGTAGCGACGGTCGTGGCGCTGAGCAGGTCGGAGCCGATTTCCTCTTCCGTCCAGCCCAGGGTAAAGAGGCTGTCCTTCAGTTCCTCGGCGATGTCGTCTTCGCCGGCGGCGATAATCGTCATCCAGGCTAACATGCTGGCGCCCGCGGCAATCATGGCGCTGGGGTCATCGCCGTAAAGCTCGGTACCGACTTGCAGCGACTTGTGCATGTTGAAATCGGGCAGCAGGGCGTCGTAGAGGTGGCGGATCGACAGCCGCAATTGGTCGAAGTCGACGATCTCGCCGAAATTGGGGTCGTTCAGGAACATGCTGGCGCGTCCGAATAGCTGCCGCGTATCACAAGCGCATTAGTATACGCCCGTTAGCGGCACAACTCAATATGCGGCTCGCAGCGAGCCTATGCGTAATTTTTCACAAACTGCTACGGGTTAGAACACGGCTGGGCGCGGAAAGCTACGCCGGGCGATTCAGGCGCCGCGCACTTCCGCCACGATCTCGCGCAGCTGCCGGTCGAAGTTGGGGTCGGCCGCTTTGAATTCCTGCCCGCTGATGACCAGCGGCGCGCCGAAGACGACGATCTCCGCGCCCAGCGCCAGTGTCTGGATCGCCTGTGGCACGCTGAGCCCGCCGACCGCTTGCACGGGGATATCGACTGCGGCCAGCACATCCTCGAGATCGTCGAGCGGGCTGAGCCCGGGTATCATATTGCGCTCGTCGAAGCCGGTGTGTACGATGATGATGTCGACGCCCAGGTCCTGCGCCTGACGAGCGCGACCCGGTTTATCAGGGCAGAGCATGACATCGCACATGACCTGCTTGCCGTAGCGCCGCGCCATCTTGACCTGCTCGATGATGCTGGCGTCATGCGCCTGGCCCATGACGACCACCATATCGCCGCCGGCTTTGAACATCATCTCGGCTTCCAAGCCGGCGCCGTCCATGGTCTTGAGGTCGACCACGATGGGCGTATGCGGGAACTCGGCGCGGAAGGCGCGCACGGCGCGCAGCCCCTCGGCCAGCAGCAGCGGCGTACCGACTTCGAGCCAGTCGACGCCGGCTTTGACCGAAGCCCGCGCCAGGTCCAGGGCTTCTTCAAGGTCGATGACATCAATTGAGATTTGGATTTTGGCGTCGATAGTTTGATCCTCCATGTGCTGCGTTTGCGGGCGACTCACCGAGTCGCCCCTACATTTGCCTCGTTCGGCGGGCGTCCCAAGGGTCGCCCCTGCATAAACACTGCTAAGCTGGCACCAGAACCGACTTGACGTTCTCGCCGGCTTCCATTTCTTCGAAGGCTGCTTCCCAGTCCGCCAGCGGATAGACGCCGCCGATGATGGGCCTCAGGTCTATCTGTCCGGTGGACAGCAGATTCAGCGCGCGCTCCCAGGTATCGTAGAGGTGGCTGAAGCAGCCTTGCAGCGTGACCGCTTTCTGCACCAGCGGATCGAGGTTGAAGTCCAGCGGCTGCGGACCCCAGCCGATCTTGGTAATTGTCCCGTTGGGCCGCACCATCTCCATAGCTGCTTGCAGGGCGATGCTGACGCCGCTGCAATCGACGACCAGGTCAGCGCCGTAGCCATCGCCCAGCGAGCGCACTAATTCCAGCGGATTGGCTTCGTCGATGTCGAGGGCGCGGGTGGCGCCGATCTCGGCAGCGACCGCCAGCCGCTGCTTGTCATGGCGCGTGCCTAACATGACAATCTCGGATGCGCCGCGCAGCTTGGCCACGAAGAGCGCCATCATGCCGATGGGACCGGGACCTTGAATCACCACCGTATCGCCCGGCCGCACAGCCGGCGTTTTTTCGACCAAGGCGTTGTAGGCGACGCAGATCGGCTCGGTCAGCGAGGCTTGCTCGAAGCTGACGTTGGACGGGATACGGTGCAGGATTTGCTGGCGGGCGGTCACGTATTGCGTAAAAGCGCCATCGTAGAGCGCGCCGTAGCCCAGCCGATGCGGGCACTGATTGTAATCGCCCGAATGACAGTAGGCGCAGCGGCCGCAGACTTCGGCGGCGGTCTCCACCGCCACACGATCGCCGACTTTGAAATCGGTCACGCCCGATCCGACAGCCGCGACCGCGCCGCAGAATTCGTGCCCCAAAACCAGCGGCAATTTTATCGTCCAGCTTTGGTGATCGCGCCACATGTGCAGGTCGCTGCCGCAGACGCCAGCCGCGCCGACTTCCACGACCACCTGGCCCGGCGCCGGGTCGGGCGGCTGCGGGATATCGCGCAATTCGACATTCTTGTCTTCACGTCCGTATTTTATGAGTGCGTCCATAAGTTGTTTCCTTAATTGAAGGCGGACGACCTGATAACTCGCCCCTAGTTTAACTTTAGTTGTGCTTTGGGCGTCCCCTACAACTGGGCTTCGATTGGGAAATACTTGTCGCGCATTTTGTGCAGGTATTCCAGCGACTGGCGCATTTCATCCATGCCGTTCATGCCGTCTTCTATGCTGACCCAGCCCTTGAAGCCGGCATCAGCCAGGGTCTCGAATATGGTATCGAAATCATTTAAGCCTTGGCCGGTGACGCCGTGCTGCAGCGCCGGCGAATAGCCGATTGTGCCGTCGCTGTCGCGCAGGTCATCAAGCGTATACCCCGCGGCCAGGAAGCGGTCGCTGGCGTGCATGCTGACGACGCGCTGCTTCACCGCCTTCAGCAGCTCAATGGGATCGTCGCCGGCGACAATCGCGTTGGACGGGTCGTACTGTACGCCGAAGAATTCGCGCTCGGGTATGGCGTCCAGCAATTCGAGGAAGACATCCATCTTTTGGGCGAATTCGGGATAGCGCCAGAAGCCATCCTTATAATGATTCTCCAGCCCGAGGATGATGCCGTTTTCGCGCGCCACCGGCAGCAGCTGCTCAATGCACTCGACCACCCACTCCAGGCCCTGCTCGCGGCTGACCTGCGGATAGCGCTGCCCGCTGAGCACACGGCAGACGGCACCCTCGCCGCCCAGCAGCTTGGTCACGCGGATCATCCTGGCTTCATGCTCGACGGCGCGCTGGCGCTCGGCGGCGTCGGGGTGGGTGAAGTCCGGCGAGCAGCAGAGCATAGGCATGGCGAAGCCGGCCTCGGCGATGGCGTCGCGCACTTCCAAGATATAGCTGTCATCCAGGCTGGTGAAAAACCCCTCGTACATCTCCAGTCCTTCGGCGGGCAAGGATTTGGCTATCTCAATCCACTCGAAGACCGACATGCTGCGGTCGCCGGCAATGTCATCAAGATAACACTTGGGAAAGGCGGAAATTTTCATGCGCGCTTCCTGTTATTGGCTCAGGTGCCGCAGGCGCTGGTCAGCACGATGCGGCTGCCCTCGCCGTTTTCCAGCGGTGTAACAAACGATTCCGACCAAGCCAGTCCGCGCGTCTTGCCGGCGTTGAGCGTCTCCAAACGTTTGTCGCGGTAGAATTGTTTCGCCGTTTCCACATCGTCGGTTGATTCCATGATCCACGTGGTCAATCCCAGGGCGCGCGCGCGAAACAGGTCATACTCCACTTCGACCGTCTCGCCATTGGGGTAGAGCGGCGCCCACCAGTTCTCAATGTCATAGGCGCATTTGATATCGGCCAGCAGCAAGATCGCGCAGATGAAGGCAAACGAAGCGCCAACCATTATGACCGTTGTTTTTAAGCAGCCTGTTTGATTGCGAGTGGCTTCCACAGCTTTCTCAAGTCCTCCGATATTTAGTAAAGCCCGGGGCGAGCAGAATCATATCACACAGAGCGGCTTCCAGCACAGCGGGCTTTGCGAGTGTCCACAGTTGATATGGGAATAATTTCTATATGTTGCAAGTTGCCTTCGACCATGCTATATTCTTTCACTGTACATATATGTATATACAAATCTAAAGAGCTTTTTGCTGAGCGACGCTGTCTTTATGCGCGAGAAACTTGCCAAGATCCGGCTGGATCACAACTTGATTCTGTTGTTCAATATCGAGAGTTCCTGTGAAAGTCATAGTCAGCCTGCTCGTCTCTTTTCTTCTAGCCTTCTTGTTCGCATCCCTCCCCTTTGCCCAAGATCACATCATAAACCCTGTTGTAACGATCCGTTTGTCTCAACCAACAATCCTTAGCGCCGTCAATGACACTATTTCCTGGAGCAGCGTCCAACATGCCGAATCTTACCGCATCCGCTGGCGTCCCAGCAGCGGCGGACGCCGGAACTATAAGACCGTCTCCGCCCCCACAACCAGCTACCGCTTCACCCAACTGTCTCGCGGCATTGAATATCAGGTGCAAGTCCAGGCGCGTTCATCCAATTCCCGCCATCGCGCCAGCGCATACAGCCAAGCCGAAACCATCCACATTCCCGAACTCAAGACTCTGGCCAAACCCGATCTGCGCCATATTTCCGGTGGAACGGTCGCCTGGGATAAGGTCAACGGCGCGATATCCTACCTCCTCCACCTTAATGACCGCGGCGATATCAGCCTTAAGCGCTTGCCCGAATCCAGAGAGCAACATACTTTCCCGAACTTGCTGCCCGGCCGCGCCTATGAAATCCGCATCCTCGCTATGGGGGATCGCGTGAACTACAAGCGCTTCGGTCCTTGGAGCGACGTCGTCGAGGTGAGGCTCGCCCTGCCTCCGACTTATACACCTGTTCCAACCGATACGCCTACCAGCACGCCAACTGACACGCCTACCAGTACGCTAACTGACACGCCCACCAGCACGCCAACTGACACGCCTACCAACACGCCAACCGATACGCCGACTAACACGCCGACTGATACGCCAACGCCGACCAATACCCCCGCGCCTCCATCCGCGCCGAACTTGCGCCTCTCCAACATCACCGACAACAGCTTTAGGATGCAATGGGACCAGGTCACCGAAGCCGACAGATACGAAATCCAGGGTGGCTTCATTCGCCGCTGGCATGATGTTGGCAGGGGTACTTCCCACCGCATCAGCGGGTTGGACGCGGGCACGACTTATACCATGCAGGTCCGCGCCAAAAACGTCCATGGGGTATCTCCTGCCGCTGCCGCTTCCGCCCTTACCCTGCCAGCCGCTCCACGCAGCCCCAGCGCCAACATGATTACCCTCGACAGCATCGTTCTCAATTGGGGCAAGGTGAAAAGCGCCGTCAGCTATGAGGTCAACGGCGGCTCACTCTCTAACTGGCTAGATGTCGGCGATGTCGCCAGCTACCACTTCACGGGCTTGAACCAGAGCCAAACTTATTCCCTGCAAGTACGCGCCAGAAATGCCAGCGGCGTCTCGGCTTCCGCTTCTGTTTCCGCCACCACCCTGACGCCGACCGACACGCCTACGCCTACGCCCACGAATACAGCGACTCACACGCCCACGCCCACAGCGACCAATACGCCCACGCCGACGGACACGCCCATCTCGACTGACACGCCCGTGCCCACTGCCACGCCTTTGCCCACCGATACGCCTGTGCCGACTGACACGCCTGTCCCCACCGAGATACCCAAGCCAGATCCGCCTGATCCGCCCAAGAAGACCGATCCGCCTGATCCGCCCAAGAAGACCGATCCGCCGCCGCCCAAGAAGACCGATCCGCCGCCGCCCAAGAAGACCGATCCGCCGCCGACGGTTTCCTGCTCAAAACACGGCGGTCCGTGGGTGCAGTCTTGGCTCGCTTCCTGTTCTGAAGACAGCACCGTCCAACATGTCATCGTTCGAGAAACCTGCCGTGTGCAATTGCAGCACTATAAATGCACCGATGGGTCATCTTACAACGAGCGCACTAGCTCGGTTGAATGCTCGTCTGTTCAGACAACAGGGGAATGTTAGTCGATGCAGTCATTTCGAGCGGTGGCGACGCTCGTCCCTGCCGAGAGGAGTTGAATAATTGATGCAGAGTATGAAGGAGGCGCTATCGAATTGAGAAATAGGCAAATGGCGCGTGTCTAAAGGGTGGCGTCAACCCGCCCGTCATCCCGCACCGGATGGCAAACCGCAGTGGAGTTGGCATTGCACTATCTTCTAACCAATAGTTGTAAGGAGTACAACGCATGAAAGCAAGAACTCTTCTGCTCGCACTTCTCGTTGTCGTCTTCGCGGCATTCAGCTTCAGCGCCGCCGCCCAGGACGTCGCGCGCGAAGATACCGTCATTTTTGACGTTGACGGTCCCGCCGGCGCTGTCGCCAACTACGACCAGATGAACGCTCTGCTGCCCAACGCTCAGCTCAACAAGGGCTATCATCAAGCCGTTTCCGAGCCGCTCTTCATCTTGAACTATGAGACTGGCGAGATCATGCCCTGGCTGGCGGAAAGCATGGAAGCCAACGACTCGTTTGATGTCTGGACGCTCAACCTGCGCGAAGGCGCGGAATGGTCGGACGGTGAAGCCTTCAACGCCGACGATGTCGTCTTCACCATTCAGCTGCTGCTGGATGATGAGACCCAGTCGCTCAGCCGTGCTGCCAGTATACAAACCTGGGTTGCCAGCGTCGAAAAGATCGACGATCTGACGGTGCAATTCAACCTGACGGAGACCAACCCGCGCTTCCAGCTGGACTTCTTCTCCGTGCGCGTCTGGGGTTCCCTCATGATATTGCCCGAGCATGTCTGGCACGACAAAGATCCCTTCACCTTCAAGTTCTTCGATCCCGAGCAAGGCTGGCCCCTGGGCACGGGTCCTTATGTCATCAGCTCCGCCAACGAGACCAGCTGGGTCTGGGACCGCAACGACGATTGGTGGGGCGCCAAGACGGGCGTCTTCAAGCTGCCTGAACCGCAGCGCGCCGTCTGGGTCGTGACCGGCAATGATCAGATCCGCACGACTATGGCTGTCGCCAACGAACTCGACAGCATTATGGACGTCACCCTGGGCGCATTCGAAGCGATGCAGGCGGCGAACGACAATATCTTCGCCTGGGTCGACGGCATGCCCTTCGTTTGGCTGGATCCCTGCCCGCGGCAGCTGTCCTTCCAGACGCAAGTCGCGCCTTGGGACAACGCCGAAATGCGCTGGGCGATCAACCACGCCATCAGCCGTCAGCAAGTCATCGACATCGCTTACGAAGGCGTGACCATCCCCTCGCGTACGCTCTATGTCGAATACGGACCCATGTTCCCCTACATCGACGCCATTGAAGACGCCGGCATGACTTTCAACACGGAAGCTGATCTGGACGCCGCCGCCGCGCTGCTGGAAAACAACGGCTACTCGCGTAATGACGATGGCCGCTGGGTCGATATGGACGGCGAGCCGCTCAGCCTGGAAATCCAGGTGCATGAGGGATTCGTTGAAAAACGCCGCATCACCACCAACCTGGTCGAGCAGCTGCAGAACTTCGGCATCGAGGCTTCCGCCGCCGTCATTGCTGGCGCCACCTGGGGCGATAACAAGCGCTTCGGCAACTACGAAGCCACCACCGACTGGGACGCCTGCGGCTCCATCAACGAGCCCTGGGCTTCGCTGGATCGCTACACCGCCCGCTGGTGGGTACCCCGTGGCGAGGCCAACACCGGCGGCCACAACCATGTCCGCTGGGATGGACCCAACAACGAAGCCTACAGCGAAATCGTCGGCGCGCTTGGCTTCCTGGCCTTTGGGCATCCGGACGCCATTGATATGGTCTTGGAAGCCTATGGCTACCTCTACGAAGACCTGCCCTTCATCCCCTTGAACCAGGCGACCAAGCTCATCCCCTTCAACAGCACCTACTGGGAAGGCTGGCCCACTTCCGAGAATAACTGGAACCATCCGGGCACCTGGTGGAACTCGACGCATCATTTCTTCCAGGAGATCCACAAAGCTGGCATGGGTGATATGTAGTTAAGCCCCCAGCTCTAGCCCCATCCCCCTTAAAACTTCACCCTTCCCTCTTCTATGAGGGAAGGGCTGGGGGGCGGCGAAAATCGAAAATTCGCTATCATTTCCCACCCAAACCCTCCTCCAAAATGAGGGAGGGGAACCAAAGACTCAAATATAGATTTGTTTTTGCGCTATAGCTTCGGCTGAGACCAAAGAGAAAGGCAACGCGCATGGGTGGCATTTCACTCAATTATCTGCTTCGGCGGTTGTTGGTCTTTTTCCTGACGTTATGGGTGGCGGCGACGCTGATCTTCATCATCCCGCGCCTGGCGCCGGGCGATCCCATCGCGGCTATGGTGGCGCGGCTCTCTTATCAAGCCGGCTTCGTGGAAAACTCCGGCGCCATAATTGAAGGCTGGAAAGAACGATTCGGCTTAAATGACCCGGTCTATGTGCAGTATTTCCGCTATTTGGGCGGCTTGCTGCAAGGCGATCTGGGCTTTTCCATGGCGCGCTTTCCCTCAACCGTGACCGAGCTGGTGGGGCGGGCGCTGCCTTGGACTATTGGGCTCGTCGGCGTGGCTACCGCCATCTTTTTTGTCGTCGGCAATCTCTTTGGCGCGCTGCTGGCTTGGAACAAAACGCCGCGGCTGGTCAAAGTGCTGATTCCCATGTCGATGATCTTCACTTCCATTCCGCCTTTGTTAGCCGGCTTGCTGCTTAGTTATACCTTCGCCTTCTTGCTGGGTTGGTTCCCCCAGACCTATTCCTACGGCTTTGGCATGACGCCGGGCTTAACCCTGGAGTTCATCGCCAATGTGATCCATCACGGCTTCCTGCCAGCCATGGCGATTGTGATTGTCACTTTTGGCTACTGGGCGCTGGGCATGCGCGGCATGATGGTCACCATCGAGGGCGAAGATTATATGATCCTGGCGCAAGCCAAGGGTTTGAAACCCTTCTACGTGCTCTATCGCTACATGATCCGCAACGCCATCCTGCCGCAGATGACCGCGCTGGCAGTCTCAATCGGCACCTTGGTCAATGGCGTGGTCCTGGTCGAGGTCATCTTTAACTACAACGGCATGGGTACGCTCATCGTGACCGCCCTGCGCGAGCAGGACTTCGGCTTGATCCAAGGCACCTCTTTTATCTTGATTGTTACCAGCGCGCTGGCGGTGCTGATCATTGATTTGAGCTACCCGCTGATTGACCCTCGCATCAGCCTGGAAGGGAGATAAACATGGCGGACGATAGAAAGGTCAAGGACGCTCCTGTCGCTGGCGGCACTAAAAAGGCGGGCGTCCTCAATCGCTTCGATAATCCCTGGCTGAATTGGAAATTCCTGGCCGGTACGGGCATCCTCGGCATCTTGTTCTTCTTGATTTTCCTCGGCTATCAATTGTGGGACACCAACCTGGCGCTGTCGGCGCGGGCGCCGCTGAACCTGCCGCCGCTCGGCTTTGAGAATTGGCGCGGGCAAACAGGCATACCCGAGCATCCGCTAGGCACGGAGAACAGCGGGCGCGATATGCTGGCGCTCTGGATCGTCGGCACCCCGCGCACGATTTTTGTGGGCGTCATCGCGGCGACGGTTGGCATGCTCGCCGGGATTGTTTTGGGCTTCATGGCGGGTTTCCTCGGCGGCGTCTTTGATGATGTGATTCGATTAGCCGTCGATATCGCCATCACCATCCCTTCGCTGTTGGTCCTCATCGTCATTCAAGCGGTCTTGGGGCGGGTGGACCTGGTGACGATGGCGCTGCTGATTTCGCTGTTCTCCTGGGCGACGCCCACGCGCTACATCCGCGCCCAGGTGCTATCCATGCGCGAAAGCGGCTATGTGCAGATGGCGCGTCTTTCCGGCGTGCCCGCGCGCGACATCATGTTCAAAGAGATCATGCCCAACCTGCTGCCCTATCTCAGCGCGAGTTATATCGGCAATATGCAAGGCGCGATTATCTCCGCGGTCGGCTTGGAAGTGCTGGGCTTCGGTCCGCAGCGCATCCCCTCGCTGGGCGTGGCGATATTCTTCTCGATTGAGGCCGGCGCGTTATTCCGCAATATGTGGTGGTGGTGGGGCATCC
Source organism: Anaerolineae bacterium (assembly GCA_022823165.1). Classification (GTDB taxonomy): domain Bacteria; phylum Chloroflexota; class Anaerolineae; order Aggregatilineales; family Phototrophicaceae; genus UBA6055. The sequence goes on along the minus strand of JAJDXR010000036.1, from coordinate 18,137 downwards.
CCACAGTGACCCTGACGGTGGTTTTCATCGCGCTGCTGCTGATCAACCTGGGCCTGGACGAGATCGCCAACCCGCGCCTGCGCAAAGCCAGCTAGCCCACCGGAGCGACGGACTATGGAAAAGCAAATGGAAAACGGCAGCGATCGCGTCGTTCTGAAAGTCGAGAAGCTGCGGATTCATTACGCCACGCCGCAGGGCGACGTCATCGCCGTCAGTGATATCAGCTTTAATTTGTATGAAGGCGAGACCCTGGGACTGGTAGGCGAATCCGGCTGCGGCAAGTCGACCACCGCCTACGGCATCCTGCAATTGGTGCAGCCGCCCGGTTATATTGTCAACGGCAGCATTGAAGTCGACGGCACGGAAGTGCTCAACCTCAGCGAAGAAGAGCTGCGCAAGTTCCGCTGGACCGGCTTGTCGCTGATCCCGCAGGGCGCGATGAACTCGCTTAACCCGACCATGCGCGTCAAAGACCAGATCATTGATGTGATTGAATCGCATGAGGGCGAGAAACAGTCGAAAGAGCAATTGCGCGACCGCATCTACGGGCTGTTTCAAAATGTCGGCCTGCCCAACCGCATCTACGATATGTACCCGCACGAGCTCAGCGGCGGCATGAAGCAGCGCGTCTGCATCGCCATGGGCGTGGCGCTGAACCCGACGGTGGTCATCGCCGATGAAGCCACCAGCGCCCTGGACGTGGTCGTGCAGCGCATCGTGGCGCAGACCCTGGTCAAGGTGAAAGACGAGATCGGCGTGTCGCTGATCGTCATCGGCCACGACATGGGCTTGCTGGCGCAGATTGTCGATCGCATCGCCGTCATGTACGCCGGCAAAATGGTGGAAATCGCGCCGGTAGAAAATATCTATGCCGAGCCGCTGCATCCGTATACGCGGCTGCTGATTGATTCCATCCCCTCGATCAAAGAGCGCAAGCCGCTCAAGATCACCGAGGGCATCACGCATGACCCGCGCAATCCGCCGTCGGGCTGCATCTTCCGCCTGCGCTGCCCCTTCGCCTGGGAACACTGCGCCGAGGTAGAGCCGGCGCCCATCGACGCCGATTACAAACACGAGGTTGCCTGTCATCTTTATGACGAGCGATTTGAAGAGAGGAGGGCCAATGCCTTCGCCACTTTTGCAAATCCGTGACGCCACCAAGATATATTTCAGCGGCGGCTTCCTCGGTGACAAAAAATCAGTCGTCGCGCTTGACAATTTCAATTTGACCATTGATGAATCGCCAGCCACCATTACCACCATCGCCGGCGAGAGCGGCAGCGGCAAAACCACGCTGGCGAACCTGGTGCTCGGCTTTATCAAGCTCACATCGGGCAAGATCATCTTTGAAGGCGAAGATATCACCGATATGACCGACGAGCAGCTGAAGACCTACCGGCGCAACGTGCAAGCCGTCTTCCAAGACCCCTTCGGCGTTTATAATCCCTTCTACCGCATCGACCACATTTTTGATTTGGTCAACAATCATTTCAGCCTGTCGGACAATCAGAGCGAATACCGCGACATGGTTGAAGCCGGCTTGAATGTGGTCGGCTTATACGGCGAAGATGTCTTGCGCAAGTACCCTCACCAACTCAGCGGCGGGCAGCGCCAGCGCATCATGATGGCGCGCGCTTATATGATCAAGCCGCGGCTGATTGTGGCTGACGAGCCGGTGTCGATGGTGGACGCCTCGCTGCGCGCTTCAATTCTGGACGCCATGCTGCGGCTGCGTGATGACCACAATATTTCTTTCTTGTACATCACCCATGATCTGAGCACCGCTTACCAAATCGGCGATCAGATATACATGCTTTATCAGGGCACAACAGCCGAGCGCGGCGCGGCCATGGATGTCATTGACGCGCCGCAGCACCCTTATGTGCAGCTGCTGATTGACTCCGTGCCGGTGCCCGACCCGACTGACAAGTGGGATGTCGATATCAGCCTGCCCAGCGAAGAGGAGATGCGCACCGCCGCCTCAGAAGGCTGCCGTTATTACCCGCGCTGCCCCCATCGCATGGACAAGTGTCTGGTGGCGCAGCCGCCCCTGTATAAGATGGACAAAGCCAAACACGAAGCGGCTTGCTATCTCTACGAAGAGAACGAGGTGGCGCCGATTGAGCCGCCCATGCTGGTCAATCGCCCCATCACCGAAGCCGCGGTCGCCTCGTCGGCTGGCAGAACGCGCGAACTCCTGGTGGCGGCTGCTTTGATCGTGATCGCTTTTGTCGCCGGCGTCTTGATCGCGGCCAACCGCGAGCCGGAGGTCGTGGTCGAAACGGTGACCGAAGAGGTCATCGTAGTCGTGACAGCCACGCCGGCCCTGGAAGAGCCGACCGCCGAGCCTGAGCCGACAGCGGCGGAGTCGGCAATCGTCGTGCCCGACTTCACGCTCAGCCCCGAGGGCGCGATCGCCAAGGGCGCGCTGACGCTAAACGTGGATACGGTCGACGAAATCAGCGAAGAGAACGAACGCCACAGCTACACCTTTGCCGGTAAAGCGGGCCAGGAAGTCACGGTCAAACTGGTCACTGGCGGCGCTGGTTTGAGCGGCACCGGCTTCTTCTCGCCCTTCGGCACCGTATACGGTCCGGACGGTCAATTCGTGCTGGCGCTGGGCGACAATCCCCGCCGGCCCGGGCGCAGCCACCGCGAGCAGCTGGCCCTGCCCGCCGATGGCGCCTACACGGTTGTGATCGGACCCTACGAACGCGTGGGCATCGAAGGTTACACCATCGTCTTTGAAGGCGAAGAACCGGCCGCGCCGGAAATCGTCGTGCCCGACTTCACGCTCAGCCCCGAGGGCGCGATCGCCAAGGGCGCGCTAACGCTGAACGTGGATACGGTCGACGAAATCAGCGAAGAGAACGAGCGCCACAGCTACACCTTTGCCGGTAAAGCGGGCCAGGAAGTTACGGTCAAGCTGGTTACCGGCGGCGCTGGTTTGAGCGGCACCGGTTTCTTCTCGCCCTTCGGCACCGTATACGGTCCGGACGGTCAATTCGTGCTGGCGCTGGGGGACAATCCCCAGCGGCCCGGGCGCAGCCACCGCGAGCAGCTGACCCTGCCCGCCGATGGCGCCTACACGGTTGTGATCGGACCCTACGAACGCGTGGGAATCGAAGGCTACACCATCGTCTTTGAAGGCGAAGAACCGGCCGCGCCGGCAATCGTCGTGCCCGACTTCACGCTCAGCCCCGACGGCGCGATTGACAAGGGCGCGCTGACGCTCGACGTGGATGCGGTGAACGAAATCGCCGAAGAGGGCGAGCGCCACAGCTATACCTTTGAGGCTGCAGCGGGTCAACAGGTCACTGTGCGGCTGGTCACCGGCGGCGCTGGTTTGAGCGGCACCGGTTTCTTCTCGCCCTTCGGCACCATCTGGGGTCCCGACGGGCAATTCGCGCTGGCGCTGGGCGACAATCCCCGGCGGCCCGGGCGCAGCCATCGCGAGCAGCTGACCTTCGCTCAGTCCGGTACTTACATCGTTGTGGTCGGCCCCTATGAACGCGTTGGCATCGAAGGCTACACGCTGGTAATCGAGTCCGCAGATGGCTAGTGACGGGCGCTGCCAAGCGCGGTTAAGAGTCGGTATTGTATCCCAACCCCTGCGCGAGCATTCGCAGAGGGGTGAGTTTTGTAGCGGTGAAGGCGACCGGATTTGTCCATAAACCAGGCGCAGCCGAGGCCTAACCGCTTCTGCAGGCCGGGTTTACTACTCTTGAGTTCAATCTGATAAACGAGCAAAGGACGGAACCATGCTAAACCAGGAACAGATCGATTTCTTCCACGAGAACGGCTTTCTGCGAATTCCGCAGGTTTTCACCGAAGCAGAAATCACGGATTTATCGGATAGTCTCGACCGCCTGATACAAGACTGGGCCATCACCAGCCCGGGCTGGTCCGGTCCCTGGCGCGATGTCTACTTTGACGAGGAGCTGGAGAAACAGGTCAAGCTGACCGCCATGCACGATCTTCACCTTTACTCTGATGCCTGGATGCGCGCCGCGACCAACCGCAAGCTGGGCGCTTGCCTGTCGCAACTGCTGGATTCCAGCGTGGAATTCCACCATACCACCATGCACATCAAACCGCCGCAGACGGGCCATCCCTTCCCCATGCACCAGGATTATCCCTTCTACGAGCATGAGGACGGTCGCTATCTCGATACGCTGGTGCACCTTGATGACACTTTCCACGAAAACGGCGAGATCCGTTTCTTGGCCGGTTCGCATAAACGCGGCAAAATTCCGCACGTGCTGGCTTATCCTGATGGTACGCCCTGCTCGCCCCATCTTGATCCCGAAGCATTTAAGCTGGAAGATACCGTGCCCGTCCCGGCCAAACGCGGCGATGTGGTAGTCTTCCATTTGTATTGCATTCACGGCTCCTATATCAATCAAACCAAGGAGCCGCGGCGTATGGTGCGTATGGGCTTTCGCGATCCGCATAACGACCAATTGGCTGGGCAGAGCAATGGCCGCCCGGGCATGATCGTCCACGGCTATCGCGAACGCCGTGGCCAGGAAGAACTCCTGAAACTCACATAAGTCGAGTCCATGCCGGTGGCAGAGCATTCAGCGCTGGTCGTCGGCCTGGACATCGGCGCGACCAAAACCATAGCGGGCTTGGTGACAGAGGCTGGCGAGCTGCTGCGGTCGCTACAAGTCGCCACCGCCCCTTCTCCCCCCGCCATTCTTAGGGCGGCGCGCGGCCTCTGCGAGACGCTGATTGCTGAAGCGCCAGCGCCCGTGCTGGGCATCGGCATTGGCTGCGCCGGCGTCGTTGATACGCGGACGGCGACGGTCATCCACGCCAACGACAATCTGCCCGGCTGGAGCGGGACGGAGCTCAGCGAGGTATCAGGTGGCGGCTTGCCGCTCGTCGCCGAGAACGATGTCCGCGCCATGGCTTATGGCGAAGCGACGCTGGGCGCCGGCCGCGACTACGACTCGCTGCTCTGTGTCACCGTCGGCACGGGCATCGGCGGCGCGCTCATCCTGGAGGGCGAAATCTGGCCGGGCGCAAACTTCAGCGCCGGCGAGATTGGCTATCTGGCAGTCGGCTGGGATGGCGACCAGCCCATAATTCTGGATCAGTACGCCTCCGGCCCCGCCATTGAACGCGCCTGGCAAACAGCGGCTGAAGCCGACGAGCGCCTGCCGCTGACTGAAATCAGCGCGCTCGCCCATGCGGGCGACGACATAGCGCAGGCAGTCATCAGGCGCAAGGCGCGCGAATTCGGCGTCATCCTGGCGGGTTACGCCACGTCAATCAATCCTCAAGCCGTCATCGCAGGCGGCGGCGTACCGCAGATTGGACGGCTCTGGTGGGATCCTTTCGCCGGCGCTTTCCGGGCCAATCTGCCGCCGCTGCTGGCGGCGACGAAGCTGCTGCCGGCTGCGCTGGGCGTCGAGGCGGTGCTGCTGGGCGCGGCCATGCGCGCCTGGCGGGGGCTGGATTCATGAACGCCGACGCCTTCCTGGCTGCTGTTAAGGGCAAGTTGATCGTCTCCTGCCAAGCCCTGGAAGACGAGCCGCTGCACGGCGCGCAAATCATGGCGCGGATGGCGGTCGCGGCAAAGATCGGCGGCGCTGCCGCTATACGCGCTAACAGCCCGGCCGATATCCGCGCCATCAAGCAAGCCGTCGACTTGCCCGTCATCGGCTTGTACAAGCAGGGCGACTGCGGCGTCTACATCACGCCTACATTCGAGGCCGCGGCCGAGATTGCGGCAGCCGGCGCTGATGTCATCGCGCTTGACTGCACGAACAGGCCCCGGCCCGACGGCGTTTCGCTGGTCAACTTACTGGGGCGAATCCAGCGCGAACTCGGGCTGCCAACCTTCGCCGATGTAGCCAGCCTGCCCGAAGCGCAAGCGGCCGCCGCGGCCGGCGCAGCCATGGCGGGGCCGACGCTGGCCGGTTACACCGACGCGCGACCGACGCCGGATGGTCCAGACTTTGAGCTGCTGGCGCAGATGATCGACCAGTTGCCGATTCCGGTGATCGCCGAAGGCCGCGTCACTAGTCCCGAGCAAGCGCGGCGGACGCTGGACCTGGGCGCTTGGGCGGTCGTGGTCGGCTCAGCCATCACCCGCCCGCGCGCTATCACCGCCCGTTTCGTCCAAGCCTTGCAATGATCGTTTGAGAGCCTTATCGTCCACCTAAGTTTGCCTGGAGAACCCATGAAAACACTTGCATTTCTCGGTGTAGCGCATATCCACACGCCTGGCTTTGCGCAGCGCCTGCTGGAACGGCCGGAGCAATTCACGGTCAAAGCGGTTTGGGACGACCAGCCGGCGAGGGCGCGAATCGCCGCCGAAAAGATCGGCTGCGCCGCCGTCGCGGACTACCGCGATATCCTGCGCGATGAGGCCATTGACGCCCTCATCGTCTGTTCCGAGACCTGGCTGCACCGCGAATTAGTCGAAGCGGCAGCCGCCGCCCGCAAGCATCTCTTCGTCGAAAAGCCGCTGGGTATGGGCGCGGAAGACGCCTACGCCATGCAGCGCGCCATTGACGCCGCCGGCGTCATCTTCCATATCGGCCACTTCATGCGCGGTTATCCCTTCAATCGCGTACTTAAAGGCTGGATTGACGACGGCGTACTGGGCGCGATCACGCGGATACGGCATAGCAATGTGCATCACGGCGCCATCGGCAAGTGGTTCCATCCCGGCATGGGCTGGTACGACGACGGCTGGTTATGGATGACGGATGTGGAACGTTCCGGCTGTGGCGGCTTCGGCGACCTGGGCGCCCACTCCCTCGACATTCTGATGTGGCTGATGGGTGATGTGGACGCGGTCATCGCGCAGGTGGATCGGCTGCTGGGCAATTATCCCTGCGATGAATACGGCGAGGGCCTGCTGCGCTTCGCCAATGGCGCCATCGGCACACTGGCGGCCGGCTGGGTTGATGTCTTGCGGCCCCTGCCGATTCTGGTCAGCGGCACGGCGGGCGCGGCCTATGTTGAGAATGGTAAATTGTTCGTAAAGTCGGATAATCTGCCTGGGACGGACGGTGGCGAATGGACGGACTTGCCCGAGCCGCTGCCACACGCCTTTGACGTCTTCCTCAACGCGCTGAACGGGGAAGCTGTCGCCTTGATTTCAGCGAAAGAAGCGGCCGACCGCAGCGCCGTTATGCAAGCCTTTTACCAAGCTGCGGAGACAGATTCCTGGGTTCAGCCCCAAACATCATAAAAGGAGCCAAACATGAGTACCTTGAAAGTGGGTGTGATCGGAGTCGGAGGCATCGCGCGGACGCATATGCCGGGCTGGGCGGCATCGCCCAACGCCGAGGTCATCGCCGGCGCTGATCTCGCGCCTGAGGCGCTGCGGCGCTGGGGCGCCGACTGGGATGTCAGCCGGCTCGAGACCGATAGCGCCGCCGTCATCAACGATCCCGATATCGACATCATTGATGTCTGCACGCCAAATAGTTACCATGCCGACTTGTCGATCGCCGCGCTGGAAGCCGGCAAACACGTCATCTGCGAAAAGCCCCTGGCGCCAACAAGCGCCGAAGTGCGGCGCATGATCGACGCCCGCGACAAAAGCGGCAAGATGTTGATGACCGCGCAGCATTTCCGCTTCGCGGGCACGTCTAAAGCGCTCAAGGCGGAGATAGACGGCGGCGCTCTCGGCGATATCTATCACGCCCGCAGTTGGATGCTGCGCCGGGCGGGCATCCCCACCAGCCTGGCTTTCCTTTCCACCCAACACGCCGGCGGCGGCGCTTGCATCGACATCGGCGTTCACATCCTCGATTTGACGCTGTGGATGATGGGCAATCCCGCGCCAGTCTCGGTGACGGGCGTGGCGCGCCGCGAGCTGGCCGCCAACCCCAAAGCCTTCGGCCGCTGGCCGCGTCACGGGCGCATTCCCGAGGGCATGGATGTCGAGGAGATGGCCATGGCCTTCGTCCGCTTCGAGACGGGCGCGACCCTGGTCTTTGAAATCTCCTGGCTGCTGCATCACGACATTGACGGCGAAGATATGCAGATGTGGCTCTATGGAACCGGCGGCGGCTCGCATTGGCCCAAATGCGAGGTCTACGATACCAACTACGACGCTATGCAACTCTACAATCGCAAGCTGAAGCTGACTCAGAATATGGCCGAGCCGCACGCACAGGAGTGCATCGAATTCGCCCAAGCCATCGTCGACGGCGCGCCGTCGCCTGTGCCCGCCGAGCAGTCGCTGCAGGTGATGCAGATCCTCAACGCCATCTACGAGAGCCAGAAGACCGGCCGCGAGGTGCTGCTTTAAGCCCACAACCCGGGAATTCGCAGGAGCGACCCTTGGGTCGCTCATATATGCAAATGTGTAATGTGCGGGCGAGCCAAGGCTCGCCCCTACGCATATATCTATTGCAGGACAACATGCGACCTTCACCTGTTGTTGTGGCGTTCTTCGCGCTGGCTGCGCTAGTGTTATGCGCCTGCGGCACGATGCGGTCCGAGCCGGGGCCACCTGCGCCGCGCGCGGGTATCTGGTCGTTGGAATATCGCGGCGACTGTAGCGGACAGGAAGCGGAAACCCTCCGTATCACGCGCCTGGACGACCAGGAAATCGCCTTCAGCGACTTTCAGCTGCTGCGAAACGAAGCCGATGAATATGTTGGCGGCGCCACATTTTTCGCGCCTATGCCGGCTGACGGGCGCAACATCCCTTACGAGATTAGCTATAGGCTGCGAGCTTCGGACGCGGGCGGTTTCGCCGGCGAGGAGACCATCGTCGAAGGCGGCGGCCACGGGCTGGGCTGCCCGATTGAACTGATCTTCATCGGCGAGGACTAGCCCTGCTCGCTCCTTAGACCACAAACCCGTCCTCCCTTCCCGCGCCATACTCGTCAACTTATGATGACAGTACATAATGAGTGAAACCGACAGAGCCGCCCCATGCGCTTAATGGAAGCAAACACCCGCCCGCCCTTCTCGTCTGACGAGGCGCGGGCCATCGCGGACGAGCATTACGGCATCCGCCCGGCTGCCATTCGAGAGCTGCCTTCCGAGCTGGACCGCAACTTTCTCCTGCGCGCCGCCAAAGGCGGCGAGGGCTACGTGCTCAAGATCGCGCATCGCAGCGTCTCCGAGAGCGTACTTGACTTGCAGAACCAGACGCTGAGGCATCTGCGCGGAAGCCTGGATATTATCCCGCAAGTGGTCGCGGCGCGCTCTGGAAGCGACATCGTTCAGGTCAGCGCCGCTTCGGGCGAAATGTATCGCGCGCGCCTGCTGCGCTATATCGAGGGCGCGCCACTCAGCGACTTCCGCCCGCATTCGGAGGAACTGCTGGCTGACATCGGGGCGCAACTGGGCCGGCTCAGCGCCCGCATGCAATCCTTTAGTCACACAGAGCAACGGCTGGAGTATCGCTGGAATATCGGCAATCTGGGCGCCGTCGCCGGCTACGGCCAGGACCTGCCGCCGGACAAAAAACCCTTGCTCGATTATTTTCTCGGTCTGTATCAAGCGCAAGCGCAACCAGCTCTGCCCGACTTACGCCACAGTTTCACCTACAACGATCCCAATGACAGCAACATCCTGGTGCGGGCGCAAGGTCCCGAGCCGCCGCGCCTGGCTGGTCTAATCGATTTCGGCGACATGGTCTACGGGCCTGCGGTGGCTGACCTGGCCGTGGCTCTGGCTTATATCATGATGGGAAGCGAGCGGCCGCTGGACAAGGCAATCCCCGTCATTAGCGCTTATCATGGCGAGTTTCCGCTGACCGAGGACGAGATCCGCCTGCTCTACCCATTGATCGCGGCGCGCCTGTGTTTGAGCGTCTGTATCTCCCGGTATCAGCAGCGGCGAGAGCCGGACAATCGCCACCTCAGCATCAGCGAAGCCGGCGCCTGGGAATTGCTGGCGACATTGCGCGGCATTCATCCTCGCTTCGCGCGCTACACGTTTCGCGCCGCCTGTGGATTGCCGGCTTGCCCAAAAACCGCCGCTTTAGTCGAATGGCTGGGCGAGCAAACCTTCGCGCCGATACTGGGCGCTCCGCTGGCTGAGGACGATTTCCAGCTGCTCGACTTTGGCATAAGCAGCCGCTTGCTGGCGCGGGTCAGCGATTTGCGGGATCCGGCCGCCTACGCGCCGGCCCTGCGCGAAGCAATCGGCGCTGGCAAGGCGGGCATCGGGCGCTACAACGAAGCGCGCCCGATTTACTTGGCTGACATGTTCGCCATCGACCATCACGAGCGCCGCGCCACGCATCTCGGCGTCGACCTCTTCGCGCCGGACGGCACGCCGATTTACGCGCCGCTGGCGGGTACGATATACAGTCTGGCCGATAATGCCGGCGAGCAAGATTACGGCCCGACGCTGATTCTCAAGCACGAGCCGGTAGCCAGTCCCGCGTTTTACACACTCTACGGCCATCTGGCGCCGGACGCGCTCAAGCGCTGGGAGGCGGGGCAGCGAGTTGAAGCCGGCGAACTGTTGGCGCATATCGGCGACTATCCGCGCAATGGCAATTGGGCGCCGCATCTGCATTTTCAGATCATCGCCGACATGCTGGATTATGCCGACAACTTTCCCGGCGTCTGCTCGCCGCGACAACGCGCCGTCTGGACATCGCTCTCGCCCGATCCCAATCATATCTTGCGCCTGCCTTGCTCGCTGACGCCGCCGACCAAGCCCTCCCGCGAAGAGCTGCTGACGCGCCGACGCGGCGCCCTGAATCCGGCCCTCAGCTTGTCTTATCGGCAGCCGCTTCAGATTCAGCGCGGATACCTGCATCACCTGTATGACGAGGAGGGCCAGCCTTATCTGGATTGCGTCAACAATGTGCCGCATGTCGGCCACAGCCATCCGCGGGTCCTGCGCGCGGCGCAAGATCAGATGGCGCTGCTAAACACCAATAGCCGCTATCTGCATGACAGCATCGTGGAATACGCGGAGGCGCTGACCGCCAGGCTGCCCGAGCCGCTGTCGGTTTGCTTCTTCGTCAACAGCGGCAGCGAAGCCAATGAGCTGGCGCTGCGCCTGGCGGCGGCTTACAGCGGCGGCGCAGAATGCATCGTCATCGACCATGCCTATCACGGCCATACCACTGCGCTGATCGACATCAGCCCTTACAAGTTCGCTGGACCGGGCGGGCGCGGCAAAAGCGATCATGTTCACGTGGTCAAGATGCCTGATGGCTATCGCGGCGCGCAACCCGGCTTTGGCGCGGGGGCCGGCAAAATCTACGTCCGCTCGGTTGCCGAAGCGCTTGAGAGAATTCGGACTCGCGGCAAGCAAGCAGCCGCCTTCTTCGCCGAGGGCATCATGGGCTGTGGCGGACAGATGCCGCTGCCCGATGGTTATCTCAAGCGCGCCTACGCTATGGTGCGGGAAGCGGGCGGTCTCTGTGTAGCGGACGAAGTACAGGCCGGCTTCGGGCGGGTCGGCAGCCGCTTCTGGTCCTTTGAGCTAAGCGGCGTGGTACCGGACATCGTCACCATGGGCAAGCCGATGGGCAATGGGCACCCGCTGGGCGCGGTGGTCACCACGCCGGAGATCGCAGCCGCCTTCGACAATGGCATGGAATACTTCAATACCTTTGGCGGCAATCCGGTCTCATGCGCTATCGGCTTGGAAGTGTTGCGCATAATCGAAGATGAGCGCTTGCAGCAGAGCGCGCTGGAAGTGGGCAATTATTGGCTGTCAAGGCTGCGCGCGCTGGGCGAGCGTTATCCCATCATCGGGCAGGCGCGCGGGTCGGGGCTGTTTCTCGGTGTTGAGCTCGTACGCGACCGCCACTCGCTGGCGCCAGCGGATTGGGAAGCGGCGTATATCGTCGAGCGCCTGAAGGAGCGGGGAATTCTGGCCGGCCTTGATGGACCCTATCACAATGTGCTGAAGCTCAAGCCGCCGCTGATCTTTCGGCAAGAGCATGTGGATCTGTTTGTGGACCTGCTATGCGAGGTGCTGGAGGATACGGTGCTGCGCATGAAGTAAGGTTCGCTTTGTTGCGTATATTGCACTTATTGCGTTTGTGTGGTAGATTCTTGTAGAAATAGGAGGGAATTCAAATGGTAGCGCAATTGCATCCACCACCCAACGTACAAGATTCTGAGATTGCGCGAGTGGCAACGCAGAGATTTGAGCCATTCGTACGGGAGCGTAAACCACTTGAGGTACGCATTTTGGAGGCGGACAAGGAAGAAACAATCCTATTGCCAGCCAGCGCGGTAGCCTTGCTCAAGGATATATTGGAAGCAATGGCATCGGGAAACAGCATAACCATGATTCCACATCATGCCGAACTCACGACAGTGGAAGCGGCCGACATATTGAATGTCTCGCGACCTTATCTGATCAAGTTGCTGGAATCCGGCGAAATTCGATTTAGAAAGGTTGGCACACATCGGCGGATTTTGATGGAAGACTTGATGGCTTACAAGGAAAAGTCAGAAAAACAAAGCCGTGCAGCAATGAATGAATTGGTGGCGCTGTCAGAAGAATTAGGACTCTATGATCTCTAAGAGCCGCTATACTGCGTTCCTGGACGCAAATGTTCTGTACTCCGCAGCCATTCGTGATATTTGTATGGAAGTTGCGCTGGCAAAAATGTATCGAGCCAAGTGGTCAGCGGACGTACACCGGGAATGGATTGAATCGCTCTTGAGCAACCGGCATGACCTAAAGCGCATCAATCTGGAGAGAACACGCGATTTAATGGATCTATCTATCCCAACCGCAATGGTTACCGGATACGAGCAGCTAATTGAAGGGATTCCAATTGAAAATGATCCCGACGACCGCCACGTTGTTGCTGCGGCAATCATCGGTCAATGCGACGTAATTGTAACAAATAATCTTTCGCATTTTCCGATCGACAAGTTGAAAGATTATGATCTTGAGGTACAGCGCCCCGATGATTTCCTAGCTCATCATTTGGATCTCGAACCAGGCACTTTTTGTTCCGCCGTTCGCACCTCACGGGTTGGCAAAAAGAATCCGCCATATTCAGTCGAAGAGTATCTCTCTAATCTCACACAGCAGGGACTGGTCGTTACCGTCGCAGAATTGCGGCCGTATTTGCATCTTCTCTTATGAATCCTAGGCTCAAGAATCTTCAAAGGACAGGACATAATTACAATGACCCTAATGACCCTCCCCCCCGGCGTCGACATTACCGGCGAGACCCGGCCAGCATACGAAGCCATTTTCAGCGCCGAAGCCTGCGCCTTCCTGGCCGAGTTGGCGCGCGGATTCACCGCCCGGCGCAATGAGCTCCTGCAACTGCGCGAGCAGCGCCAAGCCGCTATCGACAGCGGCCTCATGCCCGACTTCTTGCCCGAGACCGCCGCCATCCGCGACGATCCTGGCTGGCGCGTGGCGCCCGTGCCGGCAGACTTAAAAGACCGCCGCGTGGAGATCACGGGACCGACCGACCGTAAAATGGTCATCAACGCGCTGAATTGCGGCGCCAAAGTCTTCATGGCCGATTGCGAAGACGCCAACTCGCCCACCTGGGACAATATGGTAGGAGGGCAGATTAACCTGCGCGACGCCGTCGACGGCTCGATCACCTTCACTAATCCCGATGGCCGCTTTTATCAGCTCAACGAAGAGACGGCGACGCTGATGGTGCGGCCGCGCGGCTGGCATCTCGATGAGCGCAACTTCCTGGTCGACGGCGCGCCGATACCGGGCGGCTTATTCGACTTCGGACTGTATTTCTTTCACAATGCGCAAACCGCGCTGGAACGCGGGACGGGTCCCTATTTCTATCTGCCCAAGCTGGAGAGCCATCTGGAAGCGCGGCTGTGGAACGATGTCTTCGTGTACGCGCAGGACGCGCTGAGCATCTCGCAAGGCACGATCAAGGCGACCGTGCTGATCGAAACCATCCTGGCCGTCTTCGAGGCAGAGGAGATTCTGTATGAATTGCGCGAGCATTCGGCTGGACTAAATTGCGGACGCTGGGATTATATCTTCAGCTATATCAAGAAGTTTCGCAATCACGCCGACTACCTGCTGCCTGACCGCGCGCAGGTCACCATGACTGTGCCTTTCATGCGCAATTATACGCTGCAGGTCATCAAAGTCTGCCATCGGCGCGGCGCCCACGCCATGGGCGGCATGGCGGCGCAAATCCCCATTCGCAATGACGCCGAGCGCAATCAAGCCGCGCTGGACAAGGTGCGGGCTGACAAGCTGCGCGAGGCGAAAGAAGGGCATGACGGCACCTGGGTCGCGCACCCGGGCCTGGTGCAGATTGCCACCGAAGTCTTCGACAAATACATGCCGGCCGCCAATCAGGTGGACAAGCAGCGCGAGGATGTAAAGGTCTCGGCGAGCGACTTGCTGATTCCGAGCGCCGGCGACATCAGCGAAGCGGGCATTCGCCTCAACCTCAAGGTGGGCATCCAATACCTGGAAGCCTGGCTGGGCGGCAACGGCTGTGTTCCGCTGTATCACTTGATGGAGGACGCCGCCACCGCCGAGATCAGCCGCGCGCAAGTCTGGCAGTGGCTGCATCACAAAGCCACGCTGGCTGATGGACGACCGCTGACGGCGGCGCTATACGGGCAACTGCTGGAAGAAGAGATGGAGGCCATTCGCAGCGAGGTGGGCGAGGCGCGCTTCCAGAGCGGTCATTTTCAGCGGGCCATGCAGCTATTCGACGAGATGATCCGCGCGGAGGACTTCAGCGAGTTTCTGACGCTGCCGGCTTACCAGTACCTGTAGTGGCATCCGGTCCCGTCAGGCGTCCACGAATTTGCGAGCCCGCGCAGCGTAAACATAGGCGACCAGCGACAAGAGCACCATCGCCGCCACCACCAGCAAGCCGCTGGCGTAGCTGCCGCTTTGGTCACGCAGGCGGCCGACCAACCAGGGACCCAGCGCGGCGCCCAGCCCAAACATGCCGCCCAGCAGCCCGTTGATCAAGCCCAGGCCCTGGGACTGGAAGATGTCGCTGGCCAGCGCTGTGGATTGGCTGCTGCGCGTACCCTCGCCCAGGGCGAAGAAGAGAGCATAGAGAACCAGGACTGAGCCCGAAGCCGCAGCCGGTAGCAGGATCAGCATGGCCACCGCCCCCAGCAGACCGGCGCAGCCTATCGTGAAAGCCGCGGCGCGCCCGAAGCGATCGGAGACCCAGCCCAAAGCGATAAAACTGCCGCTGGTCAATAATCCCGCCAGACCGACGATATTGGCGGCGACGCTCCGCTCGACGCCGGCCGATTCCATGTAGGCGATCTGATGCACGGTCAAGCTGCGCACGGGGCCGAGGGCGGTCAGACCGACGAGCATCAGCGCCCAGAAGACCGGCTGCCGCAGCAGCTTCTGCCATTGCCCAGACGGGCGCTGACTGTGGCCGGAGCGGCGCATGGCGGCCGGTGGCTTGCGCAGGCCGATGGCCATCAGGGGCAAGAGCAGGCAGAGGCAGACCAGCGACAGAATCAGGTAAGCGCTGCGCCAGTCGAATTGCGCGATCAGCAGATTAGCCAGCGGGACAAAGACCAGCGATCCTAAGCCGGTGCCGGCGAAGGCGATGCCCAGGGCGCGTCCGCGCTGCGCGGGCGTCGTCCAGCCCGCAACGACAGACGCTGCCGGTCCCAAACCAGTGATGCCCAGCCCGCAGCCTTCGATGAAGCCGTAGGCCAGCAGCAGATCGGTCAGCGAAGTCGCGCGGCTGCTGAGCCAGAGCCCAGCCGCCATCAGCAAGACACCCAGGGCGAAAACCGGACGCGGTCCGTAGCGATCGAGCGCGATGCCCGCCAGCGGCGCGGTCAAGGCGAAGCAGAGCATATTGAGGCTGAAGATGGCGGCGGCGGCTTCGTTGCTCCAGCCCTCTGTCAGGACGAATTCGGCGAAGAAGACGGAGAAAGACAGACGGATGCCGAAGATGATGAAGAGCGACAGCGAGCAGACGATGACGATGCGGGCGGCGCTGCGTTGCGACATCAACTAGGCGGCGAGTTCTTCACGCACGGATTCGCGGTCGGACCAGGGGACGGGATGCACATCGTAGTTGCGGAAGGCTTCCAGAACAGTGCTTGACAAAATTCTTTCGCTGTCATTCAGGATGGCGTATGCGCGGGATTCCCCTTCTCGAGCCACTGCCGTGTCAGTCCAAGCGAAGACAGCCTTTGAAACGCTGGATTTGCTAGGGTCAGTTATGCTTAGTAGAACACGGTCGGGATGGATAATTGATCTCGGAATGACGAAGTCATAATGATGATCGTATCCGCTCTTGCCAGTCAGTTTTACGTTCGGAAAGTAGCGAATACCTGAGAGATTGAGCCAACTTACAACATCTTCAAAGAAGAAACTAGCTACTGACGACGAAGCCAAATAAAAGAGGTCATTGACGGCCAACATTGCTTGTAAGAGATTATGCTTCTTAAGCGCAAAATCTTTTTCAGTAGCCGATACTTGCAATTCGTCTTTGACGTTGCGTACGCCAAAGCCATTCAAAGTCACTTGAAGGAGTGCTTTGCGTTTTGGAGAATCTAATTTGCAACCGCACATTTCCAGGTCGGCGATGGTGTAGCCGTCGTCTGATAATAGAAACCCTCCAGAAGTCGCTTCAGCATAGATTTGCATATGATCATTGTGCCTATCCAGAAACGGCGTCGTTATCTCTACGAAATCGTCAATTGCTTGAATATCCGTGTTGTCACGAAGCCATGTATTATACGAGTCAGTCAACTGGCGAATTTCATCAATCATGTGAATAGATCTCGCTTTATGATAGGAGGCTTGGAAATGTTGCAATACCGCATGAATTCCTGCAATGTAGTCCAGACATCATCAAGATTCGAGAATATGTCAAGAGGGGCTGGCTCCGCCCAACTGGCGCCGAATCCCTCTCGATACACATGCAAATGTGGAGTGGGAACTACATGTCCGTTTGGATTTGTGTGTATTCTACCATTTACATCAAGCCGACGCAGCGAATAGTTCTGCCGGGCGCGGTTCTGTAAGCTCACTTTGAATACACTCCGCTTGCCACGATACAAGTCAAGATAGAACTTTTCGCGTCCGTCTTCTGACGCTAGTTCAATGAACAGCTTTTGACCAGGTGTGGAAAAGCGGTGCTCTCGCTCATCTAATCGGTGCTTTTCCATCCCGAAGAGCTCATCAGCCACTTCCTGAGGAAGGTCGTTGTCCGCCACTCAATAGACTCCTATAGGCAGGTTCGCTAATAGCCAATCAAGGTGAAACGTTCGGCACCTTTATCCAAAAGACTAACATAACTTGACTTTGGCAGCTAAACCTCAGTAGCCACTTACTCAAGTTTCGTCTCCGTGTTCTTTGTGGTTCAATACGCAATTGCCAACACCGGTATCGTCGCATTCGCAGCCGGCATGACGCCGATGCGAGCAGTCCGCGGCAGCTGCGCCAGCGCCTCGTCGATCGCGGACTGCAAATCCGCCTGAGGTTGCAGCAGCAGCGAGCGCGCGAAGTCCGCGTCCAGATCGGAGACGAGAGAGGTATGGATGCGCGCGGCATCCCGCGAGACCTGGAAGGCTTTGTGTCGGCCGACCTGGAAGCCGTCGCGCTCGAAACGCTCGAAGACATCGGCGTGGCTGCGGATGCGCGGGTCAGCCATCCAGGTCTCGTAGTCGGCATTGCCGCTGCCCTCGGGGCAAGCCGCGCAGAGGATCATGCGGCCGCCGTCACGCGTGACGGAGGCGGCGTGCGCCATGCCCTTCTGCGACTGGTAGATGTTGATGTCTTTGGGGTGACCGCCCGGCGAAGCGATCATCAGGTCAAAGGGCGCGGTTACGGGAACCTGGTAGAGCGTCCGCGCCTCGGGGATGCCGGCCTGCATGATAGCAAAGGGATCGCCGGCGAAGGCTTTGACGATCTGCTTGTCGGTATTCAGAATGGCGTTGACGGCGAAATCAACACCGAGCATGCGGCCGATCTCCTCGACATCCTGGCGCGCCGGGTTGGAGTCGTATTTGCCCAGACGCGCGTCCGCATGGCGCATCATGGCATGGTTGTGGTTGATAGTCTGCAGGCCGGCCAAGCCGATGGCCGCGCTCTTGACGCCGCCGGAGAAGCCCTGGAATTGGTGCGGCTCGATATTGCCGATGACGATGCGATAGTCGGCGGCCATGTAGACGCTATTGATCGCAACCGGCGTCCCGCGCGAGGTCTCGCCGAGGGCGGTCAGG
>JAJDXR010000055.1 GCA_022823165.1 Anaerolineae bacterium | reverse complement strand
CTTAAAGAAACTGATTACGACCTGCTACAAGAATCAGCAAATGGATATGTTCAGCCAGCACGATGCCGAAAAGGCAATCTGGCTGGAATATGATGGCACAGAGAACGAGACCGGCGTTCCCTCAGTCGAAGACATCGGCATACACTACCTGGAAGGCGATGGCGATTTCAGAAGCCCGGAATGTATCGAGCTGCTGAAGCAGGCCGATATTGTGGTGACAAACCCGCCCTTTTCGCTGTTCCGCGAATATGTCGCGCAGTTGATTGAGTACGACAAGAAGTTTGTGATTCTTGGCAACAAGAATGCACTTACCTATAAAGAGATATTCCCTCTAATCAAAGACAACAGATTGTGGATCGGCGTTACTTCAATGAGCAAGGATTTATTGTTTGATGTTCCCGTTGATTACGCACGAGAACTACGGCAAACCAAAAAAGAAGGCAGCGCCTATAAGATCGTAGATGGTGTTGTCAAGGGGAGATCGCAGAGTGTTTGGTTCACCAACCTGGACCACAAGAAAAGGCACGAGGAGTTGATTCTGTACAAGCGCTACAGCCCGGATGAGTACCCGCATTACGACAACTATGACGCCATCAATGTCAATAAAACCGCCGAGATTCCGAAAGATTATGACGGCGCGATGGGCGTTCCGATTAGCTTTCTGGATAAGCATAATCCAGACCAGTTTGAGATTGTCGGTGCAACTCAAAGGGGCTGCCATGATGATATTCCTGACACAAGAAAATATGATGATTACTGGGAAGTCCGACAAGATGGCACAAAAACAGGGTCATCCGGTAGTAAAACGAACGAAAACGCTAATCTAGTTGGCAATGACGGGAGGAAGAATTACTTTATAAATGGCGAAGGTCGAATAGTTCAATCCGCGTATCAAAGGATTTTTATTAGGCGGAGGAGTAGGGCGTGATGGAACATGTTCCCCCAGAAGTTTGGTACACAATCCTCGGCTGGTTTCTAGCGACAGTTGGAACTGCAATTCTTAAGGCACTCTACTAAAAGTGGGATTTACGGCAGTGGGAAAGGGACGTACTGAGTCGCGTCACAATCTTCGCCCACGACGAGGAAAGAGGAGAGATTCGTAGCCCTATTGATGTGAACACGGGTAGAGTCGAAGCATTCGAGCTTATCGTGCACATAGATTCCGAACCCAAAAAATATAGAAGATGCATGAACCACATTACCCGTTTTTTCAACCCGAGCTTGCTCAGTCTTACCCACACACGAAAAGAGGGCGGCAAAGTTTACTACCAGAAAAATATGGAAGCCTATGTCCTAAAGTCTTATAAAAGCGTCGTGAAGTACCCGTCCGGCTGGCTTGGAATGTCAAGAAAAGAACTATTAAAGTACGCCCATGAAAATCGAATTGCATGACCTCACAATCCGCCAACTGGTCGAGGGCTACCGCGATGATGGTAAGGACCGCTATGGCGGGACGCTCGGCAGATTCCGTCTCAACGGCCAGAAAAAATATGCGTGGATCATTATTCGGCGTAGGGGAGGGGCGTGATGGAATTGCCAGAAAATCTCGATCATCACAACTGGTATTGTGAGTCAAAGAACTCTTGGAACAATGTATACAGGAGTGTCATAGTATCAATAGCCAATTCTGCGAAATCCGAGAGCGAACTTGATCCAGCGCTAAATCTCTTGCTGCCATTTATGGAAAGTGTTTATCTGCTGAAGCATTACGAAGCGACTGGAAAGCTCCTAAACAAAGGCAAATGGGCCGACATACATAAAGAATTCTTTGGAGATGCCCTCCCGAGAGATTATATTCAAAATCTGTCAGGAGACTTTTATAACCGAATAATGCATCGCGGATATATACCGGAAACACTGTTTAATTTGAGACTTCCAGGTGATGCTGAGATTGATGAAAATGTGCTGAATCGTACAGTATTTACGATGCTCAGATTCAAAAGCCAAGGCGAGCAGGGAAGGGGTTATGTTGTGCAAGTAAATCGGCGGCTTTTCATTTATTTCGTTGCCTACCGAATAGATAATTTCTACAATGATACGCCTATCCCTGAACAATTTCAGAGTCCGTTAACGTCTGTTGGCAAGGCCATAATTTCAAAAGATTTACTACCAGAAGGTTCCTGGTAAAGAGTCACAAATGAATATCAAACAGCTAGACCTCACCGTCCGCGATCTCGTTGACGGCTATAAGGACAATAGCAAAACTGATGGTGGCGAAGTTGGCTATGACAGCAGGCTCGGCAGATTCTGTGTAAATGGCAATAGAAAATATGGCAGAATCGTTATTCGGCGGAAGCGGAGTCAGCCCAAGTGGTTGAACCTATAGGCGATAAGAAGATACACACAATCGGCAAAGGATTAGTTGATGGGTTCAAGGAGAATAAATGGGGCTCGCAATTTGCCGAATTTTCGCCATATGGCGGATGGTATATACAGAATATAAGTGGTAAAGATTCAGTAAAAGAATACTTAGAAGCTGAAGGTATGACCGATGATAACCGCGGTGAATTAGTAAATAGATTGCAGGCGCATGGTTACATCGTTGAAAGGGAAACAGATTCGGGGGGGCATATTCCTGGAAATTAAAGCAACTTATCATTTCCCCTCACGTAAAGAGCGTATTGAATCATGGTTACCCTGAATTACATTCATTGTCGCTTGCATTGCCGCATACCCGCAAATTGAGCGATTGATTTCTGCCTTACTCGGTCTGCTACATGGAATGTCATAATGAAAATCGAACTCATTGACCTCACAATCCGCGACCTCGCCGCCGGCTGCCATGACGATGGTGATGACGGCCTGGCCAGCAGGCGCTGCCACTGATTGACTTTGCCCTGCGACTTTAGTATAGTGGCTTTGCGTCCGTGAGAATGGGGCCTCGAGATACAGGCTACAGGCGGCAAATGGATACAAACACCATAGCGCTGGTCCAGACTATTGCGATCTTCCTGGCTTTGTTCGGCTTCTGGTGGCGGCTCGACGGCAAAATCAATTCGCTGGATGCCAGGCTGACGAAGGCAATTAAAGACTTGGATGCCAAGCTGTCCGGAGAAATCGAAGCTCTGGATACCAGGCTGACGACGGAAATCAAAGACTTGGATGCCAAGCTGACGAAGGAAATCAAAGACTTGGATACCAAGCTGACCGGAGAAATAAGGTCGGTGGACATCAAGCTGTCCGGGGAAATAAAATCGTCCGATACCAAGCTGTCAGGTGAAGTAAAAGAAGTCCGTCAAGCATCCGAAGGCGCGCATAAAGAAATCAACGGCAAGTTAAACGCTATCGAAAGAACGCAGGCGACTCACTCGGAGAGATTCAACACCATTGATGAGAGATTCAACACAGTAGATGAGAAATTCAACACAGTACAAGTGCAGATAAAAAATGTTGATGACAAGGTGGACAAGCTGGCAGATCGCTAAAGCACTCGCAATCTCGTGATGCGCCCCTATAGATTGTCGTTATGAAAATCCAACAGCTTGACCTCACCGCGCGCGATCTCGTCGCCGGCTGCCATGACGGTGGCGAAATCAGCGAAGACAACTGCCAAATGCTCTGCCGCAAATGAAACCGCGTGAAATCATTCAAGTAATCGCAACTGACACAGGACGCCCTACCCGCATGGACACTATCAAAGACGCGCAATTCGGCGACATACTCGACTACCAGCGCCTGCGCGCCGGCATGAACAGCGTACTTGATCACGTCTACCCCACCTTCAACTTGATGGGCTCCATGCTGGAAGCCACGCGCCTCTTCCACAACAACCCCAACTATATGACCGCCTGCGCCGCCAGCGGTCTAGCCTATATGATGCTGGTGGCCGCCGAAGAAGACGAACTCGCCGCGAAGCTCAAGGGCAAGATCTTCACCCTGGGCTGGACGGAAGAGCATACCGGCACCGACCTGCTAAGCATCAAGACCCGCGCCAGTCCCGACCCCGAAGACCCGGCTGGCAAGCGCTACCACATCAAAGGCAAAAAGTGGTTGATCAACAATTCCTACCACGCCGATTATCATTCAGTCATCGCCAAGGTCGATCCCGACGCCAGCGGTCCCCGCTCGCTGTCGATATTCGCTGTGCCGCATAGCAGCACCAAGAATTGGCAGCGGCTGGACACGCACGTCCTGCGCAGCATGGTGCTGACCAAATTCGACATCGACGGACCCGGGATATTGATCGGCCAGGCCGGGCGCGGCCTGGAAATCTTGCAGCGCATGGCGCTGCCCTCCAAGTATCACTGCTCGTACATGGGTGTGAAAATGGTGGACGACTCGCTGCCCGCCGCCATCGAGCATCTAGCCAGCAAAAATATATTCGGCGGCAATCCCATTGGGTTCAGCAATGTCTTCCGCCAACTCTACAACCTGGCGCAGCAAGCGGCGCTGATAAACTTCACCTTCTTCCGCGCGCTGGCTTTCAGCGACAGCCCCTTCCTGCAATTCCACGGCATCATGCTCAAATCCTGGCTGCTGCTGAAATGCAACGAGATCTTGTCGCAGAATCTGCTGGTGACCGGCTCCAAAGGTTTCCTCAAGGAATCGAATATCGGCGGCAATGCCATCGATTCCTTCGTCTTTCCGGTCTTTGACGGCCATTACACGCTGAATACGCTGCTGACCTACAAGCACATGCAGCGCTACCTGGGCGCGACCGAGCGCGGTGATATCGAGGAGCGCATTGGCATCCTCAGTCGCAACGCCTACGTGCCGCTGGAAGGCAAGCAGATCTTCAACAACAGTCGCGAGACGCGCCGCCCGCCCTTCTTCGATTATGCCGATTACATCGCTCGCTGCGCCTTGCCGATTGATTTGGACGCGGGCCTGCTGGTCAAGACCTGCGCGGGCATTATGGCGGCTATTCAAGCGCGCGACGCCTCCAACGAGCCGGAATACCGCTACAAAGTCGGCATGCTCGCGCACAACCTCGAGGCGCTGCTATCGGCGGTCGAGCTGTGGAAAGTCACCGCCAACGACCACTATCTCAACGCCATCATCATGCAGTACAACGAGGTCGGCAAACTGATAAATCGCATCATCAGCGAAGGCGCGCTGCCGGTCGATTTCATCCGGCCGCTGCGGCAACTGCCCCTGCCACAGCCGGCTGATCCGCGCGCATTCCTGCTTGGCCTGCTGGATGTCAAAGGCCAGATTCGGGGGACTTGAACATTTGCCGCGGCGCCCTCGCTCGCCTCGACCAGCCTGAGACGATATGCTTGTCGCGCTTGCCAACACGATGTGGACGTTGATATATGACGCGCAAAGGCCTCGTGATTATAGTCGTCGCACTGCTCATCCGCGCGATAGCGTCGGCGCAGCCCTACACCGTGCGCGTCACCTACAATACCAATCTGCGCGCGTCATTCGGCCTTGACGCGCCCATCGTCGCTGTCGCCGTCGCTGGCGAGACGCTGACTGTTTTCGGCAGCCACGATAAGTGGCTCAAGATCAGCCGCAACGGGCGGGAAGTCTGGATGGCCGACTGGGTGCCCTTGACCCGCGTGGGAGCCGAGCAAGCGTCCGCCGACATCAACAATTGCTGCTTCGTTGACAGGCAATGCGCGACAGACCAGGAATGGACCGCCGGCTATTGGGCCTATCAGAACCAGCAATGCGGCGCGCCGGCGCAAACACAGCTATCGACGCCAGTCTCCGCGGCTGCTGACGGCGAAGTGAACAATTGCTGCTTCACCGGCTGGCAATGCGTGAAAGACCAGGACTGGCATCGCGGCTTTTACGCTTTCCAGCAGAACCGCTGCAAACATCGCGGCCTGGCTATAGAGGGCTCCGATTATTTCGTGGCTGGTATAGAAGCGGCGCTTGAGTTGCTCCAGAGCGAGTCATCTTACTGGTATCAATACGCCATCACAGTCCTGGACAGGATCAAGGAAAACAATGATTCGCACTTGCATGGCAAGACTTTTAATTTAACCGTCGCGCATGTTGAGGTCGGCGCCCACTGGTTAGCCGGCGTCATCGTGCATGATGCCTGCCATGCACACCGGACAAACGCAGGGCTATTCCGCTATGAAACTCCCGAGCAGAAACTGTTTGAAGAGCGGCTCTGCCTGGAAGTGCAGCTTGAGGCTCTCGCCATGCTGCTTCCTGGCGACAGCAACCCCTTTGGGCTGCGAACAACGCTGGAGAATATCCATGACCCGGCTTATCAGTGGTGGAACTAAACCAATTTCAGGGAGCCTGAACTTGAAACTCAAGACACTTCTGGCGACCAGTATCTGTTTCCTCGTGTTGGGCATCGCGGCGGCGCAGAGTTACACCGTCCGCGTCGCCTACAATAACAATCTGCGCACGTCATCAGCGAAGACGCGCTGCCGGTCGATTTCATCCGACTGCTGAGGCAACTGCCCCGGCCCCGACCGGAAGACCCGCGCGGGCTCCTGCCTGGTCTGCTGGATGTCAAAAGGCAGATTCGCGGCGCGTGAACATTCAGCCGCCTATTCCGGCCCACTACCTGCTATCCTCGTGACAATGCGCATTCCAGCCGAATCGCCCAGACCCGCCGGTCGGCACAAAAAAAATCTCCCCGCGCCAATGCCAATGTCGCCTTCCAACCGCCGTAAACCCTTGTCAACACTGGGTTGCAGCCATGGCACAATCTGTAGATTAACTTGCGCGATCCGTGCCAATGCGCCAATATCGCCATTCTTAAGTCATCCACGAAAGATTGCGCCATGACCGAACTGCTCAGCCTGCTCACGGACCTGGTCGCCATCGACTCGGTGAACCCCGATCTCGCGCCCGGCGGCGCTGGCGAAGGCCGCCTGGCTGAGTACCTCGCTGACTGGGGGCGCGCCCAGGGCCTGGAGACCCACGTCCAGGAAGCCGGCGCCAGCCGCCACAACGTCGTCTTGATCGCGCGCGGCAGCGGCGGCGGACGTTCGCTGATGTTAAACGCGCATACCGATACGGTCGGCGTCGACGGCATGGACGCGCCCTTCAGGCCCGTCATCCGCGATGGGAGACTGTACGGGCGCGGCGCCTATGACATGAAGAGCGGATTAGCCGCCTGCATGTTGGCGCTCAAAGCGGCGCGCGACATGCAGCTGGCCGGCGATGTTTTGCTCAGCGCAGTCGTAGACGAAGAATACGGCAGCATCGGCACGGAGGCGCTGCTGGCGGAGTGGCAGCGTTGGCCCGCCGACGCCGTGCTCATCGCCGAACCGACCGAGCTGGCCATCAGCATCGCCCATCGCGGCTTCGTCTGGCTGGAGATCGAGACCTTCGGTGTGGCGGCGCATGGCTCGCGCCCGCATCTCGGCGTCGACGCCATCGCCAAAATGGGCCGGGTGCTGGTCGCCCTGGACGCGCATGATCGCCAAATGCGCGCAGCGCCGACGCATGACCTGCTGGGCAGCGGCTCCCTGCACGCCTCCATCATCAGCGGCGGAGAGGAGATCTCGATGTACCCGGCGCATTGCCAATTGCTGGTCGAGCGGCGTACGCTGCCTGGCGAGACGGCGGAGCGCGTCGAAGCCGAAGTCCGCGGCCTCCTGGACGAAATCGCCGCCGCCGACTCCGAATTCAAGGCGCAGGCCCGCGCCACCTTCGCGCGCGGCGCCTACAGCATTGACGCGGCGCATCCGCTGGTGGGGCAGCTCCAGCGCGCGGCCGAGGCGCGGCTGGGCGCGGCGGTAGCGCTGGTCGGCAGCAGTTGGTGGATGGACTCGGCGCTATTCGGCGAGAAGGGCCTGCCGACGGTCGTCCTGGGCCCGGCCGGGGCGGGCGCCCATGCCCGCGAAGAGTGGGTCGATTTGGCGTCGGTGGAGCAGTGCCACGCGATTTATACCGATCTCATCGCCGCGTTCTGCCGCTAAGCGCCTCAGACCTCAAACATTAAAGCGAAACAGAATCACATCGCCGTCCTGCACAATGTAATCCCGCCCCTCGACTTGCAGCAGTCCGGCCGCCTTGATGGCGTTGCGATCCTGATGCTGCTCAAAGACCGCGAAGGGGATGACCTCGGCGCGGATGAAGCCCCGCTCCATGTCGGTGTGCACGACGCCGGCCGCTTGCGGCGCCGTCCAGCCGCGGCGAATCGTCCAGGCGCGCGCTTCGCTTTCGTTGAAGGTGAAATAGCTGATCAAGCCCAGCAGCCGATAACTCTCGCGGATCAGCAGCTCCAGGCTGCTTTCGCGCAAGCCATAGACACTGAGATACTCTTCACGCTCATCATCGCTCAGGCCAGCCAGCTCCTGCTCCAGCCCGGCGCATACGGCGATAAGCTGCGCGCCTTCTTCAGCGGCAATCTGGCGGGCGGATTCCAAATAGGCCTGGCCGGCGTTCAAGCCCTCTTCGCCGATATTTGCCACATAAATTATCGGCTTGGCGGTGAGGAAGCGCATGTCCTTGTCGAGCGCAAGGAAGTCCGGATGCCGATGCTCAGCGAAGTTGCGCAAGGGCTCGCCAGCGCCGAGGAAGGCTTCGACTTGCCGCGCCATCTCCAGCTGCGGCCCCAATTTGCTATCGCCCTTGACTTCGCGCTCCAGCTTTTCCAGCCGGCGCTCCAATTGCCCCAGGTCGGCCAGCGCCAGCTCGGTATTGATCACGGCAATGTCATCAGCCGGCTGCGGCTCGGCGTTGACATGCACGACATTCTCGTCATCAAAGCAGCGCACGACGTGGGCGATGGCGTCCACATGGCGGATGCGGCCCAGGAACTGGTTGCCCAAGCCTTCGCCTTTATGCGCGCCTTTGACCAGGCCCGCCACATCGACGAAATCGACGCGAGCCTGGATCGCCTCCTGTACGCCAACCCAGCCTTGCAGGCGCGCCAGCCGCTCGTCGGGCAGCGGCGCCACCGCGTGATTAGCCTCGATGGTGCTGAAGGGATAATTGGCGGATACGGCGTTCTGCTCACGCGTCAAGGCGTTGAAAAGCGTACTCTTGCCGACATTGGGCAAACCGACGATGCCGATGCTTAAGCTCATGCGCTGCCTCGCTGTGTGGCTTGATTCCGGCGCTTTCACTCCAGCGACAGAGTGTACGCTACCAGTATCTACCGAACTGCCGTCTTTTTGGAGTGTCGACAGAGCAATCGCGCCAGAATATTTTAACCACCGAGTACACAGAAGTAGATGCAAGTAAGTTATGCGACAAAGAACAGCATTCGCACGAGCGGTATCGCCCGCTCATCCAAACGGCAGGGGCGACCCGGCGGGTCGCCCGTCGTTGAAAAAGAGCCACAGAGCCACAAAGGCGCAGAGATTTTCTCGGTGTACTTGCTGTACTCGGTGGTTAAAATCCCTGTCGAATGTCCGCGCTTACAAATTCCAAATACTTTGTCGCGCTTACAGAGGGCACAGAGTTTTTCCGCAAATTCCCAAATGAAGGTGGTGATGGTGGCTGTAGTGAATCTTTCGTCAGTTATGAGCAGATCTCTCAGGTTCTTTTGGAATCGGGTTGGCATTACGAACCTCTATGATTACCTGGTCTAGCGTGATGCTCTCGGGAGTATACACCAACATACCAGAACCCTTTGAAGCCGTCGGCAAGTTCGGCGGCGGACGACGGCTTGCGCGTGCCGGTGATTCACGACGCCGACCGGCTCAGCTTGACGCAGGTCAACAGCGCGCTGGCCGATCTCACGGGCAAAGCGCGCGGCAACCGGCTCAGCCCGGCTGATATCGCCGACGGAACCTTCACCATCAGCAACCTGGGGCAAAGCGGCATCACGCAATTTACGCCCCTGGTCAATCCGCCGCAAGCGGCTATTCTGAGCATAGCGGCGGCGCGGCCGAGACTGCTGCCCGGCGAAAACGGGACGCTGAAGCCGGCTCAGTTACTGGCTCTGACCGTCGCCTGCGACCATCGCGTCCTTGACGGCGCTGAGGCCTCCCGCTTCTTGCGCGAGTTGAATGCCGCCTTTGAGTCCTTTCATATCGACCCTTGAGTTGGAGCAGCCATGCTAAACGCAAACGATTATCCTATCAGTGTGCAATTTGATTTCGACAGCGGCAAATTTGAGCCGGTTAAAATCCGTGAAGATCGCAACCTGACGGATCTGCAGATGATGTTTCACGACAAACCGGCGCTGCAAAATTTGCTGGCGGAGGCCGATCCGCTGATATACGAAATCTGGTACTACCCCTTTGAAACCAGCAAGAGTGATATGGCGCTGGGTGTGACGCGGCTGCTGCCAGGCAAAATCGGCGACGAATACTACATGACCAAGGGACATATTCACGAACGTGATGACCAGCCGGAGATTTACTTTTGCCTGCGCGGCCAGGGCTATCTGCTGCTGCAGACTATCGACGGCGAATTCCGCGCCGAGCGCTGGACTGCCGGCACGATTTCGCATATTCCGCCGATGTGGGCGCACCGCGTCGTCAACACCGGCGACGATATGCTGGTCTTCGTCGCCTCCTACCATTTGAGCGCCGGGCACGACTACGCGCCTATCATCGACAAAGGCTTTCGCAAGTTGCTGCTGGAGCGCGAGGGCCAGCCCGCCTTTGTGGATAGCCCGCGCTGGAGCTAGCGCCCGCATCACAGCTGGCCGCCACGAGCTGAGGCGATCCCTATGAGCGCATCATCAGCAAATCCCGTGCTCGCTGTTGATATTGGCGGCGCCAACCTGCGCCTGGGGTTGATCAACCCGGCGATCTCGAAGGCATCCTGGCGATAATGGCCGCGCATGTCGAGCGGGCGCGGCATGAAGTCTCCGGCGAGCTGCGGCTCGGCATCAGCTTGTGCGGCAATGTCGACCTGGAGTCGGGCGATGCCATCCTGGTTCCCAACCTGGGTTGGCGTAATCCGCCCTTCGGCAAGCTGGTCAGCCGGCGCTTTCAGCTGCCCGTCCGCGTCGCCACCGATGCGCGCCAGGCGGCGCTGGCCGAAGCGGTCTGGGTCCCGGGAGTAAATGAGCGCAACTTCGCCTGGGCGACGGTCGGTGCCGGCTACGGCGGCTACCTGTTCTTGAACGGGCGGCTCTATGGCGGCGCGCACGGTTTCGCCGGCAACTTCGGTCATAACACCTACGACGCCGGGCGCAGCCGCATCTTGTCGACGCTGGCGCAGGCCGGAATTATCAGCGCACGCGCCGTTTTTGAAGCCATCGAATTGGGCGACGCGGCCGCGGCCGCCATCGTCGACCAGGCCATCCGCCTGATCTGCATCAACCTGGGCGCTGTGGTGAACCTGCTTGATATCAAGTTAATCGCCAGGGGCGGCGGCGTGACCAAAGCGGCGCCCTGGCTGGTCGAGCGCATCAATCAGGCAATACGCGCCTATCTGATGACTGACGAAGCCCAGCGCGCCTTGCGCGTGTGGCGCGAATCCACCGTTTACGCGGCGCTCTGGGCGGCGACTCGCCGGAATTACACGATCTGCTGTGGCGGGACCAGGTGGTGCGCGGCGTGGCGACGCAATGGGACCGCATGACCGTCGCCTGTTTTGGCATCGGTGTACTGCCGCCGACCGCGGGCATGATCGCCTACATCGGCGACGCCTATACGCCCAGGCTCATATCCAAAGGCGCCGTCGGCGATGTCTGTGCGCACCCTTTTAACCAACAAGGCAAGATACTGGAAACGCCGCTGCCGCATTGCATGATCGGCGTCGGCGTCAAGCAATTGCAGCGGACGCCTTGTCGCATCGCAGTCGCTACCGACATCAAGAAAGCCCGCGCCGTGACAGGCGCGCTGCGGACCGGGCTGATCACCCACCTGTTCGTCGATAGTCATTTGGCGAGCGCGGTCATGGCGGGCAGTGGCGCGGACGAGCCGTCCTAAAGTGCCAGACTCTGGGACGGTATACAAGCGCAATCGCCAGTCAATCGCCTCCGCGTCTACAGCAGGCTCGAAAGCAATCCGCCATCGACGCGATAATAGCCGCCGGTCATGAAAGAGGCCTCATCGCTAGCCAGGAATAGCACCAGCTTGGCGACCTCTTCCGGTTGGCCCACGCGCCCGATGGGATGCAACTCGCCCCAGTCTTCGATCATCCCCGCCGGATTGTCGGGGCCGAAAAGGTCCGCGGCCATATCCAGCATCGGCGTATGGATGGAACCAGGGGCGATGCAATTGCAGCGGATATTCTCGCGGGCGTGGTCCAGCGCGACGGTTGTGGTGAAGCTGGTGACAGCGCCCTTGGATGCCGAGTAAGCCGCGACCGTCTGCTGTGAGGCCACCGCCTGCACGGACGAGGTATTGACGATAGCGCCGCCGCCGCGCTTGCGCATCTCAGGGATGCTGTATTTGCAAGTTAGGAAGGTGGCGCGCAGGTTGATGTTGATCTGGTAATCCCAATCTTCGACCGGCTGATCGACCACGGTGCCGTAACGCACGACGCCGGCATTATTGTGCAAGACGTCGACGCCGCCGAATGCGGCAACCGTTTCCGCCACAACCCGCTTGACGCAGGCTTCGTCAGAGATATCACCCTCGACGAACAAGGCGCGTCCACCGGCCGCCTCAATTTGCCGCCGCGTTTCGGCGCCGGCGCCGCTGTCAATATCGGCGATGGTCACCGCCGCGCCTTCGGCGGCGAAAGCCAGGGCGCAAGCGCGTCCGATGCCCTTGCCCGCGCCAGTTATGATGGCGACTTTGCCTTCAAATCGTTTAGCCATATCTACCCACCTACTTTGTATTTCGACGACTAAAAGAGTTGCCTAACTCAAAACCGGATAGCGCAAGCGCGCGCCGGCCACGGGCATTTCGATCATGGACAGATGCCAGCGACCCAGGCTGCCGAAGATGGCGTATTTCATATCCGGCCCGCCAAAAGCGATGTTGGTCGGCGCAGACAAGACGACGCTCCGCCAATCAGAAGCGGCCAGCTCCAGCTTGCCGGCGGCGCTGTAACGATAGACTTGGTTAGGCGCGTAACAGGCGATATACAGGTTGCCTTCCACGTCAAAAGCCAGCCCGTCCGGCACCGTGCCCGGCAATTCCACCACCACCTGCGGATCGCCCAGCGCGCCGTCGGCGCGAATCCTCGCCTTTACGATGCCGGGCATGTTGGACAAGATGATGTACAACTCGCTGCCATCGAGCGACAGCGCCATGCCGTTGGGGAAATGGTCGATCGCTTCGCTGGCCACGATGGTTTCGCCCCCGGGCCGAACCAGGAAGACACAGCCGTTCTTCTCGTCAAAGCCGCCCGAGCTGGACACGTACAAATCGCCGCTGTCGGTGAAGACCGGGTAATTCGGGGCGGAGAAGCCGCGATCCGCGCTGCCTTCGGAATAGACAGCCACCTCACCCTCGGCGCTGATCTTGAACACCTTGTTCTCGAACAGGTCGCAGGCATAGATGTTGTGCTCCCCGTCCAGCGCCAGCCCCAGCACGAATCCGCCCGTCGAGGCAAGCTGCGAGCAGGCGCCATCGGCGCTGATGCGGTAGATCTGCCCGGCTTCGCCGCCGGCGTACCAATTGCCGTCAGCGCCCCAGGCCACGCCCTCGGGGTGATCAAGGCCATCCACCAGGGTCGTGAACTGTTCCAAATTAAACACGGTGTCCGTCATGATTTGTTTCCCTTGTCTTTATCGTATGTCTTAGGCCCGGGGCGCGCTATTTTGTATGCACCGCGCCATCGGCGTCGATCTGGCTAAGTCCGCGCTCCGATTCATAGAATACGGCTTTCATTTCAAGCTCTTTTGACTCGCCCGGCTGCAAAGTCAACTGTGTGCCGGTCTTCTCCATCACGCTGGTCAAACCTTGCCCGGGTATGGACGAGGCCGGCTCAATCGCCATGACGTAGGAGCGCTTATAGAAGGGGAAACCGGGCGAGGACTTAAGCTCCTGCCAGAACCAGGCATAGGGAAAGACGCTTATATCCCAAACCAGCCCGACGCCAAAGCCCAGCCGCGTATTGGTGATGGCATACCAACCTGACTCAAAGTCGCGGAAATATGCCAGGATGTCGCGCGCTTCGTCTGGTCCAGGCACTTTAGACATATCGACATCGCCCGCCAGCGGCCACTGATAACTTTGCTCGAGAGTCAGCGGATTGGCGAAGCCGGTGTAACGATCATCGGCGACGAAGCTGGCCGCGCCCACGTCAATGACGCAGTGCTCGCTCAAAAACGGGGCGCCGTAAGCCGGATGGTGGCTCCACATACAGTCCATAGCTTCGCCGGCGTGGTTGGTGATTCGCTCGCGGATATGCAGGATCGGGCTGCCGGATTCGACCCGCAGCCAGCGGGCGATGGTGTAGGGGCTGCGAGCGAGCCGCGCCTGCAATTTCACTTCCAGCGCGCTGTCTCCCTGGCTGGCGATTTCGTAATCCCAAGCCGTCATCGAGGCTTCGCCGTGGAAACCGAGGGCGGCGCCCTTGTACATATTCTCGTCGCCGCCGTTGGGGAAGATCACCTGCCAGCCGCCGGCGTAGGCTTCCAGCCAGGCTGTGGCCGAGTCAAAGGCGGAATCGAAGCCGCGAGCCTGCTCTTTGATGCCCCAGGGCGATTTCCACAGCACATCGACGGCTTTGGCTTTGTACTCCAGCCCGTAGATGTCAGCGCCCTTGTCCAGCAAGACTATCGTAGCCAGCCGGTCATTCTCGATCTTTAGAGCGGCCAAACTGCGGCCAAGTACAATTTCTGTCGCTTTACAGCTCATACGCTTCTCTTCTTGGTTATCTTTATTTAGTTCTCGTTAGTACTCTTTAGCTCAATTTAGCTTCGTCTGAGGATAGCAATGCGGTCGTGGAAGCTGTGCATAAAAACCGCCAGGATCATGATGCTGCCGGTCACCATCAGCTGCACATTGGTGTTCACGCCCATCAGGCGCAAACCCTTGGCCGTCATGCCCAGGATGAGGATTCCCAGGACCGTCCCGACCAGGCTGCCTTTGCCGCCGCTTAAGGCGATGCCGCCCAGCACCACGCCGGCGATGACGATCAGCTCAAAGCCGGATGAGCCGGTATCGAAGTATCCAGTGCCGGTTTGCGCTGTGATTATCATGCCGCTGATGGCCGCGGAACTGGCGCAGATCACAAAGAGTATGAATTTAATGAAGCCAACTCTGATGCCGGAGACGCGCGCCGCAGTCTCGTTGCCGCCGATGGCGTAGATGTTGCGGCCGAATTCGGTCTGCGTCAGCACCACCAGCGCCAGAACCACCAGGATAATCGCCAGAACAAAGGGCAGCGGCACGGGACCCAGATTGTTGTAGTAGGCGTCCTGGAAATCATAAAAGCCGTTTTCGTCTATCACCGGTGTTTTGTTGGTGTAGACGTAGACCATGCCCCGCAGCGCGAACAGCGACCCCAGGGTCGTCACCAGCGAATTCATGCCCTGCCGCGTTACCAGGTAGCCATGAATGCCGCCGACGATTGGGCCGGTCGCCAAGCCGGCAATGACGCCCAGCCACATATTGTCGGTCGCGTTGAAGGCGACAACGGTTGTGATGCTGGTGACGGCCAGCATGGAGCCGATTGACAAGTCGAATTCGCCGGCGAGCAGGAGCATGGTGATGCCGATGGCGGAAATCAAATTGGGCGAGATCTCACGCAGCAGATCCCAATATACGCGCTGCTGACGCGTGCTCGGCTCCAGGATCCAGAACAGCGCGACCACCGCCAGCAGCAGTATCACCAAGCCCGCCTCGCGCGTTAACAGCCAGCGCAAGATTCTGCTTGAGGCATCGGCGGATCCGTTGCGATATTTGCCTATAACTGCCATGCTTTGCTTGGCGCCTCTCAACCAGCTTTGCCCATCGGCGCCAGCTTTAAGGTGGCGGCGGTCATGATATCCTGCTCACTGGCGTCTTCGCGCGAGATCCAGCGTCCGGCGCTTTTCCCCTGCCGAATGACGATGATGCGATCGGCGATTCCGATTACCTCGGGCAATTCCGTTGACAGCACCAGGATGCCCATACCCCGATGCGCCATATCATCCATCAGTCGGTAGATCTCGGCTTTTGAGCCGACATCGATTCCGCGCGTCGGCTCGGAGAACATCAGCACCTTCAAGTCTTCCAGCAGCCAGCGCCCGACCAGCGATTTCTGCTGATTGCCGCCGCTCAGGAAGCGAATTTTCTGCGCGATGCCCGGCGTCTTGATCGACAGCTTGTCGATGATGTCGGCTGTGGCTTTGCGCTCCGCCTGTCCGTTGATCACCATCATATTGGCGTAATTATCCACCGATACCAGCGTGATATTGTCCTTGACCGAGAGCGGCAGCAGCAGCCCGTCGGTTTTGCGATTTTCGGTCAGAAAGCCGAGTCCCTTGCTAATGGCGTCCCTGGGCGCGTTGGCCTGTATCTCCTCGCCTTGCATGCGTATCGAGCCAGTCCGCGGCAGGTCGCCAAAAATCAGGCGACCCAAGTTGTGAACGCCGGAGCCCATCAAGCCGAATACAGCGACAATCTCGCCCGCGTTAACACTCAAGCTGAAGTCTTCGATATTCGCGCCGCTGAGGCCGTCGACTTCCAGCAAGGCGGCGCCGCGCTCAACCGGGCTGCGCGGATACAGGTCTTTAACTTCCCGCCCCACCATCCAGGTTACCAGGTCGCTATGCGTGGTTTCTTTCACCGCTGCCGTGGCGATGTGCTCGCCATCGCGGAAGACGGTCACGCGGTCGGCGATGGCGTAGATTTCATCCAGTTTGTGCGAGACATACATGGCGCCCACGCCGCGCTCTTGACGCCGCCGGAGAAGCCCTGGAATTGGTGCGGCTCGATATTGCCGATGACGATGCGATAGTCGGCGGCCATGTAGACGCTATTGATCGCAACCGGCGTCCCGCGCGAGGTCTCGCCGAGGGCGGTCAGG
>JAJDXR010000070.1 GCA_022823165.1 Anaerolineae bacterium | reverse complement strand
TGCGAGTAAGTCATGAGAATATAGGTACATCATCACAAAATAGCGAATTTTCGTGTTTGTGCGGGCGAGCCAAGGCTCGCCCCTACAACTTTCGACTATATTTTGAACCCTGTAGGGGTCAGCCTTGGCTGACCCGATGCTATGAAATTTGCACGACTTACTTGGAACTACTTCTGTGTCTCTGTGGTGAATTAACCTGCGCCAAGCTTGGGATTCAGGAAATATCCACCAAGATAGACACTCCCAATCCCGCCGAGCCTGCTGCTGTCGCTTGCGCGCCGAATCATGTACCATACGCGTTTAAGTCCGACCGCGTAGCCTAGTGGAATGCGATGACCTATCGTGGAGTTGTGAAGTTTTGGTTTCCGCTGGCCCTGGCCTGGCTGATGATGGCTTTGGAAGCGCCCTGGATTCAAGGCGTGATCAGCCGCAAGCCGGATTCCGAGACGCAGTTGGCCGCTTTCGGTTTGGTCTTCACGCTGTCGATTCTCATCGAAACGCCGATTATCATGCTGCTGGCGACCAGCAATGCGCTGGCCCGCGATCGTCAATCTTTTCAGCGGCTCTGGCGATTCATGCTGGCCGTCAACTGCTTCATCGCCGGCATAGCGGTGCTGATGGCCTTCACGCCCTTGCTGGATCTGTACCTCGGCGCAGTGCTCAACATCCCCCCGCATATCATCGAAGCGGTGCGCCCGGGCATGAAGATCATGATCGGCTGGGGCGCCTTCATCGGTTATCGCCGCTTTCATCAAGGCGTCATCATCCGCTTTGGCCATACGCGTTACGTGGGTTACGGCACCGCCATACGGGTCATGGTCTCGGGCAGTATCGCCATTGGGCTGGGCGCGATCACCACTATCGCCGGCGCTCAGATCGGAGCGCTGGCGCTGGCTTTTTCGGTGCTGGCGGAAACGGCGTATACGCATATCATCTCGCGGCCGGATGTGCGGCGCCTGCTGGCGACAGCGCGCCCAGCGGGACTGCCGGCCCTCAGCTATCGCCAGGTACTGCGGTTTCACATCCCGCTGGCGATCACCAGCCTGGTCAGCATGTTGATTTACCCGGCGGTCGAGCGTGGGCTGGCCAATGCGCCGGATGCGGTACAGAGCCTGGCGGCCTGGCCCGTGCTGCTGTCGATCATGTTCGCCACGCGGGCGGGCGGCATGGCTTATCAGGAAGTTGTGATTTCCCTCGACGACAACGAGCACAATCATCGCCTGCTGCGCAATTTCACGTTGCGCCTGGGTTTCACGCTCAGCTTTATCATGCTGGCCTTCGCCTTCACCCCGCTGATTCGCCTGTATGTCGGCGGCGTATTAGGCGTACCGGAGAATCTGCGCGAGCTGGTTGAGTCAGGCGCGCGGGCGGCCGTCCTGACGCCGCTGCTGACCACATTGCAGAGCTATCTGCGGGCGCTGCTGATGCTCAGCCAGCGGACGGCAACCATCTACCAGGCAATCAGCCTGGGCTTCGTTATGACGGCGCTGACCGTCTGGGGCGGCATCGCTTTGGGCCTGCCTGGTATCATCGCGGCGGCGGCGGGCTTGACCCTGGGGCAATTATTCGAGCTATCATACCTGTACCTGTCCTATCGCCGCAGCAAGTCCGGCTTGAGGCTGCATTGGCAATCAGCGGTCGCGGCCGCCTAGCGGGCTGGATTTTGAGGGAGGAGCCATCCATGTCAAGCATAAGTGATATTCTGCCCTTGCGGCGGCAAGCTGAGGTGCGGGACGGCTGGCTCAAAACCCGCCTGGAAACGATACTGCCCGAATTGATGCAGCGCGAAAGCCTGGACATGTGGATCGTGATCTGCCGCGAATACAATGAAGACCCGGTGATCATGTCCATGCTGCCCGCTACCTCGATGTCGGCGCGCCGGCGCGCGATTCTGCTGTTTACGCGCCAAGCCGACGGCGAAGTAGAGCGGCTCACCGTGTCGCGCTACGGCTATGAGGGCTTTTATGAAGCCGTCTGGAAACCGGACCAGGAGGAGCAATACGCCTGCCTGGCGCGGCTGATTCGCGAGCGCGATCCCGGGCGAATCGGCGTCAATGTTTCGCCGACCTTCGCCTTCGGCGACGGCATCTCGCACACTGAGCATCAACTGTTGAGCGAAGCGCTGGGCGAGCCCTACGCGTCGCGGCTGGTCAGCGCCGAAAGTCTCTGCGTGGGCTGGCTGGAGCGGCGCCTGCCGGAAGAGATCGCCGCCTATCCCCGTTTGGTCGAGATGGGGCATCAGATCATCGCGCGGGCATTCTCCAGCGAGGTCATCCACCCCGGCATCACCACGACGGACGATGTCGTCTGGTGGATGCGGCAGACCATGCAAACGGCCGGTTTAAGCGCCTGGTTTCAGCCGACCATTGACCTGCAAGCGCCGGGCAAGTCTTTCGAATTCACTGAAAGCCCTTGCCAGACGATTCAGCCGGGCGATTTGCTGCATTGCGATATGGGCTTCCATTATCTGGGCTTGGCGACCGATCAGCAGCAGCATGCCTACGTTCTCAAAGCTGGCGAGAGCGAGGCGCCGGCCGGCATCCGCGCCGCGCTGCAAGCTGGCAATCGGCTGCAAGACATACTCCTGGCGGAAATGCAAGTCGGCCGCAGCGGCAACGAGGTGCTGCGCAGCGCGCTGGCGCTGGCGAAAGCGGAAGGCCTACGCGCCCAGATTTATACGCATCCGCTGGGCTATCACGGTCACGCGGCCGGCCCGCTGGTGGGTTTATGGGATCGACAGGATGGCGTGCCCGGCGCCGGCGACTATCCGCTGGTTGATAACACGGTCTACTCCATTGAGTTGAATATCGTCAAGAGCCTGCCCGAGTGGGATGGCCAGGACGCGCGCATCATGCTGGAGGAAGACGCTGTGCTTAGCGGCGGGGAGATGCGCTGGCTGGATGGCCGGCAGACCTCACTATTCCTGATCGGATGAGCCCAGGCTTATCCCGTTTTACAAGCATTTTTCAATCAGACATAGAGCCGCTAACAACTCCTTTCTACGCAGCCGGAGTGGTTAATCCCGCGGACTTGATAACTCCGCCAAGCATAAAATAATCTCTGCGCCCTCCGTGTTCTCTGGGGTGAAAATACGTGTGCCGTGTTCGTAAAGGGAGTTATATCCACGATATTCACCACTGCCTGCAGCGCGCGGCTTTGCCTCTTGACGCTTTGAGCTTATACTGAATTCAGAAACTTCAATGAGGATGCAAGGCATGTCAGAACCTTTCTATCGCAGCGAGCGGCGTCAACTCGGCGGCGACAGTTGGGCGACCGTGCATTGGGTCGCGATCGCGGCGGACCAGCTCAAATTTGAAGACCTGCACCCGATGAACAGCTACGTCCGCCAGCAAGACATTGCCCGCATGCACTACGCGCGGGCGCTGGCTCGCGGGGATGAGAACCCGCATATCTTGACCTGGACGGCTATGCAGACCGATCGCCGCGCCAGCCAGCTCTTTCCGGGGCTCAGCTACAGCGCCGATGACGGCGAAGCCTTCATCAGCGCCAACTCGTTTATCACCTATGTCTTGCGCAAGCTGCTGACCGAAGGCTGGCTGCAATTGCACGAATACATCAGCGATACCTATGAGTGGCAGGTTGAGCTGCCCGAAGCGCAGTCGGAATGGCGCGCCCGCGCTGAGGCAATCCTGCGCTGGCTGGAAGCATCGATTCAACTGGACCTCTACCCTAACCTTGAGCGGGGCAGCTACCAGCCGCGAGTGTTCAAACCCTTTGACGCGCGACACAATTTTGCGCGCATCGGCCGCTGTGACTTTATGCGGCATTTCGTGCAGAACCACGAACGCAAAGCCGTTTTTAATACGTCGCATTTTTTGCACGAGCACGACGATTTGATGAGCTGCCATTCCGGTTACGGCGACGCCGTCGGCTTGATGGTAACAGCCAATACGATACTGCGTCCGCCGGTGTATCGACGCGGCGCGCTGCTATTCGACGGCGAAAAATGGCGTATCGAAACTATCGGCTTGGGAGACACCAGCCTGCTCTTGCCCGGGGACATCACGCTGAGCAGCAGCGGCAAAAGCGGCGGCGGCGCCTATCGCTTCCGGTTGAATCCAGACGATGCCTGCCCAATAGCGCTGTACACGCGCGCCGGCTCCCTGCGGCGAACCGGACAGCCGCTTGATCGCACACCGGCAGAAGCGGATCGACTGGAGTTCGTCTTTGTCAATCGACAGATTACGAGCTGGAAGCGCGGCGGCGAATTGCAGATTCCACAGAACGGCTTTGTGCTGTCGCTGCAGAGCGACGCCCTGCCCGCCGGCATCGCGGAGCGCATCATCGAGGACGCCTGGGTCGAATACGAATTCGCTGATGAGGGTCAACGCGCTGTTTCCGGCATTCAAGCGGGGCCGGTGCTTTTGCGTGATGGCGACAAGGTCTTGCGAGACGAGTCGGGCGATGAAGAATTCTGCGCCAGCCAAGCGGGAATCACAGGCATCACGCCGGTTTTTACCGACCCCGCTGTCGACGGCGTCCGCAAGGCGCGCACGGCCATGGGCATCAGGCCGGATGGGAATTTGCTGCTGGCGCTGGTCGACGGCTGCGACCCGCTAAGCCGCAGCTCGGAGGACAGCGCAGGCGCTACCCTGAATGAGCTGGCCGAGTTAATGCGAGCAGCCGGCGCGGTAGACGCGCTGAATCTCAGCGGTGAAGGCTCAAGCCATCTCTTTGTTCGCAGCGGCTTGGCCAACAGGCCGTCCGACCGGCGCGGGCAAGCGGGCGTGGTCTATGAACGCATGCTGCCCTCAATCGGCATTGTCGGCTGAGTCGGCTACCGCTTTCAGTTCACGCCAGACGCGCTCGTCCAGTTCCAGCGCGCCGGCGGCCGTGATTTGCTCAAAGACGCGGTCGCCGCGTTCACCGGGCACCAGGATCTCGGCCACGCCGGGCAGCTTCTTGAGCTGTTTGACGCGGCGCAGCAAATCGCTGACGCCTTCCCTGAAGGCATCCAGATCATCCGCCAGCAACTCGGGATCAATGGCGAATACGATATTGCCCCAATCCAGCTTGCTGCCGTCCGCTTTGCGCGTGGCGCCAACCAGCGGTCGCGTCAGCGTTTCGACGATCAGCGCCAGCGCCGCGCCTTTGTAGCCGCCAAAAGCCTTGATGGCGCCGGCCAGCGCCGCTTCCGGATTGGTCGTAAACTGGCCCCGCGCATCATAAGCGACGCCATCAGGTATGGTATCGCCTTCGGCATTCGCCAGTATGATGCCGTACCAGGCGATGGCGGCGGTGGCCATATCGAATACCAGCGGCTGGCCCGCTGAGGGGATGCCAATAGCCAGCGGATTGGTGCCCAGAAAGGGCTCGTAGGATCCATGCATAGCCATCAGCTCGGGCGCGCCGGAGCAGACGAAGCCAATCAATCCCTGATCCGCCAGCCAGCGCGCGTAATAGCCGATGGCGCCGGTGGGAGAGTTCGTACGCCGTGTGCCGACAATGCCAAAACCGTGGGCTTGCGCCTTGTCCAGCGCCAGTTGCGTCGCGCGCGACATGACGACCATGCCCTGATTCCAGTCGCCATCGACAAGCGCGGACAGCTTCGTCTCCTTGACGATATTGATCGCGCCCGCCGCCGGATTGGCCGGCATGCCGGCGCCAAGCAGCTTAATCACATTCTGATTATTGCCGCGCAGCTGGGCGTACATGATGATGTCGAGCATGATGGCGGTATCGGCCTGGTCAAAACCCTGCGCGGCAATCGCTCGCCGCGTGACTTCGCGCAGCTCGTCAATCGCGATTTTCATGCGCTTGCTCCTGCGTACTTTCAGGCGGTTCAGCTAGATTTTGCCGCGCGCCAGGCCATTGGCGGTCAAGTAGGTATAGCTTTCGCGGACGGCTTCCAGCATATCGGTGGCGCAGCGATCCAGCTCAACGATATGCCAGTCGGCGGTTTCGGCGGAGGCCGCCACGATGCCAGGCACGTCCATTTTTCCGCCGCCCAGCGCCGTCATATCGCCTTGCGGATCCAGCGGGCCGTCTTTGAGATGGATCAGCGGCGCGCGCGCGCCCATCTGTTTTAGGACCTCAATCGCGTCCAAACCGCCGACCTGCGCCCAGTAGGTA
Organism: Anaerolineae bacterium; assembly: GCA_022823165.1. Lineage (GTDB taxonomy): Bacteria > Chloroflexota > Anaerolineae > Aggregatilineales > Phototrophicaceae > UBA6055. Next base: position 285,612 of record JAJDXR010000070.1, on the reverse strand, counting down.
TCCAATTCCAGGAAGACACTGTCCTCCAGCTCGGCGAGAATCAGGTCAAGCGTGGCGATTCCATTCAGCTGCTTGTATTCCCACCAGTGATTGTGATAACCCAGTTGCAGGCCATTGTCGGCGGCGAATTGCCCGGCGCGGTTGAGCTTCTCGCAGGTCCGCTTGATGCCGTCGACCGTCTCAAACTCGCTGGCCGGCATGTAGGCCACGCATACGCGATCCAGGCCGTAAGCTGCGGCAATGGCCAACACGGCGTCCGCGTTTTCCTCATCGGGAAAAGCCACATGGCTGTTGGGCACTTGCAGGTCAAGTTCCTTGAATAGCGCGGCCGAGTATTCCAAGCCCGCGGGCATGCCGCCATAAGGCTCGACGCCGACATAACCCATGTCCGCGACTTGCCGGACGATGCCTTCAAAATCTTCAGCCAGGGCCTCGCGCAGCGAATACAATTGCAGCGCGACCGGTTTCAGGTTGGACATAATTGCTCTCCCGCTGTGTCGATTATCGTATGCGCCTGTATTGTTGCGATTCTCGGCGGTAATGCCAGTGTGAATCGAGGCGCCGCCGGAATCCTCAAACTGCCGTTACTGCTCGTAGTATTTTGGCATCGCCTGCTGTACACTGGCAGATTGCGCGTCGACTATTGGCAGCCAATTCCAACTGCCGGCGCAAACGTTCGCGACTGCCCGCCAGGAGCCCATTGATGGCAACCGCCGCTAAAGAATCACCGCTTGACGCTCCCGCCAAATCAGCGAATTACTCGCCATTCCGCATCTGGCGGCGCTTGATGAGATACCTGCTGAAATACCGGCTGTGGGTGTTTACCGCCCTGGTCGGGATTGTCGGCACCAACATCCTGGCGGTCACCGTGCCCTATATCTTGCGCGATGTCGTGGATATCGGCATCGCCAATCAAGACAGCGCCTATATGCTCAACGCGGGTTTGCTCGTCATCGGCTTGGGCGTATTGCGCGGCATGACCGCTTTTTTCGGCCGCTTCTTCGGCGAGCGGCTGGCGCACTGCATCTCCTACGATATTCGCAATCAAATCTACGACAAGGTCCAGAGCCAGTCCTTCACTTACCATGACAAGGCGCAGGTCGGCACCATCATCACGCGCGCCATCAGCGATGTGAACGAGATTCAGCGTTATTTCTCCTACGGCTTGATGGACGGCCTGAATGTCATCCTGCTGCTGACGGGTGTGGTAACGATCATGCTGGCGACCAGCCCCCTGCTGGCGCTGATCGCATTTGCGCCACTGATTCCGCTGGCTATGTACTCGCAGCGATTTGTCAAGAGTGTGCATCCGCGCTGGAAAAAAGTGATGGACCGCATGCAGGTGCTCAGCAATCATATTCAGGAGAACGCCCTGGGCGCTGAAGTCGTGCGCGTCTTCGCGCGCGAGCAGCACGAGATTGAACGTTTCCACAAAGAAAATCAGAATCTCTACAACGAACAGCTTGATTTCATCACACAGTGGATCACGTACCTGCCGGCCAGCGCCTTGCTGGCGGCCATGTCGACGGCGCTGGTGCTGCTCTTTGGCGGGATCCTGGAGCAGCAAGGCATGGCGAACATCTCCATTGGCTTGATCGTGACCTTCAACGCTTATGTCTTGCTGTTGGCGCAGCCGCTGCGCTTCGTTGGCTTTGTGATTCTGCTGACCACCCAGGCTGTCGCCAGCGGCGAGCGAATCTTTGAAGTGCTCGACGAGGACGAGCGGGTCGTGAACAAGCGGGACGCCATCAAAGCGGATTTTGCGGATTTCAAAGGGCATGTGCGCTTTGAGAATGTCAGTACGCGCTACAGCGAGCAGAGCCCGGCAGTCTTGAAGGACATCACTTTGGAAGCGCCGCCGGGCGATGTAGTCGCCGTCATCGGCTTGACCGGCTCGGGCAAGACCACCATCGCCAACTTGATCCCGCGTTTCTACGATGTCACTGAGGGCAGCGTCAGCATCGATGGCATTGACGTCCGCGATTACGACTTGCACAGCCTGCGCAGCCAAATCGGTATCGTCATGCAGCAGTCGCTGCTGTTTTCCGCCACCATTGAAGAGAATATCGCCTATGGCAAGCCCGAGGCCACACAGGAAGAAATCCTGGCCGTGGCCAAGTCCGCCAATGCTCACGGTTTCATCACTGAATTCCCCGATGGCTATGACACCATGGTTGGAGAGCGCGGCGTTACCTTGTCGGGCGGCCAGAAGCAGCGGATCGCCATCGCCCGCGCGCTGCTGGTGGATCCGCGGATTCTCATCCTGGACGACGCCACCAGCAGCGTCGACACGCAGACGGAACATCTCATCCAGCAGGCTCTCGAGCGGATCATGCAAGGGCGCACTACCTTCGTAATCGCCCAGCGCATGAGCACCATATTAAATGCTGACCAGATTATCGTCCTGCGCGACGGCGAGATTATTCAGCAGGGTACGCATGAGACACTGCTTGAAGACGGCGGGCTTTATGAGGACATCTACAAATTGCAGCTGGAAGAGCAGGAGCGCGCGCGCCGCGAGGCGATCATCGCCGGCATCATCAAGATTCCGCTGGAAGAGCGCCGCTCAACGCAGCAATTCCGCAAATTGATTGAGCGCCTCACCGGCAAATACACACCCTAGCTTAGTGGCAGAGACCGGAGCTTATGGCTGTTCTGAAAACGACGAAGAAAAACACAGCGGCGGCGCGGGACAAGCGCCAAGCGGCCGAACCCAATATCCTGGAGATTGAAGACGACCACGAGCCGGGCTTCGACCGCGATGTTACGCTGCGGCTGCTTTCTTACCTGAGGCCGCACCGGCGAGAATTCGCGCTGGCGGTCTTCGCCATGTTTTTCAGCGTATTCGCCAATGTCGCCAGCCCGCCCTTGATTGGCTGGGCTATTGATGAAGGCATACGCAAAAGCGACATGTCGGTTCTGCTCACGGGCGTGGCGGCATTCGTGGTCATCCAACTGCTGGGTTTCATCGGCTTCCGCATCCAGCTTGGCAACATGGCCGTCATCGGTCAGACGATCATCAAGACCCTGCGCGATCAGCTCTTCGATCACATACAGTATCTTTCCATCGGATTCTTCGCCGAGTATGAAGTCGGGCGCTTGATCGCGCGCGTCATCAGCGATGTCAACGTCGTGCGCGAGGCGGTTACCTTCGCCGCCGTGGGCAGCATCCGCGAGGTCTTGATGCTATTCGGCATCATCATTTCCATGCTGTTGATCAACATACCCCTGACCACGGTCGCCTTTTCCGTGTTGGTGGTCTTGCTGCTGATCGCCAACTTTTGGCGCATTCACGCCCGCGCGGCCTATTTACGCGTTTCGGACAGCAATGCCAAGGTTTACGCCGAGCTATCGGAGGCCTTCAATGGCGTGCGCGTCACCCAGGCCTTCGCGCGGCAGCAGCGCAACTATCAACGTTTTTCGGGCGAGATCAACTGGGCCAGCCGGCAGGCGGCTGTGCGCGCGGCGCTGATCGCCGGCTTGTTCTATCCGACGGTCGAGATGATCGGCGGCATCGCCACCGGCACATTGATTTTCGTGGGCGGCGTCCTGGTCCTCGACGAACGGATTACCGTCGGCGTCTTGCTGACCTTTATCCTGTATATCCAGCAGTTCTTCTTCCCGATTCGCCTGCTGGCGCAGCGTTACAACTTGCTGCAGAGCGTGATTGCCTCGGGCTATCGCATATTCAAGTTGATGGATTTTCCGGCTGAAATCCGCGACGATGTCAACGCCGACGAGCTGCCCAGCATTGAGGGGCATGTCCGCTTCAAGAATGTCTCTTTCCAGTATTCAGAAGCGGGTCCGCTGGTATTGGACGGCATCAATCTGGAGGTGCCGCCCGGTTCACGGGTGGCTTTTGTCGGCCATACCGGCGCCGGCAAGTCGACCATGGTCAAGCTCATCATGCGTTTCTATGAGGTGACGCGGGGCAAGCTGACGGTTGACGGGCGCGATATTCGGCATATCACGCAGAACAGCCTGCGGCGGCAAATCAGCGTAGTCCCGCAAGACACTCACCTCTTTTCGGGCACGGTCATGGACAATATCCGTTACGGCCGCTTGAATGCCAGCGACGACGAGGTGGTCGCGGCGGCCAAGGCCGTAGGCGCCCACGACTTCATCGTCGATATGCCCGATGGTTACCTGTCTGAAATCATGGAGGGCGGCGCCCTGCTATCCACCGGCCAGCGCCAGTTGCTGGCATTTGCCCGCGCCCTGCTGGCCGACCCGCGCGTACTCATCCTTGATGAAGCCACCAGCAATATCGACACGCAGACCGAGCGGCAGATTCAAGAGGCGCTGGAACGCTTGCTGGAGGGCCGCACCAGCTTTGTCATCGCGCACCGTCTGAGCACCATCACTTCAGCCGATATCATTGTCGTGATGGATCACGGCAAGATCATTGAAATGGGCAGCCATCAAGAGTTGCTTGACCTGGAAGGCGTCTACCACCGGTTGTTCACGCTGGTCTAAGCCGACGGGGCAGCGCTCAGCGCTTGTTGTCCTCATGCGGGTAGTGATGCAGATCGCTGGCGCGCCGTATCGTCTTCTCGCCATATTTGTCGCGCAAGCGATCCAGCGCGCCCAGCAATTCCCCTTCCTGCATTTCCTTGGCGCTATCAAGCCACAAACCCAGTTGCCGCGACGAAACGCCAAAGCCGCTGATGCCTACGCCAAGCAGCCTGACTGGCCGGTCCGGCTTCCAGCACTGATCAAACAGCTTCTGCGCATTGTCGAATATTTCGCCATCAAGATCTGTCGGCTGATCCAGCGTCCTTTGTCGGCTCAGCGTGGAGAAGTCGGTCCAGCGCAGCTTGATCTTGACGGTTGAGCCGGCCAAACCGGCTTTGCGCGCCTGCCGCCCGACACCATCGGACAAGCGCCGCAGGGTCAGCTTGAGTTCGGCTTCGTCCATCAGGTCTTTGGCGAAAGTCACTTCCTTGCTGATCGACTTCGTCTTATGTTTGCTCAGCACCGGGCGGTGGTCCAGGCCCTGCGCGCGCCGCCAGATGTCGCCGCCGAATTTGCCCAGGCGCCGCGTCAGGGCTTCTTCCGGCCAATTGGCCACATCGCCGATGGACGTCAGCCCGAGTTTGCTCAGCATTTGGGCGCTCTTCGGTCCTACACCCCATAGCTGCCGCAAGGGCAAGGGCGCCATGAAGGCCGCTTCTCCGCCCGCCGGTACAATCGTAATGGTATTCGGCGGTTTATCCTTGGATTGGCGCGCTTTGCCTACGGTGTTGGCGGTCTTGGCAACCAGCTTGTTGGTCGCGCCGCCCAAGGAACAGGGCAAGTCGAGTTCCCGGTTGATGCGCCGCTGCAAATCACGCGCGATAATTTCGATGGGCGCGGGCAGAATGGTCACATCGAGAAAAGCTTCGTCTATCGAGAGCGGCTCGACAGCGGGCGCGGCGTCGCGAAGAATCTCCATGACCGCGCGCGAACGCTGGCTATACACGCCGCGAGTTTGACCGACCACAATGAGATGCGGGCACAAACGGAGAGCCTGGGCTGTTGGCATAGCCGAGCGAACACCGTACTTGCGCGCCGGATAGGATGCCGACGACACCACGCCGCGCTCGTTTGGCTTGCCGCCGACGGCGATGGCTTTGCCGCGCAATTCCGGATGCAACTGCTCCTCAACCGCGCAGAAGAAGGCGTCCAGATCCAAATGCAGAATCTTGCGTGTCCTGGCTGTCACGATATGCTCCGCCGCAATCAAGAACGGCAGATCTAAGGATTTGCCTATAGAATATATTTTCTAGGGTAACATATTCTCCCCTGAAGCTCAAGCGGGGCGCCGACCGAGAGCGCATCGTCCGTTTGACTGAAACAACAAAAACTTTGCCACCGAGTACACAGAGTATTCTTGAGGGCACAGAGGTCATAGATTTGATTCGATGCGCGCAATTGATGCCACCATCGTCAGTATGGAAGCTGTCGCTACCATACAACTGCAAATAAACATTATTCGGTGTCCTCTGTTTTTCTCGGTGTACTCGGTGGTTTATTTGTACATAACTCAATTGCGCATACGTTTAGGCCATTTGATGATTATGAAGCGGTAGACTTCGCAACCAGGCGAAAGCCGCTATAATACCGCGATTGCGCAGCGGCGGCCAACGAGGACCCACCATGCCCCTATCGATTCACCCGGACGCGATTGAGGCGCTCGTCAGCGGCGAAATCGGCGCGCCGTCCACGATACTGGGCCGGCGCCGGCAGGGCGATGATGTGTCCATCCGTACCTTTCGGCCTTGGGCGAAAAGCGTTGAAGTGGTTAACAACAAGACCGGCGCGCGCGCGCCTATGGCGCAACTGCATGAAGACGGCCTGTTCGTCGCCGAGCTTGACGCGACCTGGGCCAGCGCCGCCTATCATTTCGAAGCTGTCACCATTGATGATCAGCCCGAGTCATTCGGCGATCCTTATGTCTATCCGCCGTTGCTGACTGACTACGATGTCTATCTGTTCAGCCAGGGCGAGCATCGCGAGATATACCATAAATTGGGCGCTCACCTGCGCAGCGTCGCTGGCGTATGGGGCGTGAATTTCGCGGTTTGGGCGCCCAATTGCTATCGAGTCGCGCTGGTCGGCGATTTCAACCGTTGGGACGCGCGCGTACACGCCATGGAAACACAGAATGACTCCGGCATTTGGGAGCTCTTCGTGCCGGGATTAGAAGCTGGCGCGAGCTACAAATTTGAAGTTCGCTCGCATAATCAAGGCTATCGCGCGGCCAAATCCGACCCCTACGGCTTCTACCACGAGCTGCGCCCACACACAGCCTCTATCGTCTGCGACCTGGACCGCTACCAGTGGCGGGACGGCGACTGGATGACGGCGCGAGCCGAGAGCGAGCCCTTGCGGGAGCCGATGAATATTTACGAAATGCACCTGGGGTCCTGGAAGCGCAACGAGGCCGGCGACTATCTGACTTACCGCGAACTGGCGGAGGAATTGCCCGCTTACCTGGTGGAGATGGGCTATACGCACCTGGAGCTGTTACCGGTGGCGGAGCATCCGCTGGACGCGTCCTGGGGTTATCAAGTCACCGGCTATTACGCGCCGACCAGCCGCTTCGGCGCGCCGGAAGATTTTATGTACTTGATCGATTGCTGCCATCAGCGCAATATCGCTGTGATCCTGGATTGGGTGCCAGCCCACTTCCCCAAAGACGGGCACGGCTTGAATTACTTCGATGGCACGCATTTGTACAGCCACGAAGATCCCCGCCAGGGCGAACATCCTGACTGGGGCACCATGATCTTCAACTACGCCCGCAACGAAGTGCGCAACTTTCTGCTGGCCAATGCCCTTTTCTGGCTGAAAGCCTATCATATCGACGGCCTGCGCGTGGACGCGGTGTCTTCAATGATATACCTCAACTTTTCGCGCGAGGACGGCGACTGGTTGCCCAATGAATATGGCAGCCACGAGAATCTGGGCGCTCTGGCTTTCCTGCGCGAATTCAACCAACTGGCGCATGCCGAGGCGCCGGGCGCGGTTACGATCGCGGAGGAATCCACCTCCTGGGCGATGGTCTCCCACCCGACCTATGTCGGCGGCCTGGGCTTTACCTTGAAGTGGAACATGGGCTGGATGCACGACACGCTGAATTACATGCAGCTTGATCCAGCGCATCGCCGCTTCCATCACCATCGGATCACTTTCGCCAGCCTCTACGCTTTCAGCGAGAATTTTCTGCTGCCGCTCTCGCACGATGAGGTCGTCCACATGAAAGGCTCGCTGATCGGCAAGATGCCCGGCGACTACTGGCGGAAATTCGCGGGCCTGCGCCTGCTCTTCGCCTACCAATATACACAAGCCGGCAAGGTGCTCAACTTCATGGGCAATGAGATCGCGCAATTCAGCGAATGGAGCGAAGCGCGCAGCCTGGACTGGCATTTGCTCGAGTATGAAAAACACGCGAGGATGCAGGCTTGGGTACGGGACCTGAATCACTTTTACCGCGAGCAGCCGGCGCTTTGGCAAGTCGACTTTCAAGCGCGGGGTTTCCGCTGGATAGAAGCCAATGACGCCGATCAGGGCGTTTACAGTTTCATCCGCTATGCCGAAGACCGGGACGACTTCCTCATCATCGCGCTCAATTGCAGTCCGGTCGTCCGCGATGGCTATCGTATCGGGGCGCCGGCCGCCGGCTTTTACCGCGAGGCGCTGAATAGCGACGCCGAGATTTATGGCGGCAGTAATGTCGGCAATCTGGGCGGCGTCGACAGCCAGGAAGTCTCAAGCCACGGCCTGCCATGCAGCATCAGCCTGCGCCTGCCGCCGCTGGGCGCGCTCATTCTCAAGCGCGAAGCCTGACGCTTTAGCGAGTGATTGACGGGCGCGGCAGCCGGGCATCAGACAACTGCATCTGCTGGTTGGCGGCGCTTGGGGCTGGGCGCGGCTAAAGCCAGCGCCAGTACTACCAGGCACAAGCCCGCCCCCGCCCAGAGCGCCAGGTCGTAGCCGCCGGCATAATCGTAGCTGAGGCCGAACAAGGCCGGACCAATGGCGCTGCCGATGACGCTGGCGGTATAGACGAAGCCGCGAATCTCACCCTGGAATTGCCGCCCGAACAAGTTGGGCCAGACGGCGCCATCAAAGACATAGCCGATCCCCATGCCCAGCCCGAAGGCCAGCGCATACATAATCAGGAGCCAGGTCTCGCGCATAGTCATCGCCAGCAGCGACGCGGCCAGCAGCGCCAGCATTTGCAGAGCCACCACGTAGGAGGGCTTGACGCGATCGATCAGATAGCCGGCCAGCAGCGACGCCCCGGCGGTGAAGAGCGAAATCAGGGCGAATGTCTCAGTCGCCACCTGCACGCTGTGGTTCAGATCCGCGAATATCGACACCTGATGTAGGATAAGCCCGGTGCCCCAAGCCGACGGCAGCATACGCGATACGACGAAAATCCAGAGAATCGGCGTACGCAGCGCTTCCTTCAGCGTCCAGTTGTCTTCGGCGTCTTGATCCTTCGCGTTTGCTTGGGTCTTGACGGGCAGGTCCTTGTCCGGCGACAGCCCGTAGTGCTCGGGCCGATTGCGCATCAGCAGGCCAAAGGCTGGAATAGCCAGCGCCGCCACCCCCACAGCCAGCACAATAAACACCTGGCGCCAGTCCATCGTCTCCAGCAGCACACGCGCGACATTTACATAGATGCCTTGAAAGAGCGCAAATGACAGCGCCAGCAGCGACATCATGCGGCCGCGGCGATAGCGAAACCAGTTGGCGACGGCGGTGGAACTCACCAGCGGCAGCGAGCCTTGACCCAAGCCGCGCATGCCGGCGAAAGCAAAAAATAACATAATGGGTCCGTTTATCAGCGAGCAGAGCAGCAGCACGATGCCGAATAGCGCGCCAATCACAAGGCCCACGCGCCGATTACCCCAGAGGTCAATCTGGCGCCCGACCCAGGTCAGGCTAAGCGAAGCCGCGAAGGTGCCGGCGCCGTACAGACTGCTGACGGCGGTGCGATCCAGCCCAAAATCTTCTATAAAAAAGTCCATGAAAAGCGAGACGGAAAAGCTCTGCCCGGGAAAGCTGCATAACATGCCGACCAGGGCGACCAGCCAAATTACCCAGCCATAATACAGAGGACTGGCTGCAATAAGCCGGCTATGAACCGGAGCGCGCGCGGTCACCGGCGACGCCGATGAGGGTTATCAGCAAGATTCAGCGCAACTGACATTTGGCAATCTTAGCCCGCATTTAACCTACAATCGACCGGCAGCGTGTTAGAATCAGTAGGTAAGCAGCCGCCGTGGACGCTACATCGCCGACAATCAGCCAGCACTAGCTGCCCACCCGGCGTCGCTACCCGCCGCGGCTTGTGAATTCGCCAGCGAGTATCAAGGGCAAAGTCATGGACATGCCGTCGGATCTCAGCATCGCGCAAAATGCAAACCTCGTTCACATCGATCGAATCGCCGAGCAAATGGGGCTTGATCCGGACAAGGACCTGGAACACTATGGCAAATACGTAGCCAAAGTCAAGCTCGAAGTCTTGGAGCGGCTGAAGTCGAAGCCGGACGCCAGGTATGTCGATGTAACCGCCATTACGCCCACGCCGCTGGGCGAAGGCAAATCCACCACGACCGTCGGCATTGGCCAGGCCATGAAACACATCGGCAAAAAGGCCATCATCACCGTCAGGCAGCCATCACAGGGACCCACCTTTGGCATCAAAGGCGGCGCCGCCGGCGGCGGCTACAGCCAAATTGTGCCCATGGAAAACTTCAATTTGCACCTCACCGGGGACATCCACGCCATCAGCGCCGCGCACAACTTGATCGCGGCCATGCTGGATGCCCAGGTCTACCACGGCAACGCCCTGGACATCGACATTCACAACATCCCCTGGCGGCGCGTAGTCGATCTGAATGACCGCGCGCTGCGCAATGTCATCGTCGGCTTGGGCAAGCGCTTCGACGGCGTCCCGCGGCAATCCGGCTACGATATCACGGTCGCCTCGGAAATCATGGCTATCCTGGCGCTGACGACCTCGCTGGCTGATATGCGCGAGCGCATCGGCAAGATGGTAGTCGCTTATGACAAGGGCAAAAATCCGGTAACCGCCGAGGACATTCAGGCGGCCGGCGCGGCCACGGTGCTGATGAAGGAAGCGATCAAGCCGAATTTGATGCAATCGCTGGAGAATACGCCGGCTCTGGTGCACGCCGGACCCTTCGCCAATATCGCCCACGGCAACTCCTCCATTATTGCCGACATGATCGCCATGAAATGCGGCGACTATGTGGTGACCGAGTCGGGCTTCGGCGCGGATATCGGCGCCGAGAAATTCTTCAATATCAAGTCGCGCGTCAGCGGGCTCAAACCCAATGCCGTGGTGCTGGTGACGACCATCCGAGCGCTGAAGGCGCATACCGGCAAATACCGCATCATTCCGGGCAAGCTGATTGACCCGGGCCTGAAAGAAGAAAACGTGCCCGATGTCGAAGCCGGCGCTGTCAACATGGTGCGGCATTTGGAGAATCTGCGGAAGTTCGGCGTGAACCCGGTGGTGGCGATCAACGTCTTCGCCGACGACACCGCCGCAGAAATCCAGGCTGTGCGGGAGATCGCGCTGGCGGCCGGGGCGACGGGCGTGGCGGTCGCGCGGCATTGGGCCGAGGGCGGCGCGGGCGCGGTCGAGCTGGCTGAGATGATCGTATCCGCTTGCGACATGCCCAACGAGTTCCGCCTGCTCTACCCCGATGATATGTCGATCAAAGACAAGATCGAGACTATCGCGCGCGAAATCTACCGGGCTGACGGCGTCGATTACGCGCCCATCGCCAGCCGCAAAATACGCCAATACGAGGGACAGGGCCTGCGCGCTCTGCCGATCTGCATGGCGAAGACGCACCTCAGCATCAGCGACGATCCCAAATTGAAGGGCGCGCCCGACGGCTTCCGCATTACCATCACCGATATCCGGGCCTCAGCGGGCGCCGGCTTCATCTACCCGCTCTGCGGCGATGTGCGGACGATGCCCGGCTTGGGGCGGACGCCGGCGGCCATGAATGTCGATATCGACGCGGACGGCAAAGTAGTAGGATTATTCTAAGCGCTCGGCAAGAACAGCGCAGGTCTGTTATCATTGCGTCGGCGCGGCGCGGTTATTGTGTGCGGCTCGCGAGTTTTGCCGCGCCCAGAACTTCTTAGCAGTTGGCGGCGGCGTAAGTTGCTGCGGCTGAACGACAGGAGGTCCCATTGGTCGAAGCGACACACAGCGCCTCGGCGGTTAGCGACCACGCATTCGGCTATCAGCCGCCGGCCATCGACGGCGATTTCGTCGGCAAGCACATCATCTCTGTCGACCAGTTCAAGCGCCAGGATCTCGATATCCTTTTTGACGCGGCCACAAGCATTCGCAAACGCATTCGCAGCCACGACCGGGGCCTTACCGAACTCTGCGCGGGCAAGGTGATGGCATCGCTTTTCTTTGAAGCCAGTACCCGCACCGACATGTCCTTTCAAGCGGCCATGCGGCGCCTGGGCGGAGACGTAATCGCCGTCAGCAATGGCGTACGCTTTTCCTCCATGTACAAAGGCGAGAATCTCTCGGATACGGTGCGCGCGACCGGCTGTTACGCCGATGTGGTGGTGCTGAGGCATCCGGAAATCGGCTCCTCGTACGAAGCGGCTTATTATCTCGACCTGCTCAACCAGCGCATAGACAATCCGACCGTCGCCATCAGCGGCGGCGATGGCATCGGCGAGCACCCGACGCAAGCGCTGCTGGATATATTCACCGTCTTCGATCAAAAGCAGTCGCTGGACAATATGACGATTACGCTGGTTGGCGACCTGCTGCACGGGCGGACGGTGCATTCGCTGGCCAAGCTCATCGCCTATTATGACGCCGCTAACGTGCGGCTCTGCCTGGTATCGCCGGAGAATCTCAGGATGCCCGCCGACATCACCGGCTTGGTCAAGTCGCACGGGATACAGCTATGCGAAACGGACGATCTGCAAGAAGTCATTGCTGATACTGATGTCATCTATTGGACGCGCGTACAAGAAGAGCGCTTTACCGACGCCGAAGTCTACGAGCGCATCAAAGACCGCTATGTGATGACGCCGAGTGTGCTGGCGCAAACCAAGTCGGACGCGATTCTGCTGCATCCTCTTCCGCGCAAGCACGAAATGGGTACACGCGCAGATCACGACATCATGGACCGCGACAAACGCGCCATCTATTTCGAGCAGATGGAAAACGGCATGTTCGTGCGCATGGCGCTGCTGGTCAAAGTGCTGCGCGGAGTATATGTCTGATGCCGCTAATCAAGATCCACGGCATGATTGATCCCCATACCCATTTGCGCGATCTTGATTGGACTCATAAAGCGACCTTCGCTTCAGAAACCAAAGCCGCCATCGCCGGCGGCTATTGGGCTGTATTCGATATGCCCAACACCGCCCCGTCCACGGTTGACGAGGCGCTGCTGCTGGACAAAGCTCAGCGCATAAACCGCAGCGCGCATTGTGATTGGGGATTGTACTTCGGCGCCTCGCAAGCCGATAACACAGCCGAATACGAAGCTATCGCGCGGCGCGTCTGCGGATTGAAAATCTACAACAATTCGACCACCGGCGACCTGCTGATTGACTCAAGCGCCATGCGCGAGCGGCACTATCGCGCCTGGACGCCCAGCAAGCTCATCGCGGTCCATGCCGAAGAAGAAACTGTCAGCAATATCCTCGAGCTTGTGCGCAAATACCGGCAGCCGACGCATTTCCTGCACATCAGCAGCGAGTACGAAATCAAGTTGCTGACGCGCGCCAAAGCAGACGGCTTGCCGGTGACGGTTGGCGTCTGCCCGCACCATCTCTTTTTGTGCGAGGATGACTTGCCGGCTTTGGGCGCTTACGGGCTGATGAAGCCGGAGTTAAAGCGGAAATCAGATCAGCGGGCGCTTTGGCGGGCGATTCGGCTGGGAGTGGTAGACATTATCGAGAGCGATCACGCGCCGCATACCATCGCCGAAAAAGAGTCGGACACGCCCCCCTACGGCGTACCCGGCCTGGAGACGACGCTGCCACTGATGTTGCAAGCCGCGCAGGAGGGCCGCCTGCCGCTGCAGCGCGCCTGCGATATGCTCTCGCTCAATGTCCAGCGCATCTGGCGCATCACACCGCTGCCCAAGACCTATACGCTGGTCGATACCGACGCCAGCTACCTCATTGAGCGCGAGAATCTCGTCAGCAAATGCGGCTGGTCGCCCTTTGAAGGCAAGCGGGTAAAAGGCAAGGTCCGCGAAGTATGGATACGCGGACACAAAGTCTACGATGGCGAAACCGTGCTGTGCCCGCCGGGTTTCGGCCGCGACCTCTTTGGACTGGTGGCATGAGCGCGCGATCGGCCCGCCGCCGGCTGAGTTTGGTCTCGGCCGCTTGCCGCGCCTGGAATCGATATGTCTTTTTCCGCTTGTCGCCGCAGCGCGCTCATGAGGCTGTCATCGGCCTGTTGCGCTTGCTGGAGCGCTCGAATGCGGCGGTAGCGGGCGCGCGGCATCTGCATCGATTGACTGCCTGCTCCGTCAGCACCGAGGTCGGCGGCGCGCGCCTCTCCGGGCGTTTGATACTGGCAGCCGGCTTGGTCAAAGGCGACAGCTTCGCTGATGAAGCCCAAGCGCTCAAGGCAGTTGCAGACGAGCGGCGCAATATCATTCCTGGCTGGCGGCTGATGCCGGCGCTGGCTGGGCTGGTCGAGTATGGCTCTTTCACCCGTTATCCGCGCCTGGGCAACAAGGGCACGGTGCTTTGGCGCGAGGCAGCCACGCAATCGACGCAAAATCGCGTAGGCTTGCGCAATCCCGGCGCTCGCGCTGCCGCGCGCTTTCTGGGCGACCGCCGGCGCCTGCTTCCAGCGGAGTTCGGCATCAATATCGCCGTCTCGCCGGGCGTAGCGGATATCGACCGGCAGGAAGGCGAAGTGGTGGAAAGCCTCCAGTGCTTTCTCGACGCCGGCGTCCACCCAACTTGGTTCACGCTGAATCTGAGCTGCCCCAACACCGAAGACGACCCGCAGGGCTTCCAGCTCGAGAGCGAGACCAGGCGTCTCTGCGGCTCGCTGATCGCCTGCCTGCGCGAGCGCGAACTGGAAATACCACTCTGGGTGAAAATCAGCCCGGGTTTGGGCGCGGAACAATACCGGCTATTGCTGCGCGTTTTCCAGGAGGTCGGCGTCAAAGCGGTAATCGCCACCAACACCATAGCCCGCCCCAGCCCGGATGATGCCGCAAACTCGGCCGGGCTCGGCGGCGGCGAGCTCTTGCCCGCTGCGCTGGAGGCCGCGCGCCAGTTGCTGGCGGAGAGACGGCGCGGCGGTTTTGACGTAGACGTCATCGCCTGCGGCGGCATCCTGGACGGGGCCCGCTTTGACGAATATCGCGCGCTCGGCGTCAAAGCCGGGCAATATTGGTCGGCGCTGGTGTATCGCGGTCCGCTGGCCGCCGCCATCATAGAAAGCGAGCTTGCCCGGTATGAGCATGAGTACGAAGCGGTCCATCGCGAAAGCCTTGCTTGATATCGGCGCCGTCGGCTTTTCGCCCGAGGCGCCGATTATTTTCAAATCCGGCATTCGCTCGCCGGTGTACGTCGACAATCGCGCGCTGATTTATCATCCGGCCGCCTGGCATGTCGTCGTGGAAGGCTTCCGGTCGCTGATTGACGCGGCGAGCGTCGACTTTGATGTCATCGCCGGCGTCGCCCTCGGTGGCGTACCGCATAGTTCCGCGCTGGCATACCTGGCGCAGAAGCCCTCCGTATTCGTGCGCAAGCAGGAGAAGGCGCACGGCAAAAGCCAGCGCATCGAAGGCGGCGCTGTGATACAGAAGCGCGTCTTGCTGGTTGAAGACCTGATCACCACCGGCGGCAGCAGCCTGTCCGCTGTCGACGCCCTGCGAGACGCCGGCGCGCTCGTCAGCGATGTGCTGGCGATTATCAGCTATGGATTCAGCGCCGCCTCGACAGCATTCGACAAGGCAGGCCTGCGCTTGCGCACCTTGACCGACTTTGCCGCCCTGCTGCAGCTGGCGCAAGAGCAGGGCGCGCTGGACGCGGCGCAGATGGACCTGGTACGCCGCTGGTTCGCCGATCCACACCATTGGGAAGCCAAGTCCCCATGAACGCCATCGACAAATACGACGCGCGCGCGCGGGCGATCAACTCGCTGGTCTGCGTGGGGCTGGACAGCGATCTCGAGAAAATACCGAAGGCATTCCGCCGAGAGAGGTCTCCTCAACTGGCTTTCAACCGCCACATCATTGACGCGACCGCCGCCTTCGCCGCCGCCTTCAAGTTCAATATGGCCTTCTACGAAGCTGAGGGCGCCGCTGGCTGGCGGCAGCTGGCGGGTTCGCTGGCTTACCTGAGGCGGCAGCATCCCGACATCCTGATCATCAGCGACGCCAAGCGCGCCGATATCGGCAATACCAGCGCCGCCTACGCGCGCGCGATCTTCAGCGAGTTGGGCGTCGACGCCGTGACCTTGAACCCCTATTTGGGGCGCGATGCCTTGCAGCCCTTCCTCGACTACAAAGACAAAGGCTGCATCATACTCTGCCGCACGTCCAATCCCGGGTCGGCCGATATTCAGAATCTGCCGGCAGGCGGTCGCCCGCTTTGGCAAGCCGTGGCGGAAAAAGCGCAGTCAGACTGGAATGGGAACGGCAACTGCATGCTGGTCGCTTCAGGCGCTAATCCCGCTGAGATGACCGTAATTCGCGCCATCGCCGGCGATATGACGCTGCTGGTTCCGGGCATCGGCGCGCAGGGCGGCGATGTCAGGGCGGTACTGAACGCCGGGCTCAATAGCGCCGGACGCGGGCTTATCATCAATTCGTCGCGGGGCATCATTTTCGCCGCGGATCCCGCCGCCGCGGCCGCTGAACTACGCGATGCCATCAATGCCCAGCGCTCCTAAATCACATTGGCTGCTTGCCTTCTAGTCGCCGCTCCGAGTAAACAACAGAAGATAATCTGAGGTTCCTTTGAAGAAACTGCCCGCCAACATGCGCCGCTTCGAAATGACGAGTACACTGCCGGGCACACTCGACGCGGTCCTGCGCTTTCACCAGGATCCGCGCGCCCTGGCCCGCCTGACGCCGCCGCCGATTATCATGCAGCTGCACCGCGATGACCGTCGATCGCTGACTGAGGGCGACATTGAGTTCAGCCTGTGGTTCGGACCCATTCCGATCCGCTGGATAGCGCGGCATGAGCCAGGACCCACAGCTCATTCCTTTGCCGACTCGCAAATCAAGGGACCGCTGGCTTACTGGCGCCACGAGCATCTATTTTGCGAGGCGGATGACGGCGTCCAACTGACCGACCGCATCACGCTGGCGCATCGAAATGGGCTGCCGGGGCTGCTTACCAGGCTGACTTTTGATGGGCTGCCGCTGCGCATACTGTTCGCCTACCGTCACTGGCGGACGCGCCGCGCGCTAAAGTGCGGCTGAAGCGACGTTAAGGCCTCGACATCATCAGCAGCGACAAACTGCCCTTCTGCGCCACTGCGCCGTCCTGCTTGAGGATGCGGATACCCAGAACCACCACGCCCCCACCCAGCCGGCGAGCGGCTTTGGTCTCGGCCACCGTCAGCTCGGCATGAATCGTATCGCCGATATAGACCGGGCTGCTGAATTTCATCTCCAGGCCGCGAAAGCCCAGCACCGTCCGTTCCAGAATGCCCAACTGGTAAGCTTGCCCCACGGCATAGCTGATGGTTAACATGCCATGCGCCACCCGCTGGCCCATGAAGGAATCACGGCTGTACTCGGCGTCGGTGTGCATGGGATTGAAGTCCCCGGTTAGCGCGGCGAATTGCACCAGGTCGGCTTCGGTGATGGTGCGGCCGCGGGTGCGCATGGTCGCGCCAACTTCAAATTCTTCAAAGTATAAACCGCGCGGTCCGTCGGATTCTATTTTCATCGGCAGCCCTCAGCGCCATTTGGCGGCGCCTGATGGCGCCCTCATCAGCTGTCTCTACAGCGGCGGAAAGGCGCTGCCGATCAGCGGCGCGATCACCAGCGAGACGATGGCCAGTAATTTCAGCAAGATATTCAATGAGGGACCGGAGGTATCTTTGAAGGGATCGCCGACGGTATCGCCGACCACCGCCGCCTTGTGCGCGTCGGAGCCTTTGCCGCCGTAATTGCCGGCTTCGATATTCTTCTTGGCGTTGTCCCAGGCGCCGCCGGCATTGGCCATCATCACCGCCAGCATGAAGGCCGATACCAGCGAGCCCAGCAGCACGCCAACCAGCGAGATGGGCGCGACGAATTCACCGATCAGGTTGCCCTTGCCGATGACCGCCAGCAGCGCCATGCCAACCGGCACGCCTACGGCGATAATCCCGGGCAGCAGCATCTGTCGGATGGCGCTGTCAGTGCTGATGGCCACGCAGCGCTCGTAATCCGGCTCCTGCGTGCCTTCCATGATGCCCTTGATTTCGCGGAATTGCCGCCGCACTTCTTCGACGATCTGCTGGGCGGCATCACCCACAGCCACCATAGTGAGCGCGCTGAACACGTAGGGCAGCAAGCCGCCGATGAACAAGCCGGTGACAAATTGCGGATTCAGCAACAGCTTGGCCGGGTCGGTCGCAGCGCCCAGCGCCGTACTGCCGCCGGCTGTCAGCGCGGTGATGAAAGCGGCTGTCAGCGCCAGCGCCGTCATAGCGGCCGAGCCGATGGCGAAGCCTTTGCCCGTGGCCGCGGTGGTATTGCCCAGGCTGTCCAGCGCATCGGTGCGGTCGCGCACCGCTTCGGGCAGATCCGACATTTCGGCGATGCCGCCGGCGTTGTCCGCCACTGGGCCGTAAGCGTCCGTCGCCAGCGTTATGCCCAGGGTCGAGAGCATGCCAACCGCCGCGACCGCCACGCCGTAGAGGCCGGCTTGCGATGTCGCCAGCAAGGTAACGACCACCACCACGATGACCGGCGCCAGCGTACTCATCATGCCCAGCGCCAGGCCGCGGATGACCACAATACCCGCGCCGCCTTCCGCCGATGCCGAGAGCGCCTTGGTCGGCCCGTAGGTATCGGCGGTGAAGTACTCGGTGAAGTAGCCGATCAATACGCCGCCGATCAAGCCGCTCAAAGTCGCGATGATGATGCCCAGGTTCATGTCGCCGAAGGGCAAACTCAAGCCGAGGACGATGACGACGATGCCAATCATGACGGAGGCGCTGTAGATGCCGGTGCGGATACTGCCGAGCAAACGCTCTTGATCAGCGCCTTCTTCAGTCCTGACCAGGAAGCTGGCGATAATGCTGATAATCAGGCCGGCCGCCGCCACCAGCAGCGGAAACACCTGCGCCGCCAGCAGCCCCTCGCCCGCGAAAGCGCCCGCGGTGGTCGCCAGTGATATCGCCGCGATGATTGAGCTGGCGTAGCTCTCAAAGAGATCCGAGCCCATGCCGGCCACATCGCCCACGTTGTCGCCAACATTGTCCGCGATAGTCGCCGGATTGCGGGGATCATCTTCCGGAATGCCGGCTTCGGTCTTGCCGACCAGGTCAGCGCCGACATCGGCCGCTTTGGTGTAGATGCCGCCGCCGACGCGGGCGAAGATGGCGATTGAGGTGCCGCCGAAGCCGAAGCCGGCCAGCGCCGAAGCCGCCTGCGCCGCATCGCCCAACTGATTGACGAATACAATAAAGAGCAGGCTGATGCCCAACAGCGCCAAGGACACGACCATGGTGCTCATGACGGTGCCGCTGGCGAAGGCGACGCGCAGGCCCTGATTCAAGCTCTGCGAGGCCGCTTGCGCCGTGCGTACATTGGCGCGCACCGCGATGTACATGCCGATATAACCGGACAAGCCCGACGCCAGCGCGCCAAACACAAAAGCAACCGCCGTCAAAATCGACATGCCGGAACCGGGTACCTGGCTAAGAATGACCAGCGCAATCGCAACGATAATGACCAGGATAGTCACCGCGCGGTACTCACGGCTGAGGAAGGCTTGCGCGCCTCGCTGGATGGCCGCGGCGATCTGCCGCATGCGCTCGCTGCCTTCATCCTGCGCAAGCACGAAGCTGCGCTGATACAGGGCAAAGAGCAAACCGATAGCGGCGGCTGCGATAGCCACGGTTACCGTCGTATTCAGATCAATCATGGATTCAGTCTCCCTTATACAATGCCGCGCGCAAACCTGCCCGCGCGCGCTAATCACAGGCGGAGCGCGAATTCGCCTGCATTCGATTCTATCAGTCTGAGGCTCGTTCGCCTGAGAAATTCCAAGCACAAGATGGTAGCGGAAAAGTAAAATACTTCAAGCGCGGTCTCAGCTGTTTCCCAGCCAGGCTAAGGTCGGCATTTGCCGGGGCGAGCCACTGGCTCGCCCCCTACGCACAGCGATAAGGCCATCCGTTTAATTTGAGCCATGTTGCGACGCGCGAGCAGCTGCGGCGCATACCGCAGGCGGCAGATTCCCCTATAATATTAAAGCGACTGTCGCATTCTCGCAGAAAACAAACCCTGGACGAATTCAGATGCCGCCTTCAAAACAGACTGGAGCCCGAGGCGAAGCGATTGCCCGGCAATATCTGCGTCAGCAGGGCTATGAGATCATCGCCGCCAACTGGTCCAGCGTCTACGGCGAGCTCGATATCGTGGCCGCGCGCGCCGGAACCTTGGCTTTCGTCGAGGTGAAGACACGCCGCGCCGACAGCACCGAATCCGCGTTGGAGGGCATCACAGCCGTCAAGCGGGAGCGCATGCTCAAAGCGGTCTATCAATATATGCATGATGAGGCGCTCGATCCCGATACCTCCTGGCGCATCGACGTCATCGCCGTCGCGCTGGCTGGGGACCGTCCGCCGCTGCTGGATCATGTGGAGGACGCTTTTGACTGGTGAACAAGGACCGCTGGTCATCATCCTCGGTCCTACCGGCGTCGGCAAAACCAGCCTGGCTATCGAGCTGGCGGGGGCGCTGAAGGGCGAGATCATCGGCGCTGACAGCCGGCAGATTTACCGGCACATGGATATCGGCACGGCCAAACCAACCTCCGCCCAACAAGCCATGGTCCCGCATCACTTGATTGACATCGCAACGCCCGATTACCGCCTGAGCCTGGCCGAATACCAGGATGCCGCTTATCGCTGCATTGAGGACCTGCATCAGCGGGGAGCGCTGCCCTTTTTGGTGGGCGGCAGCGGGCAATATATCAGCGCGGTCGAAGAAGGCTGGTCGATCCCGCGCGTGGCGCCGAACCCCGCATTGCGCGCCGAGTTGGAGGCTTATGTCGCTAAGAATTCGCCGGCGGCGCTGCACGACCGACTGCGGCAGGTTGACCCGATGTCGGCCGGGAGCATACACCCGAACAACGTCCGCCGCGTGATTCGCGCGCTGGAAGTGCATAGCGCCACTGGCCGGCCCATCAGCGAATTGCAGCGCAAACGCCCCCCGCCCTGGCGCATCATCAGGCTTGGACTCAGGCTGACGCGAAGCATTTTGTATCCGCGCGTCGACCAGCGCGTCGATGAGATGATCGCGGCCGGCTTCGTGGACGAGGTTCGGCGGCTGCTGAACATGGGTTACGCCCGCGGCTTGCCGTCTATGAGCGGATTGGGCTATTTGGAAATGGCCGGCCATCTGCTCGACGATGTGCCGCTGGATCAGGCCATCCAACGAACGAAGTTCAGCACACATGAATTCATCCGTCAGCAAGACGTCTGGTTCCGCGGGCACGACAACGGCATTCTATGGCATAATGTTGCTGAGATTGACGGCGGCGCGTTGGCGCAAATGCTGCGGCGCTGGCTGGCGCGCGGCGATGCCAAGACAACGATCGAGACTGCGGACGAATACAGCCAAGATGAGCGCTAGCGAACTCACGCACCTGAATAAAGACGGACAGGCCGAGATGGTGGATGTCGGCGACAAAGCCGCGACGCAGCGTCTGGCGCGGGCCGCCGCAACCGTTACCATGCGGGCGGATACGCTGCGCCTGATTCGCCAGGGCGACATCAAAAAGGGCGATGTCCTGGGAACGGCTCGCATCGCCGGCATCATGGCCGCCAAGCGCGCAGCCGAGCTGATTCCCCTCTGTCATCCCCTGCCCATTAGCAAAATTTCGCTTGACCTGGCGCTCGACGAGGCCGCCAAGGCCGTCAAGATCGAGGCGACGGTCAAGACGACGGCTCAAACGGGCGTCGAGATGGAAGCGCTGGCGGCGGTTTCTGTGGCGGCGCTGACCATTTACGATATGGCCAAAGCCGTCGACCGCGCCATGCGCATCACGGATCTACGGCTGCTGGAAAAACGCGGCGGCGCGCGCGGCGATTACCTGGCGGAGGACTAGCGGACACCATGCAAATCACCGTGCTTTTTTTCGCCACGCTGCGCGATGTCGTGGGCGCGCGCGCGCTTTCGCTGGAGCTGGCCGAGGGCGTCACCAGCATCAAGCAGTTGCGCCAGGAGCTCAGCGCTCGCTATCCCGCGGCCGCTGACAACCTGGCGGTTGCGCTGGCCGCCATCGACGAGGAATTCGCCTTCGACCACGACAATTTCGCCGATGGCGCCGAGGTGGCGTTCTTCCCGCCGGTCAGCGGCGGTTCCGGCACTAGCGCCGAGCGTCCAGAGATATTTCGACTTCCCAGCGAGCCTATCAATCACGACGAGATCATCGCCGCCATCACGACTGCGCGCAGCGGCGCCGTCTGCATGTTCACGGGTATGGTGCGCGGACAAACGTCCAAAGCGGGCCACCTGTCCAACACGCAATATCTGGAATACGAAGCCTATGAAGCGATGGCGCTGGCGAAGATGCGGCAGGTCGCGCAGGAGATTCGCGCGCGCTGGGACAAGATTGAAGGCATCGCCATCATCCAGCGCATCGGCAGGCTGCGCGTCGGCGACAACACGGTGCTCTGCGCCTGTTCCTCGCCGCACCGGGATGATGGCTGTTTCGAAGCCGCCCGCTACGGCATCGACCGCTTGAAAGAGATCGTGCCGGTTTGGAAGAAAGAAGTCGGCGAATCCGGCGAAACCTGGATCGAAGGCGACTACCACCCTAGGTCCAGCGACGCGCAATAGCGGCGAGAGCCATGCGCGCGCGGAACCCCGACCGAAAAGCAGACGAGGCGACATGAGCCGGTCAGCCAGGACAGGCGGCAGCTTTGAGAAAATCCTGGGCATCAGCTTCAAGGATCCGGCGCTGCTGACGCAAGCCCTCACCCACAGCTCATTCGTCAATGAATACGAGGGCGATGACGAAATCCGCGACAATGAACGGCTCGAATTTCTTGGCGATGCCGTCATTGATATCGTGGTTGCCGATATGCTCTACCGCCGCTTCCCCGAGGCCAGCGAGGGTCAGTTGACGCAATTGCGCGCGGCGCTCGTCCGAACCGAGTCGCTGGCGCAGATTGCTGCGCGCTTCCGGCTGGGGGAGTTTTTACGTATTGGACATGGCGAGGAACTCAGCGGCGGCCGCGAGCGCCTGAGCAATCTCTGCCGCGGCTTAGAGGCGGTGGTCGGGGCGATATTCATCGACCGCGGACTGGATGCCGTGGTCGACGCCGTCATGCCTTTCATGCTCCAGCTGCTGGAGGAAACCATCGCCAAGCGACTGCATATCGACGCTCGCAGCGAATTGCAGGAGCTTACCCAGGCGCGCCTGAACATGGCGCCGAACTACGAGATAGTCGGCACGGCTGGGCCCGAGCACGACATAGAATTTCGCGTTGAGGTGGCGCTGGGCGACAGCGTCATCGCCAGCGGCAGTGGCGGCAGCAAACGCTCAGCAGCCCAGGCCGCCGCCCGCGCCGCGCTTGATCGGCTGGAAGCAAAGGGATTCCCGGGTTGGATCGATGATGATCGCGGCCAAGCGTGACCTCAAAAGCGGCGTCGGCTGAAGCAGTTCTCGCAGATCCGATAGCGATGCCGCGATGGCAAGGGCGCTCCGCAGGCTCGGCAGCGGCGCGCGGTATTCAATTGGCGCAGCAGCGCTTCGTCGATCGACAACGACCACTCGCGCCGTTCTTCCCGCACCTGCGCGTGGGCTTCGCAGAATTGCGAGAATTCGCGCCGCCGCGACAGCCACAGATAGATGTCAGCGCAGGCGATTGAGGACTCGGTGGCGTCCAGATCGCCGCCGTCATCAATGGGCGACGGCGCAGCGGGCGGCAAGGGAATTTGATAGCCTTCCAGGATCATGTAGGCGCAATCTTGCCAGTAGATGCGGGTGGATTTGCGCGTCGGCGCGTTAACCAGTTGCAGCGCGCTGGCCAAGCCCAGTCGGCGAACCTCGTCGTCCGAGAGCATCTTGGCTAATTCGATGCGCTCGTCCAGGTCAGCCGTTGTAATCACGGCGCGCAAGGCTTCGGGAATGGATTGCAGCTCAGCCCATTGCGCCAACTGCTCCGCCAGGTTGCCCGGAATCAGATCCAGGTCATCAACCGTAGGCGCCACGCGCGCGAAGCTCAGTTCGGCCGGTTCCTGCGCGTAGAGCTCGCGAATGACATCAAGGTCGGGTCCGCTCATCGCGGCAATCAGGCCGGTTGTCGACATGCCGTAACGCCCGGCCCGTCCGCCGATTTGACGCACTTCGCTGGGGTAAAGCCGGCGGTCGTTCTTGCCGTCAAACTTCTCCACATCATAGAAACAGACGACATCAGCGGGCAAGTTCAAGCCCATGCCGACCGCGTCAGTGGCGATACAAATCTCGGTCTCGCCGGCAGCGAAGCGGTCCGCCTGCCGCCGCCGCACTTCGGGCGGCAAACTGCCGTAGACCACCGACACCGCCCGGCCCAGCCGCTCGAGTTTCATCTTTAGATCGAGCACGGCTCGGCGGGAGAAAGCCACCAGAATCGTGGACCTGGGCAGTGTTTCCAGCGTGAAGGGGCGCTCGGCCAGGGCAATAGGCGCCAGCCGTTGATGCTCGACCAGCTCACAGGGGATTTCCGCGGCTTCGGCCAGCACCTCGATAAGCCGGCGAGCGGTGGGCGGACCGATGACGTGCATCTCCGGGGCGGCCGATTCCATCAGCGCGCGCGTCCAAGCCCAGCCGCGGTCGGCATCGGCCAGCATCTGCGCTTCGTCCACGATGACGCAGGCGCCGCTCTCAGCCGCGTTGAACATTTCGATCGTGGCCGCCGTGATGCGCGCGCCTTCCACCGGGATGTATTCTTCGCCAGTCAAGAGGCTGCAAGCCACACCTTCACCGTTCAGCCGATCGAAAATCTCATAAGCCAGCAGCCGCAAAGGCGCCAGATACCAACCCGAGCCGGCCTCCTTCAAGGCCTGCAGCGCGTCATGCGTTTTGCCGCTGTTCGGCTCGCCGATATGCAGATAGAGCTGCTGATGTTCACGATAGGCTTTTTGCCACATGGGGAAGGCGTCAATCAGACGGTTGCGCAGCTTTTTCTTGGCTTCCTGACGGCGTTTACGCCGCGACCTGCTGGCGCGCTTGCGCCTGGACTTGCCATCCGGGGTGATTTCCGCCTTTTGGTCCAGCAGCTGGTTGAATTCCGCGAAAGTCTCCGGCAGATTCCACCAGCCGCGCACATCTTGCCAGGTCAAGTTTTTCACCGGCAGCCCGGCGTCGCTCAACTGCCGCTTGAGACGCTGGCTGTTCATCCCGAGCGCTGTGGATAGCTCACTCGTCAGGAGGCGCTCATAGCCGGCGATCATCTCGCGGAGATCGGGATCGGCGGCGGTTGGCTTAAAACTGTAGACCGGGAAACGCATCTTGCCGCGAGGGTCGAGGAAGCTGTCCAGCGCCAACTCTTTGGCCGCTTGCCGCAGGGTGGCGGGATTGACGCCGGCCAGACGCGCCGCTTGTTTCAGCGTATAGCTGCGCGAGCAGACGCGCTTTTCTACCGGATCATCCGCCCGCTGGCGCCCGCTATTCTCGCGCAGCTGATTGCCGCAAAGTTCCAGGACGCTCAGCCAGGGGTCGACGTCTCCGCCGGCTTGCAGCTCGCGGTCAGCGCGCGTCTTTTCAATTGTTTTGTCCAAGGTCTTGCTCCCGTGCCGCTTGGACCTTCAAGTGCCAACGTGGTCACCAGCGGTAATGTGGCTCGTCCAAATCATCGCGGCTGTTACCTGCGCTTGATGCCGGCTTGCTCGCGGATTCAGCAAACAGCGATGTCTGCTCGACCGGTTCCATGACGAAAAATTGCAGAATCCGCTCGACCAGCGCGGTCTTGCGCTCCGAATTCACGCTGATCTCGGCGGCAAAGCGAGCCGGATGCTTATGACTCTTCTGTCGATTGCAGTCAGGGCAGGCCACCGCCAGATTCTCGGCTGTATTGCTGCCGCGCTGCTTTAGGCTGATGATGTGATCCAGCTCAAAGGCGGCATTGACCAGCCCCGTCCCGCACCATTCGCAGCGGCCCCCGGACGCCAAAATGCGATCGCGCAAATCAAAAGCGCTGAGCCGCCCCGCAGCGCGAGTTTGTTTGGCCCGGGCGTTCAAAGCTGAAGCATACTGTTCCAGAGCGGTTGTATCAAGCTGGTCTTGATACTTCATTCGGCTGATTCATCCTCGGGATTGTCCAGCCGGAAGCCGTGGCCGCGCACGGTAACAATATACTGATGCTCGCTGTCAAACTCGGCCAGGCGATCTCGCAAGCGCCGCACCAGCGCGTCAATCGCCTGCTCGCTGACGCCCTGGCCCATGGCGTCGGGCCAGACCGCGACCATGACGTCCTGGCGGCTGCAAACCCCGCCCTGATTGGCGAATAGCATCTCCAGCAGTCGGTACTGCGGCAAGCTCAAAGGCGGATCCACCGCCTCGCCGCGGATGACTACTTCGCGCGATTCCGGATCAAGGCGCATGCGCAAACCCGTCATGGCGCCGGAGGGAATCACATCCGGCAGCACATGGGTGGTCGAGGGCGCCGTCGCCCCCGAGCCCACAAAGCGCAGGCGGATATCCTTGGCGATACGGATTTCATCGCCGTCTTCCAATTGTCGCATGCCGGTCAAGCGGTAGCCGTTCACCCAGGTGCCGTTCTTGCTGCGCATGTCCTCGATGACGCAGGCGCCGCCTTCCAGCAAGATTCTCACATGCTGGCGCGATATTTGCCGCACCGGTATCACAATATCGCAGCCATCGTCCCGCCCCAGCACCATTTCCGGACGATCAACTATCCAACTCGGGTTGGACAAGGAACCGTCCAGCCAAACAATGACCGGGAATTCATCGTTTGCTTGGGCCATTAGAACGACTCGCCTTCTTCGTCTGGCAGATAGCAGATTCGTTGCTTGACTTCAGTCCGCTTCCATTATACAGCAATATCATTTTCGCCACGAACGCGCATTGTTGAGCCTGTCGCCAGATTGTATAATCGCGCCTTGCCAGCGGACGGTAGGCAGGGGGCTTCACTTGGCGATTTTTCGACGCGGACTTTCGAAAACGCGACAGTCATTCTTCGGCCGTATCTCGCAGATGCTGGGCAATACCGAGATTGACGAGGATACCTGGGAGGATATGGAAACGCTGCTGATCCAGGCGGACGTCGGTTTCGACACCACAGTAAAAGTGATTGACGCTTTGCAGGCTCGTGTGCGCTCCGAAGGCATGACCAAGACCAGCCAGTTGCAAGGCGCGCTCAAAGAGACCTTGGCCGGCTTGCTGGATTTCCCGCCCGCTCTGGACATATCGGGCCGAGAGCTGTCTATTGTGCTGGTGGTCGGCGTCAATGGATCGGGCAAAACGACATCCATCGCCAAGCTGGCGCATCGCCTGCAAAATTTGTCCCGCCGCCAAGTGATGATCGCCGCCGGCGATACTTTTCGCGCAGCCGCCATTGAACAGTTGCAGACCTGGGGCAGCCGCGTGGATGTGCCCGTCATCGCCAATCGACCCGGCTCGGACCCGGGCGCGGTGGTCTATGACGCCACCGTCGCGGCCAAGGCGCGCGGCTATGACGTGCTGCTAATCGACACCGCCGGCCGACTGCAAAACAACTACAATCTCATGCGCGAGCTGACCAAGATCAGCGAGGTCTCAGGCAAAGTCGTGCCAGGCGCGCCGCATGAAGTCTTGCTGGTCTTGGACGGCACCACCGGCCAGAACGCCATCGAGCAAGCCAGGAGCTTCCAGGAATCGGCCGGCGTCAGCGGCGTCATCGTCACCAAGCTGGACAGCACAGCCAAAGGCGGCATGGTATTCTCCATCTTTCATGACTTGCGTCTGCCCGTCCATTACCTGGGGCTGGGCGAAGGGGTCGACGACCTGGTGCTTTTTACGCCGGAATTTTTCGTCGAGAGCCTCTTTGACGACGAAGATGACAAGACAGGTTGACCGCTCCCTTGCAAATTACCAGCGAGCAAAACAGCAAAATCAAGCTGGTCAAACGCCTGCGCAGCAAACGCGGCCGCGCCCAAGCCCGGCGCTTCCTCATCGACTACGAACGCGACTTGCGGCGCGCGCTCCGCTGCGGCTACTCCATCGACTTTCTGCTGCATTGCCCGGAAATCGCCGCGGCTCCGGCGCTGAGAGACATCGAGATTCATCAAGTCACGCCTCAGCTTATGCAGCGTATCAGTTATCGCGAGAATCCCGCCGGCATGGTGGCCATCATGCACAGCCAGCCAGCCAAAGGTCTGGCTGAAATCGGCCGCTTGGCGCGCAATCAGGTCGCCGTGCTCGTCGGCTTGGGCGTTCCGGGAAATGTGGGCGCCTTGCTGCGCACGGCCGACGCCGCGGCTACCGATGCGGTCATACTGGTCGATAGCGCCCTTGACCTCTATAATCCCAACGTGATTCGCAGCAGCACCGGCGCTTGCTTCCGCGACAATGTCTACAATCTCAGCAGCGAGGAAGCGCTCGCTTACTTGAGACAGACGGGCTTCCGGATTATCGCAGCGGCGGTCGCCGGCGGCGCCAGCCTTTTCGAGCTCGACTTGCGGGGCAAAACCGCCATCGTATTGGGTTCGGAAGACCGGGGACTTCCAGACGCCTGGCTGGCCCAGGCGGACCAAATCGCGCGGATACCCATGGCCGGCGGCCTTTCCGACTCGCTCAACGTATCGGTCAGCGGCGCGATATTCATGTACGAGCGCTTCCGCCAGCAAAACGCGGCCCGCCCCAACAGTGAAAGGTGATGCCGGGCAATCGCCCCGCGCCGACAATGGACAATATCATCAGCCAGCTTACCGACTTCAAGCGGCAAATCGACGAATTGATGGCGCGCATCGACATCGCCGGCAAAGTCCAGCTCATCGAAGCGCTGGAGGGCGAAGCCAGCGAGAGCGACTTCTGGAACAATCCGGACGCGGCCCAAAAGACGATGCAGCGGCTCGCCAAGCTCAAATCCGCCGTCGACCGCTGGGGGACGCTGGCCGACCGCATCGCCGACGCCATTGAACTGGCTGAAATCGCTGACGCCGATATGCAGGCTGAGCTTGAAGCTGAAACCGAAGCACTGGGCGAAATCGTGGAGACAATGTCCCTGCAAGCCATGCTGGCCGGCGATTACGACAATGAAGACGCCATCTTCGCCATTCACGCGGGCGCCGGCGGCGTCGACGCGCAGGACTGGGCGGAAATGCTCGAGCGAATGTACCTGCGCTGGATGGAGCAGAATGGCTATAAAGCCGAGATAATCGACCGCAGCAACGGCGAAGAAGCGGGCATCAAGAGCGTTACCGTCAGCGTCAAAGGCGATTACGCCTATGGCTATTTGCAGAGCGAAGAGGGTGTGCATCGGCTCGTCCGCCTCAGCCCTTTTGACAGCGCCAGCCGCCGGCATACATCCTTTGCCAAGGTGGAGCTGTGGCCGGATATCCAGAGCGATATCGAAATTGAAATCGAAGACCGCGATATCCGCGTTGATACTTATCGCGCCAGCGGCGCCGGCGGCCAGCATGTACAAAAGAACGACACCGCCGTGCGCATCACGCACCTGCCCACCGGCACGGTCGTGCAATGCCAGAACCAGCGCAGCCAGGCGCAAAATCGCGATCGCGCCCTGCAGATTCTCAGAGCTCGGCTCTTCGAGATGGAGCGCGCCCGACAAGAAGCGGAAATGGCCGAGCTGAAAGGCGAAAATGTCGACGCCGGCTGGGGCAATCAGATCCGCTCCTACGTGCTGCACCCCTACCAGATGGTCAAAGACCACCGCACCAGCGTTGAAATCGGCAATACGACTGCCGTGCTCGACGGCCGGCTGGGCGAATTCATCGAAGCCTACTTGCGGCACAAAGTCAGCGGTTAAAACGCGCTCGCGCTGTTTTTGCGGGTTCACGCCAATGACACACTCCTCAGTATCGAGAGTGCGTAGGGGCGAGCCTTGGCTCGCCCGCGCGAAACCATTTTGCGGTTTCACATTTGACGCGATCCAAGCCGCCCGAATGACGCGACAAGCCCGCCAGAATATGCTAATCTATGCTCAACCATGTTCCTCAAGGCATCTGCGTTATGTTGACTTCCGCCGACCTCTATTCGCGCGATCTCGACTCCCTGCTAAACTCGCTGCCGGACTTCAAACCGCATGAAGTAGACCTGATAACGGCCGCCTATCAGCGGGCGGAGCAAGCCCACAGCGGGCAGCGGCGCAAATCGGGCGAGCCTTACTTCACGCATTGCGTCGCGGTGGCCAGCATCCTGGCCGACATGAAAATGGACGCCGAATCCGTGGCTGCCGGCCTGCTGCACGATGTGGTGGAAGACAGCGATGTCAGCGTTGAGATCTTGCGCGGCGAGTTTGGCAGCACGATTGCCAAGCTGGTAGACGGCGTCACTAAACTGAAGAATTTGCCGATAAAGAATGTGGCGGCGGGCAATACGCGCCGCACCAGCGCTATCAACCGCGAAATGGAATACATCCGCAAGATGCTGCTGACCATGGGCGATGATGTGCGCGTCGTGCTGATCAAGCTGGCTGATCGCCTGCACAACATGCGCACACTGGGCTATATGCCTCGCCACAAGCAGCAGTCGGTGGCGCAGGAGACCATGGACATCTTCGCGCCGCTGGCCAATCGCCTCGGCATCTGGCAGATGAAGTGGGAATTGGAAGATTTAAGTTTCCGCTACTTGAACCAGGATGCCTATCGTTCGATCGCCAAAGCGCTGGACGAACGGCGCGACGAACGCGAACGCTACGTCAACCGCATCAAGGAACGTCTGACCAAAGAGCTGAGCAAAGCCAAAATCACCAAGGTGACCATCACCACGCGCCCCAAGCATATCTACAGCATTTACAGCAAGATGACCAAGAAGGACCTGCCGCTGGAACAAATCTACGACATCCGCGGTATGCGCGTCCTGGTTGATTCGCTGGCGGAATGCTATCTGGCGCTTGGCATTGTGCACAATTTATGGCGGCCCATCCCCGGCGAGTTCGATGACTATGTCGCCAACCCCAAAGACAATTTCTATCGCAGCCTGCACACAGCCGTCCACGATGACGAAGGCAAAACCGTCGAGGTGCAGATCCGCACCTGGGAAATGCACGAAGACGCCGAATACGGCATCGCCGCTCACTGGCGTTACAAAGAAGGCAAGAACGGGCACGACCAGGCTTTCGAACAGCGGCTTGAATACCTGCGCCGGCTGATGGAATTCGGTCCCGAACTCAATGACGCCTCCCAATTCGTCGATACGGTAAAGTCCGAAGTCTTCCAGGACCGTGTTTACAGCGTCACGCCCAACGGCGACATCATTGATCTGCCGGTCGGCGCTACGCCCATCGACTTCGCTTATCACATACATACCGATGTCGGCAACCGCTGCCGCGGCGCCAAGGTCAACGGGCGCCTGATGCCCTTGAATTACAAGCTGCAAATGGGCGACCAGGTGGAGATCCTCACAGCCAAGCGCGGCGGCCCAAGTATGGACTGGCTCAATACCGATCTCGATTACGCCATCACCAATCGCGCGCGCACCAAGATCCGCCACTGGCTGCGCAAACAGAATCGCGACAAACACATCATCATGGGGCGCGAAGTCTTGGAGCGGGAGCTGAAACGCCTGGGCGTACTGGAGAAAGTCACCTTTGAATCCGTCGCCAAGCTGCACAATTTCGATAAGCTGGACGACTTCCTGGCCGCCATCGGCGCCGGCGATGTCACCGGCCCGCAGATCACCAATCGCGTCCTGGAAGAAGAACGCCGCAAATCCGCCGAGAGCGTCAGCGATGACGACCTGCTGAAACCGCGCAGCCGGCCGGTGGGAGCCAATGTCGCCAAGGGCGTCAGCATCATGGGCGCCGGCGGCTTGCTGGTGAATCTCGCTCGCTGCTGCGCGCCCATGCCGGGCGATGATATCATCGGCTATATCACACGCGGACGCGGCGTCACCGTGCATCGCGGCGAATGCCCCAACATCGCGGCCTCGCGCGAAACCGAGCGCTTGATTGATGTCTCCTGGGGGCCGGGGGATGAAGCGCAGCGCTACCTGGTCCCGGTTGAGGTGGTGGCTTACGACCGCGAAGGACTCCTGCGCGAGATCAGCACCATCATCGCCGATCAGCGGGTGAATATCGCCTCGATAGACGTCAGTACGCGCCAGCACATCGCCACGCTCAACCTGCAATTGGAAATCTCCAGTAATCAGCAACTGACACGCATCCTCAACTTGATTGATCTGGTGCCCAATGTCGTTGAGGCGCGCCGCCGCAACACCGGCTGAGCCCGCTGCCGCGATGCGTATCACCCTGCTCGAATCCTACTACGGCGGCAGCCACAAGACCTGGGCTGACGGCTATCAGCGCGCCTCAAAGCACGAAGTCGAGTTGATCACCATGCCGGCGCAATTCTGGAAGTGGCGCATGCAGGGCGGCGCGATCACCTTCGCCCGCCTGCTGGAATCCAAACCTGATCTCATCATCGCCTCGAGCATGATCGACCTGTCTATCTTCCGCGCGCTTACTTTTCGCCGCTTGGGCAATGTGCCGATCGCCTTGTATCTGCACGAGAATCAATTGTCCTATCCGCAAAACAAGCGACAAGGGCATGGCTGGCGCTACGGCTTCATCAATCACGTCAGCGCCCTCTGCGCCGATGCCGTCTATTTCAACAGCGACTTTCACATGAGCGACTTCATGACGCAGTTGCCGCGCATGCTCAAGAACTTTCGCGATTACTACGAGCTGCAAACTATCGACGAGATCAGAGCCAAAGCGCGCGTTCTGCCGGTTGGCATAGATCTGCGGCGCTACGACCGCTATAGCGCTGACAAAGACGACGCCCAGCCACCGACGATTTTGTGGAACCACCGCTGGGAGGAAGACAAAGACCCGGCCGCCTTCGTCAACAGCATGATCAAGCTGGCCGCCGAGGGCTACGAGTTTAGCTTGGCCATCACCGGCGAAAACTTCGGCAAGATGCCGCAGGTCTTCCACGCGGCGCAAAGCCTGCTTAGCGACAAGCTGATTCAGTTGGGCTATGTCGACGATTTCGCGGATTACGCGCGCCTGCTATGGCAGTCGGATTATGTGGTCAGCAGCGCCTGGCAAGAATTCTTCGGCATATCGATATGCGAGGCGATCTACTGCGGCTGCCTGCCGATTTTGCCCGACCGCCTGAACTACCCTCACCTGCTGACGGAGGCGCTCAAATCGGCTTGCCTGTACCAGCGCGGCCGGCTGACGGAGCAGTTGCGATATCATCTTGACGGCAAAGCCAAGCCCGATACTACAGCCCTGCGCGCGAAAATCGCCGCTTTCGATTGGACTGTGGTGGGACCGCGCTACGATGCTGAACTGGAGGACCTGGTCACTCGTCTGCGCCGAGATCGGGATCGGCGCCATTTGACGCGGCGCTGACATCTTCGTCCTCAGCGCTGTCGGCCCGGTCCAAGAGCAATTCGATTGCTTCCAGGCTGAGCTCGTCCTCCGCCGGCAGGTCATCGGCTGGAGGGGCGATTCGCTGGCGATACTCAACAACGCCAACCACGGATTCTTTTTCGCGCAGCGCGATGACAGGCTCAATGCCTCTGGGTCCCAGCGTCACTTTAGCCGCCAAGCCCAGGGTCATGTATTTTGCTTTGCCTCGGCTTGTCAAAGCCAGGCAGGTGTCGCTTAAGCGGCCCACCGCCGCAGCGACAAATTCGCTTTCGATGCCCTGGATGCCGCGGAGGCGCCGGCCTATGCCGCCACGACTTTGTGAGCGAATTCGCGGCAATTCGGTGAGATTGGCGTGCCCCCGTTTATCAATGTGCCATAAGTGAGTTGCCTTCCCGCTAAGGACACAGGCAGCAACCGCGCGATCGTCCTTCAATTCGATTCCTCGCACGCCACCCGATGACAAGCCCGTGGGTCGAACATCTTCTTCACTGAAGCGGATCGCATAGCCCCTTGCCGTCGTCAGGATAAGCTCGTCCAAGCCATTGCTGTAAAGCGCGGCGACGATGCGGTCTCGTTTCGCCAGCTTCATCACGCTGAATTCATGGGACATGACGCCCGGCAGGTCAAGCGCTTGCAGGCGTTTGACTTGACCCTGCGCTGTAAACAAGCAGATGTAACCAGCCTGTATATCCGAGGGTAAGCAAAGGAAAGTAACGATCTTTCGTTCTTCGCCCATAGCGGTCAGATCGCTGAAACACATGCCCTCAGCCGCTTGCTTCACTTGCGGAATCTGTTGAACCGGCAAGGTGGCGCAATGGCCATCGGTAGAAAATAGGTAGAGGATTTGCGCCGTAGTACTATGCTGCAGAAATCGCGGCGGCTGCTTGGTGCCGGTAGTAACCTTGGGCGCTTCGTCGCCGTGCGTCCGGCCCAGATCGCCCCTGGCGCTCAGCATAACGACCGTCTTCTCTTCCGGCATCAGAAAATCAGCTTGCGTCACGCCGGTCGCCTCGCCCTCGGCGACAATGGTGCGCCGCCGGTCGCCGAATTCCGCTTTCACCTTGGCCAGTTCCGCGGCGATATGCGCACGCTGCTTTTCCGGGCTGGCCAGCAGATCTTCCAGCGATTTTATCAGGCGCTGCTTTTCTTGGTATTCATCGCGAATGCGGCGGATTTCCAGAGAGGCCAGACGCCGCAAGGGCATCTCCAGTATCGCTTGAGCCTGGATCTCGGTGACGCCAAAATTCTTCACCAGATTCTTGCGCGCCGTGTCGGTAGTCCGCGATTTGCGAATGGTCTGGACGACCGCGTCCAGGTTATCCAGCGCGATGAGCAATCCCTCGAGCACATGCGCCCGCTCGCGCGCCCGCGCCAAATCGTATTGGCTGCGGCGCGTCACCACCTCTAGCCGGTGCTCCAGAAAGACGCGCAGCGCCTGTTTCAAACTCAGCGTACGCGGCTGACCGTCGACCAGAGCCAGCATGATGATGCCAAAAGTCGACTGCAGCGGCGTCAGCTTGAATAGCCGCACCAGCACATCGGTGACATCCGCGCCGCGCTGCAATTCGATGACCAGGCGCACCGGATTCTGGCGGTCCGATTCATCGCGCAAATCGACCAACCCGTCCAATTTACCGGCGCGCGCCAAGCTGGCGATGCGCTCCACCAGCGTGGTCTTGTTGGTCTGATAAGGCAGCTCGCTGACGATGACGCGCGATTTGCCCCGCCCCATATCTTCGATATGCACTTTGGCGCGCAGGGTTATCTTGCCGCGGCCGGTGGCCATAGCTTGCCGCAGCATATTGTCTTCGCCGCGCATCTTGTAAATGACGCCGCCGGTGGGGAAATCTGGACCTTTGACGAATTGCATGAGTTCGTCAACATCGATCGCTTCCAGCCGCTCCCAATGCTCCAGCATGTGCGCCAGCGCGTCGCAGATTTCGCGCAGATTGTGCGGCGGGATATTGGTCGACATCCCCACCGCAATGCCGGAGGCCCCGTTTATCAAGAGATTCGGCGCCATAGACGGCAGCACAGCCGGCTCATTCAGGCTGCCGTCGAAGTTCTCGACGAAATCCACCGTTTCCTTGTTGATATCGACCAGCAGTTGGTCGCCGATTCGCGCCGTGCGCGCTTCGGTATAGCGCATGGCGGCCGCGCCGTCGCCGTCGATGCTGCCGAAGTTCCCCTGCCCGTCTATCAGCATGTAGCGCATGGAAAAATCCTGCGCCATACGCACCATCGTCTCGTAGACGGCGCCATCGCCGTGCGGGTGATACTTGCCCAAGACTTCGCCAACGATACGCGCGCTCTTTTTGTGCGTACCGCCGGCGCCGATGCCCATATCATGCATCGCGTACAGAATCCGCCGATGCACCGGCTTCAGTCCGTCGCGGGCGTCCGGCAAGGCCCGGGACACGATGACGCTCATGGCGTAGCTCAGATAAGCTTCGCGCATTTCGCTTTCGATATTGATTTGCTGCTCGGATCGATCCGTCATTGCGGGACCTCAGCAACGAGCCAGGGACAGCCAGGCTCGCGAAAACATCCGGTCAATCTGTCAAGAGCCAGTCGCGGCTGCAAACCATGATAATAGCCTAAAGAATCGTCAGGAGCGCGCTGCTAGGAACTCATACGGTCTTCAGTTTCTCATTTTAGAATGGCCGCCGAGAGCCTGTCAAATGCAATTGCGCCCGGGAGTGTCTATTGTAGTGGATGCGGTTTCCCTTCGACCCAAAGAAAAATCTCTGTGCCGGCGGGCAGTGTCTACGCGCCCCTCTGCGTCTCTGTGGTGAATTAACCTGTGCCAAGCTCGGCATTCAGGAAATATCCACCAAGATAGACACGCTCTGCGCTCTCTGCTCCAGCATAAGGAAAAGAAAACGCGGGGCCGTCGCCGGGTCCCGCGCCTAAAAATTCAAGTCGCCACTGCGCTTACAACTCGCTGAGCATATTCTCAAAGTCGTCTTGATCGCCCAGCTCGTCGATGTCCAGCGCGCCCTGGGATTCGAGCGTGACCGCCGGCGCTATCACTTCGCGATCATGATAGGCGTGGAAACCCGTACCGGCCGGGATCAGCTTGCCGATGATCACATTCTCCTTCAGGCCATGCAGCGGGTCGACCTGGCCTTCAATCGCCGCGCCCGCCAAGACCTTGATGGTATGCTGGAAGCTGGCGGCGGACAGGTAACTTTCCGTGCTCAAAGCCGCCTTGGTGATGCCCAGCAGCACCGGCGTACCCGAGCAGGGCTCCGCGTCTTCGGCAATCAAGCGCTCGTTGATTTCCAAGAGCTTGAGTTGATCAATCAATTCGCCCGGCAGCAAATCGCTGTCGCCGCTGCGGGTGATCTGCACTTTGCACATCATCTTGCGAATCACAGTTTCGAAGTGTTTGTCGGCGATGTTCACACCCTGGCTGCGATAGACTTCCTGAATCTCGCTGAGCAGGTACAGTTGCGTAGCGTTCGCGCCCAGAACTCGCAGAATCTGGTGCGGATTCTTAGAGCCCTCCGTGAGCTGTTCGCCGGCCGCCACTTCCATCCCGTCAAAGAGAGTCTTGCGCAAGCGCGCATTCGCCGGAATCTCATACTCGTCTTCCGCGCGCTCCTCAAAGCGGATGAAGACGGTGTGATCCTCGATATGAACGGCGCCGGCCAGCGACGCGCGTAATTCTTCGTCGCCATTCCTGGCGACAAGCGCGCCTTCTTTGATTTCCTTGCGGTCCTGAGCCACAATCTCCCAATCTTCGGGTACGACGTGGGTTTCATTTCGTACATCGCTGTCGATGACAGTGGCGATGCGCGCGCCATCTTTCCGCTCTGTCAAGCGCAGAATGCCTCCGATTTCCGTCAAGACCGACTCGCCCTTGGGTTTGCGCCGGGCTTCAAACAGTTCTTCCACGCGCGGCAAACCACTGGTGATGTCGCGTACTTCAGCGGTACCGCCGCTATGGAAGGTCCGCAGCGTCAACTGCGTACCGGGTTCGCCGATGGACTGCGCCGCGATAATCCCCACAGCCGAGCCGATATTGACCATCTCGCCCGTACCCAGGTCGCGGCCATAGCAGAGCGCGCAGACGCCGTGAATCAAGTCGCAGGTCAACGGGCTGCGCGCCTCAACGACTTCGAGCGTCGATTGCTGGATTTTTGCCGCGACCTCTTCGTCGATCATCTCGTTGCGGCCGACAATCAGCGCCTGGGTCTCGGGATCAAAGATGTCCTCAGCCGAGCAGCGCCCCACGATACGTTCTCCGATGGTTTGCCCGGCGATATCATCCGAGCGGTAAATCAGCAAGCCGCGATTGGTATTGCAGTCCCAGCGGTTGACGATCATGTCCTGGGCTACATCAACCAGCCGTCTGGTCAAGTAGCCGGCGTCCGCCGTACGCAAGGCGGTATCCGCCAAGCCCTTGCGCGCGCCGTGCGTGGAAATGAAGTATTCCAGCGCATTCAAGCCCTCGCGGAAGTGGCTGCGAATCGGCAAGTCGATAATCCGCCCCGATGGATCCGCCATCAGGCCGCGCATGCCGGCCAACTGCGTAATCGGCCCGAAGCCGCCTTTGGTCGAACCGGACAGCGCCATAATCGCGATTGGTCCATAAGGATCAAGCGCATCCTGAATCTGATCCTGCAAGTAATCCTTGGCTCGATTCCACTCGTCAATCGTGATCTGGTAGCGCTCTTCTTCGGTCATCAAGCCGCGGCGGAAGTCGCGCTCGGCGCGGGTTACCACGCCCTCGGCTTCGCGCAAGATATCGGCGCGCTCATCGGGAATGGTCAAATCGCTGACCGCGATGGTCGTCCCGGAAATCGTGGCGTAATGGAAGCCGAAATTCTTGATGGCGTCGACTACTTCCGTCGTTCGCTCGCCGCCGATCACTTGATAGCAGCGCGCCACCAAATCTTGCAGGCCGCGCTTGCCCAGCGTTTCCTGCACAAAGCGCATTTCGTCCGGCAGAATGCGATTGAACATCGCCCGCCCCACCGTGCAAATCTCCGGCTCTTCCTGGGGACCGAGCTCATCGTAGACATTGCCCAGCAATATCGGCGTATGCAAATTGACCAGACCAATCCGATACAGATACTCGACCTCGTCCATATCGACCACAACTCGCCGCTCGTGCAAGTTGGTGATTTCCAGTTGATCTTCAAGATCATTGGCACGCAGGTACTTGCGCATCTCGTAGGCGTTGGCCAACATGCAATCAACCTCGCCGGAGAGCAGCGCGGCTACGGTGCGATCAACCGCCGACTTGACCACCCGCGGGCGACCATTATCATCGGGCGCAGTCTCGTCCAGGAAGAGTTCGCTATTCGGCACGTTGCGGAATTGCGCGTAGTAGTAGCCATTCGAACGGAAGGCGATGCCCACCTTGTGTTCACCGGCGTAGAGCGCGCTCTCGGCGCGAAATTCATCCGCGCGGGCGCGCAAAGCGACGATTTCCACCGTGGGATCCATCGTCAGGTAGTAGTTGCCCAGCACCATATCTTTCGAGGGGCCAACAATCGGCGCGCCGTCTGAGGGCTTCAGCAAGTTGCGGGTGCTCAACATCAGATCGCGCGCTTCCTTGACCGCTTGCTCGCTCAAGGGAACGTGAACCGCCATCTGGTCGCCGTCAAAGTCGGCGTTAAATGCTGAACAAACCAGCGGATGAATCTGAATCGCCTTGCCTTCGACCAGGAGCGGTTCAAAAGCCTGGATACCCAGGCGATGCAAGGTCGGCGCGCGATTGAGCAGCACCGGACGCTCGCGGATGACTTCTTCCAGCACTTCCCAGACTTCCGGCCGTTCGCGCTCAATGATGCGCTTGGCGCCCTTGACGTTGCTGGCGTAGTTATAGGCGACCAGGCGACTGATGACGAAGGGTCGGTAAAGCTCCAGCGCCATGGTCTTGGGCAAGCCGCACTGATGCAGCTTCAATTTGGGACCGATGACGATGACGGAACGCCCCGAGTAGTCGACGCGTTTGCCCAGCAGATTACGCCGGAAGCGCCCCTTCTTGCCCTTGAGCATATCGCTAAGCGACTTCAGTTCGCGCCGTCCGCGGCGGCTCAGCGCCTTGCCGCGCTGGCTGTTGTCGATCAAGCTGTCGACCGCTTCCTGCAGCATGCGCTTTTCGTTGCGCACGATGACATCGGGCGCGCCCAAATCAAGCAGGTGCTTGAGCCGATTGTTGCGATTGATAACCCGGCGGTAGAGGTCGTTCAAGTCACTGGTGGCGAAGCGTCCGCCGTCCAACTGCACCATCGGCCGCAGATCCGGCGGAATCACCGGCAGCACGGTCAATATCATCCATTCGGGACGATTGCCGTCAGGTTCGTTTTCTTGCTTGGTTTCGTCCTTGTCCATGACCGTCGTGCGGCTGCTGCGCAGGCTTTCGACCACGCGCAGTCTTTTAGTCGCCTTGCGCCGGACCTGCTTGGATCTGGCGTTGCGCACCTCGTCCCACAGCATCTCAGCCATCTTGGTCATGTTAATGTTGCTGAGAATCTCGTAGAAGGCCTCGGCGCCCATAGCCGCCTGGAAGACGTTGCCGAATTTGCTTTTCAATTCCCGGTACTTGCTTTCAGAAATGAAAGGCGAATCTTTCTTCTGTTCGTTGCGGATCTTGGTGGCGGTTTCGGAATAAGCCACCAGACTCTGGAGTTTGTCCAATTCCTCAATTTGTTTGTCGGCGCTGGCGCGCAGGTTCTGCAGTTTTTCGTCCAGCTCCTGCACCTGTTCATTCATCGAGCTGTCGACATCGACATTCGCCGTCTCAATTTCGCCGCTGACCTTGGCGATTTCTTCTTGCGCCAAGGCTTCGATTTCACCCTGCAAGGAGCTCAGGTGCTCGTTGACCAGAGTCTGTATCTTGGAAATATGATCGTTGGTGATTGTCTCGCCCTGGGCGACAACCACCGCGGAAGCCGAATCCAGCTTGATATCCTCAGAGGCATGTTGACCAAGCAGGCTTTCCACGCTGGTCTGCGCCGACTGCGCCTCGGACATGACCTCGTCGCTAAGCCGCGCCAATTCCGCGTCAAAGTGCTGGCGAATTGCTTTGGCTTTGGTATCAAACTCTTCGGCGATCTGGTCGCGATTGTCACGCAAGGCGGTCATCTGCTCTTCAGTGGCGCCCGAGATTTCGGCTTCTTTGGATTGTAATTCTTTCTCGATGCGGGCGATGGCTTTGTTGCGCGCGTCTTCATCGACCGTCGTCACCACGTATTGCGCGAAATAAAGCACTCGATCCAGATTACGCCGGCTGACATCCAGCAGCAAACCGAGGTAGCTGGGCACCCGCCGCGTGTACCAAACATGGGCGACCGGCGCGGCCAATTCAATGTGCCCCATCCGCTCGCGCCGAACCGATGACCGCGTGACTTCAACACCACATTTGTCGCAGATGATGCCGCGATAGCGAATGTTCTTGTACTTGCCGCAATAACATTGCCAGTCCCGGGTAGGGCCGAAGATTCTTTCGCAGAATAACCCGTCCATTTCCGGACGCAGACGCCGATAATTGATCGTCTCGGGCTTGGTGACCTCGCCGTATGACCAGGAGCGAATCTGCTCTGGCGAAGCCAAGCTAATACGCAATGCGCTAAAGTCTTTCGCCTCCAAGGCGTAACCTCCTATGCGCTATGAATCTTTTGGTTGAAGATTGATGACCTGATGAAATATGATCACTATCACCTTTGAATTACAAAAAGAACCGCAGAAGGCGCAGCTTCTGAGCCCTTTCCCAATCCTGGACTATTAGCGATTTCCCATCGCGCGGGATTGTAAGCCAGCCTGACCGATTTGTCAAGACACGTCCTTAAAGTCGCCCGTTATTCGGGGAAAACATGCAGGGGCGACCTATCAGGTCACCCGTTCATTCACCAACAATTGTAGCTGCTTCGCCCCCATAAACACGGGAAATTGCCAGTCGCCCTTTGAACGCGAACATCACAGACTTGGAACTTCTATCCACTGGCTTTTCCGGTGTCTACAAATCGCCGCGCAAGCGCCCGGCAAATCTATGCTATAATTCGCGCCGGAAAGATACACTCGGGGGCGGGCAAATGAGCCATCTGCTCAACGTGGATACGGCCGCGGAAAATATACTGGCGAGCGTGAAAACGCTGGCGGCCGAGACGGTCTCCTTAGCCGAAGCTCAGGGCCGCGTCATCGCCCAGGACATCGTCTCCCCCATTGACCTGCCGCCCTTCGACAACTCGGCTATGGACGGCTACGCCCTCTATAGCGAAGACAGCAAGCAAGCAAGCCGCGCCCACCCAATTACGCTGCCCGTAGCCATGGACATCCTGGCCGGCAGCGCGCCCAGCGCAGGACTTCAGCGAGGCCAGGCCGCGCGCATCATGACCGGCGCTCCCCTTCCCGCCGGCGCCGACGCCGTCATCCCGGTTGAGGACACCGACGATGACTGGCAAGATGACGGGCAAAAAGGAGACAGCGCCGCCCCGCCCAAGCAGGTACAGCTCTTTCGCTGCCTGCGCCCCGGGGAAAACATTCGCCGCGCCGGTGAAAACATCGCCGCGGGCGCCAGGGTGATGCCAGCGAGAACGACCATCGGACCCGCCGAGATCGGCATGTTGGCCGGCATCGGCTGCGCCAAAATCGCGGTTATCCGCCGGCCCAAAGTCGTGATTCTCAGCAGCGGCGACGAGCTGGTCGATATCCACCAGCCCCTCGAACCCGGTCAAATCCGCGACACTAACAGCTACACGCTGGCGGGGCTGGTGCGGCAGGCGGGCGGCGTTCCCATCCGGCTGCCCATCGCGGACGACAGCCTGGACTCAATCCGCGCACTCTATCGCCGCGCCCTGGATATCAATCCCGACATGGTCATCAGCACCGCCGGCGTATCCGTCGGCGCGGCTGACCTGGTCAGGATCGTCATGGACGAATTGGGCGACATCGACTTCTGGCGCATCAATATGCGGCCGGGCAAACCCCTGGCTTACGGCACGCTGCGCGGCCTGCCCTTTTTCGGCCTGCCCGGCAACCCGGTTTCAGCGATGGTCACCTTTGAAGTGCTCGTTCGCCCGGCTTTGGCGAAGATCGCCGGACGCGACATCAGACAGCGCAAGGTCAAAGCAAGGATTGACGCTGACATGGGCTCCGATGGCCGCCGCGGCTACAACCGCGTGACGCTGGAGCGCGGCGCGGAAGGATTCATCGCGCGATCCACCGGCATACAAAGTTCCGGCGCGCTGATGTCCATGGTGCTTGCCGACGGCTTAGCCGTTATTCCTGAAGGTCTGACTGTGGCGCCGGCGGGCAGCGTATTGGATGTGCTGCTGCTGCGCGACCTCGACTAGGCGTGAGGCTACCATGAACTCAGCGCGCGGACATAAGCGGATAACACTGCGCGGGATGCAATTCCTGCTCGTCTTAATCGGCTTGATTATCGCCGGTTATCTGAGCTACCTGAAGCTCGCCGCCGCCCCGGCCGCCTGCGTCGACGCGGGGCCATTTGATTGCAATGTAGTGCTCAACAGCCAGTATTCCGAGTTGGCCGGCCTCCCCATCGCCTACCTGGGCTTGGGCGTGTACGCGCTCATCGGCCTGGTCATGCTATTCGAGCGCAGGCTTTCGTTCCTGGAACAATACGGCAGCCTGCTCATCTTCGGCATCGGGCTCTTTGCCTGGCTGTTTTCCATGTGGCTGGTTTATGTGCAGTTCTTCTTGCTGGAGGCGCTCTGCCCCTGGTGCTTGAGCCACGAGGCAAACTTTACGCTGCTCTTTCTAACCATCGCCTGGCGCGTTTACCGCGAGACCTTTGCAGCCGAGGTCTAGATCCAGAAATCAGCAAGGTATCGCGCCGACGCTCCCCAATAAACTTAAGACTTTGAAAGACTTTGATGAAAGTCTTTGGCTGGACTCAGGCTTCTTGCGCTCCACGCAGAGTCCGCTGCAAAATTGCTTCTTGTTTTTCCCGTTGTTTTTCCCGATGGT
Source organism: Anaerolineae bacterium (assembly GCA_022823165.1). Classification (GTDB taxonomy): domain Bacteria; phylum Chloroflexota; class Anaerolineae; order Aggregatilineales; family Phototrophicaceae; genus UBA6055. Next base: position 242,393 of record JAJDXR010000070.1, on the reverse strand, counting down.
TACTGCGAGAAGCCTCGGGCCGGCTCTCGGCCGGCCCTTCAGCATCGTCGCTGCGCATCGCCCGCTGGAAAGCCTGCGCCATCGCCGTCGGCAAGTCTTCCTCGTCGTCATCGTCTGCTACTATCATTTCTACAACGGCGGCTTTCATCGACAGATCGACCTGCCTGGGGCGGCCGTTCTTCTTGATGACCCGCACCTCGACCTCTTGACCAACCGAGGCGACATCGCCGGGCGACTTGACGAAGCCGTCAGCCATTTCCGAAACATGCACCATGCCGGGGCGTTCCGCGCCGAAATCCACGAAGACGCCGAAGTCCTCAATGCGGATCACACGGCCAGTATAGGTATTGCCGCGTTTTATCGTCTGCCAGGGTACTGCCGGCGGTTTGTCCAGCGACAGCGCCACATGGCCGTCTTTACGAGTCTTGTAGACATAAGCCGTTATCTCACTGGCGGGCTGCACGACTTCTTCAAATTTGCGCGCTTCCTTTTCGCCCAGCTGCGAGATATGCAGCAGCGCGTCCTGCCCGGTGCCGATATCCACCAACGCCCCGTATAAGCCGAGATGCCTCACCCTACCCGTGACTTCCGCGCCTACCGTCAGCGCCACTGTCTGTTCCGCCATTGTATTCCCGCTCCTGCAATTGATATATTCTGCGCCGGCCGGACCTTCAAACGCTATTGATTCGTCGGACAAATGGCTTCGTCGCCGACGCCCTCGCCAACATAGTCGAATTCACGCTCAACGTAACTGGTAAAATCCTGAAAACCCTGCCAATGGTACAGACTGGCGCAAGTCAGCAATTTCTGCGCATCCGCCTCGTCCAGGTACATCGTGCCGATAATCTGGCTGCTTACCGAAATTGCCCCGGTCGGCGGATTGGCGACGAAGGCGTAGAGGATAAGCCGCAGATCGCTGTAGACCAGCGCCATATAGCCTTGCTCATCGTTGACCTGCTCACCAGCCAGATAATCAGGCTCGCCATAGACATCGTAAACGGCGCCGAAGTTCATGATTGGCGCGGTCTGCAGTAAGATATTAGACACCGTCTCGCCATCAAGGCTGGCTACCTGGCAACAGGCGGGGTTCTCGCCTTCCTTAAATGTGAAACGCCGCTCGCTGCTGCCGTCTTCCGGCGACGGTTCGTCGGAAATCTGGTAGCGATCGTCGCCTTCGATGATGAGCTTGGCATCGCGATAACGCGTTTCGCCGGGGATTATGCCGTTCCAGCAGGGCGCCTCACAGGGGTCGCCGCTGATCAAGCTGGTGTCGCTCAGTTTCGTTTCATCCAGCAAGTTGATGTCAGCGGAACAGGCGGCGAGCGCCAAAGCCGCGAACAGACACCATAGGATTAGCACACCGCGGTTCATTTAGTTTAACTTTCGTATGTCTCAAGCCGACAGCCGCAGCGCATCATATCAAAGCCGGCCGACATTGTAAAGCCGGCTCAACCCTGGAAGCGTCAATTGTATTGGATGCGGTTTCCCTTTGACCCAACGAAAAATCTCTGTGCCCTCTGTGTCTCTGTGGTGAATTAACCTGCGCCAAGCTCGGCATTCAGGAAATATCCACCAAGATTGCCACTCTCCAACGTTGGCGGCGGCCTTCGCGATGTTAAGTCTTCGTCAGCGATAATTCATACACGCCGATGGTGCCGCCGTATTGATTCCCGTAGCGCGTGGCGATGATCGTGTAGGGTCCATTCTCCGGCAACGTGTAGCCGCCGATCAGCGAATCGGTGCTTCGGCCGGCCAAGCCCAGCGCGGCCGGGTCGCCATCGTCATTCGCGATCAGCTCGCGACCGCTCGGGCCAATCAAATACAGATTCGTGTCCAAGGCGAAGGTCACGGCGCGCATAGCGATGGTCACGGTCTCGCCGGCGACGCCATCAAATTGATAGACATCAAAGGTATTGCCGGGCGAAATCGTACCCGTGACCGCTGTTCCGCTCGCTATCGCCGGGGCATCCAGCGCGGCCGCCTGATAGTCCAGCGTGGCGCTGCCGGCGTCGATAAAGCCGCCTTCGCCCACCAGCGCAAAGCCGGATGGCTGCACGGTAAAGTTGGTGACCAGGCGTTGGTCTGGCTGTGGCAGATGTCGCATACGCGCGATCACGATGTCATTGACCTCAATCTGCAGCGTAAAGTTCACCGGCGGCGGAAAATCGGCGCAGGGATTCTGATACCAGACTTCCACTTCGTAAGTGCCGGGCCTTAAGAATCCCTCGGGCCAATAGACATAGGATACCGGCGCGCCGCTGGCCGCCGGCTCGCAATTGACATTGCCGGCCTCTTGCAAGATGCCGCCGCTCGTCGCCAGCGGATTGTCATCAAAGACTGATTCACCGGCCGGATCGCGAACCAGGAGCTGCAGGTCCGCGCCGGTGCTCCAGAACAAGCTGACCTCGATATCACCCTGCGGCAGATTTAGCGCGCTGGCTTGCGGCGCCGCCGTCCCGGACGGTCCGCTTAAAGTAAGCTGGAATGGACCCACCGTGCCGCCCGCTTCCTTGCCATAACGCGAAGCAATGATGGTATACCTGCCGCTGCTCAACAAACGCGCGTCCGATATGCGGGAATCCGTCGTTTCGCCTAATACGGCATCGTCATTGACATCAACCACGCTTCCAGCCGGGTCGACAATTTGCAGCAGCGTATCCAGGCTGCCCCCGGTCGCCTGCATATCAACCGTGATCAATTCGTTGGCGACGCCTTCAAAGGAATAAGCGATAAAGGGCCGGGCATTTGTGATCTCGCCCACGACCGCCACCTCGCGCGCGACAGGCGTCGCGACTTGCGACGCCAGGTCAAAGGAGCCGGGCAGCACTGTCACGCTGGAGGGCGGAAAAGCGCTGCCGGGCACAACAGTCGTCGCGCCTCCCGCGCCCACTTCAAATCGCGCCACATAGACATTCTGCTGACCCAATACGCCGGGCCTCAGCGTATCCGTGATCGTGCCGCTGAGTAGGCCATCGACCACCACATCCACACTAAAGGGCACGGAGGCCGTCAGTGGATCGCAAGCCTGCTCATAATAGATGATGATCTCATAACTGCCGGTAGGTAAGAATCCGGGCTGCCAGGTCGCGGCTTCTTCTGGATTTTCGCTAATCACCGCGCACAAGCCGTTGGCGTCAAAACCGAAGCTGCCGCCGTTGTCGGTCGAGCGGGAATTCCAAAACAAGGTCCGTCCCGCGGGGTCGCGCACTTCCAGGTTAAGATCGGCCGCGCCCGTCCAAGACAAGCTCACTTCGATGCCCGCGCCCAGCAATAGCTGAGCCGGCACTACCGCCTCAGCATCCGCCACAGCCGCGCTTTCCGCAAGCGACACTTCCAAGCCCAGATCAAAGGAAGTGTCTGCCGCGGCGCTGCCCGGCGCAAAATAAACGAAAACAATGTAGCGACCGCCGCTGGCGATAGCGGCTTCAAGTTGCGCGGACGAAGCGGCCTCGCCTCCGGCGCTGGCCTGCCCAAGCGTATTGCCGTTTATGTCGCTGAGGTTGAGCGACAGCCGGCCGCCCGCCACATTGTCAAGCGTAAGTACGGCGCTGCTATTGGCCGGCGCGTCAAATACGTAAGTGATTGCGCCCGCGTCGGCGCTTAGCGAGCCGGACAGTACGCTGCCCGCGGCCAGATTGCGGCCGCCATCTTGCCCCACAGCCGGGGACGCAATCAGAAGTACGAGACTCAGCGACAGCGCCAGCCACATGCAGGTAAGCCGCCTGCTCTGTATGATTACGGACATCGTGAGTCCTCCCGCTTTAATGTCGCCGCGCCAGAGAGTGTACACGCAATTTTAGACGCTTGCCACACGATCAGCCAACGCCTCTCCTACGCTTATCAGCTGCGACCAGCCCAACAATTCAATAGACATCACGGGCACGGGCGCCTTCAATCTGGCGCAAACACTAGGGTTAAGGCGCTTCGCCTCGCAGAATGATTTGATTCTACAGGCAAAATAAGCTCGCTTCAATTCAAAATAGCGCGTTTCGCCAGCGCCAAATTTTGCGGTAATGTCGCGTTATCGTCAAGCGTATGACGACCATGAGGAGGCTCAAAATGGCTGTCTTCCGAAGTTTGGCGCTTACATTCTTGACCATCCTGATGGCAGTCCTTGCTGTCAATGCCGTAGGAGCGACCGTTTCGGTTCATATCATCCAGCCGGGCGAGACGCTGGCGGTGATCGCCCAGCAATACGGCGTCTCTGTTGAGCAACTCGCGGCGCTCAACAATTTAGAGGACGCCCACACCATTTACAGTTGGCAGTTGCTGAACATACCGGCAGGCGGGCGCCCCGGTATCCCAAGAGCAGCGAGCAGTTTCAGCCCGCCGAGGGCGGCTGGAACGTACACAGTCCAACGCGGCGACACCATGTTCAGCATTGCCAATCGCTTCGGGCTTACGGCAGAGGAGCTGATGAGCGCCAATGGCATCACAGACCCGCATTTAATCCACTCCGGCTTAACGCTGAACCTAAATATCCGGGAAGCGCCAGAGCCGCCAGCCGCGTCCGAACCAGCAACAGCCGTGTCCGAACCAGCAACAGCCGCCTCAGCGCCAGCTCAAACGGTTCCGGCGCAGGCTCCAGCGAGCCACATAACCGCATCGGCAGCCGCGCAAGCTCAATTCGCCGGCGGGCTGCAAGAATATATCGTGCGCCGGGGCGAATACCTAACGGAGCTCGGCGTACGCTTCGACTTGGAATGGATGATCCTCGCCGAGCACAACAATATCAGCCCTCCCTACGTCCTGCATACTGGGCAAGCGCTGCGAATCCCTTCATTCGCGCAGTACCTTGGCTACCTGCCAAACCACTCGAATTACAAGCTCTTCTATACCACCAACCATCACCCTGGACCGCGGGTTGGGGTGGGCCGCGAGATCGTAATCGAGCTGAACAGGCAATCCATTTACGCCTATGAAAATGGCGTTTTACAGAAGCGGGCGCTAATGTCAAGCGGTAAAATGCTTACGCCGACGGTGCTGGGCGACTATGAGATCTATCTAAAGTTCCGCTCTCAGACCATGAGCGGTCCCGGCTACAGCCTGGACAATGTGGAATGGCCGATGTATTTCATACGCGGTTACGCCATACACGGCACCTGGTGGCATACGATGTTTGGTACGCCGATGAGCCATGGCTGCGTGAATCTCACGAACGAAGACGCCAAATGGTTCTGGGAATTCGCGCCGCTGGGCACGCCGGTTCACGTGCGCAATTAAGCTCTCGCCTTCAGGCCGTCAAGCCCCAGCTCGGCGGCCTGATCTTGCATGGCTTTGAGTACCAGCGGAATATGAAAGTCCCAGACATCCACGCCCAAAACCGCGCAGCCGTCAATCACATCTTGCCGGTTGACGCCGGCGGCGAAGGCTTTGTCTTTCCATTTCTTGCGAATGCTCCTGACTTTGACATCGCGGATGTCTTTGCTGGGCCGCACCAGCGCCACCGCCGTGATCAAGCCGGTCAGCTCGTCAACCGCGTAGAGCGCTTTGTCCCGCAGCGTCACGCGATCATCAGCCGCTAGCGGTCCATGGCTCAATATCGTGCGGATATCTTCCTCGCCCAATCCGCGCTCGCGCAAGATCGGCGCGCCGTCCATAGGATGCTGCTCCAGCGACGGATGAATCTCCCAGTCAAAATCGTGCAGCAAGCCGACCAAGCCCCAGGCCTCGGGGTCTTCGTCATAATGGCGGGCGTATTCGCGCATGGCGAACTCGACCGCCAGCATGTGCTTGCGCAGCGATTCCGATTGCACAAATTCGCAGACGATGTCGTAGGCTGTTTGTCGCTCCAAGATTATTCTCCTCTATTGCGGCCAATTTCTGGGGCCGTCGCTTCAGATTTCTTTCACCACAAAGACACAAAGGTCTGGACAAGCTCTTGTACATCGTTTCGTCAATCGGCAACAGTCTGTTTGCCCCGATGCGGGATTCCAGTCGAAAGTATAAGGCGGGTAGAGTTGATTTCACCAGAGGGCATTTCCTCTTTGCTCTCTGTGGTGTAGGTCTATGTCTACGTGACCCTCTGTGGTTAAATCGCAGTGCAGGCTTATTGGACTCGGCGAATTTACGGAGCGAATCATGGCCAAGGAAGCGCGAGAACTCGAACAGGCCTTTCTCAATTCACTCTCCGAAGAGACGGGCGCAAGTCTCAGGGAGTGGATGGCTACGCTGGAATCAGCCGGCCTGCAAAAGAACAACGAGATCGTGAAATGGCTCAAAGGCGAGCAGGCATTCAACCACATGCAAGCCTCAATGCTGGCGGGCATATTCCTCAACGGCGGCGAACCCGTCTTCCATTATCCCACGCTTTTCAAGAAACTGTTCACGGGCAAAGAAAAGCAGCGGCCACTCTACGACGCCATTGCCGCTGAGCTGCAAGCCGCATTACCCAGCATCCTTTTCATTCCCACCAAGACCTATGTCTCGCTGGAGGAGGAACGCGTATTTGGCTGCGCCAAAATCAACAAGACCAATATCCGCGTCGGCCTGGATCTCGGCGACGAACCCTTCGGCGAATATGTACGGAAAGGCGTCGGCCTGGGCGCCATGCCCAATATCACCCACATGATTGAGCTGAAAGACGCGGCGCAAATCGACGACCGCCTCGCCGCCTGTACCCGGCAGGCTTACCAGCGGGCTCACGGCGCCTGAGCAAGCGTTAATAGTACGAGGAATTTGCAATCCGCGCGGCGGGAGGCGAGGCGGCGGCCTATCCCTTGACCGCGCCGAAGGTGATGCCTCGGATCAGGTATTTCTGCGCGAATAAGGCGAAGACGATCATGGGCACGATCATCACCACACTCATGGCCGCCATCGGTCCCCACTGAATGCCCTTGTCGCTGACAAAGCTGGCCACCGCGATTGACAGTACGCTGGCTTTGCGCCGCGCCACGCTGGACGCGATCAGGAACTCATTCCAGGACAAGAAGGCCGTCAATATGGCCGCCGCCGACACGCTGGGCATGACGATGGGCAAAACCACACGCCAAAAGCGTTGCCAGACGCTGGCGCCATCGACAATGGCCGCTTCTTCAATCTCGCTGGGCAAGTCCTGAAATACCACCAGCATCAACCAGGTCACAAAGGGAATCGTTATGCCCAGCTGGCCGATGATGATCGCCCAGACCGTATCCAGCAGGTCAAGCTCCCGCATGACCAGAAAGAAAGGAATCACGGTCGTCACGCGGGGATAAAAGCGAATGAACAAAAAAATGAAGGTCACAGCGGCCAACACCCGGGCGGCAAGCCGCATGCGCGCCAATCCATAAGCGGCCAGCGTACCCGTCAAAATGGTGATGCCGGTCGTCCAAACCGCGACCGTCAAGCTATTCCGAAAGTATCGCACCGTTTTCTTGTCATCAATAAGTTCTTGATAATGCTCAAGCGTGACCTCGCTGGGCAAAATCGTCGGCGGAATGGTCAAGAACTCGCGCGGCAGCTTGATGCTGTTGATTATCAAATAGGCCAAGGGCACGAGCACCACCAGGCAAGCCACAAATAAAATCAAGCCCTGCGCGAGCTTGAGAAATCGCAACCTGGGAGAATTACGCCGGTTCATCTCGGAGATTCCAGGCAAGTAATTACAATGTCTGCGCTAGGAAAGATGATTCCAAAAAAATTCAAAACGCTGCAGGGGCGGGCCTTGGCTCGCCCACTCTCGAATAGACTTCCTTTCAATTCTCGCATAATTCACCTGGTTCTACTTCTGATGGCTCAGCTATGCTCCCGTATTCCTGACATAGCCCGTGCCCATTGTCGCGCAAGACCCGCCGCGTATTCGCCAGCGCCTCATCGAGGTGCTCGCGGTAGCGCGACTTGATCTCCAGCACGATGTCGCCTTCAAAATCGTCCAGGCGCGCGAAGGCCTCGGCGAAGGGAATCGCGCCCCAGCCCGGCGGCAGATGCAAGTCGGCTTCCCCGTATGGCAAGCGATAGCCTTCGTAATCGACGCCCGCGTCCAATTTGCCGAAGTTGTCATTGATATGCAAATGACAAACCCAAGGCGCGGCGGTCCTTATCGCATCGAGATAGTCCTCGCCCAGGGCCTGAGTCGCCAGATACAGGTGGCCCAAATCCAGCGTAATCCGGACGCCGGGGTGATTCACCGCTTCCACCTGCTTGACGATGGCCGCTGTCCGCATGCGCGCGTGATATTGCGCCAGGTCAGCGGGAGCTTTGCCCTGCCGCAGCAGCAGGACATATTCCCATAAATGCGGGTCGCCATTCTCCATGCCAATGGTCACGCCCATATCAGACGCTATCGGCGCCAATTTTCGCAGCGCGTCCGCCTCGCGTTCGCCGCCGCGCGCCAACTCGTCATCGCTCGGCAAGGGCGCCGCGCCAGTTCGCGCGGCATCCAATGCTTGCAAGCCGCTGTGGTAGACCAGGACCTGCGCGCCGATCGCGCCGCAAAAGCGTACGCAAGCCTCCAGAACGCGGTATTCCATATCCGTGTCCGGACCAAAAGCCAGATTCGTCCGCCCCGGCGCGTGGGCGGAATAACGCAGGTTGAATGGCTCAAGCGCCTGTTGAATCGCCGCCACGCGCTGCGGGATTAGCTGGCCGTTGATGATGACGTTTAAGCTGGGCAGCGACAGCTCCGCCAAGGCAAAACCGGCCGACTGCGCCTGAGCCAGCTCCTCGACCAGCACACGGCGGCTGCCGTCGACTTGCGTATCCGGAATATCGGTGCCGATGCCGTGAATCTTCATCGCCCGTCATTACCAATCGCGGCGCTGGAACCAGAAGACCAGCGCAATCGCGAAACTCGCGAAGGCCATAAATATCCAGGAGGAAGCCGCCGCCGCGCCAAAATTGAAGTTGCGCAGCCCTTGCGTGTAGATGTAAAAGGTCAGCGTATAAGTGCTGAAGCCGGGCCCGCCGAAGGTCAGCGAATAAATCGAATCCAGCGACAGCAGCGATTCCAGCATACGAAAGACCAGCGTCAGCAGCAGCAGCGGCATCAGCAGCGGCAGCTCGATATACACGAAAGTCTGCCAACGCGAGGCGCCGTCAATCGCCGCCACTTCCAGCAGGTCGCCGGGAATGCTGGCGATGGCCGCGCCCGCCACCAGCAGCACGAAGGGCGTCCACTGCCAGGTATCCAGCAATATCACGGATACCAGCGCCCAATCCGGCGAGGCCAGCCACTGCGGCCCCTGAATGCCGATCAGGCTCAGCAAGTGATTCAGCAAGCCGGCGCGATAATTCAGCAGGATGCGCCAAAGGGTGCCAGCCGCCACCGGCGCGATCACCATCGGCAAGATCAGCAGCGTACGCACCGCGCGCATCCGCCAACTGGCGCCCATGGTCAAATAAGCGAGGCAGACTCCCAGAATCATCTCCAGGAAGACTGCCCCGCCCGTAATCCAAACACTGTTGCGCACCGAGCGCCGGAAAGTCTCGTCGCCCAACTCTTCGATGAAGTTGTCCAGGCCGATGAAACCCTTGGGCTGCTGCGATTCCGTCAGCGACCATTCCTGCACGGACAGCGCGGCGGAATAAGCCAGCGGGTAAAACTGCACCGCCACCACGATGAGAAAAGCCGGCAGCACAAAGGCGATCAGCCAAGGCAGGTCGTGCCTGCTGTGCCAGGTCGCCGGCTTCTTCAGCATCGCTCAGGTCCGCGCATTCGCAGCCGCAGGCTACATATCCTGCTGCTGACCCTGCGCCGCGGCCGATTGCACCAGCGCCGGCGGCACCGTTACCTCGGCCCAACCAGCCAGTGTATTGGCCAGCGCCTCTTCCGCGCTGATCGAGCCAATCACCAGCTCGCTGGTATTGCGGAAGAAAATCTCGAAAGCTTCGAAGACCCAGGGCACCGACTGCGCGCGACCCAGGTTATGCACCATGCCCGGGAAGTCATGGCTGTACGCGTCCATCAGATCGGGATCTTCGTAGGTGCTCAAGTAGGGCGAACCAACGCCCAACTCGACAAAGCGCGAGGTGGCCTGCTCGGCGTTGATGTAGTACTTGACCCACTCCCAGGCGGCTTCCGGGCTGTCGCTGTACTCGGAGATGAACAGATTCCAGGCCGACAAGAAGGGGAAACCCGGGCCCGGGAAGGGCGCGACCGCCCAATTGTCGACCACCAGCGAGGCGTCCGGATCTTGCGCCGAAGCGCGCATGAAGCTGACCCAGCAGATCATGGTCGCCGCGCGACCGGTCAGGAAGACCGAGTTGGCTTCGTCGATGCTCAAGCCGGCGGCGCCTTCCGGATTGTAAGCCAGCAGGCTGGCCATCTGCTCCAGAGCGGCAAGCGCCGCGCCTTCGTCCAGCGCGTAATTGCCATCGGCATCGACCAGGTAGCCATCGTACATGCCCAGGAAGATGGACGGCGTCTGCTCAGCAGCGCCCCAGGCGAAGACGCTGGGCGCGATATCACTGCCTTCCAGGTGCATCGCCAGCTTGTCCAGCGCGGCGATATAGTCGTCCCAAGTCTCCCAGTCAGTCGAAACGCCGGCTTCTTCGAAGATGTCCGTGCGCACGACAATGCCGTAAGCGTCAGCGCTATAGGGAATGCCGATGCGCTTGCCATCGAAGTAACCCGAGGGGCCCGGCTGCCAGATGGTCGGGATGTAATCGCCGCCGAATTCATCGCGCTCGACAAAGTCGTCCAGCGGCAGCATCTTGTCATAGACGCTGGCGATCCAGAATTCGCCCGACATCACGTCGAACTCGCCCGTGCCCGTGGTCAAGTCGGTGATGTGATTCTGATTCAGCACCGCCCAGGGCGAGGCCACCAGCTCGAGCTCGATGCCGGTTTCATCGCGGAAGGCGTCGGCGATATTCTCGGCGCCGACATCGTAGGTGCCCGACTGCATGTAGGTGGCCACGACTTCTTCGCCGGCGTGGGGCATGTCCTGCGCCAGCGCGCCGCCCAGCGGCAGCAGGGCGATGATCAGTACCAATAGTAGTGCTTTTTTCATGGTGTAATCCCTCATTTGATAAGCGAACGAACAGTTGATGGATGGGGGGTATGATGAGAGTCGTCGTCAGTAGGCGCCTCCTTTGGCCGAGCCGGGCGGGTGGGCGGATTGTAGCGGGTTTAGTGTGGGTTGGCGAATTTGGGGGGCTTAAGACTACCCAATTTCCTCAAATACAGCGGGGATGATCTGGTCAAGCGCCGCATCCAGATCGCCAGAAAAATCGCGACAAGGTATATCAAGTTTCTGAAATACTCCAAATACACGCCGGTATCCTTCGTCTGACCGCAAATCCACCCAATTAACACCGCGTGTTGTAAGCTGCCGCTTGTTCAAATCAGAAAGCGTGTCCGCGATGAAAATTTCAGTATTTCTTGCGATTACAGCATCAGCGCTTTCCGGATTACCTTTTCCCATAAGTTTGGTTTCACAGCGATACAGCTGACCGGTGCGGCTCACAAAATGAAAGTCAACCTCTCTTCCTTCGTGCGTTAGCCCCTTCCCAGCATAATTCTCGCGCGGGACACCAAATAAGCTCGCTAAGGTGTACATTAATGGTTTCTCAAGTCTGTTGCCTAGATAGCTCCATCCACCGCCAGCGAGCTGCAAGCGTTTCGCACCTAATGTATTGACAACTATTAGAGTCTCGTTGAGCGATAGGTTCACACTTACTCCATTCAGAGTTATTGTGAGTTCAATCTCCAAACCTGAAATTTCATCGTTTACCAAGAATTCCACCAGTTTAAGTAACTCATCGTGGTGATCCAGTGATGCTTGATAGACAACAGCCTTCCTCCTAGTCCCGTAAATATTGTCGATTGTTTTGCCGTTTAGCCCCGAATAAATTGTGGTATCAGCGGGCAAATATCGGCCTTTTAAGAAGTATCTCTCGTACCAACCACTGTGAATCTCGTCGCCATCAAGTTTCGCACTTACGATTTCCTTGAAGAATCGTAATGCAAACTTCAAGAAATCTTCAGCTATATCAAGAATTACTACTTTCCTGAAGTACTCACCTTTCAACGCCATTCGTAACGCATCTTGCAAATCCTGGTTAGAAAGTGTCATCAAGTTATCCTTCAAGAGTTAATGGATAGAATTCGACTAACGTCAAATAGCTGATCTCAGTAAACAAATTATGGCGTATGGTGTCTCGCATTCGTTGCACATATTCGGTCTGCTGCTCTGTGAGAAAAAAGTTTCTCCCTAGTTTGAGCGCCGATTTCCCGAATGTACCGCTACCGGCAAATGGATCAAACACCAGGTCGCCAACATATGAATAGAAGCGCACTACTCGGTCACAAAGTTCGTCGGGAAAAACGGCGCTATGAACTCTGTCGCTCATAGGATCTATGTGCCACAAGTTCGTAGTCTCGAATTCACCTTCGATTTTGCTTTCCTGTATATTCGAATACGAATACTGCTTCATGTTCCAGTCGATAAGTCTTGACGACTTCTTGCGATAAACCATCACGTATTCGGTAGTGGTGTTGGGCTTATAGCCTAGCGGCTTGCGATGCTGCTGGAAACCACCGTTGCGATTCTTAACTGACGCTTCCGGCTTTGCCCACACGATGTCGTCTATGAATTCCCAGCCCAAGTCGCAGACGATTCTGTGCAAGTCAAAGGGAATGGGATAGCGCCGGCTTGAATGCTTGCGACTGAAACGGGATACGATTACTGGCGACGTGTTAATCAAAAGGAATCGTCCCTCTTTTGTGATGCGGTGCACAGCAGCAAAAACTTCGCCAAGGAAAGCCAAGTATTGTTGGTAGCTTTTGTAGATAGAGTAATCGCGCGCATTGTAGTATGGAGGCGAGGTGAACGTAAGATGAATACAACCATCGGGCAGCAGCTTCATTACATCCCGGGTATCGCCTTCGACAACAACGTTCTTCATATAATCAGGCGATTCGTAATGCATACCGTAGTCAGCAATTGGTGGCTTCGGTTCGAATTCAGATTTAAGCACGTACTGAATCTGTTCGTTGGGATGGTCGGCCAAAGTCAAGATGCTTTCACGCACTCGGTCATGTTTCTTGAATACAAGCAGCCCTCTTATCGCTTGAAGGACAACAGTTGGATCATCGTCGCGGAGAAATCTCACCAGTGTGGGAATCGTCCGCTTGTTGCGCATCCGGCCAATTGCCGATACTGCTTCCCTTCTAACTATTGAGCTGCTGTCGTCTACAGCAACATCGCTTAGACATTGCAAGTATTGTATATCTTCTAACTTTCCCAAGTTTTTGACAGCCCAAAATCTAGTGTCTCGATTCTTGTCCGCTACGTAGGGTATGAATACATCGCCACTAAAATTCTCTGGAAGCCGACCAAGGTTCTCCATGACAAATCGCGCTTCAACAGACGAAGAACAAGTCCGCAAGTGCCGGTATATGGCGTCAAGGTTGTTTTCCTTGAGAGTGCTCAATTCAGTCTTGGTGATCATACGACACTTATTCCGGGCAAGCGCTCACACACTTCCATTTTATCAGTCTGGTTCGTCAAGACAACTTATTGGGCAAAGAACAGTAAGTAGAAACCCGCGACTATCCAGTCGCCCACACCACCCCACTCCATGCTAACCTGCTCGCAGCGTACGCCTTACCAGTCCCGATACGCCAATCGCCCGTCCTGTGGAATCTCCAATAACGGACGAGGCCCGGATGGCGAAAGCAGCATTATTTGCACAAAAACATTTTCCCGTGGCAAATGCCAATACCGTCGTAAAATCGCCCAAAACCCTTGCCATGCCTGCGATTCAGCCTTTGCGCAACGCTCAAATTCATTTGCGCAAATCAAGCAAATCCGTGCCAATAAGGCTCCCCTCCTCAGCTAACTTTGGGGGAAGGAGCCGCCCCTACTCCGCGATCCCGCCCTCGGTCATCGCGTAGGCATCCAGCGCCGCGTCCAGCTCCGCCGCTTCCATCAAGCCCAGCGCCAGCACCACCTCGCGTACGCTCTTGCCCTCAGCCAGCGCCCGCTTCGCCACCTTGGCGCCGTTGTTGTAGCCGATAATCGGATTCAGCGCCGTCACCAGAATCGGATTGCGCGACAGCCAGCTCTCCGCCCGCTCGCGATTGACCTCCAGCCCGGCCATCAGCTTGTCGGTGAAAGCGCCGACCGCGCCGATCATCACTTGCATCATCTCGTTGAGGTTGTGCGCGATCACCGGCATCATCACGTTGAGCTCGAATTGGCCGGCCGCGCCGCAGAGGTTGACGGTACTGTCGTTGCCCATGACGTGATACATGGCCTGATTAAGCATCTCCGCCAGCACCGGATTCACCTTGCCCGGCATGATGGACGAGCCCGGCTGCACCGTCGGGGGGGTCAGCTCGGCGATGCCGGTGGTCGGCCCCGCCGATAGCAAGCGCACGTCATTGGCGATGCGCGTGAAATCCATAGCCAGGTTACGCAGCGCCGCCGAGAAGAAGACCGCGTCCTGCATCGACTGCATGGACTCGAAGAGGTCGTCGCTCTGGTACAGGCTGATGCCGCTGAGCGCCGTCAGCTTGGCCACCATGCGCGCGTGATACTGCGGATGCGCGTTCAAGCCGGTGCCGGCCGCCGTGCCGCCGATGCCCAGCCGCCGCAGCCCCTCGGCCGCGAATTCGACCTTGTCGCCGCCGCGCTCAATGGCGGTCGCCCAGGCGCCGACCTCCTGCCCCAGCCGCACCGGCACCGCGTCCTGCAGATGCGTCCGCCCCGTTTTGACCACATCGTCCCATTCGGCTGATTTGCCGCGCGTGACCTCGACGAAACGCGCCAGCGTCGCCAGCAGTTCGTCCAGCCGCCAGAGCGCGCCCAGCCGAATCGCCGTGGGAATGGTGTCGTTGGTCGATTGCGCCATGTTGACGTGATCGTTGGGATGCACGGGCTTGTCGCTCGCCTCGATAGCGTAACCGAGGATCTGATTGGCGCGGTTGGCCATCACCTCGTTGGCGTTCATGTTGTGGCTGGTGCCTGCGCCCGCCTGAAAGGGATCGACCACGAAGTGCTCGTGATGCTGGCCCGCCAGGATTTCGTCGCCGGCCTGGATGATCGCCTTCGCCAGCGCCTTGTCCAGCAAACCCAGCTCCATGTTGACCTCGGCGGCCGCCCGCTTGATCAGCGTGATGCTCCAGATGAAAGCGGGCAGCGGCTTCATGCCCGTGATGGGGAAGTTCTCCAGCGCTCGCTGCGTCTGCGCCGCGTAGAGCGCCTCCCGCGGCACCCGCACCTCGCCGATTGAATCCATCTCGATACGATAGTCGCTCATCGGATCATCTCCTGTCAGCCGGGGTCCAAAAGCAAAAAGAGCGCTAGCATTGTAGCGCCCTTTGAATCGGTTGAGAACAACTAGCCGGCTCAGGCAGCCGCGTAGAGCTCGTCGACCTTGTCCCAGTTGATGACGTTGAAGAAGGCCGCGATGTAGTCCGCCCGACGATTCTGATAATGGAGGTAGTAGGCGTGCTCCCAGACATCAATGCCGAGGATTGGCGTCTTACCCGCCATCAGCGGTGTATCTTGATTGGGCGTCGTGCTGATGTTGAGCGCGCCGCCGTCCGCCACCAGCCAAGCCCAGCCCGAGCCAAAGACGCCGCCTGCCGCCGCCGAGAACTCCGCCTGGAAGTCGCCGAATCCCCCGAAGGCGCTGCTTATTGCTTCAGCCAGCGCGCCGCTCGGCTCGCCGCCGCCGTCGGGGCTCATGACCTGCCAGAACAAGCTGTGGTTGGCGTACCCGCCGCCGTTGTTTCTGACCGCTCTGCGAATGTCCTCAGGCACGGCGTTCAGATCGGCGAGGATGTCTTCAATCGACAGCTCGACCAGGTCGCTGCCTTCAAGCGCGGCGTTCAATTTTCTAGTGTAACCGGCGTGATGCTTGCCGTGGTGGATGCCCATGGTGCGCGCGTCAATGTATGGCTCCAGCGCGTCTTGCGCGTAGGGCAGCTCCGGCAACTCAAAGGGCCAGCTGGATTGAGCTGTCCCCTGCTCCTGGGCTGCGATGCCGATTGCCGCGCCAGCCAAACCAGCGCTAACGCCCGCCGCCGCCAGCTTCAAGACATCGCGGCGGCTAAGTCCGTCGGATTTATTCGTCATTACAGCGCCTCCTTTGCTAGCACACTGTTAAAGCAAACACAGCGAACCCAGTGGCGCGCTGTGTTCCATCTTCGGGACTCGATTAGCCAGCCGCGTATAATTCCGCGACCTTGTCCCAATTGATGACGTTAAAGAAGGCGGCGATGTAATCGGGACGCAGGTTCTGGTATTTGAGATAGTAGGCATGTTCCCAGACATCAAGGCCAAGGATTGGCGTGACGCCCTGCATCAGCGGCGTATCCTGGTTGGGCGTCGACGAGACGCTTACGGCGCCGCCGCTAACGGTCAGCCAGGCCCAGCCGGAGCCGAACTGATTGGCGGCCGCATCCGAAAATTGCGCCTTGAAACCGTCGAAGCTGCCGCAGGCGCTGTTGATGGCCTCCGCCAGCGCGCCGCTGGGCTCGCCGCCGCCATCAGGGCTCATGATCTGCCAGAACAAGTTATGATTGGCGTAGCCGCCGCCATTGTTGCGGACGGCGCCACGGATGCCTTCCGGCACTGCATCAAGATCGCCCAGGATCTCCTCGATGCTCTTGCCTTCCAATTCGGTGCCGGCGATGGCCGCGTTCAGCTTGGTGGCGTAGCCGGCGTGGTGTTTGCCGTGGTGAATACCCATGGTGCGGGCATCAATATGCGGCTCCAGTGCGTCCTCTGCATAGGGAAGAGATGGTAATTCAAATGCCATGACTCAACTCGCTCCTGATGAACTTGTAGATTCGAAGGGTCTTCACCGACATTTTAACACGGCTGACTGTGAATTCACCAACAGCCAAGCGCAAGACCGGCGAACTTCGCTCCACATTTTACTTGCGGGCGGGCTAACTTCATAGACCACGCGCCCTCCAGCGCCCCGGTTTGATTCCGACTTGTTTTCTGCGGGATTCACGTAATGATAAGCGCTGGTGTCCTGGGAGGGCAATCCTTGTCAACGAACGAAGCGTCAGCCGCCAGAGCGACCCCCTACCGCGCCTATTTCGTAATCCTGTTGGCTGTCGTCACTACATCGTCAGCCGCTATTCTCATCCGCTACGCGCTCGACGCCGACATGCCGCCGCTGCTGATTGCAGCCGCAAGGCTCGCCATCGCTGCTGTCGCGCTAACCCCGCTCGCCCTGCGGCGTCATTTACACCAGGTGGCGAAGCTGGCGCGGCGTGAGCTGGCGCTCATCGCGCTCTCCGGGCTGTGCCTGGCCATTCACTTCACCGCCTGGGTATCGTCGCTGCAGTACACGACTGTGCTCGTGAGCGTCGTCATTGTTTCGACCGGTCCCATCTGGGTGGCGATCCTCGAAGTGCTGTTTTTGCATATTCGGCTGTCGCGACTGGTAGTCGCCGGCTTGATCATCGCGCTCGCCGGCGGGGTCATCATCGGCATTCCCAGCAACGGCGGGGCGGAATTGGCGGCGCGCGGCGCGGACGAGCTCAGCGCGACCGCGACCGGCACGCTGCTGGCATGGATCGGCGCGCTGTCCGTATCGGTTTATATGCTCATTGGGCGGGCGCTGCGGGCGCGACTGCCCGTCATCCCCTACGTTTGGCTGGTCTACGGCGTGGCCGCCATCGGCGCCTGCTCGATCATATTGCTGACCTCGACGCGAGTGACCGGCTATGCGGCGGAGGGTTACGCCGTGCTGCTGGCTATGGGGCTGGCGCCGCAATTGCTGGGCCACTCCTCGCTGAATTATCTGCTCGAATACTTCCCCGCGGCTATGGTCAGCATGTTTTCCCAGCTGGAGCCCTTAGGCAGCGCGCTATTGGCGCTGGCGCTCTTCCGCGAGCTGCCGCCGCAGCAACAAATCATCGGCAGCATCATTATCGTCGCTGGCGTGCTTGTCGCCAGCCGGGGCGAGATCCGCCAGTCGCAGAGCCAACATGATGCTTCGCACTAAGACACTGGCGCCTTCGACCGCGCGTTTGGGCGTATTGGTAGCCATCTCGATCTTCGCCTGGTCCTTCGGACCTATCTGCGTCCGCTTCGCCTTCCAATATGATTTGCCGCCGGCGCTGGTTGCCTTCGGGCGCATGATCACCGGTTCGGTCATGTTCGCGCCCTATATCGTCTACCGGGGCCAGCGCGAAATCAGGCGGATGTCGGCGCGCAGCCGCTGGCTGGCTGTGGCCGCCGGCGCGCTCTTTGGCGTGAACATTACGCTGATGGCGACATCGCTCACGCATATAAGCATCATGATCAATCAGGCGCTAATCGCGACGATTCCGATTTGGGTGGCGGTCTTTGAAGTCACGCTGCTGAAGGGCAAGCTCAGCCGCGCTATCTGGTCCGGGATCATCGTGGCGCTGGGCGGCGGCTTGGCGGTGGCTTTTGCCAGCGCGGGCGCGCGCGCTATCAGCGAAGACGGCAACCCGGGCTTGGGCGTACTATTGGCGGCGATCAGCGCTTGCTCGGCCGCGCTGTACATCACCATCGGCCGCAAGGTCCGGTCGTCCACATCCTTCATTCCCTACATTTGGCTGGTGTATACAGCTGGCGGGGCCGTAACCTTGCTTATCATTGCATTCACGCGAGTGTCGCTGGTCGGTTATGATATTCGCGGCTATTTGTGGGTGCTGCTGTTAGCGATCCTGGCGCAGATAATCGGCCATGGCGTACTGAATTTCGTCCTGAAGTATGTATCGCCGACGGTGATCACCGTGACCGCCCAGATCATGCCGGCGCTGGCGGCTTTTTGGGCTTTCGTCATCTTCAGCGAGATCCCCACCAGTTGGCAGGTTCTGGGCAGCGCGCTGCTGCTGTTGGGAGTTACGATTGTACTTAGGAGCCAGAATTCGCGGTATTAGCCAGGTTAAAACCGGCGAAACTGCTTGAGCCGGGCACAGTTTCGAATTCCGGGAGAGTCTCAGACACAAGCAAGCCGGCTGACAACTCGTAGAGTACGCCGTCTTTGATCATCTCCTGAATCGTGTAATCCACCAGCAAGCGCAGGTCAATGTCATTGTATGGCAGCCCGATGGCATAGTAGTCCCGGCTGTACCAGCGGTCGGTCAAGCGCAAGGCATCGGGATTGGCTTCCAGATGCGGCAGCAGCGCCAGATTGTCGGCGTAGATGGCATTGGCGTTGTTGTAGTCCAGGAGCGTGAGCGCCGCGTCGCGCTCGGACGTTTGGATATAACGCACAGTGGCATTGATGCTGTCCGCCCAGGCCTGCGCCCGCGATCGCGCCGTGTCGTCCCCGATCAAGATGCCGACAAAGCGCCCGCGCAAGTCATTAAAGCCGCGGATTCCAGAATTCGCGCGCACCATCAGCCGGTCCCCGTGCAATAGATAGGGCATGGAGAAATCCATCTCCGCCGCCAGGCGCCAATCCGGCTTCATCCCGATTACCAAGTCGACTTGTTCGCCCTTCAACAGGTCGGCGGCGGTTTGGGATTCGCCGGCTACAATTTCCAGGCTAAGCCCCCAGCGCCTCGCCAGCTCGGCCGCAAGCGCCCGATTAAGCGTATCCAGGAGGCCCTCAGCGGTCGTCGAGCCCGGCGCCGCATTTAAGATTCCGCCCACTCTCAGCCTTCCGCCGCTCTTGAATCTCGGCAGCGCGTAGGTCGCCGGATAAACAATCTCCTGGGCGAATTGCGATGGCAGCGCTTCTTCGCCGATGCCGGACCACAAAGCAATGACGTCGGGACTGTAAGATTCGTCGGGAAAATACTCGCGAAAGAGCAGGTCCAGCTCGCCGGCCTGGGCCAAGAGTTGAATTGTCTTATTGAGGGCGGCGCGCAAAGGAGCGTCCTGCCGCCTGACAGCGAAAGCCCGCGGCTCCACAGAAATCTCATCATCCAGGATGCGAACCGACTCCGAGAATTCAGAAGTGACCCGGCGCAGCGCCTGCTTTTCGGCGATCACTGCGCTTGTTTCTCCGCGCATCACCGCGGCCACAGCCCGGTCCAGCGTCAAATGAGGCTGCAAGTTTAAGGTCCTGCCGGCCTGCGCGCTCCAGATTGCTGTCGCTTTTTCCGCGCGCGCGCCCATCACATAGCCGATTGGCTGCTCAAGTAAATCCGCTCGCGCCTGGAAAGCGCTTGCTTCCAGCACAAGCAGCGCCTGCGTTCCCTGTAGATAGCTCTGGCTAAACTCAAGGTCGGCGTCGTGGTCTCGGTAGCGCGGGATGGCCGACGCCAGCAAGTGCGCCTCGCCGCGATTCAGCTTGTCCAGCGCATTGAGCCGGGTCACTTGCACAAAGTCGAGTTCGCACTCCCATTCGCCGGCGATTTTGCGAAGCAGATCAACCTCAAAGCCGCGCAGCTCGCCCTGAATGGTGAATTCACTGTACGGCGGATCGTTATAGAGCAAGCCCGCGCGCAAGATTCCGCCAGCGATAATCTCGGCGATTGCCGACTGCGCAGGCAGGAAATCGGCGGAGGCGTTCACGTCCGCCGCCGCCGGCACAAGCGTCGGTACCGCCAATGTGGGGATTGGTGGCTCATCCTGGGCTGGAGAGTTCAAAACCAAAAGCCCAAGCGCGATGAGAGCAGCGTATACAAAAGCAGTTCGCGACATGGCGAGTCAACCGTATAGCTCATTGGCTCTGATATAGGCGAGCACGGCATCGGGAAGCAAATAGCGAACGCTGCGATTCGTCCGCAGGCGGTTGACGACTACCGTTGACGACAGCCAGACGCTGAGCATGGGCACGTCCACAATGTCGACTTTTTGGGAGAGGCCCGGCAATACATCATCGTGCATATCCGGCGTGATATCTTCGTCGGCCCGTTTCATCACAGCCAGGCGGCAGCAGCGATAAAGTTCCGGCGCGCGCTCCCAGGTAGGCAGGGCGCGCAGATTGTCGCCGCCCATCACGAAGTACAGATCGGCCCGCGGGTACTGTTGGCGAATCAGTTTGACCGTGTCAGCGGAATAATGGGGACCCTCGCGATCGATATCCACGCGTGAAATGCTGAAATCCGGGTTGTCATCGACAGCCAGCTTCAGCATAGCCAGCCGATGCGGGACGGGCAGGCGCAGCTCGCCGCGTTTGACCGGGTGGTCGGCAACCGGGACGAAGAGCATGTGGTCGATGTCCAGCGCTTCCCGGCTGTATTCGGCCAAGATAAGGTGGCCGATTTGCGGCGGATCGAAGGCGCCGCCGAGAATGCCGATTCGCAGCTTTCTCACTCCGACCACTCCAGTTCAAAATCGCCGATGTACACGGTATCGCCGCTGCTCACGCCGGCCTGTTCCAAAGCTGCGGCAATGCCGGTCGCCTCAAGCGTCTTCTGGAAGCGCAGCACCGCTTCTTCGTAATCCCAGTAGGTCATGGCTGCCGCCCGCTCGATGCGGTCGCCGCTGACGAAATACACGCCGTCGCTGACTTTCAGCTCAAAGGTCATGTCGTCGTCTTCGCTTAGGTCATAGGTGGGCTCTTCGTCATGCGCGGTTAGCTGGCGCTTGGGCAAGCTCGCGCTCAATTCAAACACGCGCTGGATCAGCCGGTCGACATTCTCCCGCGTCAGGGCTGAGATCGCCAGCGGCTCCTGGATGCCGCGCTCGGCAAAGCTTTCGCTGAGCAGCTCCAGGTACTCGCGAGCGTCGGGCAGGTCGATTTTGTTGACAACCAAGATCTCGGGCCTTTGCGCCAAGTCTTCGTCATAGAGCGCCAGTTCGGCGCGAATCTGATTGTAGTCGGCCAGGGGATCCGCCGCCGCGCCATCCAGAATATGCACAATCAGCGAGGTTCGCTGCACATGGCGCAAAAAAGAGTGGCCCAGACCGATGCCGAGGTGCGCGCCTTCAATCAGACCCGGAATATCGGCGAATACCAGATCCAGATTGTCGTAGACGACGGCGCCCAGGTTGGGCTCCAGGGTGGTAAAGGGATAATCAGCGATTTTGGGTTTGGCGTTGCTGACTACGGACAGCAAGGTGGATTTGCCCGCATTGGGCAGCCCGACCAAGGCGACATCGGCGATCATTTTCAACTCAAGCGTGATCCAGCGTTCGACGCCGGGCTCGCCTTTTTCCGCCAGGCGCGGCGCCTGGTTGGATGAGGATTTGAAGTGGACATTGCCGCGCCCGCCGCGTCCGCCAGGCGCAACCACGACTTCAGCCTCCGGACCCACCAGGTCGGCAATCAGGCCGCCAGTGGCCGCATCGCGCACTACGGTTCCACATGGAACGCGAACAACCAAGCGTTTGGCATCGGCGCCGGTCTTATTGCTGGAGCCGCCCTTGCCGCCCGCTTTGGCTTTGAAATGGACTCTTTTGCGGAAGAAATACAGCGTATTCATGTTGGCGTCGGTCTGGAGAACGACATCCCCGCCACGCCCGCCGTCGCCGCCGGAGGGTCCGCCCAAGGGCACATACTTTTCTCGGCGAAAGGAGACCATGCCGTCGCCGCCCTTGCCGCTCGCTACAAATAGCTTCGCCTCATCAACCAGCACGGGCCTAGCACCCCATTTCCGGCTGGACCTGACCGACGCCTGAGCATACAGCAGATTGCCAACACCGTGTAGATGGAATGGCGGCGGCTCCCAGCCGCCCGCAGCTCGCTCGTATTGGAAAGTCCATAGCAGAGGGTCTATAATCGAAGAATCCGAACCCGCCTGCTGAATCGCTTTACGGGTTCATTCAGAATGTGAAAGCAGGCAACGAGCCATTGATTGACCGAATCCGCTGGCAAGGGCACGGCAGCTTCGCCATTGAGGGCGCGCCCTCCATCCAAATCGCGCCCTGGCGAGTGGTCAAGACCGATGCGCCACCCGATCTCATTCTGCTCGGGCACGATCATTACGATCACTGTTCGCCGGCGGATGTCGAGAAAATTCGCGGCGAGAACACGCTAATTGTCGGCAGCGAGAGCGCCGGCCGCGTCATCCCCGGCACCCAAGTGCTGCGCGAGTGGCAGAGCATCAATGTGGGCAAGGCGAATATCAAAGCGATACCGGCCCTGTCGTCGCGCGATCCACGCGACCAGAAGGGAGACGGACGCCTGGGCTTTTTGATCTCGCTGGATTTATATGACATCTATTACGTGGGCGAAGCGGACACCATCGGCGAGACTTCATATCTGAAGCCGGACATCATCTTGCTGCCGATAGACGGCTACGGGAGGCTATCGGTTACAGACGCCGCGCGTCTGGTGGAATCCATGCAGCCCAGGTGGGCCATTCCCTATAATTGGGGCGGCGCCGGCGAGGAAGCGACCCAGTTAGACGCGCAGAGTTTCCAGAGCCAGGTCGCCGGCAACACCGAAGTGCTGCTTCTGCCCGTTACCCCCTAGCTGTAGCGCTTGCTCAAGCGGCAGTATCGATCTTCCCCGACAGATCAAATAGACCGCCGTCGCGACTGTAGACTTTTGGCGGCTCTTCACCGCGAATGACATTTTCGCTGATCACGACCTTGTTGATTTCGTCGTGGCTGGGCGCCTCGAACATGACGTTGAGCAGGCAGGACTCGATAATCGAGCGTAAGCCGCGCGCGCCCGTGTCCCGCTCTAGCGCCAATTCGGCCGCCGCGCGCATGGCGGCGTCTTCAAAGACCAACTCGACATTGTCAAGCGAGAGCAAATGCTCATACTGCCGAATCAGCGCATTCTTGGGCTCGATCATAATCCTTACCAGATCGTCCAATTCCAGCGGCTTCAGCGCCACCAGAACCGGTAGACGCCCCACCATCTCCGGAATCATGCCGTGCTGCACCAAATCTTCCGGTGACACCAGGCCCAGCAAATCGTCCTGAGCTTCGGGCGTCTCTTTCCGAGAACCGAAGCCGATGCTGCTGTTGGCGCCGATCCGCTGTCGGATGACTTCGTCCAATCCGGAGAAGGTGCCGCCAACAATGAACAGGATATTGCGCGTATCAATCTGCAAGAACTCTTGATGCGGATGTTTGCGCCCGCCCTGAGGCGGCACATTGGCCAGGGCGCCTTCAATGATTTTGAGCAGAGCCTGCTGGACGCCCTCGCCCGAAACATCACGCGTGATCGATGGGTTCGAATTTGACTTGCGCGAAATCTTGTCAATCTCGTCAATGTAGATGATTCCGCGTTCGGCGCGTTCGATATTGCCGTCAGCCGCCTGAATCAGACGCAGCAGTATATTCTCCACGTCTTCGCCAACGTAACCGGCTTCGGTGAGCGCGGTGGCGTCGGTGATGCAAATGGGCACGTCTAAAATGCGGGCCAAGGTCTGCGCCAGCAGTGTCTTGCCGCAGCCGGTCGGACCCAGCAACAAGATATTACTCTTGTCCAGCTCCACATCTATCGGATCGTCAGCCGCTTGAATACGCTTGTAGTGGTTGTAGACCGCGACGCTCAAGACCCGTTTGGCGTCTTGCTGGCCGATTACATATTCGTCCAGCCGCTGCAAGATTTGGCGCGGCGAAAAAGACAACTCGAAGTCCAACTGGCTATCAAGCCCGGTGTCTTTGGCTTCTTCTTTCTGCAGCAAGCTATGGCAAAGATCGACGCAGAAATTACAGATATGGATGTGTTCGGGCCCGGCGATGAGTCGTTCGACTTCTTCATGCGACCGGGCGCAGAAATTGCAGCGGTGTTTGATGGGCGAGAAGCTCACCTTAGACTCCTTCCAGCCCGCGTTCTTCACCAATCAGCACATTGTCGATCAGGCCAAAGTCGGTGGCTTCCTGCGCCGTCATGTAGACATCCCGGTCCGTCACGCGCTCGACTTCTTCGGGCGTTTTGCTGGTGTGATTGACAAATATGTCAATGATGCGCTTCTTCAAACGCACGATTTCTTCGGCTTGAATCACGATATCGGAGGCTTGACCTTGAGCGCCGCCGAGAGGCTGGTGCATATGTATGGTGGCGTTCGGCAGGGCGAGGCGCATACCGCTCGCGCCCGCTGTCAGCAGTACGGTGCCAAAGCTGGCGGTGATGCCAACGGCGACTGTGCTCACCGGCGCGGCGATTTGCTGCATGGTGTCGTAGATCGCCAAACCGGAATAGACGGCGCCGCCGGGCGAATTGATGTACATTTGAATGCGGCGATCCGGGCCTTCGCGCTCCAGAAACAGCAGTTGAGCCACGATCAAGTTAGCGATTTGGTCATTGATGCCGGAGCCGACAAAGACGATGCGCTCTTTAAGCAGCAGCGAATAAATGTCATAGGCTCGCTCGCCGCGGCTGCCTTGTTCAATCACCATCGGGATTACATTGTGAAATTGATTCATAAGCTGCCGCAATCCTTTCTATAGCGAAGTCGGATGGAATTACGCTTCTTGAGCCCGCTCGGCATCAGCGCCGTCAGCGGCAGCGCTTTCCTTTGCTGTCGCTTCAGACTCTTGGGCGGCGCCGTCAGCGGCTGAATCTTCTTGATCGGCAGCCTCCAGCGCCGCGGCGGCCGCTTCGTCCTCTGACTGATATTGCAGCAGCCGTTCGCTACGCTCCTGGGCGCGCCGGGCTTCCTCGGCGCTCTCAGCCTGCATGGCTGCGACAGCCGCGGCCGGGTCTTCACCACGACCGATGGCGTAGAGATGCTCATTGGCATGGCTCATGACCAGGTCGTTACGAATCTTGTCGCGCATTTGCGGCGTATCAAAGAGCTTGCGGATTTTAGGACTGGAGCCGAAGCCGGCTATCATCGCATCCAGCCGAGTTTCGATATCTGCGTCGCTTATCTCGATACCCTGCGCGTCGACGATTTCGCGCAGCACGAGCGAATGCCGCAGGGACTCCTCAGCCCCTTCACGTTGCTGCTCGCGCAGGTCGTCTTTGGTGCTCTTCGTCAGGATAAAGTAATCGTCCAGGCTAAATTGCCGCTGGGCCAGGTTGCGTTCAAAATCGCCAACCATGCTGTCGATCTGCTGATCAAGCATCACATCGGGATAGACGATGTCCGCGCCGGCCACGATCTGTTCCAATACCCGGTTGCAGTAGTCTGACTTGGCCTGGGACAGCGCCGCCTGCTCGAGGTCCTCTCTGGTTGAGGCGCGCAAGCCGACCATGTCCTGCTCGATGTCGCCATGATTTCGACTGACTCGGCGCGCAAATTCGTCATCCAATTCCGGGATCAAGATGGATTCAATCTGCTTCATCGTCACATAAAATTGCACGCGCCGTCCGATGATGGTTTCGTCAGCATCGTCATCAGGAATTGTCAGTTCGAATTCAACGGTCGCGCCCTGCTCCACACCGATGAGATGTTCAACAAAGCCATGCGTGAAGGGATCTTCGTTGGGATCGAGGATGATGGTCGCATTTTCGTCGCTGACGAAACTATCGCCTTGTTTGGGGATGTAGGGCGTCTGCAGGTCGGCATCAGGAGCTTCGTCGTCGTCACTGTCGCTATCGTCTGTCAGCCCGTCCTGCAGGTCCGATTCGTCGTCGGCCTCTGCTATTTCATCCTGGGGTTCGCCATCAAGAAACTCGCTTTCGACATGGATAGTAACGCGATTGCCGGCCGCGGCCATCGCGACTGAGTCATCAAGCACCTCGATGGCGCGCAGCTGCAGTTGCTCCAGGGCTTGGTCGACCTCGTCTTCGCTGACTTCCGGCGCTTCAAAGTCGACTCGCGTCTCTTGATAGGCATTCAGATCGACTTCGGGCTGCAAAGGCACGGAAAAGACGAATGTTGGCGCCGGTTCCAACTGAAAGTCATCAAAAGCGCCAGGACCATAGGGCAGGATTTCGGATGCATCCAGGGCTTGTTTATAGAGATTATCGCCGAGAGCATCAATGGCTTCTTCAAGGATGGCTCCCTCGCCCACCGCTTGCGCCACCAATCGGTAGGGCGCTTTGCCCTTGCGGAAGCCCCTGATGCGAACTTCTCGCGATATTTTACGGGCGGCTTTGCGCTTGGCGTCTTCCAGCTCTTGAGCTTCGATTTCGACAGTCAGCTGGGCGCGGTGATTTTCGATTCGTTCAGTCGTCAAGTTCAAGATAGGTCCTTGGTATCTCACAAATCAGCAAGCGGTTGGTCGTCTGCAGCGGTTCTGATTTCAAGTGTAAAGTTGAAAGGCGCGTCACGCGCCTCTATGGATTGATGGTGATGAGGAAGGAGGGACTCGAACCCTCACCTCAAAGAGACATGATCCTAAGTCATGCGCGTCTGCCAATTCCGCCACTTCCTCAAGCTGACGACCAGGCCAGGATTATAGACAGGCGGCAAAAAGGCTACAAGGGAGAAACTACTGCAACTCGACGCTGGAGACAGCGGACACATCTATGCCGCTGACCTGATTCATAACGCTGCTGATGATGAGCTGCGCGAAGCGAAACAAAGCCTGCATTTGCGTAATGCGATCCAAATACAGCCGAGCCAGAATCTGCTGATCGGGCGGCAGTTCGTCAATCGAAGACGAGATGCGCTGGTGGTTTTGCTCCATTACCGACAAGGCATGTTCCAGATCGCGCAGCTCGCGACCGCTGAGGAAATTGGAGAAAATCTGCCAGAAGTCGGTCTCCGCCTGGTAATACTTGCGGCGTCCGCTGCCGCCCCGCACCCAAACTTGTCGCACCATGCCCATGTGTTCAAGCGAGCGGATATTGGTGCTGACGCTGGCTTTGGAGATGCCCAAACGCGCCATCATGTCGTCCAGGGACAGCGGCTCCGCGCTCAGCAGCAGGCTTCCGTAGAGTTGGCCCATGACCTTGCTGAAGCCAAAGTAATCCGCCAGTTGGCTCAATCCATCCAGCATGCTGTCATGTACGATTTCCAAGTCATTGGCAAGCGGCCGACCGCCGCTCTGCTGGCTATCGTGACCCTGCGTCATCGCGCTCAAACTGCTCTCTTTGCTAGCGTCGGCTCAGCGTATCAATCCAGCCGCCGACTGCGCCTGACATTTTATCATTGCCGCTGGCGGCTGACAAGCAAGGCCGGGCGCGGGAGCAGAGAAATCGCGCCAAAATATTTTAACCACCGAGTACACAGAGGGCACAGAGTTTTTTCGCGGATACGCGATAAAAGGTGATGATGTAGGGGCGTTTCGCTGAAACGTCCGCGATGTCCATGCAAATTTTGTGGGCGACTCACCGAGTCGCCCCTACGATTTTCAACGTGAAGGGAATTGTACCAGTGATGCGCGCCACTCCCGGGGCGCCTGGCCAACAGGCCCGCGCCGCCATCCAGACAGCCGCCCGCTGGCTAGCGTTGAATGCGGCTGAGTGGTAGGATGAATATCGTATAAAGTTTCACAATCCGCCTGCAAGGAATCCGCCTCAATGCCCGATAACGCAGGGACATCCATACCAGATATCGTCATTGGTCGTTTGCCCTTGTATTTGCGCGCGCTGCGGCGCTTGCGACAAGAAGACAAGCAGGTGACCTCATCGCATGAATTGGGCCAGCGCCTTGACATCAGTTCGGCGCAGATTCGCAAGGATCTCTCTCACTTTGGCGGTTTCGGCAAGCAGGGCACCGGTTATCAAATTGACTTCCTGATCGAAAAGCTCCAGGTTGTGCTGAAAATTAACCAAGAATGGATGGTTGTGGTCATCGGCGCGGGCAACCTGGGCAGCGCGATTTCGCATTATCGCGGCTTTCAGGATCGCGGTTTTCGCATTGCGCACTTGTTTGATGTGAATCCGGCGGTAATCGGCCAGCGAATTGGGGATTTCGTTGTGAGGCCCATAAGCGCGATGAGCGAGACAATTCGCGCCGAAAATATCAAGATCGCCATGTTGGCGGTGCCGGCCGAGCATGCCCAGTCAGTGGCCGATCAGTTGGTCGAAGCCGGGGTAGAAGCTATTCTTAACTACGCGCCCATCAATATCAATGTACCGGCCAAGGTGCAAATTCAGTATATTGACCCGGTCACGCATTTGCAGCGCATGACCTATTATCTCGATGGCTGAAAGCGAATCCTCGCCACTCGCCAGCGACAGCAATAAGAAATGGGAGAGGTGAACATCGCGGATATAATTCTCTAAGCGAACACGTCACAGGTTTTTTTCACCACAGAGAGCGCAGAAGTAAGTGCGAGTAAGTAATGAGAATATAGGTATATCATCAAAAAATAGCGAATTTTCGTGTTTGCGCGGACGAGCCAAGGCTCGCCCCTACAACTTTCAACTATATTTTGATTTTGAACCCTGTAGGGGTCAGCCTTGGCTGACCCGATGCTGTGAAATTTGCATGACTTACTTGCATCTACTGAGAACACAGAGATCTCTTGTTTGCTCGGCGCAGTCTATCATAACCGCCTATTCACCACTCTCTCAGAAATAGTTGGTTTGCGCCAGTCGGCGCATAATGGCGGGATCCTCCAAAGCCCGGCCGCAGCCCACAACGACGTCGATTAGAGGATTGTCAGCTTGATAGACGGGTACGCCGGTCTCACGGGTCAGATAGGCGTCGATGCCGCGCAGGAGGGCGCCGCCACCGGTCAAGACAATGCCGCGGTCAATGATATCCGATGACAATTCGGGCGGAGTGGTTGACAATACCGACCGAACCACGGTCGCGATTTGGCTTAGGGGTTCGGCCAGCGCCTCCACCACTTCTCCCGTAGTGACGCGCACCGTGCGCGGCAAGCCCGATACGTTGTCGCGGCCTTGAATCTCCATCGAGAGTTCTTGCGGCTGGTCGACGGCGGCGCCAATCTGGATCTTAATCGACTCGGCCGTGGGCTGGCCCACAGTCAAGTTGTATTTGCGGCGCACATAGCTGATGATGCCGTCATCAAGGCGCAGCCCGCCGACGCGGCCGCTTTCCGCGCGCACGATATTGTTCATGGTCAGCACGGCCGCTTCGGTGATGCCGCCGCCGATGTTGACGACCATGCCGCCCGCCGGTGTACTGACGGGCAAACCCGCGCCCAGCGCTGACGCCAGCGGTTCCCACATCAACTGCACTTCGCGCGCGCCCGCCTCAAGGATGGCCTCGCGCACGGCCCGCTTTTCGACGCTCGTTGCGCCATAAGGCACTGACACCATGACAGAAGGCCTGAACAAGCGCATGCGACCGGCTATCTTGCTAAAGAAGTATTCCAGCATGGCTTCGGTCACTTCATAGTCGGCGATGACGCCGTTTTGCAGGGGACGCATCACCTGAATGTCTTCATCGTCGACGCGGCCCAGCATCTCGCGGGCTGGATTGCCGAAGTCGACAATGCGCTCTTCTTCCGCCAGCAGCGCTACCAGCGAGGGTTCCTGCAAGACGATTCGGCCGCTTTCATATATCAAAACGTTGACTGTGCCCAGATCGACGCCCAGTCTCTTTCCGAAGCGAGCCATACAATTTACCGAAGATTATTGGCCATTCACTCTAGGGATATTCTACAGCAAAAATAAAACCCGGACTACAAAAGCAGTACCGGGCGTCGAGGCTTCCAGGAATATAAAGGAGCTGCCGCCGTATCAGGCCTCGGCGCTCTCCTCGTCGAGAATGCGCAAGCCAGGGCCGCGACTGCGAATGCGCTGGCTGACGCGCACAGCAAGATTGGCGCGCCGCAGCGCCAGCTCGGCTTCGCGATTGTCGGCGCCGGGCAGCCCGTCTTCCAGCAGTTGGCGCGCTCGTTCGCGGGCAGCCTGCGCCATTTCCAGATCCAGGGCGTAGGACGATTCGGCTAAATCAGCCAGGACGATTACTTTGTCCGGGCGCACGTCCACCACGCCGCCATAAACCGCAAAGCGTTCTTCGGCGGCGTCTTTGCGCACGACCAGCTCGCCAAAGGTCAGCGTCGTCAGCACTGGCGCGTGGTTCGGCAACACACCCATCTCGCCTTCTACCGCTGGCACGATGACGATATCGGCTTCGGATTCTTCGAAGACTTTCCGTTCTTGCGTCACCAGCTCGATGTGAATCGGCATGATCGGCTCCTAGGCGCTTTCACGGCCGGCATAGCGTTCCAGTACGTCCTCAATGGGACCGCACATATAGAAGTCTTGCTCGGGAATATGGTCTACTTCGCCTTCCAAAATCATGCGGAACCCGCGCACCGTGTCCTTGATGGGCACATAGCGCCCGGCTTGCCCGGTGAATTGCTCGGCCACAAACATAGGCTGGCTGAGGAAGTATTCCATTTTACGGGCGCGGGCCACCAGGACCTTGTCATCATCGGACAATTCTTCCACGCCCAGAATGGCGATGATGTCTTGCAGGTCTTTGTAGCGCTGCAAGACCTGCTGGACTTCACGGGCGGTGCTGTAGTGTTCGTCGCCGATCACTTCCGGCTGCAAGATATTGCTGGTGCTGGCGAGGGGGTCCACAGCCGGGAAGAGCGCGCGAGCCGCAATCGAGCGTTCCAGCGCGATCGTGCTGTCCAGATGCGTAAATACCGCGACCGGCGCCGGATCGGAATAGTCGTCGGCCGGCACGTACACGGCTTGCATGGACGTGATGGATCCGCTGCGGGTGGAAGTGATGCGCTCCTGCAGCATGCCCATTTCTTCGCCGAGATTGGGCTGATAACCTACAGCCGAGGGCATACGCCCCAATAGCGCCGATACCTCCGCGCCCGCCAGGGAATAGCGGAAGATATTGTCGATGAAGATGAGCACGTCACGGCCTTGATCGCGGAAGTATTCCGCCATCGTCAATCCGGACAGCCCCACGCGCAGACGCACGCCGGGCGGCTCGTTCATCTGGCCGAAGACCATCGCCAGTTTATCGAGCACGTTGGCTTCTTTCATCTCGTGGTAGAGGTCCGTGCCCTCACGAGTGCGTTCGCCTACTCCGGCAAAAACCGAGAGGCCGTCGTGCTGCGTGGCGATGGAGTTGATCAGCTCCTGGATCGTTACGGTTTTGCCGACGCCGGCGCCGCCGAAGATGCCGGTTTTGCCGCCTTTGGTCATGGGGGCGACCAGATCAATAACCTTCATGCCGGTCTCAAAGATTTCGATGGTCGGCGACTGGTCTTCAAACGAGGGCGCATCGGCGTGAATCGGGCGCCGCTCGGCATCATCCGGCACCTGTTCGCCCATATCCACCGGACGCCCCAGCACGTTGAAGATGCGCCCCAGGGTCGGCGCGCCCACCGGCACGGCAATCGGTTGACCGGTGGCGTAGGCGGCGGTTCCGCGCGCCAAGCCGTCGGTCGAATCCATGGCTACCGTGCGAACGGCGCTGTCGCCCAGATGCAATTCCACTTCCAGGACCAGATTGTCTTCGTTGTCGCGCGGGACTTCCACCGCGTCGAAGATATCCGGCAGCTCGCCGGCCGGGAATTCGACATCGACCACATTGCCCAGCACCTGCGTTACCGTCCCATGTATTTCCGCCATCTTCCAAGCTCCTTACTTGAGTTACCTATTGGCCGAGCGCATCTTTATTTTGGGCTCAGGCATCCAGCAATTGTCCTTGCGCCGGCTGCGCGTCCAGGATGGCCTCAGCCCTGTTATCGATCGCCTGCTGCAGCGCATTGGCGCCGCCGACGATATCCAGGATTTCCGCCGTAATCTCCGCCTGCCGCGCTTTGTTATAGAGCAGGACCAGGTCGGCGGTGACTTGCGTCGCGTTATCGGTGGCGTTGCGCATGGCGGCCATGCGCGCGGCGTGTTCGCTGGCCTGCGCTTCGAGCAGCGCCTGATAGAGTTGCAATTCGGTGAAACGCGGCACGATTTCTTCGACGACAGCCGCCGCGCTCGGTTCGTAGTCGTAATTCTGCGTGCCCTCGCTGACCAGCGCGACATCCTTCACGTACTCGGCCGCCACTTGCTGCGCGATAGTTTCGGTCGTGAGCGGCAGCCAGCCCAGCACCGCCGGGCGCTGCGCCAGCATGCTGACGAAGTCGGTATAGGCGATGAGCACCTCATCAACCTCGCCGCTGAGGTAGGCGTCCATGGCGATGCGGGCGATAGGACTGATATCGGAAACAGTCGGACTTGCCGGCAAGTCGCTGAAGGAAGCGACGATGTTGGCGCCGGAGCGAACAAGTGAATCGCGCGACTTGCGCCCGACGGCGACATAATCCACCGGCTTGCCCAGGCGCGCGTCAAAGCGCTGCGCAACGCGTAGAATGTTGGTGTTGTAGGCGCCAGCCAGACCGCGATCAGACGTAATCACCACGACCATGACACGATTGACTTGGTCGCGCTGCGTCAAGAGCGGATGCAGAGGGACTGATTTGCTGGCCGCCTGGATGTTGACCAGGATTTCCCAGGCTTTTTCGGCAAAAGCGCGGCTGGCGAGCACACGGGCTTGAGCGCGGCGAACGCGAGAGGCTGACACCGCTTCCAGCGCTCGCGTGATTTGCGTGATATTCCTGACGCTGCGGATGCGATTCTTAACTTCTCTGAGCGTGGGCATTCAGCGCCTCCCTTCTGCTGTCGGCGGCAGCACTAAGCCCAGGCTTCAATAAATGTCTCGACGGCGGTATTCAGTTTCGCCTCAATCTCGTCCTTGGCTTTCTCGTTGCGATTCTCGCGGATGAATTCACCCGTATCCGAGAATTGGGTACGGAAGGAACGCAAGAAGGCTTCTTTCCAGTCCAGCATCCGTTCCACGGGCACCTCGTCGGTTAAGCCGCTGGTGCCGGCGTAGGTGAGCGCGACCTGATCTTCCAGCGACAGCGTCTGGTATTGCACCTGCTTAAAGAGCTCGGTCAAGCGCATGCCGCGATCCAACTGTTGCTGCGTCGCTTTGTCCAAATTAGAGCCGAATTGGGCGAAGGCCGCCAAATCGCGGAATTGCGCCATCTGCAATTTGAGGCCGCCGGCCACGTCTTTCATGACGCGCGTTTGCGCCGCGCTGCCAACGCGGCTGACGCTGATGCCGGTATTCAGCGCCGGTCGCAAACCAGCGTTGAACAATTCCGATTCCAAATAGATCTGGCCGTCGGTGATGGAAATGACGTTGGTGGGAATAAAAGCTGAAACATCGCCCAGCAAGGTTTCGATCACGGGCAGAGCGGTCAAGCTGCCGCCGCCGCGTTCGTCACTGAGCTGCGCCGCGCGCTCCAGCAGGCGGCTGTGCAGATAGAAGACATCGCCGGGGAAGGCTTCGCGCCCGGGCGGACGCCGCATCAAGAGCGAAACTTGACGATAGGCGTTGGCGTGCTTGGAGAGGTCGTCATAGATGACCAGGGCGTCCTTGCCGTTTTCCATGAACCACTCGCCGATGGCGCAACCGGCGTAGGGCGCCATATATTGCAGCGCGGCCGCGTCCGAGGCGGAGGCCACCACCAACGTGGTGTAATCCATGGCGCCTTCGCGCTCCAGCGTTTCGCGGATGCGCGCCACTTCGCCACGGCGCTTGCCAATGGCGACGTAAATGCAGTACATATCTTCGCCTTGTTGGTTGACGATGGTATCCAGGGCCACGGCGGTTTTACCCGTCTGACGATCGCCGATGATCAACTCGCGCTGTCCGCGGCCGATGGGGATCATGGTGTCGATGGCCAGGATGCCGGTCTGCACCGGGCGGTCGACGCTGCGCCTTTCCATCACGCCGGGCGCGATGCGTTCGATATTGTAGTACTCGTCAAACTGTACGGGTCCGCGGCCGTCGATTGGCTCTCCCAGCGCGTTGACCACGCGGCCGACCAGACCCATGCCGACGGGCACGGAGGCGATTCGTTCCAGCGCGCTCACCGTATCGCCTTCCTGAATGTCATCATAAGCGCCCATGATGATGACGCCAACGTTGTCTTTCTCCAGGTTAAAGGCGATGCCGGCGACGCCATTTTCGAATTGCACCAATTCGTTGTAGCGCACATTGTCCAGGCCGGAGATGCGGGCGATGCCGTCGCCAACTTCTTCGACGTAGCCGACCTCAACCGATTCGAGCTTGCCCAGCTCGATATCTTTGATTTGCTCCAGAATCGAATCGTAAATGTTGTCTGCCATTCGCTGGCTCCTTGCGCTAGCTCTGTTCTGTTGCTGACGATTTGAATCGCCCTCGCGGACGAAAAAATGCATTCCCGGGTTCACTTGATTCAAGGAATTGGCGGCGATTTTCTGACCTTCTCCAATCGCTGCGCAAAACTGCGGCTATTGTAGCCCAAGTACAAGCGCTTGTCTATTATTTCACAAACGGATTCGCGCAGCAGTTTTCGCGGTCATACTAGCCGCAATCTGTAGGCTTGTAGGCTGCCGCGGCTGATTATCTGACCAGATTCTGCCAGCGCTCGCCATTACTTGCAATAGGCGCTTAAGCAAAAGCTCACGTGCGCCTCAGTCCGGCTTGACGCCCAGGGCCTGCGACCGGCGGTAAGCCGCCCAGACTCCCTCGGACAACACGGTCCGCAAGCCGCCCTTCTCCATTTCATGCAGCGCGGCGGCGGTGGTGCCGCCGGGGCTCGTCACTTGATTGCGCAACTGCGCCGGGTGCAAGCCCGATTGTTGCGCGTACTGGACTGAACCCAAGAGCGTCTGCGTCACCAGCCGCTCGGCATCGCGGCGGGAGAAACCCATGTGAACGCCGGCGTCAATCAGCGCTTCCATGAACATAAAGACATAGGCGGGACCCGAACCGCTGAGGGCCGTCGCCATGTCGAGGAAGCTCTCATCGCCGGCGTAGATATCCTCGCCCAGGGCGCCCAGCAGCAATTGCGCTTGTTGACGTTGCGCTTCCGCTACCTCCGGCGCGGCGGTCCAAACGGTGATGCCAGTCCCGATTTGCCCGGGCGTATTAGGCATTGAGCGCACCACGCGCCCATTGCGCAAGCTGTCGGCGATGGTTTTTACTTCGACCCCGGCGACAATGCTGACGATCAAACTGAGGCTGTCGACTTGGCCCTTCAGCTCAGCCAGCACCTTGCCCATCACTTGCGGCTTGACTGACAGCACCAGCGCATCCGCTGACCGGGCCGCCGCGACATTGTCCGTGGTGGTGTGAATGCCGTAACGCTGGCGCAGCGCTTCGAGATGATCGGCTCGCGGATCTGCGGCGGTTATGCTGCTTGGCTCCAGCGCTTGCTGGCGCAGCAGGCCCTTGATCATGGCTTCACCCATCACGCCGGCGCCGACAAATGCAACCGAATCGCCATTGAAAGTCATACGCTTGCCTCAATTCTTGCGATCATCGTCATCATCGCCATCATCGTGACGGCTCAGCAAATAAAATGTAGCCTGACGGCCTTCATATTGACCGGATACAAAATCCGTCACAACAAAACCCGCGGCCAGCATTCTACTGAATACATCTCGTATGTGATAGCGCCACTGGTCGGCCAAGGAGCGGTGGGCGGCTTCAAGCTCGCGGAAATCAGCCGGGATTTCGACCAGAGCGAAAGACGAAGCGGGCGCGTCAGTCAGCGGCCGGGGCTTGAGCCAGTCGCCGCTGGCGTCGGCCCGATTAACGATGGGCGCGTGGACGCCCAGGTACTGCTGCAGCGAGAGCCGGCCGCCGCGGCCCGCCGCCCGTTCGCTAACGCGGCGATGCGACACCCACCAGTCGACTATCAAGCGATCGGCGCGCAGGCTGTCAGACGCTTCCAGGCCGAAGTAGTTGGCGGAAAAGCGCTGGATGACAGCGCCTAACTTGCGAACATTGAGATGGGCGTTAGCCGCCAGCATGGGGTCAACCGTCCAGGTCACCAGCCGAATCGCCTGTTTCATGGCGATGTCGCGCTGCGCCATTTTGAGTCGATAGCCGATATTGCGGCCGCGATATGCCGGCAGCACCAGCATGCGTTTGGACATGATTAACAGGTTGGCCATTGCCGGGCGGGCGCCGCGATCGTCGATGTCAATGTCGGCGCCTATGAAGCCCATGACGAAGCCGACCAATTCGCGCCCCTCATAAGCGCCCAGGACATGTCCGCCGTAATGCGAAATGGAGAAGAGCATATGGCGCGGGACGAGATTCTTGGCGTCGGCGCCCCAGTAGTGCTTTTGCAATTCGACCGCTTGATCGTGTTGGGCTGCGCTAAGCAGCCGTTCAATTCTGACAGAATCCATGTTGGCTTTTCGGAGCTTCAGGGTCGCCGCGGGCCGCGACGAAGCGTATCTCTTAGCAGACCGGCAAAATGCCGGCGCTGCGGCAGGTATTCGAGCAGCGTCTCTTCGAATCGGCGCGGCTGGAAGCCGAAATAATCGTAGGCATTGCCCAGGGGCGCCGTGCGATTCGCCGCCAGAATATCCAGCCATTGGCCGGTCATCAGCGAGCGCGGCAGCATTCGATTGTAGATTGCGGTCAGCCAGCGCAAAAAATAGGGCGGCAAGGACACAAGAACGCGGCGCATGCCCGTTACGCGCATGATGGTGCGCAGCATGTCGCGTAGGGAGACGTATTCCGCGCCGCCGATATCTACCGTGGCGTCGACCAGACGGAAGAGATTCAAACTGCGCATGATAGCCTCAACTAAATCGTCAATGTATATCGGATGCAGGACAACTTCACCCCCGCCGGGCATCAGAAAAAACAAGGGATTGGCGCGCAACATACTGGCAATGTGATTGATAAAGGCGTCCTCGCGCGAGTAGACAATGCCGCTGCGAATCACGGTGAAAGCGACGCCGCCCTTGCGAATGACTTCTTCGACATCGCCTTTTACACGATGCAGCGCGTAGGCTGAGGACGGCGCCGCGCCCAATTGGCTCAGCGTGATGATGCGCCCGACGCGGGCCGCGCGCGCCACCGCGGTCAAGACCCTCGCGCCAGCCAGCTCAACTTCTTCAAGATCACGCCGCCGCCCCCACCAGAGCGCGTTTTCCAGGTGGATCACCGTGTGGCAGCCGGTCACCGCGCGGAACAGGCTTTCTTCGTCGGTGACGCTGCCAGCGACAAGCTCGGGCGCCTGTGGATCCCCAACATTCCAGGGCAGGCGCCGCAAGCGCGCTTCCGGCAGCAGGCAGCGCGTCGGCAGCGATTCCGCCATCAGCCGCTGCACCAGATGCCGCCCGACGTGTCCCGTCGCGCCTGTGATTAAAATCATTGCTTGCCTATAACCTAGGAGCGAACCGAAGCATATCCACAAGCGTAACAGTCAGAGGCGGTATTATAGGCGTCATTGGTCACGCTGTAAAGCAACTGACGCGGTCGCGCAGTGTTACAATAGGTGTATAGTGCTTGCGAGCGCCGAAGGCCACGGTGGAGGAGTGCTTGGACAAGAAGCGGATCGTCATCACCGGCATGGGCATTGTCTGCCCGACGGGAAATACTGTCGCCGAGGCCTGGGTGAACACAGCCGCAGGCAGCAACGGCATCGACTATATATCGCGCTACGACAGAGCGCTGACGCAGAACCAGCTAGCGGGCGAGGTCAAGAATTTCGATCCCGACGCGCTCTTCGGCCGCAAAGAGGCCAGGCGCATGGATCGCGTGGCGCAATTTGCCCTTGAAGCCAGCCGACAAGCGATCGAGGACAGCGGTCTGGAGGTCAGCGCGGACAATCGATACGAGATTGGCTGCGTCATAGGTTCGGGCGTGGGCGGCATCAATTCCTTTGTAGAAGCCCAGCAAGGGATAGACGCGCGCGGGCATCGCGGCATCAAACCGCTGGCTATCCCCAAGATCCTCAGCGACTCTTGCTCGGGGACCGTGTCGATGGTCTATAATCTGCGCGGACCCAATCATTGTATCGTGACCGCTTGCGCCTCCGGCAATAATTCGATCGGTGAAGCCATGCATATTATTCGCCGGGGCGACGCCAAGGCGATGGTGGCCGGGGCGTCGGAGGCGGCCATCGTGCCGCTTTGCGTCGCCGGCTTTAACAATATGACCGCCTTGAGCCGGAATGAGGATCCGGCGACAGCGTCACGGCCCTTCGACATCAATCGCGACGGCTTCGTGCCCGGCGAGGGCGCCGGCATCCTGGTGCTGGAGGATCTGGAGTACGCGCGGGCCCGCGGCGCCCGCATCTACGCGGAGCTGATGGGCTACGGGCATACATCGGATGCCTATCACATTACGGCGCCTATGGAGAGCGGAGAAGGCGCGGCCAAAGCGGTCGAATTCGCGCTGCGAGACGCCAACCTGGAAGCGGAAGCTATCGACTACATCAACGCCCACGGCACCAGTACGCCCTTAAACGATACAGCCGAAACCAACGCGTTAAAGCGGGCGCTGGGCGCAGCCGCCTACCAGATTCCAGTAAGTTCGACCAAGTCGATGACGGGCCACTTGCTGGGTGGCGGCGCCGCCATTGAAGCCGTCTTCAGCATCATGGCCATCCGCGACAATTTCGTCCCGCCGACCATTCATTTAGAGGCGCCTGATCCAAGCTGTGACCTGTGTTATGTACCCAATACTGGAATTAAACATGAGATCCGCCATGTCATGTCTAATGCCTTTGGTTTTGGCGGGCACAACGCTGTCGTAATTTTTGGTGAATATCGGGACAATGGCCAATTTCAATAGCGGCGGCGACAACACTGACGCGACGGAGCGCTACGCTCACGTAGTCGGCTGGGGCATGGCGACGCCGGAATCAGCCATGACCAATGACGAGCTGTCGACATTCGTCGAGACCAGCGACGAGTGGATTTACGCCCGCACAGGCATTCGTCAGCGTTTCATCGCCAACGAAGGCGAGACGACCGCGACCCTGGCCTATCGAGCGGCGCAGCAGGCGCTGGAAGTTGCCGATATTCTGCCCACCGATCTCGACCTGATTGTGGTCGCCACCTCGACGCCGGAGAATATATTCCCCAGCACAGCCAGCCTCGTCCAGGATTGGCTGAATGCGCACGAAGCGGGCGCTTTTGACCTTAGCGCGGCCTGCTCCGGCTTTGTCTACGCGCTGAATATGGCGGCCGATTCCATTCGAGCCGGCTCCATTCAAGCAGCGCTCATTATCGGCGCGGAGACCATGAGCCGCATTCTGGATTGGCAAGATCGCAGCACCTGTATCTTGTTCGGCGATGGCGCGGGCGCGGTGGTATTGCAGGCCAGCCCGGTAGCTGGCGGCGTACTTTCCAGTGTGCTGCGATCCGACGGCGCGGGCAGCGACTTGCTGGCCATACCCAGCGTCGGCAGCATAGACGCCGATGCCTCCCGCGCC
Organism: Anaerolineae bacterium; assembly: GCA_022823165.1. Taxonomy (GTDB): domain Bacteria; phylum Chloroflexota; class Anaerolineae; order Aggregatilineales; family Phototrophicaceae; genus UBA6055. The sequence goes on along the minus strand of JAJDXR010000070.1, from coordinate 202,596 downwards.
AGCTCGAATGGCAATAAACTCTACAAGATGACCATGGCCGGCAGTGAAGTCTTCAGGTTCGCCACCCGCGTAATCAGCGAGAGCATCCAGCAGACCTGCAGGGCGGCGGGCATTCAGGTGAGCGACATTGATCTGGTGATCCCGCACCAAGCCAATCTGCGCATCTTGCAGGCGGCCGCGCGCAAGCTGGGGCTCGATGCCGACAAGTTCATGAGCAATGTTGAGCGCTACGGCAACACCTCAGCCGCTTCGATACCGATTGCGCTCTGCGAGGCAATTGAGCAGCAGCGCGTCCAGGATCAGGATCATATCGTCCTGGTGGGCTTCGGCGGCGGTTTGACCTGGGCCGCGATGTTGATCCGTTGGGGCGTGCCGGAACCAAGCGAGCAGCATGGCTCCTTGTTCAACAGGCAGCGGCGTCATGTTCAGTACCGTATCGCCAAGTGGCGGTCGCGGTCGCGGCGCTGGCGCCGGCGCGTCAACCGCAAGGCGCGTGAAATCCGCGATTGAATGAAGCGCCATCAAGTCGCCCATTGGAACACAGTTTGGAACCAGCTTGGAACCCAGCGGCGTTTCTTGGGGAGTCCGCTGCTGCGAAGCTCCGGTGGCTTTGGTCTAGCGGCTGGGCGTCAAGGTTGGCAGGGGCTCGGAAATATAGATGTGCACCAGGCAGGACGCCTTGAGCGCATTGGTGATGTCATAGACCATTAAGCGAAATTGGTATTCGCCCGATTCGTAACCGGCCGGCACGAACAGGCTGAACTCCTCGGGCGTTCTGATTTCAGAGGGCTGATCGTCAATCAACTGGAAATTCCCGCGGGTGCTGGGACCGTTGATCTCGATGGAGGCGTAGGAAAACTGGTCGGTGAACACGGTGCCCACCACTGGCAGCGGCTGGAATACGCGCATACCGTTACCGGGAATGAGAAGCTGGGCTTCCGGCGATTGGCAGCCTATTGGCGGATCGGAGGGAATGATCGTGCCAACAGCCGTCGGCGTCGGCACGGGCGTTGCCCGCAGTTGATTGCTGTCATCTATTGATCTAGGCAGCGCGACTGGGTCAATGCCGAGACTGTCCGCGGGCTGCGCCGGCACGGGTGTTGCAAAGACACCGTCTTCGGCGCGGGATTCAGCCAGCAATTCTTCTATGCGGCGGTCGTCGAGGAGTTCCGGAACGATAACTTGCTGGACGCCAAAAACGATGATGGCCAATTCCAGCAGCAAAACAATCAGCGTGACCGCATTCAAACGCCGGTAACGCGCCAGGTCGCGCTCGAGCTCGAAGTACGAGGAGCGGTATTCTTCGCCGTGGATCAGAAAGCGCCTGAGCGCAAACAGGATGCCCGCAAGAATCAGAAAGTATATGCCGATGGCGATCTGATCAATGAGAGCAATTACAGCGGTCATGTCGGAAAGTTGAGCAGCACGCCCTTCAGGATGGTTGTGAGGCGCGGCACAATAATCTCGGCGGCCTCCAGGACCTCCAGATGATTGGTTTCCAAATCGGAATCGACGGCGTCAATCGCTACATTGGTCACGCCCGAGCAAGCCATGACGCGCATGCCGCCGTGGCGCGCCACCAAGACTTCGTGCACGGTTGACATGCCAACCGTATCGCCGCCCAATATGCGGATCATCCTTATCTCCGCGGGCGTCTCGAAGGCGGGTCCTGACAAGCCAAAATAGACGCCGCTATGCAGCGGTACGCCATGTTCGCGCGCGACCTCAAGAGCGCAGCGGCGCAGCCGACGGTCATAGGCTTGCGCGACGCCAAGGAATCGCTCGCCGAGTTCGTCGTCGTTCGGTCCCATCAGCGGGTTGGCGCCGACCATGCCTGGCATACTGATATGGTCTTCAAGCAGCATCAGATCACCGACTTCGTAAGCCGGGTTGATACCGCCGGCGGCGTTGGTAAGAATGACCGTGCCGATGCCAAGTTCTTTCATCACGCGAATAGGGAAAGTGACCTGCGCCAGGCTGTAACCTTCGTAGAAGTGCGCGCGCCCTTGCTGCGCGGCCACCACCTGCCCTTCCAGCTCGCCAATGACCAGATTGCCTTGATGGCCCTGCACAGTGGACTGCGGCCAGCCCGGGATTTCCGAGTAAGGCACGACAGTTCGATGCTCCAATTCGTCGGCCAAGCCGCCCAAGCCCGACCCGAGGACAAGACCAATGGTCGGTTGTAGATTCGCGCGCTCGCGGATGGTATCCGCCGCTCGTTTGAATGCCTCACGCTGATTCAATTGCCGCCCCTTTCGCTAGGCTGGTCGCGCCGGGTTGCCAGCATCTTACGGTGGCGCGGCTCCACCGCCAGCGCTAGCCTCATGTTATCACAACTTGGCGTTCTCCGATATAATGAGGGCGCTATCGAGACTTGAACTATGAGGAGTTGCCGGCTTGGACGATGTCCGCAGACAGTTTCGCGCGGCGGCGATTCTGATATTGATCATTTTGCCCATCGGTATCGCCGGTTACATGAAATTCGAAGGCAAGACCTTATTCGAAGCGGTCTATTTGGTCATCATCACCTTAACGACTATTGGCTACGGCGATATGGTGCCGACGACAGAATTCGGGCGGCTTTTTACGCTGGGGCTGATCTTTGCCGGTTTGGGCGCTTTGGCATTTTTTCTGTCGTCCTCGTTTGCCCTGCTATTCAGCCCGGAAGCTATGTCGCGCCGGCGCAACTTCCGCCTGCGCCAGAAAATCAACCGGCTCACAAACCATTACATTATCTGCGGGACGGGCGAGTTGGTGGACAAGACCATCGGCTACGTGCTGCATGGCGCCGAAATCCGCCGCGCGCAACTCCAGGACGCGTCCTATCGGCCAACTGAATCGCGGCTGCGGCGGTTTCTCGGGCCGCCCCAATCCGGGCGCTTTTCGGCGCTGCATCGACTGATGCGCCGGCTCTTTTTTCTTTTTCACAATCTGTTTAGCGCGCATACCACGCTGCTGGATTTGATCGTGGTTATTACCGAAGATGACGAATATGCCGAGCGACTGCGCAGCGCCGGCATTCTGGTGATTGACGGCGACCCGACCGCGGACGATTCGCTGCGCGCGGCCGGCGTCACCCGCGCCCAGGCGATCATGGTCATGTTGAATCAAGATACGGAAAGCTTGCTCACGGTCTTGACGGCGCGCAACCTGGACCCGCGCCTGTATATCACTGCCGCCGCCGTCGAAGAAGAGTTGAAGCAAAAGATGATCAAAGCCGGCGCCAACGTGGTAATCGCGCCCTACGAAGTGGCTTCGCAATTTCTCAACAGCGCGACCTTGCGTCCGGCGGTCAATGATTTCTTCAATAGCATATTGTTTGATCAGGAGACGCAACACCAGATTACGCAATTGGAAATGGAAGACGATTCGCCCTGGATAGGCCAGCGCATCAGCGACTTGGAGCTGCGGGAGAAGTTCAACGCCGGCGTCATCGGCATCCGTCTGGAAAATGGTGATTTCGCTCATGCGCCGGGCGGCGGGCGCGTTCTGCGCGAGTATGAGATTCTGCTGGGCGTTGCGCCAGGACCGATGATTCCTGAATTGCAGCGCTTGTGCCGCCCAGCCAAGCGCAGCGACATACGCATCACAACCTTCCAGCGGCTGATTCAAGCGCGCGAAAGCAAGCGCCTGGACAAGGTCATGAGCTTGCCGGAGTGCGTCACTACAATTGAGGCGATGTCCAAGCATTTCGTGATCTGCGGAAACGACCATATCATCCAGAGCGCGGTTCGCTTTCTCGATCCGTCGCGTCCCTTTGTATTGCTCACCAGCGATGAGGCTCTGGCGCAGGCTTGGCTGCAGCGCGGCTTCTGCGTCATCCACGGCAATCCCGCCAGCGAAGAGGTCTTGAAGCTGGCCGGCGCCGACCGGGCGCAAGCCATCATGATCTCGATGCAAGACAAAGCGGCCGCGGTCTTGACCGTGCTGTCAGCGCGCAGCATCAGCAAATCTCTCTTGGTCTCCGTTAGCGCCACCACCGACGACATGATTGACAAACTCAAGCGATCGGGCGCTGATCGCGTCGTCAGTCCCTTCCATGTCGCGGCGCAATTTGTGCTGCTTTCGACCACGCGCCCCGAGATAGCCAATTTCTTGCAGCATGTGCTATACAATGAGATCACCGGCATTGAAACGGCTGAGCTGTATATGGAGGACGATTCGCCCTGGATCGGCCGGACGATTAAAGAACTGGGCTTGTCGACGCGGTATCGCGCCGGCGTGGTTGGCATCCGGCAAGCCAAGGGCCTGCGCTTTGAATACGCGCCGCCGCTTGATTATGTGATACAGCCTTACGAGGTGCTCATCATCATCACGCCGATGCAGTACTTCGATGAGATGCGGTCCCAGGCCGCCGGAGCGCAGAATAAACGCCCGACAACGCTGCGCTTAGTCCTTGACACCGCGGCCACCGGCGTCTGGTCGCGCGATGTGATTCGCGAATTGATTGATCAGCAAGAGGGCGGTTAGCGGCCGCGGCTGTTTGCGCTGTTTGTCAGGCTCAGCAGGCGGCGCGCGCCGCCCGAGTCCACGTTGCGCAAAACACAATCGAAATCCACATCCAGGTAGGTAATCGCTGCTTGGTACTGCTCCAGAATGGCTGCGAAATCGGCTTGGCCGGGCAACTTTAAGATGTCCGCCCAATAGGTCTTCCCGAGCAATATCGGATAACCGCAGCGACCCTGATAACGCGGCACGAGAAAGTCGCCCTCGCCGCGCGCATAGAGCGTCAAGAGTTGATATATGGTCTTGGGTTGGAGCTGGGTCTGTTCACCGGGTATGACGATGACTGCCGCCACATGATCCGGCAAGGATTTTAATCCGGTCCTCAGGCTGGAAACCAGGCCACCGGTCTTCCAGGCGCGATTGTGCTCAATCCTGGCGCCGAGATGATGAATGGCTTTGCGCGCTGCGCTGGCGCCGCGGCCCGTGATCACGCGAACGTGATCTATACGCGAGCGAAAGACCTTCTCTGTCACCTGGGCCAGAGCCGCCCGACCACGGTCGTCGGGCTGCAAAACCGCCGACAAGCCGGCGCCCTGCTCATCGGCGGCCGCCAGCACCACCGCGCCAACCGGTCGCTGCACCTCATGCACAGGCTCAGCGCCGCGCACTGAGCCCAAGGCGACGGCGTTGATGCGACTGCTCTGGAGACTCAAACGCGCGATCAAGCGCGCTCTACCGCGGGCGTAGCCGCGTTCCGGCGTCTGATTCAGATAGACCAGCACTCTGGCCTCGTTTGGAATACCCTGTAAGCCCAAGTCTTCATCCCGAAGCACCTGCGCCAGCCAGGGCGACTTCACCGGGCTATTTTCGACGAACCCGTATTTCGCGATCATGGCGGCCGGATTGTAAATGTGATCCGCGTCCAGGGGAGCGCCCAGAGCGCTCAATGAAGCCACCGACACGACCAAAGAAGTTTCGGCCGGAATCCGCGGTTCGCCGGCGCGCGGCGCTTTGAAGGGCAAGCCATTGGCATCGTCAGCCTCAACCAGCAGGATGTCCGAGTCCACGCGGTCCAGCAACTGTTTAGTCCAATCAAGCGGCGGGCCGCAGACGCGGCCGGCACGGACTTCAGCGTACAAGAGTACAAACTGATAGTCGGTAAGCGCTTGCGAGATTAGGGCAGCGGACGCGTCCGCCTTTAGCGCGCATGGGAAAAACCCTAGTTGCTCCTCAGCCAGATGGGTCGTTGTTGTAGCCAATACGCGCCAGCCCGCTTCCGCCAGTTCATATCCCATGCTGACCAGCAAGGAGGTCTTGCCGCCGGCGCCAATGAATGACACGACTTCGCCACGATTCAGTTCAAAGGCATTCTTGAGCTTCATTCCGTCTCCAGCCGCCGCCCGAAGCTAGCCGCCGCGAGTCCGCTGATAAGTGGACTTTTGCGAGCCATGCCCCAATCATAACATGAATGCGGTCGTCTCGGCTGGCAATCGCCCTGGACCTGGCTTAAATCCGCTGCGGGCGTCGGCTCCTGAGCCGCGCCAGGATGGGCGAATTTACTGGCTTAGATTGCGCCGATACCTTGCTGCCGCAGACCTTTTACAACTTTCTCGGCGGTAAAGGGCTGGGAGTCCACCCAAAGGCCGGTGGCGTCGAAGATGGCGGCGGCAATTGCGGGCGCCAAAGGCAGAAAGGGCATTTCCGCCATGCCGCGAAGTCCCCAGGGACCAATCGGGTCGGGATGCTCCAGCACAACCGATTTCACCGTGGGCGGAACATCCAGCGAGGTGGGAATGAGGTAGGTTGACAGATAAGGATTGAGTATGCGCCCCTCCCGCGACACCAGATATTCCATGAGCGCGTAGCCCTGCGCCTGCACGATTGCGCCTTCGATCTGGCCTTGCAGCTGCTGCGGGTTGATGACCTTGCCCACGTCATTGGCGCAGACCACTTCCAGCACCTGCACCTGCCCGGTCTCAATATCAACCTCAACCTCCACCGCTTGCGCGACATAGCCGTAGGCGAAATTGGGATCTGATTTTCCGGTCTGCGGATCAAAAGCGGTCGTCGGCGGCGGATGGTACATGAACTCGCCGACAGCCGGACGTTCTTCATCTTGCCACTTGCTTAGCGCGATTTCCGCGGCGCCGAGAATGGCGTTGCCCGACATAAAGGTAAGTCGCGAAGCCGAAGCGCTGCCCGACGACTGCGATGTCGCCGTGTCAGAAGCGGCTATTTCCACCCGGTCAAAGGGAACCCCGATGGCATCGGCGGCCATCTGGCTCAAGGCGGTATGCGCCCCCTGCCCAACATCGGCCGCGGCATGATACAGAATCACACGCTCGATTTGGGCGCTGCCCCGCAGCTCGATGCCAGCCCAGCAGTGCTCGGGAAATCCAAAGCTGAAGCCTACATTTTTGAAGCCGCCAGCCAGGCCGCGACCGCGCCTTTTGGTCGAATCAGCCGGCTGCTGCGGCGCTTGCAGCGACCATCCCGCGGCCGTTTCGCGCCACCAGGATTCGCGCCCGCAAGCCTCAAAGACTTGCGGCATGGTCACGCCTTTGGGAAAGGGCCTGTCGACCGCGCCCAGGCTGCCTTCGCGAATGGTGTTCAGCAGGCGGATCTCGAGCGGGTCCATGTCCAGAGCCTGCGCCAGACGATTCATCTGACCTTCGGCGGCGAAGAGGGCTTGCGGCGCGCCAAAACCTCGAAAGGCGCCGGAAGGGATATTGTTGGTGTAAACAGCATAGGTGTCGACGTGAACATTAGGCGCCACGTAGGGACCGCTGGCGGTGAGCTGGGCATTGCCCAGCACCTTGTTCGAAGTGTAATTATAGGCGCCGGCATCGCCGATGACCTCCGAATAGATCGCGGTGATCTTGCCGGCTTTGGTGGCGCCCCATCTGGCGCGCACTGTGATCGGATGGCGCTTGTGATGATAGAGGATGGACTCTTCACGATTCCACTGGATCTTTACCGGCCGGCGTAAAATCCAGGTCGCCAGCGCCAGCACAATCTGCACCGACATATCTTCGCGACCGCCAAAAGCCCCGCCGATAGCCGGATATATCACGCGCACCTGTTCCGGCGGCAGGTCGAGCGCGTGGTAGATTTGCTCCTGGTCCTCGTGGGTCCATTGCCCGGCCACGATGACGGCGACGCGTCCTTCTTCGTCGATATACGAGAGGCCGGCTTCCGGCTGCAGATAGGCGTGCTCTTGCCAGGTCGTCTCGTATTCGCCTTGCACAATCACATCAGCCTCAGCCCAGCCCGCCTCCATATCGCCTTTGCGAATGCGATAGCGGCTGACCAGGTTGCCGGGGCATTCCGGATGCAGCTGCGGCGCGTTTTCGGCCATGGCCTCGTCCGGGTCAAATACGGCGGGCAAATCTTCATACTCAACCTGGATCAACTCAAGCGCCTGCCGGGCGATGGCGTCGGTCTCGGCAACAGCGATGGCCACCATGTCCATGTAACAGCGGACGACATCGGTACCGGCTTTGGCGCCGCCGGGACCGCAGAGCACCGGCTGGTCTTTAATGACCAACCCGTATTCGTTGACCGGCACATCGCTGCTGGTGAAGACGCTGACGACGCCCGGCAGCGCTTCGGCTGCGCTTTTGTCGACGCCCAGCACACGGGCGTGAGCGCGCTCGCTGAACTTGATGCGCATCCACAATTGGCCCTCGATGTCAATATCGCCGGGGTACCTGGTCTCTCCGGTAACTTTGCCCAATGCGTCAATCCGCTTGATGGATTGGCTGATGGCTCTGTCTTCCTTCAAGGTCGTCGTATCCTTTACCTAATACTTCCTAGCCAAATTGAATGATTAGTAGGCCGGCAGCGCTTCAAAACTGGTCTCGATCAACTTTTCCGTCTCGTTGTAGAAGATGCGCCGCAGGATGGCAATGGCGGCGGCGTAGGTGGGCTCGACGCCGCCGTAGCTCAAGCTGCCCGCCCCCAGCGTCTGCCCGCGGTTCATGGGTTTGTCCGAGGCGTAGTGCAGGAAACCAATATCAAAGTTGACCGAATGCAGGTTGACGATCTCATTCATGGGATGGCGCTGGGGACGGAAAGCTTCGTAAATTGCCGACAAGTAGGGTCCGCCTTCCATCTCAATATCGGTGTAGCCTTCTTTGTAGAAGACGCTCATGTAATTGGGATTCTGCAGGAAAGTGCCCAGCACAGTCACCGCCTTTTGATTGTCGAGGACATTGCCGTGCTCCATCCAGGAGCGGACGTGCCGCGCGGTGAAACAGTTGCGGAAGAGGTAAGTATTCTGCGAATGTTCGTCGTGGATGACGTTGGGGATCATCATATCGCCAATGCGGCCGTTGAGGGTGGCGGCTTTGCCCATGACGTAGACGCCATCCAGCCGGCCGACGCCCTGGGAGATGCGGCTGAGCAATTCGTAGGAAGCCAGGCCCAGGGGATAATCGATATTGAGCACGATGGCCTGGCTGTGGCGCAGCGGCTCCAGGTCCTCAGCCCGGCCCAGCCGCGGGTCAAACCACTGCGCTTCCAGCTTTCCCAATTCGATCACCTGCGTTTCCATTTCGAAGCCGTGCCGGCTGGGCACCCGGTGGATGCCCAGGCGATGTTCTTCCTTTTCGAGGGCGCGTTTGGCGCGGCTGCCTTGATCGGAAAGATACTGCCGCAGCACAAAATAAAGGAAATTGTCGATGCTCTTGTGATAACTCTCCTTGAGGTCTTCATATTCAGTCAGCAGCGATTTTTCTTTGAATTGCTCAATATAATTGACCAGGCTCTCTTCAAAGCGCCGCGCGAAACCGGCCAGCAAGTTAATCAAGGAATGGGTATTGCTGGAAACGAAATACACCGGGCGCTCTTGCAAATCAATGCCCGCCAGCGACACTTCCTGGCAGAGCTCTTCCCACCAGGCGGCGGTGGCGCGGCGGTAATCCGCCAGCGAGCCGGATATGAGGCGCAGGGTCATACTCTTGCGCTGCCGCCCGATGAGCAGCAGGTTGCTCACGAATTCGTCCCGCCATAGCAATTGCAATCGCTGCAGATCGCTGACGGCCATGCGCAAGCCCGCCGCCAGAATCTCAAATTCCTCCGCCGGCACATCGCCGCCATCCGCATAAGGCAGCAGCGATTCGTACAAGTCCTGATTCTGCAGCAGTTGATTCAGCTTGTTCCACTCGATCTGAAAGGCGGTCAGAATCGGCGCCAGATCGTCGATATCCGAGCGGCTGACGATGAAAACCGCCATGGCGCTCTCGCCGTTAAAATGGGTGCGCCGCCGCCGGCCGGGCGCGAAGACCCGCTGCCAATCGGCGACATTCTTGTAGCCGGCCGCGGCAAAGGCGCGCTCCATCTGGCCGATCAAGATCGCCTCCACCTGAACTATGCAGGCCGGCAAGCGCAAAGCGCTGTACATCAAGGCCGACGCATCGGGCTCAGCGGCGACGGCGCGATCGTGCAAGGAGGAGGCCATAGCCAGGTGGCTCTCCACCAGCGTTTCGATCTTGATGCTGTCGCTGGAACGCAGCAGCGAATAGTAGGTGCGCATGTAGAGTTCGATTTCTTCGCTGCCCGTCTTGGGCACCCGGCGGTCCATGAGCTGCCCTCAGGTCGCTTGCGCTTGCGCTTGCGCCCGGCTGGCCTGGCGGAAGGCTTCGACGATTTTGTAATAACCGGTGCAGCGGCAAAGATTCCCGCTGATGCTATAGTTGATCTGCTCGGTATCCGGCTCAGGGATTTCCTCCAGCAACTTGGCGCCCGCCATCAGGAAACCGGGCGTGCAATAGCCGCATTGGACGGCCGCTTCGTCTATAAACGCCTGCTGAATTGGATGCAGGGCGTCGCCCGTTCGCAAGCCCTCGACCGTTACAATATCCGCGCCATGCGCTCGCGGAGCGTACACCATGCAGGCCATGACCGCCACGTCATCCAGGAAGACGGTGCAGGCGCCGCATTCGCCTTCGGCGCAACCTTCTTTGGTACCGGGCAAGCCGACCTCGTCGCGCAGCCAATGCAAGAGTGATTTTCGCTGGCCGGTGGCGATACGGACATCTCGGCCGTTGACGCGACTCTCAATGGGACTGTCAGGCAAATGGATGGTCGCGCAAGGCAAGCCCTCACGAACCAGCGCCTTATTCTCGCCCCAGAGCATCGGCGGCGCGCCCGGCAAGCCCAAATCCTGTGACTCAGCCGCCAACTGCCGCAGCGCGCGCCTCACCAGGATCGCGACCATCTCGCTGCGGTACTCCGCGCTGCCGCGTACATCATCAATCGGCGCAACAGCCGCGCTGGCCAGCCGAGCGCATTCGGCCATGGCCTCGCCGTCGAGAGCTTTGCCGATCAGGCAATTCTCCGCGGCGGGTACGCGAACGATGGTGGCGGCCACGCTGCCCAGCGCGACGCGGGCATCGGTCACGAGGCCGGCCTCGTCGCGCCCAATGACGGCGGTGACGTCCACCACCGATATCGCCTGCGCGCGGCGCAAACCCAGCTTCAGAAAAATGCCGCGCTGCCACTCCGTCAGCGGCGGGATACGGATGGCGCGCAGCATTTCATTCGGACGCAGAACCGTCTGGCGGAAGCCGCTGTAGAAATCCTCCAGCGCCAGCGTCCGTTCGCCGTCCACAGACTGCAGGGTCACTTCGGCGCCCAGGGCGACCAGCGGCGTAATGGTGTCGTTGGCGGGGGAAGCGGTGATCAAATTACCGGCGATGGTGGCGCGATTGCGAATCTGAGGCGCGCCGACTTCCCAAGAGGCTTGCGCCAGCGGCAGCGCGCGCCGGCGGATAAGGTCGCTGCCTACCGCGTGATTGTGAGTAACCAGCGGACCCAGCACGATGGCGTCGGCTTCCAGGCTGATCGAATCCAGCCCGGGGACGCGCGTTATATCGACCAGGATCTTCAGCTGCGGGCGCGCCCCGCGCTCCATCTCGATAATGAGGTCCGTGCCGCCGGCGACTATCCGGGCCGCCGCCCCGTGTTCGTTGAGCAGCTCCAATGCTTCTGACACGCTGCTGACACTATGATAAGCCTGCCACATGGTCGGCGAGCCTCCTCGGCGCTATGGGGCGCTTTCCTTGGCTAGACCGGTTCCAGGTCCAGCACAGTAAATGGATTGATATTTAATACACAGGTCGACTCATATTGAGTGCGGACGGTCTTGCGCCGATCCCAGATATGCACATGCCCGTGCAGCATATAACGCGGACGATACCACTTCATGAAGTTGAGGAAGCTGGTGAAGCCGCGATGCGCCACATCGTTGCCGTCATGGATATTCAGAGCCGGCGAGTGCGTGACAAAGAGATCAATGCCGCGTTTGCGCGCCCAGCGATTCCAAAGGATCGCCGGGCCCAGGCCAAGCACCATGCGGTGCATCTGCAACTGCGTATACTGGATCGCGCCGCGATTGTATTTGATGGAGCCTTCCAAACCCGCCATGAGCAGTCCGCGATACTCCACCACCTGTCGATGCAAGTTGATGCCGCCGGGCGGTTCCGAGTCATAGACCTCATCGTGGTTGCCGCGGACATAGAACATTGGCGCGCTGGTGATGCTGGTGATGAAATCGAGATAACCCGGGGGCATATCGCCACAGCTGATGATCATGTCGATATCGCTGTATTGCCGCCGCAAATTGACCGCGCTATGCAACTGCGGCATTTCGGTATCGCTCACACAGAGGATCTTGACCACGCCGGCTGCCTTCGATAGAACGCTGCGCATCGGTTTGAGCTAGCTGGAATAACCGCCGGCGAAGGTGTCGATCATCAGGCGAACATCGGCGCCCAGCGGGTAGAGTATGGGGCAAGTGGCCCCGGCGGCGACGTATTCGCGCACTTTTGCCTTGACCTCGTCAGGCGTGCCCGAGGCCGTAATCATCTGCACCACATCGTCCGGCACCAGCTTCATCGCTTCCAGTATCTGTTCCTCGGTGGCGGGCCAGGTCAGCACCTGGTTGATTTCGTCCAGCAAATCCTGGCTGACGCCGCTGGCTTTCATGATATGCGGCTGCTGCCCCAGGTACTGCGTGACCAGCTTGCGCGCGCCATCCAGCGCCTTGGCGCGGTCGCTGTCCACCGAACAGACGACCAATTGCGGGCGGTCTACGTCAGCGATCGACTTGCCGGCTTTCTTGGCGCCGATCTCCAGTTGCGCCATAGCCATGTCATTGTATTTTGGCGACACCAAATAATTGAGCACGGCGCCATCGGCGATCTCGCCGGTCAAAGCCATCATCTTGGGGCCGGTAGCGCCGATATAGATCGGCACATTGCGCGGCTCTTTGCGGCCATGCACCACGTCCAGCTCGACATCGTCCATTTGCGCAAATTCGCCGTCAAAGCTGACGCGCTCGCGATTGAGCAGCCGGCGCACGACCGTCACTACCTCGCGCATCGCCAGCAGGTTTTTGCGCCGGGTGATGCCGACCTTGGCCGCCAGCGGATCCCACCAGGCGCCAATCCCGCAATAGATGCGATCTTGCGCCAAGTCGTCCAGCGTCAAAAAGGTAGCCGCAATCACGGCGGCGTTGCGCGTCCAGTTGTTGATTACCCCGGAGCCGATTTTTATCCGCGAGGTCACCGCCGCGAAAGCGGCCATCGGAACAATGGCATCGCGAACCAGGCGGCTCTCGGCTTGCCAAACGGCTTCAAAGCCGCATAACTCGGCGTACTTCACGTATTCAATGGCGTCCGCCAAAGGATGCGCGTCCTGCAAGTAAAGTGCTACGCGATCAGCCATGAGATTTCTCCACTTCGCTATTCACTAGAACTCACCCATCATTAGCTTGGGAGCGCTTAATTCCGCTGACTTGATAATTCTTGCAAGCATTGAAGAATCTCTGCGCCCACTATGTTCTCAGTAATATCAAGTTAGTCATACAAATTTCACAGCATCGGGTCAGCCAAGGCTGACCCCTACAGGGTTCAAAATATAGTCGAAAGTTGTAGGGCGAGCCTCGGATCTCCCGCACAAACACGAAAATTCGCTATTTTGTGATGGTGTACCAATAGTTTCATTACTTACTCGCACTTACTTCTGTGTCATCTGTGCTGAAAAAACTGTCCCGGGTTCGGACAGGGAGTCTATCCGCGATATTCACCACTCCCATTATCTGATGACATTATCCTTCAGCTCCGGCCGGCAGCGCAAATCTCGCTCGTCCGCTCACTTCGCGCTGTACAGAACCGGGAAAGACGGCAGGTGGCCAAATTGCCCCTGGTCGAGTATCTCCTGGTATTCGCGCAGATCTTCGGGCACGTCAATATCCAGCGACAGCCTTTCGGATTGGAATTCGCGCACGAGCATGCCGGCGGCCCGAGCCTTGCGCAGGTGCCGCTCGTAACTGCCGCTGCCGTAATCGTATTTGATGGCGCCGGGCGGCCGTATGAGCAGCGCGTTGGTTCCATCGCGATTGCGGTCGGTGGCGATGACTAGGGAGCGATCAGCCGCCAACTCGATCATATCGCGCAGATCTCCGGCATTGATGAAGGGTAAATCCGCCGGCAGCACCAGCACCGAATCAGCGCGCCAGCTTTTGACCACCATGGTCGCGCGCAGCAAAGCCGGATTCAAATTCGACATAGCGCCCTCTTGCAGGGTTTTGGCGCCCATTTCGCGCGCGATAGCCAGCGCCTTGGTATCGCGCGATATGACCAGCACACCCGACACTTGCTGGATAGTAGTAGTCACCGACAGGACATGACGAAACATGGCCTGCGCCAACATAAAGCGCTGATCAGGCGCAAGCACCGGCGACAGACGGCTCTTGGCGTTTTTCAGCGGCTTGACCGGGATGATAGCCCAGAGGCTCATGAAGCCCACCCGGCGATCCAGGCCAGCGTCTCGCGCGCCAAATTGACTTTGGCGAGCTTGTCCGTCATCAAGGTGTCCAGCCGCGTGGATTGAAGGTTGGCGACGTCCAGGGGCTGGTTGCGAATGTCGTTCACAAAACCGTCGATGATACCGTGGTAGAATTCCGCGACCGCCGCTTCAGAAACCTGCAAGCCCAGCTCGGCCATGATCTTCGCCGTCGGCCCCTTGACGGCAGCTCCGGCGATGATTGGCGTAACCGCCACAACCGGCGCCAGCGCTCGTTTCAGCGCTGTTCGCAGGCCGGGAACCGCCAGAACAGGCGCCACCGACAACCAGGGATTGGAGGGCGCAATCAAGATAATGTCAGCCTCTTCAATAGCAACTGTAACGGCCGGCGACATACTTGCCTTTTCGCAATCTCGGTAACTAATAGACTTTACGACCGGTTGCCAGCGATGTTTCACAAAATATTCCTGAAAACCCAATTCGCCGTGATTGTCGCTGCAAATGATTGTGGGCAGGTCTTCGTCGCACATGGGCAATAGCCTGGCCGCCAAGCCCAGACGCCGAGCCAGACAGTCGCTGACCTCGGTGAGCGAATAACCTCGCTGCAGCAGGTCTAGGCGCAGCAGATGAGTAGCCAGGTCTTTGTCGCCCAGCCGGAACCAGGGCTCGAGACCGTAGGTTCGCTCCAGGCTCTCCAGGGTAATTGTGGAGTCTTCCGCGATTCCCCAGCCCCATTCCGGATTCACCAAACCGGCCAGGGTGTACATCAGCGTATCAAGATCGGGGCAGATCTTCAGCCCCAGGTGACGGAAGTCATCGCCGGTGTTGACGATGAAGCTCAGCCGCTCGGGCGCGACGACTTGCATCAAGCCACTGGCTAATTTGGCGCCGCCTACCCCGCCGATTAGAACCGCAACTTTCATAGCTAGCGCCGAATTGTTCTCGTTTCCCATGAGTCGCGCTCCCGCTGCCGTTGCTGCGCGGGAAAACCCAAGGTAATTAAGCCTTGGGGCCGCCAATCCGCCGGCAGGTCCAGCACGGAGACAACCAAGTCCTGACAGAATAGCGGCGCGCACATCCAGCAGGCGCCCAAGCCCAAGCTGGACGCCATCAGCAAGATATTTTGGCCGGCCATAGCCGCGCTCTGCTGCGCCATCGTGCGTTCATGGGCTTGGCGCCGCTCGTCGCCGTATTCGTCCATATCTTGCAGACTCATACATAGCAGCAGCAGCAGCGGCGCCTCCGTGACGCGCTGATAGGAGCGCGCGACATCGGCGTCTATCACCGCCGGCGGCACGGCGTCGGCGGACAAATCGCCGCGCAACTTCGCGCCCATTTCGCGCGCCAGCCGCTCTTTGGTCGCCGCCCGACTGATGACCACAAAGCGCCAGGGCTGGCGATTGTGCGCCGAGGGCGCCCAGACGGCCGCCTCGAGGATTTGCCCGAGGAATTCCTTGGGCACAGGCTGCGCGCGGTAAGTCCGTAGCGAACGCCGCCGGCGCATCAATTCCGACAATTCGGCAGCCTTCATGGCAACGCTAGCGGTAGAGATCATGTTCGGCCGCGCGGATCATGTCGGAGGCCTGTCCATGGGCGGATCGCAAATCCAGCCCGCGGATCAATACGACCGGCAAACCTTCATCGGCTTCGCCGCCGAGCAGGTGGGCTGCTGAGGCCACCAGGTCAGCATAAGCCACCTGCGTTACTTCCAATACACGGCCGTACAAGTCGCGGCTGCCTCGCAAGTCTTGCAGCGAGGGCAAACCGGAAACGCCGATGGCCACCCCGACATTGCCAACACGGAAGGCGCGCCCATGCGTATCGCTGATGACCACGGCCAAATCGACGCCCAATCGCTGACGCAGCCGGGCGCGAATCCGCCAAGCGGAGTCGTCGGGATCCAGCGGCAGCAGCAGCGCGGCGTCATCACCGCCTTCTATATTGCTCTGGTCGATGCCGGCGTTAGCTGAGACAAAACCCAGACGGTGCTCCGTCACCAGGACGCCTTTGCGTTTTCGCGATACCCGCTCGGATTCGCTCAAGATCAATGCGACCAGGCGCGGATCTTTGCCGGTCTCCTGCGCCAGCGCCTCAGCTTCGCGCGAGGGGCAGACGCTTGCCAGCGTCGTATAGCGCCCTTCGGCTTTGGCCACGATTTTGGAGGCGATCACCAGCGCGTCTCCAGCCTGCAATCGCAGGCCGGCGGCTTGCGCCCGCGACGAAATGATAGCGGCGATATCAGCGCCGGCTTGTATCAGCGGGATATCCGGTATCGCCCAGGCGACGAGTTTGGGAGCGCCGCGCATGGCTAGGCGTCCAGCCCGGTGATGCGAATGCCTGCGCCCTTTACCTTGTAGGCGCGGTTGATATGCAGCAGAATCGGGGTCAGCGATTCCGCCGCTACCGCATTCTTCAAGGGACCGGCGTCAATGGCGCGCATGCCGGCCGCCGTTACCAAGTCCGACACGGCCGCCCGGGCCGCCTCGCTGTCGGCGCAGACCAGCACATCGCAGTCCACATCGCGATCCAATTGCCGCAGCTTGACCGCGCTTACGTTCTGAAATGCGGCGACCACAGTCACATCTGGACCAAGAATCTCCTGCGCTTCCAAGGCGGCGGCTCCGCCAGCGGGCAGATTCACCGCCATAATCTCCGGCGGCCGCAGGGGCACGGTTAAGTCGATCAGAATTTTGCCGCGACAATTTTCGCGCACGCTTGCCAGCGTCGCTTGCTGCGCGCTATAGGGCACGCTCAGAATTACCATATCGGCGGCCGCGGCCGCCGCGGCGTTGGCCATCCCCGTCAGGTAGTCGCCGGCCAGCTCGGCATTCATTTCCGCCGCGCGGGTTTCGGCTTTGCTCGCCTCGCGCGAGCCGATCACCACCTGATAGCCCTTGAGCGCCCAGCGCATAGCCAAGCCGGCGCCTTCTTTGCCCGTCCCGCCCAATATCGCCAGTGTTTTCATCCTTGCCTCGGTATCATAGTTTGCTCAGAAACTAGGATTGTAAAGTATCTTGCGCGATTCGCGTATAGCGCTCCCATACTTTTGGCGCCAGAGCCAGGGCTTCGGCGGCGATTTCCGATTCGTCCAGCGTCAGCAATTCGCGGTCGCGCATCAAGAGTTGCCCGGCGCAGATAGTCGTCGTGACCATCGAAGCTTCAAAACCGAAAAGCAAGTGCCAGGGCAAGTTGCCGGCGTTCAAGGGCGTAAAGGGCCGATAGTCCAGGAAAATCAGGTCGGCTGCCGCGCCTGGCCTCAGCTCGCCAATGATCTCGCCGGGGAAGAACCGCTCCAGCAAGCGGGCATTATTATCCCAAGCCATTTGCGCGATATTCATGCCGTCAGCGCGGCGCGGATCGCGGTTGATTACTTTGTGCAGCAAGTAGGCCGCTTTCCATTCAGCCCACATATTGTTGCTGAAGCCGTCATTGCCCAAACAGAGTTTGACGCCGGCCGCCAGCAAGCCGTCGATATCAGCGGCGCCCACGCCATTATTCATATTGGAGCGCGGCTGATGGCTGACCCACACGCCGCGATTCAGCAGTATATCGCGCTCGGCCTCGTTGATATGCACACAATGCGCGGCGATGGTGGCGTCGCGCCAGACGCCATAGCGATCAAGCCGCTCGACCACGCGCAGGCCGCTGCGATTGAGGCTGTCTTCTTCATCGGCTTCATGTTCGGCCACGTGAATATGAAAACCGGCGTCGGCCGGCAAGGCGTCGGCGCAAGCGCGCAGGCTTTCGTCGTTCAGGGTCAAGCTGGCGTGCAAGCCGAAGGTCCCGCGTATGCGCGCATGGCTGGACATAGCGCGCGAGAAGCGCCTGTTCTCGGCGATGCCGGCTCGCATTTTTTCCATGCCGTCGCGGTCGGTGACTTCGTAGCAGAGGACGGCGCGCAAACCAGCCGCGTCAACAGCCGCGCCGATGACATCCAGGCTGCCGTCGATGAAGTTGGGGCTGGCGTGATGGTCGACCAAACTGGTCGCGCCATGTTTGATGGCGTCCACCAGGCATACCAAAGCGCTGGCGCGGACGCTGTCCCGATCCAGGGCTTTATCCAGCGGCCACCACAAGCGCTGCAAAATCTGCGGAAAGTCACGCGGCGGCGCCCCCGGTATCGCCAGGCCGCGCGCATAGGCGCCGTAAAAATGCGTATGGGCGCAAATGCCGCCGGGCATGACGTATTGGCCGCGGGCGTCGAGGCGCTCGGCCGCCGGATATTGCCGTTCCAGGTCGGCGCGGGCGCCCAAGGCGCCGATGCGATCGCCGGCGATATACAGAGCCGCGTCGGGCAATACTTCGGGCTTGTCGCCCAAGGTTATGACATTGGCGTTCACAATTAACATAGACGGTCTCACCTAATTCCTCAAGGCGTGATAGACGCGATCGACATAAAAGTCGCCGGCCCGGTACAGGTCGGGGATCGTTTCGGCGCTGATGAAGCGATCCCAGGTGGTGCGAATGAAGCTGATCGAACGCGCCGGCACATTCTGTATCGGCGGGTCCTTCAGAACTAATTTGCGGAATTGCAGCTTAAAATAGATGTCGGCCGCCCGTTTGTCCTCGCCGGGCAGCAAGTCGGCCCGCCGCGCCAGCTCCAAGCCGGTGACGCGCGCGAAGTAAGCGATGCTGCCGCTGCGCTCGCGGAAAACTTTGCCGCTTAGAAAGAAGGCGATGTACTCGGCATTCAATCCCCGCGGCAATTGTCGCTCCGGGATGCGATACCAATGCTGCCGGCAGGCGATTTCAAAATCTTTTTTTCGGTTGAGCACCCCGACCAGCACACGGTCGTCGGCGTACATAGGCGTCCTCACATACTGTGTTTAGCCTGCGCGCTGCGCGAGCAAGCGCCGGTCGATTTCAGCCACTTGCTCCTGATGAGCGACCCACCAGGCCGGGTCGCGCTGCGCGTCCAACTCCTCCACCGATTTGCCCTGCTGTTCAACCCAGGTGTAATACTTGAGATTATGCCAGCGTTCGCGGGCCTCGCGGCTGCCTTCCATGATCCAGTCGCTGCCGGCGCGGTGGAAGACGCCGTCGACAATGGCGGTGGCGGCCGCCTCATCCAGGGGTCCGCGCTGATCGCGCAGATTGGCCATGACTGAGCGATAGCGCTCCATGGCGTCGGTGGCGACGGTCACGATTATGTCGTCGCTGCCCATACTGTAGAACTTCGCCGTCTTGATAGCGCCAATGATATTGCAAATCCCGCTGATGCCCAGCGTCCGGGACAGTTGCTCCACCAGCCGCGCATCCAAACCGAAACGTTGGCTCAATACTTCCCGGCCGGGCGCTTCGGCCAAAACGCGCAGTCCATTCAGGGAATCCCTATCGTCGATGGCCATCAAGGCGTCCATATTAAAGACGTTGTGAATCCAGGTCACGTGTTTGTCGCCAATGCCCTGGATTTCATGGGCGCCGTAGCCATTGTTATACAAGGTTGGGCATTGAATCGGCTCCAGACCGACGATCTTGTGATCGCCCCAAACTTGCTTGAGCCGGTCGCCGGCGGCAATCGTTCCCGCGCTGCCCATCGCCGATACAAAGGCTGAAATCTTGCCGGCGCCGATGCCCTCGGCTTGCAGCTCAGCCGCCAGCTCCACCAGCGTATTGCCGGTGACATGGTAATGAAAGCGGTAATTGCCCATCACCTCGAATTGATTCAGCACGCGTATCTTGGCATCGCTTCCGCGCAAGCGCTTGGTCTCGTCGTAGATTTCCTTGACATTGCTTTCGCTGCCGGCCGTGCGGATAATGCGGGCGCCATAGCTGCTGATGCGGTCGAAACGCTCCTGGCTCATCTCTTCCGGCAGCACCACAATACTGTCGTATTCCATGCGGCAACCGATGAAGGCGCCGCCGATGCCGTAGTTGCCGGTCGAGGGCCAGACCAGGGTGTGCAGCCTGGGATCGACCTCGCCCAGCAATTGTTTCTCCAGCAATACTGAATAGGCGGCGCCGACCTTGTGGCTGCCGGATGGAAAGCCGCCCCCGTAAATCAGGACAATGCGGGCCTCAACGCCGGTGAGCTCACTGGGCAGGACCAGGTAATAGATGCGGTTTTCGGCATCGCGCCAGGTGATATTGTATAGATTCAGGGGGTTGAGCGGGTCCGTTTCCAGCGCCGCCAGCGCCTGCGCGCGGATTGACGGCTCAATCGTTTGCGGGTGAAGCATTTCTTCGAAGCTGGGTCCGGTGACCATGAAGCTCTCCTCAACTCGGGCTGGAAAAATCGTCGTTCATCAGATTCAACTGACGTTCTAACAGTCGCATTTCGTTTAGCATTTCATTGCGCCTGCCCGCCCACTCGCGGTACAGACGCATGTCTTCGTCGGACATGTCCTCGCTTTTGCCGCCGTTGGCCATAATCAATTCGTCGATCTTGCTGTCGAGCGCTTCATAAGCCTCCACCAGTTGACGATAATGCGCCACCAACTCCATTTGCGGCTGGTCAGAGACCGTCATTTGGCGTCTCCTTCGCCTGGTGAGCCGGCGCGAGGCGCCGCCCAGCCTGGCCGTATTGAACGCGCTGAGTCGGTACCCGCGCTGGCGGCAATCCGGCCGTCGAGGCTACCACATACAAGGGGCGATCGCGCGATTCATTGTAAGTGCGCGCGACATATTGGCCGATGATAAACAAAAAAAACAGTTGAAAGGAGCTCAGCAGCAGCAGCAAGATGATCGTCGTCGCTTGCCCGCCGAAGAACTCCTCGCCGCGCGCCAGGCGCAAAAACGTTATGACAGCGCCGACAACCAGCGACGCGCTGGCCAGGATGAAGCTGACATAAATCATAATCTGCAAGGGGAAAAATGAAAAGCTGGTGACGGCGTCCAGCGCGAAGGCGATCATCTTGCGCATGGGATATTTGGTCACGCCCCAGGAGCGCTGCTCCCGCGCATACTCGACGCCCGTCTGCTTGAAGCCCACCCAGCTGGTCATACCGCGGACGAAGCGATGGTGCTCGCGCATTTGCCGCAGCACCTGGGCGACCTGCTCGTCCATCAGGCGGAAATCGCCCGTATCCACAGGAATATCAATATCGGTGATGCGATGGATCATGCGATAAAACAGCTTCGCCGTAAATCGTTTAAGCATACTCTCGCCCCGGCGCTCCGATCGTACCGCATACACCACCTGGAAACCATCTCGCCATTTGTCGATCAAGCGCGGGATCACCTCCGGCGGATCCTGCAAATCGGCGTCGATCAGGATGACGGCTTGGCCGCGAGCGTAATCCACGCCGGCCGTCACCGCGATTTGATGACCGAAGTTGCGCGCCAGGCGAATGACGTTCACGCGCGCATCGGCTGCGGCCAGCTCCAGCATAAGTTCCGGCGAACCGTCGATACTGCCGTCATCGACCAGCAGCAATTCCCAGCTTTCACCGGTTGATTCCAACGCGGCGGCGACTTCAGCGTAGAAACGGCGTAAATTGCCGACCTCGTTATAGACCGGCGCGACGACCGAATAAACCGGTGACGCGCTCATAACAGGCCCGCGCTTTCCAGCGCCTGCCGGACGGCCGCGATGTCCGGCGCGACCGGGAGGCCTCCGCCTACCGACTCGCGGGCGCGGGCGATATCTTTCAAACCATTGCCGGTGCTCAAGAGGCAAACACTTTCGTCTGCCCGGATCATTTTCGATTGAACCGCCAGCTGCAGGCCGGCGAAAGCCGCGGCCGCGGCCGGTTCGGCAAAGACGCCGCTCAGTTGAGCGAATTTTGGAATCGCCGCGAGTATCGCCGCATCCGACACCTTGACGAAGGCGCCTCCGCTGGTCTCGACGGCGCGCAAAGCCTTGGCGCGATCGCGGGGCAATTCCGATGCGATGCTGTCGGCGATTGTCGCTACCGGCCGGCGGCTAATGGCTTGCGGCGCGAGCCCGGCCTCGAAGGCCTCCGCCAGCACGGCGCTGCCCTCGGCTTGTACGCCGATCAAACGCGGCATTCGCTCAATCCAGCCCAGGCGCATTAAATCGCAAAATCCCTTGTGAACACCACTAATGATACTGCCGTCGCCGACGCTTAGCACCAGGACATCGGGCGCTTTCCAGCCCAATTGCTCAGCGATTTCCAGGGCAACCGTCTTTTTGCCTTCGGTGGTAAAGGGATTGACGCCGGTATTGCGCGAATACCAGCCCTGTTCATCACAGATGGCCAGGCAAAGCTCAAAGGCGTCGTCATAACTGCCATCGACCAGCAGCACCTGCGCCCCGTAAACCAGCAATTGCGCCACCTTGGCCGCGGGCGCCGCGGCTGGCACCAATATGACCGTGTCAATCTCGGGCAGGGACGCGCCCAAACCGGCCAAGGCGGCCGCGGCATTGCCGGTGCTGGCGGTGCTGACGACCTTGATGCCCTCCGCCAGCGCTCGGGCCAGGACCAAGGCGCTGGCGCGATCTTTTAGCGAGCCGGTGGGGTTGGCGCCGTCGTCTTTGACCCAGACGCGCTCCAGGCCGAGGGCAGCGGCGATTCGCGGCGATTCATACAGGGGAGTCCAACCGACGGCTAGCGGCGGCGTCCGGCTCTCGCTTGCCAGCGGCAGCAGCGCCTGGTAACGCCAGCAATTATCCGGCCCCTCGGCGGTCAGCGCGTCGCGGTCCAGACTGGCTCGCAGCGCCGCATAATCATACAGGATATCGAGTGTGCCCACTTCGCCATGCAGTGGACAGGTATAGCGGACTTCATCAACCGCGTATTGGCAGCCGCCGATAACACAGCGCAATTCTCTGATAGCGGCCATTAGGGCGTCAGCTTTATTGGTCGACTATCTGTCAGCCGGCGGCATGCTCGGTTCGGCAGCATCAGCCTCATCCGCCCGGAACAATCTGCGTGCCGGTTTCACGATGCAGGGCGCGCGTGATATTCGACGGGTTGGTAATGATGGCTCGCGGTCCGCCGCTATGCACGAAGTCGATCGCCGCCTCGATTTTAGGATACATACTGCCGCGGGCGAAGTGCCCCTGGCTGAGGTAGCGCCGGGCATCCTCCAAGGTGATGGTATCCAGCGGCCGCTCGGAGGGCTGGTTGAAGTCCAGGCAGACCCGCTCAACGCCGGTTGAAATCAGCAACAGGTCGGCGCGCAGAGTTTGCGCCAGCGTACTGCTGGCGCGATCTTTGTCGATAACGGCGGCCACACCGCGCAGACTGCCGAATTCGTTGCGCACGACCGGTACGCCGCCGCCGCCGCAGACAACAACAATGTAGCCAGCCAGGACTAGCGCCTGGATAGCGTTGATCTCGTTGACCACCAGCGGCTTGGGCGAGGCCACGACCCGGCGCCAGCCGCGGCCCGCGTCTTCCATGACCTGCCAGCCGTCTTTTTCGGCCGCGCGCGCTTCCGCTGCGGTCAGAAAGCCGCCGACAGGTTTGTCAGGCTGGGCGAAAGCCGGGTCATTGGGATCCACGCGCATCTGCGTTATGAGTGTAGCCACGGTATGATTCATGCCGACGCGCCGCAGCGAATTATCGAGGGCTTGCTGCAGCATATAGCCGATGCTGCCCTGCGTGTCCGCCACCACCAGATCGAGCGGCACTTCGTGAATGCCCGCTTCGCGTTTGGCGATCTCCGAGCGATTCATGATATAGCCGACCTGGGGACCGTTGCCGTGGGTCACCACCACCTGCCAGCCGTCGGCGATCATGTCGGCAATATGACGGCAGGTCTCGCGCACCGCCTCCCACTGACTGTCTATATCCGGATCGCGCGGGTCGGGAATCAGCGAGTTGCCGCCGATCGCAACCACTACCAGTTTGTCAATCATCGCCTGTGTCTCTCAAATCCATTGACCGGGCGCCCGGCCAATCAAAGCTGAGGCCCGGCGCCAAGCCCGCTAGCGCATGGTTAAAGCCATAGCCGCCTTCTGCGCGTGCAGCCGATTTTCCGCCTCGTCGTAGACCACGCTCTGAGGACCGTCGATGACGCTGTCGGTCACTTCGATATTGCGATCCGCCGGCAAGCAGTGCATATAAATGGCGTGTTCATTTGCCAGGGACATGCGGCGGTCGTCGGTGATCCAGTCGCTGTATTGGGCGCCGATCGCAGCCGATTCATCATCGTCTTCAGTCGTCAGCCAACTGCCCCAGCTCTTGGGATACAATATGTCCGCGCCGGCAAAACCGGCGTCAAAGTCGTCAATTATCTCAAAGGAGCCGCCATGCCGGCGGGTATTCTCACGCGCCTGTTCGACGATGTCGGGCATAAGCTGGTACTCCGGCGGCCGCGTCAGACGAACATTCATACCAAATCGCGACATCAGCAGCACCAGGCTCTGAGGCACCGATATCGGCTTCTGATAACTGGAAGCATAAGCCCAGCTGATATTGATGGTCTTGCCGCGCAGGTCGCGCCCGAACTTCTCCTGGATGGTCATCAAGTCAGCCAGAATCTGAAAGGGATGATAAATGTCGCATTGCATATTTAAGACGGGTACGCGGCTGGCCTCGGCCACGGCGTTGATATATTGGTTGCCGAAGTCCCAATCACACTGACGAATGGCGATGCCGTCCGTATAGCGGCCGACGATTTCGCCGATTTCCTTGGCGGTATCGCCATGGCTAATCTGGGTGGTGGTGTGGTCGATAAACTGGGCATGGCCGCCCAGCTGAGCCATGCCGGCTTCAAAGCTGATGCGGGTGCGCGTACTGGTGAAGAAGAATAGCAGCGCCAGCACCTTGTCGCGCAGCAGCGCGTGAGACTCGCCCAGCGCGCGCTTGCGCTTCAAATCCCAAGCGACATCCAGCAGCGTTTCAATCTCTTCTCGCGACCAGTCCTGGGTGCTAATGAGGTCGCGCCCCCGTAAATCCGTCTGCATGAACCACTCTCCTTGTCTTCGAAGTTTATTTGCGCCGCCAGCCGCCGTCGGGCTGCCGGACTAGCCACCCGCGATTCGCGCCTCAGACCGGCCTCAGCCGGCAGCGCCGCCGTTTAAGGTCTGGCGCAAGATCGCCGGGAAAAGCGCGTACCACTCGGTGGAGCGCACGACATCTTCCAGCGGCACCTGGTCGAGAACGGTGTGCGCGTGAATCTCGTTGCCCGGCGCGAAACCGATGCTGGGAATGCCGGCTTTGCCCGCCCAATATATGCCATTGGTGGAGAAATCCCACTTGCCGGTGTCAGCCGCGCCATAGAGCACTTCGGCCGCCGCCAAACCGGCTTTAACAATGGGCTCGTCTTCTTCGTAAGCCCAAGCCGGATAAATTTTGTCGAGCGGGAAAACGAAGCCGGTATAACTCGGCTCGTCGTAAACCAGAATCTCGGCCTGAATGTCATCGCGCTGCCCGATGATCGCTTGCAGCCGCTGCAGCTCCGTCTCAGGATCTTCGCCAAAGGTGATGCGGCGGTCGACGTAGATGGTGGCTTCGTCAGGCACAGCGTTTATGCTGGGCGTCTTGACCTCCATATCGGTGACGGTGATACGACCCTGGCCCAAAAAGTCATGATCGCCCAGCTCCGGCTCAATATGGCTGATGCGCTCAATAACTGGCAGCAACTTGTAGATGGCGTTATCGCCCAGGTAATTGCTGGCGGCATGGGAACTCTTGCCTTTGGCCACAATTTTGAATTCGACCCGGCCCTTGTGGCCGCGGTAAATCTGCATCTTGGTCGGCTCGCCGATGACGACGAAATCGGGCTTGACGCCCTCGGTCTGGACGAAGGCATGCGGCGCTTGCCCGTCATTCCATTCTTCCATATTGCCGAAATAATAGGCGGTATAGCCATCGAGCAAACCCAAATCGCGGGCTAGCGCCAAGCCATAGACCATGCCCGGCGTGCTGCCCTTTTCATCGCAGGCGCCGCGGGCGTATAAGACGCCATTCTCGATCTTGCCTTCAAAGGGGTCCCAGTCCCACTCGTCCGGGTCGCCGATGCCCACCGTGTCTATATGGCTGTCGTAGAGCAGGATGCGGTCGCCATTGCCGATGCGGCCCACGATATTGCCCATCTTGTCCCAGAAAATATCGTCGAAACCGAGCGCGGTCATTTCCTGCGCAATACGTTCGCCGCAGTCGCGAATTTGATTTTCCATACTGGGTATGGCGCAGATCTCGCGCAGGAAGCTGATAATCGGCGCGCGCTGTTCTTCTACTCTATGCCGCAAGGCTTGCAGTTGACTGTGATCTACCATGGCGATTCCTATGAATTACTCCGGTTTGGCATCATGTACTTTAGCCCAAAAAGGGCGAAACATACAGGTGATTTTATACAAAGGGGCTCACTAATTTGAATTGCTCAACATCGACCAGACCGTGGTCAGTAAGCTTCAGCTTGGGAATCACTTCCAAGCCCATGAAACTCATGACCATGAAGGGGTCGCTCATGCGATTGCCCAGCGCATGCGCCGCCTCAATCATGCGGTCGTAGCGCATACGCACGGCTTCTATAGGCGCATCACTGAGCAGGCCGGCAATAGGCAAAGGCAGGGCCGCCAAAATCCGCTCGCCATCAACGGCGACGAGGCCGCCGCCCATGTCCGCGATCGCCCGCACGGCGGCCTGCATACTGTTATCATCGGCGCCAATGACCGCCAGGTTGTGATGATCATGCGCCACCGTGCCGGCGATGGCGCCGCGCTCCAGCCCGAAGCCCTTGATGAAAGCCAAACCGAGCTTGCCGCTGGCGCGATGCCGCTCCAGCATAGCGAACTTGAGAATATCGCGTTGAACATCACTGACCGCGCAGCCGTTTACAATTTTGGCGCGCTCCACCAAGTGTTCAGTCGCCACTTGATCGGTAATGGCGCCAATCACCCGGATACGCTCGCTCATGGCCGGCAGCGCAAAATCCAGGCTGGTCGCGGGCAGATTCACCGTGCCGCGCAGATCAACGCGGCGCGGCTTGCCGGCTTCGGCGACCATCTCGCCCTTTTCTGCGACCAGGACGCCGCCCCGGTACACCAGATCGGGCCTGAAGTCGCGCAGGTCATCGACGACCACCAGATCAGCGTATTTGCCCGGAGCGACCGCGCCATATTTTTTCAGCCCGAAATGCCTGGCGGTATTGCTGCTGCCCATGCGAATCGCCAATAGCGGGTCAATGCCGGCGGCGATGGCGATGCGGATCATATAGTCGATTGAGCCCTGATCAATGAGATCGGCGGGAATACGGTCATCGGTGCAGAAGCATAAGGCGCCGTGATTAGCTTCAGTCACCAGCGGCAGCAGCGGTTTGAGATTGCGGGTGGCGGTGCCCTCGCGGATGAATATCGTCAGGCCCAGGCGCAGCTTTTCGCGCGCTTCCGCCAGCGTGGCGCATTCGTGCTCGCTCTGAACACCAGCGGCGACATAGGCGTTAAGCATGGCGCCGGTCATATCCGGGGCATGACCGTCCAGCGCCAGATGCTCGAACAAGGCGATCTTGTCGAGCAGGCCTTCATCGCCCAGCGCCACGCCCGGGTAATTCATCAATTCGGCCAGACCCAGCACCCAGGGATGGTCAAGCAATTGCGCCAGATCTTCCGCTTCCAGGCGCGCGCCCGATGTCTCCATAGCGGTGGCGGGCACGCAACTCGACGCCATGACGAACATGTTTAGCAGACCGTGCTTGGCCTGTTCCAGCATATAGCGCAGGCCTTGCAAGCCCAGCACATTGGCGATCTCGTGGGGGTCGGTTATCACCGTTGTGACCCCATGAGGCAGCACCGCGCGCGCGAATTCCGCCGGCGTCACCAGGCTGCTCTCAATATGCGCATGCGCGTCTATCAAACCGGGGGCGACATACTTGCCAGTCAGGTCAACATCGCGCCGCGCGGCATAGCCGGCGCCCAGCGCCACCACATGCCGGTCGTGAATGACAATATCCGTGGGGTAGATTTCGCCGCTGACGACATTGACCAGGTTGGCGTTGCGTAATACCAGATCCGCCGCTGTGTCGCCGCGCGCGGCCGCCAGACGATCGACGATTGACATGCAAAGCCCTCCCAACTTAGGGCATTAGGCTCAGCCCTCGCCCCGAAGCAACTGCGCCGACAGTCGATTGTGCCTTTCCACCAGGCTGGGCGCGTCCACCGACCGCAGAGCGCCATCCTCCACGATAACCCGGCCATTGATTATGGACAAGTCAACCGCGGACGGCTGGCAGAAAACCAAAGCCGCCACGGGGTCATGCAGCGCGCCCGCCAAGCCCATCCGGTCCAGCCTGAAAGCAATGATATCGGCGGACATGCCGGCGGCGAGGCGCCCGATATCGTCCCGCCCCAGAACGCTGGCGCCGCCCAGGGTCGCCATTTCCAGCGCTTCGCGAGCCGATAAGCCGGCCGGATCCCCCAGGACGCGCTGCAGCAGCATGGCTTGACGGGCTTCGCCGAGCAAGTGCCCGCTGTCATTGGAGGCCGAGCCGTCGACGCCCAGGCCTACGTTTACGCCCGCGTCCAGCATTTGCCGCAGGGGCGCGATGCCCGAAGCCAGACGCATATTGGAGGAGGGACAATGGCAGACGCCGGTGCCTGTGCGCGCGAACAGCTCAATTTCCCGCGATTTCAACTGGACGCAGTGCGCATGCCAGACGTCATTGCCAACCCAGCCGACATCTTCAGCGTACTGGCCGGGGTCCATCCCGAAGTGTTCACGGCTGTAACTGATGTCTTTGACGTTCTCCGCCAAATGAGTATGCAAATTCACGCCATAGGCGCGGGCCAGCGCCGCTGATTCTCGCATCAAGTCGACGGTAACGCTGAAGGGAGAAGTCGGCGCCACCACAATTCTCAGCATCGATTGCGGTTCCGGATCGTGCCAGGTTTCTATCAGACGCTGGGTATCGCGCAGAATATCCTGTTCGCGCTCGACCAGACGGTCGGGCGGCAAACCGCCGTCGCTCTCGCCCAGGCTCATGGCGCCGCGCGAGGCGTGAAAGCGCAGGCCGATTTCCTGGGCGGCGCGGATTTCATCTTCGAGCTGGACATCATTCGGGAAAATGTAGTGATGATCGCTGGCGGTGGTGCAGCCGGCCAAAATCAATTCAGCCATAGCCAGCTTGGCGGCGGTATATACATGTTCGGAGCGCAAGCCCGCCCAGATCGGATACAAGTATTGCAGCCAGTCGAAGAGTTCGGACTGCTGAGCCAGGGCGCGCGTCAGACACTGGAACATGTGGTGATGCGTATTGACCAAGCCCGGCAGGACCACATGATTCGAGAGCTCAATGACGCGGTCAGCCTGTAAGTCCCGCGGCAGCTCGCCGGCGACGCCAAGATCAGCGATTTTGCGGTCGCGCGCCAGGATCCAGGCGTCTGATAATTCGCGCCGGGATTCATCCATGGTCGCCAGACAGCGAATGTTCTTGAGGAGAAGAGTTGTCATCGCGTATAATTTCTCTGATTCATGAGTATAGGTAAAGTTCCGGCCCCCTTGCCGACAAACGCCGATGTCAGCCTGGACCGGGGTTCTTGTCATTTGCAGCCAGCGGCGATTCGCCGCGCCGCGGTCAAGGTATTGGCCAAGAGCATGGTGATGGTCATGGGACCGACGCCGCCCGGCACTTTAGTAATATGGCCGGCCACCGGCAGCGCCGACTCGAAGTCTACATCGCCGACATAGCGATAGCCCTTGTCGCTGCTCGCGTCCGGCGCCGAGTTGGAGCCGACGTCGATGACGACCGCCCCCGCTTTCAGCCAGTCGCCTTTGACGAATTCGGCGCGCCCGACCGCCGCCACGAGAATGTCAGCGCCTTGGACCAGGGTCGGCAGATCGCGACTGCGGCTGTGGCAGATGGTCACGGTGGCGTTGGCGTTGGTCAGCATCAACGCCACCGGCAAACCGACTATATTGCTGCGACCAATGACGACAGCTCGCGCGCCCTCTATCGGAACGCCGCTTTCGTCAATCAGAATCATCACCCCGGTGGGCGTGGCCGGCGTGAAACTGGGCTCGCGGCCGCGCATTCCAAGCCGGCCGATATTAACCGGGTGGATGCCATCGACATCCTTGGCCAGGCTGATCTGGCTGAGCACCGCCTCTTCGTCAATGTGATCCGGCAAGGGCAACTGCGCCAGAATGCCATGAATGGCCGGGTCTTCATTGAAACCGCGCACGGCGTCTTCCACCGCTTGCTGCGTGGCGGCCGCGGGCAAAATCCGCGCTTCAGAGCGGATGCCAACGCGTTCACAAGCCCGGCGCTTCATGCGAACATACATAGCCGAGGCCGGGTCATCGCCAACCAGGACAACACCCAAGCCCGGCCTTGAGCCAGTCGCCTTACGAAAGTCGTCGACCTCAGCGCCGATCTCGCCGCGAATTCGCTTGGCTACCGCCCGTCCATCAATGATTTTGGCCGGCATATCGCCTTCCTCTCGCTATAGCCTGTCATGCCAGCGCCGCGCTTTGCGATGGTCTTGGGCGCCAGGCGGACGGTCTGCAATGTAAACTCGGGGGAGTAGCTAATTCTGTGAACTTGAAACTTCGCCAAATTTAGAAAAATCTCTGTGCCCTCTGTGTTCTCTGTGGCAAAAAAACCTGAGTCGTGTTCGCAAAGAGAATTATATCCACGATAATCGCCAATCCCTAGATTCGGATGAACCCGGATTCATGCTTTACTATGGAGTAAGGTCGATCCTCTTGCTACACTGCAGGCTGCAAAAGCCTCACATTCAGGATAGCACATTGTGAGTTCAACCAAGAGACTTCCGGGGGTGATTTTTGTGATGATCGGTCCCGGCGGCGCCGGCAAAAACGCCATCATGAAAGCGCTCATGGCCGACAATCCAGCCATCCGGCAACTGGCGACCGCCACCACTCGCCAGATGCGCGGCGACGAAGAGCAAGGCCGCGAACATCTCTTCGTCAGCCGCCGCCGCTTTGAGGCGATGATCGCCGCCGGCGAGCTGCTTGAATTCCAGGAAGTTACCCCCGGCAGATATTATGGCATTCCGCGCCAAACCATCGCCGCCGGCCTGGCTGCAGGCGAGATTCGCATTGCTGATATAGAAGTAATCGGGGCCAGCATACTAGCTGAAACATTCGCGGATAATGTCGTACAGATATTCGTCACGGTTTCCGGCGCCAATACAGCGGAGCAGCTGGCCGTGCTGGAAGGGCGAATGCGCGATCGGGCCGACCCCTATACCGATATCGACCAGCGCCTGCAACGGGCTAAGCAGCTTGAATTCCCCTACCAAAGCCATTGCGACTATCTGGTGGTCAACGACTCCCTGCCGGCCGCCATCGCGCGAACGAAAAACATCATTCAACAGGAGCTACTCGCGCGTCACCTGACAGGAGCGCCCAAATGAGCGATTTACTGCACTATCAGCGCCGCCTGGGCGCGCATCTGGCGCCGGATGGCATCCCGCTCGATTACGGTGATTTGCCCGCTGAGTATGCGGCGGCCGATCAAGCCGCGATCCTGCTGGACCGTTCACACGAAGGCCGGATCCTATTGAGCGGGGACGATCGCCTGAATCTGGTCAATCGCATGTCCACCAACGACCTGAGCGCGCTGGCGCTTAACGACGGCCGGGCGACCCTGTTCACCGACGCCAACGCGCGAATTTTGTTTCGAGCCGAGTGCTTTGAGCGACCGGAGGGTTTGCTGCTCATCAGCCAGCCGGGCCAGGGTCAGGCGCTGGCAAGTTTTCTGGGGCATAATATCTTTTTCGGAGACAAAGCGACAGTCAGCGATCAGAGCGCGGCAACCGCGCAGTTCGCGCTGCACGGTGCGCGCGCCGACGAGATCGCGCTGGCGCTCGACAGTAGTCTCAAGGACTTGCCGGCGCTGGGCAGCTGCGATGTCACGCTGGCCGATTGCCCCGCGATTTTGACGCGGCGCAAGCCACTTTGCGGCGGACACTGGTCCTTGATATGCGCGGCGGAGGCTGCGACTGCTGTGCATGAGCGTCTGCTCGAAGTAGGCCGACCCCTGGGGCTGCAGCCGGCCGGGTCGCTGGCTTATAATATCTTGCGAATTCGCAGCGGATTTCCGGGCGGAGCGGAATTGTCGTCCGACTATATTCCGCTGGAAGTCGGACTGTGGGACGAGATCAGTTTCAGCAAGGGTTGTTATACCGGCCAGGAAATCATCGCCCGTATGGAGAGCCGCGAGCGGGTGGCAAAAGCCATGGTCAAGGTGGAGCTGACGGCTTTTGCGCCAGCGCCGGCGCCGCTGTTCCACGCAGGCCGGCGGGTCGGCGCGCTCACCAGCAGCGTTGAAGCGCCTGGGAGCCAGGTATTCGCGCTGGCTGTCATCAAAGTCGCTTGCTGTAAAGCGGGCGCGCTGCTTGACTTTGAACAAGGGCAGGCTCAGGCGCGCGTGGTCGACTTTGCCGGCGTTAACCCGCCCTTTATCCAGCAGGCGCTTGGGCGGGTCTAATGTCGGCGCTCGCCACCAGCTGGTCCTTTCAGCGACCGGGCGGCGGGTCGTCAAAAAACAGCGCCCACCACAAAGCCCAATTATCGGGTTCGGGCCGAGTGGTTTGGAACTCGACCAGGCGCCGCTGCCGCGCCGGCGCTGGGTCGGCCAGGCCGACGCTTTTTGGCAATATCAAGAATTCGCCCTCACGGACCATTTTACCTTCGTCGCGAGCCCAATATTCGACGTAGGCATCGCTCTTGACGTAGTCCAGCTCGGCGATTAGCTGCTCCTGCCTGGCTAAGAGCCGGTCGATTTCCCGAGTGAACTCGGCATGGATGCGCGCCAAGTCGCGATCCAGGCTGATGCGGCTGCTGAAATTCAGAGCCAGCACCAAACCAATGGTCAGCGCGACAGCCAGCATCAACTGTAAACTTGTCAGTCGGTGGCTAAAACGATGGCGCGCCGGCGCGCTGCCGTCAGCGCCGCTGTTGATGATGGTATCGGTCATAGCCGCTTGTGGCCCTCGTGGAGTCGCCTGTTCCTATCTTAGTACAGCGGCTGAAATCCGCCAGCGAAGCAGTCGGCGATTTGCCTGGTCAAGCGCTATACATGAGGCGCGGGAGATCGACGCCAGCGAGGCTTGAGGCTAGCAACCCGCCGGCCGTCGTAAAGATTGTGCCGGAAAGAAAAAACCCGGCCAGACTGCCGGGTTTTCGCTTTGCCGAAGGTGGGAGTCGAACCCACACTCCCCGAAGAGAACTACGCCCTGAACGTAGCGCGTCTGCCAATTCCGCCACTTCGGCTACTGAGCAGGCTTCAGTATAACGCTTGCCGGCCAGATGTCAATATCGCGCTCAGGTCCCGAAATGCAAGTCCATGAGCAGCTGTGAATCAAAACGCCGTTTAGTCAGCCGCTGTCGCGTTCATGGGCTCGGCGCCGCTTATAGTGAATGTCGGAGGCGCTTTGCAGGCGGATAGCCGCTTGTTCCGCCGTTATATCGCGCTGGGGTTCCGCCAGCATCTCGTAACCGACCATGAATTTCTTCACAGTAGCCGAGCGCAAGAGTGGCGGGTAGAAATGCGCGTGCAATTGCCAGTGCCGGCCAGAATCGCCATTATACGGCGCGCCGTGCCAGCCCATGGAATAGGGGAAGGATATTTCAAACAAATTGTCATACTTTGTCAGCAGCCGTTGCAGAATATCCGCCAGGTCACTGCGCTGCCCGGGGTCGAGATCGGGCAGGCGGCTGACGGGCGCTTTCGGCAGCAGCAGCGTTTCAAAGGGCCAGATGGCCCAGAAAGGAACGACAGCCAGCCAGCGCTCATTTTCGGCCACCGTACGCTCGCCCAGGCGCAGCTCCTGTTGCGCGTAGTCGTAGAGCAGCGGGCTCCCGCGCAAGCGGTAGTAAGCAAGTTGATTCGCGTCTTCACGAGCAGGGATGGCGCCCAGGGAATCCGTGGCCCAGATTTGACCATGAGGATGCGGATTGGACGAGCCCATTAAGTCGCCGCGATTCTCGAAGACCTGCACCCAAGCGAAACGCTCGCCCAAGTCCTGGCTCTGCCGCGCCCAGAGATCGACTACGCGGCGGATGTCTGCTGCCGGCATTTCGGCCAGGGTCAGGTCATGCCGCGGCGAGAAGCAAATCACACGCGCTTCGCCACGTACCGACTTCCAGCGGAACAGCGGCCGGGCTCCCGACTCCGCTTCGGGCACATCCGGCAAGACAGCGGAAAAGTCGTTGACGAAGACAAAGGCGCCTTCGTAGTCGGGATTGGTTTCGCCGTTGGCGCGGGTATTGCCCGGGCATAAATAGCAGTCGGGATCATAACGAGGGCGCTGGTCCGCCGGCCCCGGTTCCCGCCCGCCCTGCCAGGGGCGCTTTGTGCGATGGGGCGAGACCAGGATCCACTCGTCAAGCAGCGGGTTGTAGCGCCTGTGAGAGTGCTCGCTCAGCAAGAGGTCCATAGCTCAGTCTCCGAGTTGCGCGCTGCAGCGGCTCAAGACCACCACAGCGCGTTCTTTCGCTTGGGTCTGAAAGCCGATTTTGCCGGCGCCCATATCCCACATCTCGGTGACTAGAGTTTCACCCGGGTAGACATGGCGGGCGAAACGCGCGCTGATAGCCGCCAGCTTGCCGGCGTCGTTGTTGCAGAAACGCTTAAGAATAGCGCGCGCGCTAAAACCCAAGGTACAGAGACCGTGCAATATGGGTTTATCAAAGTTGCCGATCGCGGCCAGCTGCGGGTCGACATGCAGCGGATTGGCGTCGCCGG
Source organism: Anaerolineae bacterium (assembly GCA_022823165.1). GTDB lineage: Bacteria > Chloroflexota > Anaerolineae > Aggregatilineales > Phototrophicaceae > UBA6055. Next base: position 167,778 of record JAJDXR010000070.1, on the reverse strand, counting down.
CCAAGCGATAGAGCAGAGCCTGGCGCTCAAGCGTTTTGTCTTCGATTACTGAATCAGGCAATCGTTCCGGCAAGTCGAGGCTGCCGCTCGGACCGCGTTCGCCGCCGAATCCGCCCAGGCCGCGCAAGAACATAGACGTCCGCGCTTGCGCCAGCAATTCCCCGGCTTCATCGCGGCTGATGACGTCCAGGACCATGAGCAGGCCGCTGCCTTTGTCATAAATGTCCGCAATCGTTATCGTCGAGTCTACCAGCGCGGCGCGCGGCAAATTCCTGGCAAGTTTCAACTGCTGCTCGCCGTGCACCAGCATCATGGGATTATATTTGATGCCGGCGATGTCTCCCGACAAGACCAGATCGTGAAGCGCCCTGGCAAAGGTGACGGCAAAGGTGGGCAAGACCTGGAAATCGCCGCGCAATTCGTGGACGAACTTGAGTTCATCCGGCGCCAGCCAGTTCGCCGGCGCGCCAACGCCCAGCGCGTAAAGTATGGCATCGCGCTCGTTGTAGGCAGTGCGCGAGCGCAGCAGCTCGACGCCTATGGCTCGCTCGACCGTCTCCAGCGCGTGAGGCTCCATTGCGATGCTCCTGAGTGATGCTCCTGGCAACCTATTGCAGGGTACAGGCTTTCGTCCACAGCAGAGTATAGCAGGCGCAAACTCTGCTGGCGGCCGGCGCGAAATTCCCGAGTCCTTAATTCCGCGGACTTGACTGCTCCGCCAAGTGACAAGAAAATTCCGCGTCCTCAGCAAGACCAAGCAATTTATGACAAATTAGCCGTCGGGCTGCTGCGGCGAAAGAATGCGCAAGTACTCCCAAGTGTAGATGCCGGTGCTGTGCCCATCGTCCCAGGTGGGCTGCAGGGCGTAATTGCCAACGGCGACCAGCGCCGTCACCGCGTAAGAGCGCCGCGGCGTCAGCTTAAGTATGTCGTCGGGCGCGTGTTGCAAACCCATTTTGGCGTGCCCGCCTCGGCACTCGACGCAAGGACAAGCCTCGCGCAGGTGGCTCAAAGGGTATCGGCTTAGCAAACCATCCGACCACTCAATAATGAGCGCTTCGTCGGGCCTATTCAAGGTCACTTTCTGAGCTTTGATTTCCACCGCCGCCGTCTTCGCAACTGCCTGCAGACGCGAATCGTATAGCTTTCAGGCAGGAATGAACAGGTCAAAACCGGCGCTGATTGCGCCTCGCTTGCGGTTCGCATTGGCTCTGATACAATGGCGTCGCCAGCTGTCAGGTTCACATGGCGGCGCCTGAAAATTGCCTTGGTCGGCTGGTCGCGGGAGCCGCTCACAACGGTGTCTTGCGCTGCTTTGAAGAAATGCTTGCTTGGATGAATGACAATTAATCGCGGCGGCTGAAATTATGCGCAACCTCAGGCGGCAGAGCATCAAAGCCGATCGACCCTTTGACTTCCATTTGGCGGCGGACGCGCGCAGCAGCCGCACAGATTATCTGGACGACCAGGCTTGGGTCTTGCGGCTGGGAGCGCGCGACGAAGCGGCCCTGGCCTTTCAGACTGAATTTGGCGGACGAGCGGGACTGGTCAGCCTAGCGCCGATGTGGCGCGTCGAGAGCGGCGTCATTTACCAACATCTGGGCTATGCGCGAGAACCGGTCATCACCTTTTTCGCGGCTAACATGATTCAAGTCGAAGCGGCGCCAATTGAGCAACTCGAAATGGTCGCCCGCTTCTGGGCGATGGATTCGCGGGCGGCCGGCGGCGAATTCAAGCTCAAAAATCACAGCGAGGAGCATCTCAGCCTGCAGCTCGATCTTTTTGGGCATGTCGTCATCAAGGGGCGCAACCACAAGCTCAACGTGCTGACGATGGCGGACTACAGTCTGGCGCTGCATCTGGGCGAGATCGGCAATCTCAATCCGGTGGTCACTTTGGGGGGCGCCAGCGTCGAGGTCTACGGCGGAAGCATCAGCAGCCCCAAGATCGGCTGCCTGATTGAGTTGGCGCCGGGCGCCAGCGCTCGCATCCCATTCGTAGTCGCCGGGCTGGCCGATATGCGCGACTCGTACAGCGTCGCCATGAACTGGATGTCGCGGCCCTGGGCGCCGTATTTTGAGCGGATTGATCGCAACGCGGCTGCGCTTCCGAAGGTCAGCACAGGCAAACCAGCATGGGATCTGCTGGTCGACTACTCAGCGGCGCTGTTAATCAAATCGCTCATGGAGCCCACCGAGCACCTGCCCCACCACTCCCTGGTCGCCTACAGAAGCGCCGACCGCGGCTGGAGCCGGCGCGGCGACGGCGGCGATCACGTCCGAGCCTGGTCGGGGCAAGACCCGACCTTTACCTACCCCGCGCTGGCGGCTCTCGCCGGCATTGACTATGACTTGGCCAAAGGCATCATGAAGAATTATCTGGCCGTGGCGGACGATAGCGGTTTCATCGATCGTCGGCCTGGCCTGGGCGGGCAGCGCCAAGGTGTCTTGCAGATACCGATTTTGGCGCGGATGTGCCTGATGCTGGTGGAAGACTCGAATGATTTGGACTTTGCCGCCGAGGCGCTGCCCGCGCTGCGCGCCTTCTTCTCACGCTGGCTGGCCGAAGACGCGGACGCTGACGGGGCGCCGGAATGGCAGTCGGAACGGCAAATGGGCTACATCGCCTTGCCTACCTTCGGCCGCGGACAGGCTTGGGCGCAAGGCGCCGATACGCGCCAGCTGGAAACGCCCGATTTGCTAGCTTATCTTATCTCCGAAGCCGATGCCCTGCGTCAATTGGCGGAGTTGACCGGTGAGGGCGAGACGGCTGCGTTCGCCCTGGAACAGTTGCGAGCGCTGGAAACGCATTTGGAGGAATTCTGGAGCGGGGACCGCTACTGCTACCGCGACCGCGACTCGCATCTGACCAGCGCGGGCCTGGATCTGGTGGTCCGCGGCGCCGGCGATCAGACGCATGAAATCAAGCGGGAGCTTGAGAAGCCCGCTCGTATTATGGCGCGCGTCGTCGGCGGCGTCAGTCAAGTACCGCGCATCACAATGAGGCTCGAGGGCAAAGACCGGCAGGGCGCTGACCTGGTGGTGGAAGCGTCGGTTGCTGACTTTCTCTGGCAGAATCGGCAAGGCGTCTTTACCAGCCCGCAACCACTGTCGCAGGTGGAGCGGATTGCATTCAAGGGGCTGAGCCGGGTCTACAAAGTCTACGCTCGCACGCTGGACAGCAGCCGGCTGGACATCAATGCGCTGCTGCCGCTTTGGACCGGGCGACTCTCGCCCGAACGCGCCGCCGCCCTCGTTGAACTGGCCCTGGATGAGGCGCGCTTCTTGCAAGCTAACGGGCTCACCATGGTCAGCGCCGGCGACCGCAACTACGACCCGTCAAACGCCCGCGGCGGCGGCGGCATCTGGATCTACTGGCTGACGCTGGTCTGCGAGGGCCTGCTCAAAGCCGGCTATCGCCAGCAAGCGACGGAGATCGTGAAACGCCTGCTGGACGCGCAGGCGCGGGTGCTGGAGCGAAACGGCAGATTGGCGCAGTTCTACCATGCCGATGAAGCCAAGGGTTTCGGCGAGGATCATCATCTCAGCGGCATCGCGCCCCTGAAATTGCTCGGCGATGTGATCGGCATTCGCATTGTCGCTGCGGACAAAGTCTGGCTGGGCGGCGAGTTTACCTGGGGCCATCCGGTCACGGTAGAGCAGCACGGCGTCACAGTTTCGCGAAGCGAGGCAGCGAGTCGAGTTGAGTTCGCCACCGGCCATAGCGTCGAGCTCGAAGCCGACGCGCCCTGGCAACTGGTCGAAGATCCGACGCCCAAGGAGCCGGACGCGCCTGAAATTGACGCGCTCAACGCGCCGGAAATTCCCCTGCCGAGTGAAAAAGATGTCGTGGGTCCCTTAACCATCGAAGTCGAAGATGGCGCCGCTGCCAGCGCCGACTCGCCCGGCGATAGGGATGGCGAGACGCCGCCGGCTGACAGCGGCCGCCTGCGGCCGGACTGATGGCGACGGCTGACCTGATTTCGCTGCCGCGGCGTTGTTCAAGCGCTGCCCAGGCGATGGAGCGATAAAGCCATGATGTACCGCATCCGCGCGCCCGGCGGCGGCCGGCGCGACATCCCCGTTGCCAAGATGCAGTGGCGGCGCCTGATCGCTTACCTGCGCGCTTACAAGTTGCGGCTGCTGCTGGCGGCTATCGGATTGATGCTGGCTTCGGCTCTTAGTCTGGTCTTTCCCGCCGTCATTCAGCGGGTCATCGACTCCGTGTTCGAGGACGCGGACAGCGCCTTGCTGGACACCATTACCTTGGCGCTCCTGGCCGTCTTCGTCTTGCGCTCGCTGGCCAGCTTTGTGCAGAACTACAATTTGAATTATGTTGGCGAGCGCATCGTGGTCGACATGCGCTGCCAGCTGTACGCGCACTTGCAGACGCTCTCCATTCGCTACTATGCTGACAGACGCGTGGGGGAATTGATCAGCCGCATCTCATCAGATGTCACCGTCGTGCGCACGGTGCTGACCGGCAATGTCAGCGCTTTCCTGCAGCAATCGCTGACGCTGATTGGGTCCATCGCCATCATGTTTTACCTCAATTGGCGGCTGACCATGTTCATCATCGTCTTGATGCCGATTATCGTCGGCGTCGCCTTCGTGCTCGGCGGGGCTATTCGCCGCACCAGTACACGGGTGCAGGACGAAATCGCCGGCGCGACCGTCGTAGCTGAAGAAGTCTTCCAGAATATACGCGAGGTCAAGAGTTTCGTCCGCGAGACCTACGAAATCGGCCGCTATAATCAGGCCATCGACATTGCCTTTCGCGCTGCCGTCAAGCTGCTGACCGCGCGCTCGGTTTTTGGTCCCATCATCGCCTTCTTCGCCTTCGCCGGCCTGGCGCTGATCTTGTGGTTCGGCGGGCGCGAAGTGCTGGACGGCCGGCTCAGCGCGGGCGAACTCATCTCTTTTCTGATCTACGGCATGACGGTCGCGGCCAGCTTCGCCGGCGTCATCAGCGTCTACTCGCAATTTCAAGAAGCGCTGGGCGCGACCAAACGCGTCTTCGAGATACTGGACACCAAGCCCGATGTGCGGGATGCGCCGGACGCGGTTCAGGTAGCGGCGGTCGAAGGCGCCATCGCGCTGCGCGATGTCAGCTTTGCCTATGACGATGACCAGGCGGTACTGCGCGATATCGACCTGAATATCGCGGCTGGCGAAATTATCGCAGTGGTCGGACCCAGTGGCGCTGGCAAGACGACGCTGTTTAATCTGATCCCGCGCTTCTACGACCCGGACGCGGGCGCCATTCTAGTGGACGGGCGTGATGTTCGCGGCATCACACAGAGCAGCCTACGACAGCATATCGGCATAGTTCCGCAGGAGACCTTGCTTTTCGGCGGCACCATCCGTGAAAACATTCTGTACGGAAAGCTTGACGCCGACGACGATGACCTGATTTCCGCGGCTCGCTCAGCGAACGCCCACGACTTCATCACGGAGCTGCCCAAAGGCTACGACAGCATTGTCGGCGAGCGCGGCGTCAAGCTCAGCGGCGGGCAACGGCAGCGGGTGGCGATTGCGCGGGCGCTGCTCAAGAACCCGTCGATATTGCTGCTGGACGAAGCCACCTCCAGCCTGGACAACGAGAGCGAGCAATTGCTGCAGGAAGCGCTGGGCCGTCTGATGAGGAATCGCACGACCTTGATTATCGCGCATCGCCTCAGCACGGTACGCATCGCGCATCGCATCGTCGTCCTGGACAAGGGCCGCATCGTTGAGAGTGGGCGTCACGAAGCATTGATGGCGCAGCGGGGTCTTTACGCCAAGTTATACGAGATGCAATTTCGCGCGGATGATTTGATGCTATGAGATTATCATTAATGCTAACGACTCGGTTTAACCAGGCCTGTACGTGAGCGATCAAGCGCATATTCTGCTTCTGGGCGCCGCAATCTTTCTGGTAGCCTTTCTAATCTGGTGGCTGATATTCGAGACGGAGGGCGCGTACCTGGGTCGACGGGTGGTGGTCGCGCTCTATGATCTCTATGCCGCGCGTTATGACCGCATCAAACAATTCGACGAAAACGCGGATATCACGCTCATCTCGCAGCCGCTGCTCGATCGCATCGCCCCTGTCAATGATCCACTGATGTTGGACGTGGCCACCGGTACGGCGCGCCTGCCGCTGATCATGGCGCGGAATGCGCGCTTTCAAGGGCATGTCATCGGCTTGGACGCCAGCCGGCGCATGTTGGCGAAAGCGCGGGAAAAGATCGGCGCCGGCCGCTTCGAGTCCTATGTCTCGCTGCTCCATCACGACGCCGGCGAGCTGCCCTTCGCGGATGGCGGCTTCGATGTGGTCACCTGCCTGGAAGCGCTGGAGTTCATGCCGCGTCCGGCCGAGACGCTGGCGGAAATGATTCGCGCGCTGCGCCCGGGCGGGCTGCTGCTTACGACCATTCGCATTGATACGCGCTGGATGCCGGACCGTACCTGGAGCGAAGAACGCATGCGGACGGAGCTCGAAGCGCTGGGCATGCGCGAAATCAAGGTGATGATCTGGCAAGAAGATTACAGCCAGGTCTGGGCATACAAACGAATACCGGAGAACAGCCAATAAATCTCCATTAATTTACCGAGGAATTTTGCTAGAATTCAGGTTTACGATTTCTATGTCAAATGGAGCAAACCAATGGAAGAACAGCGCGAACGAATCAGAAAGATGATTAATGAACATAGTAAACGCATGGACAAGATGATTAAGGACGCGCTTCCTGATTTCAATGCCTTTGAACATGGGGCAGAATACAATGAAGAACTAGTACACCGAATTGACGAAATGGTTAAAGCTCAATTGCCTGATTTCAATGCTCGCATTCGTCAGCACATAGTCGAGGTCCACATCAAGAAGGCAATAAAGAGAGCACAAGACGCAGGCGATCTACCAAAGTTTGAGATTCCTGACATCCCGATGATCCAACCAAGGCTAAAGATCCATGGTGATTTGTCCTTTCCTGCAATGAGGCTGGCGAAGTTTGCAAAGCAGAATCCGCTGGATATAGCTAGGGTAGTTGAGAAAATGTTACCCGAGACGCCGCTAATTAAGAAAACTGAGACAGTTCCGCCTGGATTCACTAATTTCTTTCTCGACACCAGCCATTTCAAAAGCGTATTTGATCGGAATAGAGAACGTCGCATACACGAGATAATTTCCGACGACTTTAGCGTACTCAAACTGGACATCGGCGCGTACAAGAAGGCGCAGGTCGAATTTGTCAGCGCCAATCCCAGCGGCCCGATCACCATCGGCCATACTCGCGGCGCCGTGGTCGGCGACGCCATGGCACGGCTGCTGGAAGCGGCAGGTTACCAGGTACAGCGGGAGTATTACTACAACAACGCCGGCAATCAGATGGTGGTGCTGGGCAAGAGCCTGAGACTGCGTTATCTGCAGCAGCTTGGCGAAGACCTTGACTTCCCGGCGGATTACTATCAGGGCGAGTATCTTGTCGATGCGGCGGCGCAACTGGCGGCAGAACACGGCGCCTCGCTGCGGACGCGAGACTGGGGCTATTTCAAGGACGCGGCCGAAGAGCGGATGTTTGAATGGATCAATCGCTCGCTGGCTTCCATCGACATCAAGCACGATGAATTCTTCAACGAGACCTCACTCTTTGAATCCGGGCGCATCTGGCGGACGCTCGCAGCCATGCGCGACAACGGGCATATCTACGAGAGCGCGCATTGGGAAGGCGCTGAGGCCGACGAGGTCGCCGATGTCGCCGCCAAGCGCTACGAGCCGGCGACCTGGTTTCGCAGCAGCGCCTTCGGCGACGAGAAAGATCGCGTCATGGTCAAGAGCGACGGCGCGCCCACTTACACCCTGCCCGATATCGCTTATCACAGCGACAAACTCGAACGCGGCTTTGATATCGCGGTCAATGTGCTGGGAACCGACCACTTCACGCAGGCGCAGGTGGTCAAGTACGGCTTGCAGGCTTTGGGCATGGACCCGGCGCCAATTCATGTCATCTTCGTGCAGATGGTGCGGGCGGTGCGCTGGAACGAGGCGCGCGGCGAGTACGAAGCGGTCAAGCAATCCAAACGCGCCGGCGACTTCGATACGCTTGATCACCTGGTCGAGATGACCAGCGCCGACGCGGTGCGCTATCATATGCTGGCGCGCAGCCCCAATTCGCAGTTGGATTTCGATGTCGACCAAGTGGTGAAACAGAGCAACGAGAATCCGGTTTATTACATCCAAAATGCTTATGTCCGCTGTGCCAGCATTCTACGACACGCGGAAGCGCGCGGACTCGACGATAGCAATGCCAATTTGAGTCTGCTGGGCGACGACGAACGGTTTTTCATCGACAAAGCATTATATGAAATCTACGACGCTATACGAGAATCAGTTGCTACATTTGAGCCACATCACATTGCTTTCTGCGCTGATGAGCTAGCGGAAATCTTCCATCCGATTTATGAGCGAGTACGCGTGTTGCACAGCGATGTACCTGAGGACTTGGCCAAAGCTCGCTTGCGCTTCTACCGTGCCTCCAAGGCCATCTTCCGCTACGTCTTGCAACTAATGGGCATGTCGGCGCCAGAACGTATGTGAGCGCCGGGGCAGGAAGCCATTATGGGACTCAAACCCGACCACTGGATCAAACGAATGGCGCGCGAGCGGCGCATGATTGAACCCTTCGTCGATCAACAGGTGCGCGAGGGCGCGATCAGCTATGGCGTGTCGTCCTATGGATATGACCTGCGCGTGTCAGACGAATTCAAGATCTTTACCAATGTGCGCTCGGCTGTTGTTGATCCCAAGCATTTCGCCAGCGAATCATTCGTCGATTTCCAGGGCGATGTCTGCATCATTCCGCCCAACTCATTTGCGCTGTCGCGCTCGGTGGAGTACTTCCGCATTCCACGCAATGTGCTGACAATCTGCCTGGGCAAATCGACCTACGCGCGCTGCGGATTGATTGTGAATGTCACCCCGTTTGAGCCGGAGTGGGAAGGCTTTGTCACGCTGGAGATCAGCAATACGACGCCGCTGCCCGCCAAAGTCTACGCCAACGAAGGCTTGGCGCAGGTGCTATTCTTCGAAGCCGATGAAACCTGCGAGCAATCGTACGCCGACAAAAAGGGCAAATATCAGGGCCAGACCGGCGTAACGCCGCCGCGGATGTAAGCAAAGGCAGCCTTGACTGCTCACTGCCCAACACGCTATACTTGGCGATCTGAGGGCGATTAGCTCAATTGGCAGAGCATCCGGTTTACACCTGGAAGGTTGTAAGTTCGAGTCTTACATCGCCCACTCCAGCAATCCTGAAGAATCTGACGCCGCCTTTGGCGTCTTTTTGTATTCAGACAGCCACTCAGGCACACGATATTCTCCACGCCCTTGCCGCAAAACTTGACAAGATTTTGTAGATTGTCTACATTATGACAATATCCCCAAGCCGACGCCGGAAGCGCCATGGAAGCCGTCCGCGATTACGTACTCGAGGTTCAGGATCTCCGCACCTACTTCAACTTGCCCGAAGGGACGCTCAAGGCCGTGGACGGCGTGGACATTAACATTGCGCCTCGTCAAACCGTCGGCGTCATCGGCGAGTCGGGCTCGGGCAAGAGCGTGACGGCGCAGTCGATCTTGCAGATTGTGCCGCCGCCGGGCGCCATCCAGTCGGGCCGGATATTCCTGAGGGGCAGCAATGGCAGCCGCGTCGACTTATGCCAACTCAACCCGCACAGCCGAGAAATTCGCGCGATTCGCGGGGCGGAAATCTCCATGGTCTTCCAGGAACCGATGACCAGCCTGTCGCCGGTGCATACCATCGGCGCCCAAATCGCGGAAGCCATCCAGCTGCACGTCACCCGCGACAAACGCAAAGTGAAGCGCATCGCCCTGGATATGATCAATCGCGTGGGCATATCCAACCCGAAACAGCGATTCGACGAATATCCTCATCAGCTTTCGGGCGGCATGCGCCAGCGAGCGATGATTGCGATGGCCCTGTCTTGCAGTCCGTCGCTGCTGATTGCGGATGAGCCGACCACCGCGCTGGACGTCACGGTGCAGGCGCAAATCCTGGAGTTGATGAAGGAGTTGCAGAATGAATTCGGCATGGCCATCATGTATATCACCCATGACTTGGGCGTGATCGCTGAAATCGCCGACGAAGTCAACGTCATGTACCTGGGCCGGGTGGTCGAGCGCGCCTCGACTGTCGAACTATTCAAGAATCCGCTGCATCCCTACACGCAGCGCCTGCTGAAGTCTATCCCGCGCCTGGGCGGGCGCGGACGGGGCCGGCTAGACGCCATCCGCGGCAATGTCCCCGTACCGATGAATCCACCGCCGCAATGCGGCTTCGCCTCGCGCTGCGATGACTTCATAGCCGGCAAGTGCGATGCCGCCGTGCCGTCGCTGGTTGACATGGGAAATCAGCATTTTGTCCGCTGCTATCTTCACAGCGAAGCAAGCGAGCCGATCTATGCCTGAGGCGCAGGCGCCCGCAACCAAAGTCATCGGCGAAGCGCTGCTGGAGGTGCGCGACCTCAAGAAGCATTTTCCGATTGAGAAAGGCTTCTTCCGTTCGGTCCAGGGCCAGGTCAAAGCGGTGGACGGCGTCAGTTTCGTCATTCGCGAAGGCGAAACATTCGGCTTGGTAGGCGAATCCGGCAGCGGCAAGACCACGCTGGGGCGCTGCATCGTTCGGGCTATCGAACCGAGCGAGGGCGAGGTGCTTTTTCGCCTGCCGGACGGCGAGCAAGTCGATATCGCCGCTTTGGATCGGCGCGAGCTGCGAGCTGTGCGTCAGCATTTTCACATGATATTCCAGGACCCCTATTCCTCCCTGGACCCGCGCATGTCCGTGCTCGACATCATCGCCGAGCCGATCCGCAACAACAAATTGCTCTCCGATTCGCGCGATATACAAGACCGCGTGCGCGAACTTATGGATGTGGTCGGCCTGGATATCCAGCATCTCAATCGTTATCCGCATGCCTTTTCCGGCGGGCAGCGGCAACGCATTGGCATCGCCCGCTCGCTGGCGCCGAATCCGCGTTTGATCGTCTGCGATGAAGCGGTTTCCGCCCTGGATGTCTCGATTCAGGCGCAGATCCTCAACCTGCTGGAAGACCTGCAGGAAGAATTTAATCTGACCTTTCTCTTCATCGCTCACGACCTGTCAGTCGTCGAGCATATTTCGGATCGCGTCGGCGTCATGTACGTGGGCCAGCTGGTGGAATTGGCCGAGACCGAGTCGCTCTTCAGCGATCCCAAACATCCCTATACCGAGGCGCTGCTATCAGCCGTGCCGACCACGGATCCCGAAATCAAGATGGATCGGATTATCTTGCCCGGTGAAGTGGCCAATCCGGCTGATCCGCCGACCGGCTGTTATTTCCATCCACGCTGTCGTTACGCGCAAGAGATCTGCGCCCAGGAAACGCCCGCGTGGAGCGAAGTCGCGCCCGGGCATTTTGCCGCCTGCCATTTCGCGGAGGAATTGGAACTGCGCGGAGTCGATGAGGACGGCTGATGGATTTGCTGGCGATCTTTACGCTGGCGTCGCTGATAGGCGCCTTCATGCTGGTCCGCGTCATCTTGTGGACGACGAATCGCGCGGCTGAATCCGCTGTTACGCAATATTTCAGGGCGAGCGAGCACATCCTCGAGACCGGCGAGCCGCCCCCCGAATGGCTCGTCCCGCCCTTCCGCAGGCGCCTCTTCAGCCGGGCGCCGGCTGCCGCCACGCCTGAGGAGATCCATGGGCGGTTCAAGGAGCTGTTGCGCTTCTTTGAAAATTGCAGCTTCTTTGAAGATGAATGGACGCGCGAGCAGTTGCTGTCGCAGTTAACAGCCGTCCGTGAAAAATGGACGACCAGCCACTCCGCTTAAGCCTCACTCCAACTTCAGAATAGTCCACATATCCATATCCGGGATGGATATGGCGCTGGCTCGGTCGCTCGCGCGGCGCTCAATGACAACAGGCGCTTGGCCCGGCGCGAAGAGCGTCGCTGACTGATAGACTCTGCCGAGCATATCCGCCCCGATTGTCAATTCCATATTGCGCTGCTTATGATAGCTGTCGCTTTGCGCATCGTAGTTGCTGTTTAGCAAGTGGCATATCAGAGCTGATACCTGATTGCCTGGCAGAATGCGTCGTGGTGTGACAGGCGCCACACCACGACACTGCTTGCGGATTTAAGGGTCAGCTTAGTTGCCACCGCCTTCGAAGTACCACTGTTCGGGCATGAACATGACCCACTGACGGTAACTCCAGGCCCAGTGGCCGGTGGTGTCATTGGGCGGCGTGTTCTTCAGGTTGGTCTTGAAGAGCAAGGGCTGGGGCGGACGCTGGATTACGCCGATGATATAGAGACCGCCGAAGGACGCATCGTAGTAAGCTTTGCCGGTCTCATGCCATTCGTCGGAGTAGTAGGGTGTATTGAGGAATTGCTCGCCAAGCTCCCAGAGGTCCTTGATTTCCTGCGGCGGTTCTTCGCCATCAGCGCCGTCGCTTTGCAGCCAGGTGCGCCAGGGGATACCGGATGCGCGGTTGCCCCAGCTGACGCGGGTGTTGCCCAGCGAGCTGGCTACCTCGCCGATATCCAGGACATCGGCGGCCCAGGACGAGATGTCGAGCGAGTTGCTGTTTCTCAACTCGGCGAAAACGCTATTCCCGATCAGCTTGTACTGCGTCTTGACGCCAACCTCGTTCCAGTAGGAAGCGATCAACTCGCCGACTTGGCGCCAGGCGTCTTCGGGCACATAGACCTGGAAGTTGATGAAGAGGGTTTCGCCGTCGGGGCGGAGACGGAAACCATCGCCGTCGCGTTGGTCCAGTCCCATTTCGTCCAGGAGCTGGTTGGCCAGGTCGGGATCGTACTGAGCGTAGTTGGTCGTCATCCACGGTTCGTAGAAGGCGGAAGTGGGGACCAGCGAATTCTGTGAGGGATTAGCCAGGCCGAAGTAGACCAGGTCGTTGATTTCCTCGCGGTTTATGGCGACGGACATGGCTTGGCGGAAACGTTTGTCCCAGAAGATCTCGCGCAGGGACAAGTTCTCGGTGGTGAAATTGAATCCAAGCGCGTATTCGTTACCGCGGCTGTATTCGGCCAGGGCGGTGCGATAGCCGCCGGCCTCTTCGTTTTCGCGATAGGTGGGATAGCTAAGCAGTGTGCCCCAGCCGAAGTGCGTGTATTCACCGGCGATGCCCTTCAAGTCCTGGACTTGGACATCTTCGACCAGAATTCGGCGCAGGGTATCGGTATAGGGCAGTTGGTTGCCGGCGGTATCGACCTTGAAGAAGTAGGGATTGCGCTCGTAGAGTTTGTTGCCGAAGGAGTCTTCACTGACGAAGACGAAGGTGTTCAGCGTGGGCGAGTACGGATCGGTCTCGGAGCCCAGGTTCCAGGTGAAGTTATAGGGATTCATCTTGGCGTTGAACATCTGCACCCAGCCGTCAAATCCCAATTCGTCGGCCAGCGCATTGGCGTCGGCGTTGTAATCCAGGTGATACTGCTGGAAGTAGTGAGACGGGCGGTAACCGCGATGGCCGACTTCGCTGCCGAGCTGAATGATCAAGCCATAGCGCGGTTCGGGGTAGGTGAAAGTAATGGTGGTGTCGTCTACGATGTCGATCTCGGGCAATTCACCGTCCAGCCCCCAGGGTCCGCCGATATTCGGCGTCAACTCGGCGTTGCCGAGCACATCTTCAAAGTAGAAGCGGAAGTCTTCGGTGGTGAAGGGTGTGCCGTCCGACCATTTGTGGCCTTCGCGCAAGCGAATGGTGAAGGTGGTTTGATCGTCGGAAACCTCATACGACTGGGCGACGTTGGGGATGATCGTACTTAAATCGGTATCGATCGTCAGCAGCTTCTGCAGGCGCATCTCGAGGACATCCCAGCCGCAGCAATTGGGTAGCGCTGTCGGGCCCTTTAGCTCGCCACCATATTCCCCGATTTGTTCGAGGGGCTGGACGACAACAGGCTGGGCGGGCAGGCGCTCTTCGACAGGCGGCAACTCGCCGGCGGCGACTTGCTCGGCCAGCATCGGCGCTTCGCCCCACATGTCGATGGAATTGCCGGTCGCGGCCGCGTAAGCGTCCAGATCAGCATATTGGAATGGATATACAAGATCGCCCTCGCTCATGTCCTGCGCCAGCCCAGTGGCTGAAAGCAGAATCATGACGAGGATAAACATCAAACTAAGAATGCTGCGCTTCATGGTGGTCTTCCTCCCTCTTTACGTAAGCAATACAAAATGTGTGGATTCAGTTTTAGTCAATAGGTCTCCTTTCACCGTGATTCTTGAAACAGCGTAGAAGCATCAGCAAAAGCTGCGGCAATGCTACGCTGCGGATTTACTCATTAGATTAGGCCCGTCCCAGATTGTAAATTGTGCATTGTTAACAATATATGCGTAATAAAAAAACTTTAGTCTAGCTGACTGCGTATGCAGCGAGTCGCTCCCAGTCAAAGCAAACACCGTGGCCGGGCTCATCAGACGGGATCATAACTCCATCTACAAGAACCGGCGGGTTCTTAATAAAACGCTCCAGGCCAAAGCTGTGCACCTCGAGATACGAGGCGTTGGGTATCGCCGCCAGCAAGTGCAAATGCAGTTCGTGAACGCCATGAGACGTGACCTGCAAATTGTGGGCATAAGCCAGTTTGGCGACGCGCATCCAATTGGTGATGCCGCCGATATTGGAGACGTCCGGCTCGGGAAAGGCGACCTGCCCTACTTCCAGAGTATGCCGGAATTCGTAGATCGTGTGCAGATTTTCGCCGGCCGCCAGCGGAATGCCGCCTTCCCGCGCGATCCGCGCCATGCCGGCATAGTCGTCCGGAATCGTCGGCTCCTCGAACCAGAACACGTCGTAAGGCTTGAAGGCTTGCGCGGCTCTAATCGCCCGCTCGACGGTATAGCGCATGTTGGCGTCAATCATCACGGGAATATCAGAGCCGACGCATTCGCGTACCGCGCGCAGCCGTTCGACATCTTCCGAGAGTTTGTCGCGCCCTACCTTAATTTTGATGGCGCGGAAGCCCTTGCGCAGGTTGCAGCGCGTCTGCTCAACCATTTCCTCCGGATCCAGCTGCAGATCAATGCCGCCGGCGTAGGCGCGGACGCGGCTCGAATAGCCGCCGAGCAATTTCCAAAGCGGCAGCCCTTTCCGCTTGCCCTTGAGATCCCAGAGCGCTATATCCAGCGCGGACATGGCGAAGGCGACCAGCCCGCCGCGGCCAACATAGTGCAGGCAGCGCCACATCCGCTCCCATATCCGCTCGATCCGGGTGGCCTCCGCGCCAATCAGCAGCGGCTGCAGATCGCGCTCAATCAGCGCCTTGATAGCGGTTCCGCCGCAGCCGATGGTATAGGTGTAGCCGTAGCCCGTCCGGCCGCATTCCGTTTCCAACTCAGCCAGAACCACCTCGAAGTGGGTCATGACGCCATGCGTCGCATCCGTCATGGGGTGGCTGAGAGGCAGAATATAGTGCCGGGCAGCAACGCGCTTTATGATCATGGATATTCCGCCGAAGCTCGAACCTGCTTCTGTCGACAATGGCCAGGCTGAAAGTGACATCTTGATGTAGCCGGCATGATGAAATCATATCCAAGCATGGGGCAATTTACAAAAGATTGTCAAGTGTACATTGTTGACAATCTGCCTGGGGGTGGCTAGAATCGCAAGTGTGAGGCCAGCTTGTCAAGCCAATCGAAGCGCAGACTGATGAAAAATTATGTTCTGCAGCGGCTAGTATATCTAGTATTTCTAATTTGGATGGTATCGATTGTCACGTTCATCGTGATTGAATTGCCGCCGGGCGACTACCTGTCCACGTACATCACGCGGCTGGAGCAGAATACAGGCGAACAAATAAGCGAAGAAATCGTCGAGCGGCTTCGACGGCAATATGGCTTGGACCTGCCCACTTACGCGAGATATTTCAAGTGGCTGGGCAGCGTCTTGCAGGGCGACTTTGGATTCTCGTTTGGTTGGCAGCAGCCCGTCAGAGACATCATCGGCGAGCGCTTGGCGCTGACCTTTGCCATCGCCATTCTGAGCGCGCTATTTACCTACTCGGTTGCAATTCCCATTGGCATATATTCGGCGACGAATCAGTATTCCATTGGCGATTATGTGATTTCAATCATCGGCTTCATCGGCCTGGCGATACCGAACTTCATGCTCGCTCTAATTTTGCTATATATAGGATTCAAGCAGTTCGGCCTCAATCTTACCGGGCTATTTTCGCCCGAATACCTCGACGCTCCCTGGAATTGGGCGAAGGTTGGCGATCTATTGCTACATCTGCCCATACCTATACTGGTTATTGGAACCGGCGGCACGGCCGGCTTGATTCGCGTTTTGCGCGGCACGCTGCTGGATGAACTCAACAAGCAGTATGTCATCACGGCGCGCAGCAAGGGCGTCGGCGAGGCGCGGCTGCTTTTCAAGTATCCGGTGCGCGTGGCGCTGAATCCAATTATAAGCAGCCTGGCCTGGCTTTTCCCTTCACTGGTTTCAGGTGGAACAATTACGGCGATTGTTTTGAGTTTGCCGACGGCGGGACCGATGCTGCTGCGAGGACTCGTTACTCAGGACACCTTTCTCACGGCGACATTGCTCATGTTCATATCCATACTTACCGTCATCGGCACGACCGTATCAGACATCTTGCTGGTCATTGTAGATCCTCGCATTCGTATGGAGCGCGCAGCCAACTAGGCGGAGAGTATTATGTGGCGACGTCTAATGGCGAGACGAGACAAGAGCGAGCCGAATTCGGCGCAATTTGACGACAGCTACTATCTCGCTTCGCAATGGCAGTTGATGTGGCGCAAGTTTCGGCGGCATCGGCTGGCCATGATTTCGCTGCTCATCATTCTCTTCTTGTATTCGATTGCGCTCTTCGCCGAATTCTATTCGATCAACGATCATCACCGGCGGCATGTCAAATACGCAAAAGCGCCGCCCCATAACTTGTACTTCGTGGATGAAGACGGAAACTTCCATTTGATCCCTTTTATCTACGATCTCAGACAAGAACTGGATATGGATACCTTGCAGCGCAATTACAGCGAAGACCGCTCGCAGCGATATCATCTGCGGTTCTTCGTTAAGGGCGAGCCGTATAAACTGCTGGGAATCTGGGAAACCGACATCCATTTGCTTGGCGTGGATGAACCGGCGGTTTACTTTCCCTTTGGTACAGACGATCTTGGCCGCGACCTGTATTCGCGCACGATGCACGCAGCGCGAATTTCACTGTCCATCGGCGTATTTGGCGTGGTTATCAGCTTCTGTCTTGGCTGCCTGATCGGCGGTATATCCGGCTACTTCGGCGGCTCGGTTGACCTGGTCATCCAGCGCATTATCGAGTTTATCATTTCGATCCCGCATATCCCTCTGTGGATCGCGCTGGCGGCCGCCCTGCCACCCCAGTGGAGTTCGATTCAGGTGTACTTCGGCATCACCATCGTGCTGGCGACGGTGGGCTGGACGACCCTGGCGCGCGCCGTCCGCGGCAAGCTGCTGGAATTGCGCGAGGCCGATTTTGTCATGGCCGCGCGCATTTCCAATATGGGCGATTTCGACATCATCGTGAAGCACCTGCTGCCTTCCTTCGCCAGCTTTCTTATCGTCGTGCTGAGCCTGTCAGTGCCCGGCATGATTCTGGCCGAGACCGCGCTGAGTTTCCTGGAAATCGGCATCCGCCCGCCAGCGGTCAGTTGGGGCGTACTATTGCAAAACGCGCAGAATATACGCAGCCTCAGCCAAAGCCCCTGGCTGTTGATACCGGGGCTTTTCGTCATCGTCACGGTACTGGCTTTCAATTTCCTGGGCGACGGCCTGCGCGACGCCGCCGATCCGTATAAGCAATAGGGATTGCCCGGCGAGCGAACAATGAAACTTCGCGGTAGAGTTGGCGCAGTGACACTATCTTTGAGTTGACTCCAAGCAATCAGAGACGAACTGATGCCCGCACCCGAAATATATCGTACGCTTCCCGAACAGATCGCCGCGCGCTTGCGCCAGGATGTACTTTCCAGCAAGTTGAAGCCAGGCGATCCCTTGCGCGAGATTGACCTCTCCGAGCGCTTTGGCGTCAGCCGGGGACCGGTGCGCGAAGCCTTTCGCCAGCTCACGCAGCAGGGCCTGCTGGTGCTCGAGCCGAACAAAGGTGTGCGCGTGGCGCAGAATCCCAGCGTTGAGGTCCGGCCCCTGGTGGTGGAATTGCGCCGCACCATCGAGCGCTTTGTACTCGAGAGCATTTTTGAAAAGATCACCGAGTCCGACATCGAATTGTGGGAAGAGATTCTCGCGGATATACGGCGAGCCTGCGAACTCAATGATGTCGACGCGCTGACGGAACACGATCTGCGTTTTCACCAGGCGATCATTCAGAGCCACGATGACAAAGACCTGTTCGCGCTGTGGCAGCCGATAGCCATGCGCATGATGATGCATTACAATCGCCTGGTCGATATTATGGACAGCTATCGCGAGCATGAGCGAATCCTGGACGCCATACGCGCCGGCGATCGCTCGGCCGCGGTCAGCGCCTTGACGGCCAACATCCAATAGGTCGCAGGCGAATCGCAGTCGTTTTTTTGAGCAGGACGCCACCTGTGCGAGCAAAGGAATAAGGGCATGACGCAAGCAGCCTATTACGAAGGCAAACGCCGAATTCGCCATGGACCCTGCGAATTGGTCGAACCCGCCTGCGGCGAGGTGCAGCTAAAGATTTCGCACTGCGGGATCTGCGGGACCGATTTGCATATTTACCACGGCGCCATGGACGCGCGTGTGCGCATGCCCTTGGTCATGGGGCATGAAATGTCCGCCACGGTGCATAAGTTGGGCGACGGCGTCGCCGACTATGAGGTGGGCGACAAGGTCGTCGTCATGCCGCTGGCGCCCTGCGGCGACTGCCCGGCCTGCGCGGCCGGGCATAGCCACATTTGCCATAATCTGGACTTCCTGGGCATTGATACGCCGGGCGCCTTCCAAAGTTATTGGACGGCGCCGGCCTACACGCTTCATCGACTGCCGGCTCAGCTTTCGCTGAAGCATGGCGCGCTGATTGAACCGCTGGCGGTCGCCTGCCACGATGTTCGCCTGGCGGGCGTCAAACCAGGCGATCAAGTAGTGGTGCTAGGCGGCGGACCGATCGGCATGCTGGTGGCGCTGGTAGCGAAGCGCTACGGCGCTGAAGTACTCGTATCCGAGATAAACCCCTTCCGCGTCGAGCTGGCGCGAAACATGGGTTTGGCAGCCGTCAATCCCACCGACGCCGACCTGACCCAACGGGTTATGGAAGCGACAGGCGGCGCCGGCGCCGACATCGTCTTTGAAGTATCTGGCTCGCAGGCCGGCGCCAGCGTCATGACCGAATTGCTGCGCACTCGCGGCTTGGCAGTTATCGTGGCGATTTTCGCCCATCCGCCGACAATCGACCTGTTCCGCTTCTTCTGGCGAGAATTGCGTTTGCAGGGCGTACGCGTCTACGAGTCGCAAGATTTCAGCGCCGCGATCGAATTGGCCGCGCAGGGCGCCTTGCCCTTGGACGAGCTGATCACCGATATCCGACCGCTGCGGGCGTTGCAATCCGGCTTTGAGGACATGGACAAAGGCGGGCAAGTCATGAAGATTCTGCTGGAGTTATAGATGAATATAATCGACAATTTTCGGCTTGATGGCAAGACGGCGCTGGTGACCGGCGCGCGCCGCGGCATCGGCCGGGCAATGGCGAATGCCCTGGCCGAAGCCGGCGCCGATATCATCGCGGTCAGCGCCAACCTGGAAGCAAGCGGCAGCGACATCGAGAACGACATTACTTCTCTTGGCCGAGCATTCAGCGGCTACCGCTGCGACTTTTCGCGCCGGGACGACCTCTACCGTTTTGTCAAGCAGGTCACTGCCGAGCATCCCGTGATCGACATTCTGGTGAACAACGCCGGAACGGTGCTGCGCGAGCCGGCTGAGCGTCACCCGGACGAGTATTGGGACAAGATCATCGAGACCAATCTCAACTCGCAATTCGTTCTCAGCCGGGAACTTGGCAAAGGCATGCTGGAACGAGGCAGCGGCAAGATCGTCTTCACCGCCTCGCTCTTGACATTTCAGGGCGGCATCACAGTGCCCGGCTACGCGGCCAGCAAAGGCGGCATCGGCCAACTGACCAAGGCGCTGGCCAATGAGTGGGCCGGGCGCGGCGTACAAGTCAACGCCATCGCGCCGGGTTATATTCGCACAGATGTCACCGAGGCGCTGCAGAACGACCCAGAGCGCTATAGCGCCATTCTGGAGCGGATTCCGGCCGGGCGCTGGGGCACTATCGACGACTTCAAGGGTCCCATCGTATTTCTGGCGTCAGCGGCATCAGATTTCGTCAACGGCGAGATCCTGGTCGTGGACGGCGGCTGGATGGGCCGCTGAGTCTGACACGGCTCAGCGCACCGTTTACACCCCAATAGTCGGCGTATCCAGGTTGGCTTGCTCTGCCAGAATGCGCTCGCGCCAGTCGTCGGACAACCGCAGTTCGGGCTGGAACCAGGATGGCTCGTGCCAATGCAGATTGCTGCGCTTGAACTCCGGTCTGTCGGCATCGCGGGAGAGCGCGCAATCGAAACGCACGATGTACAAACCCTTATTGGTATTTGGCGTCTGAGGGATGATATGGCTCAAGCCCCAGGTGATGCCGCGGCCATCGCCAGAATCAGCGAAGGCATCGGAGCAGAAAGGCCCGGGCGCGTGCGGCGAATGCTGCACATGCGCTTTCGGCACGAAGTTCAGCCCATCGGGCGCGAACTGGATGGTATCTTTCTCAGGTCCATCTTGGATGAGCAAGGCGGCGATCCCGCCCTTGTAGGGCCATAGCGCCGTTTCATGCCCCGAGTTGGTAACGGGATTCAACTCCGACTTGACGAAGGGTCCCGCGGGGTCGTCAGCAATGGCGACGCCTTGCGCCAGCCGCAGATTACCCGGGGACTTATCCACCGGCGAGGCTTTGTAATACAGCCAGATTTTGCCCTTGTAGATCAAGGGATAGGGGTCGTGAATCGCGCAGCTGTCCCAATCCCCGGGCTCGCCTTGCGGCACAATCGGCCGGTCAAGCCGCGTCCAGGGTCCGTCGGGCGAATCTGACCAGGCAGCGCTGACATTGACGCAGTCATTGGCGCGCCACATGGTGGTGAAGCACTGATAATAGAGGTAGTAGCGCCCTTCATATACCAGCACATCAGGAGTGGAAAGCGAGCGGTCGCCATAGCTGCCTTTGGGCGCGCGCGGCACGGCGATGCCCTGCTCTTCCCAATGGAAGCCGTCTTTGGAGGTGGCGTAACAAATATCCGCCAGGTCCCAATCGACGACCGGAACTTCGTCTGTGCCTTGCTCGATATTGAAACGCCCGACCGGCATATATTTTGTGCGCCGCCGCGTATACCAGACATAATACAAATCACCGATTTTCAAGACTTTTGACGGGTCCCGCCGGGACACCGACAATTCGGTCTCGTCCTTGCCGATGCCGGTAACCGGCGAATAGCGGAAAGTTGTATAGAAGGGGTT
Organism: Anaerolineae bacterium; assembly: GCA_022823165.1. GTDB lineage: Bacteria > Chloroflexota > Anaerolineae > Aggregatilineales > Phototrophicaceae > UBA6055. The sequence continues at coordinate 146,222 of JAJDXR010000070.1, read as the reverse complement.
GCCGATATCCTGCTTTGGCGTCCACATGTCGTAGATGCGCTGGGTCGCGGCGCTCAGCGGACGGTCGGTCGGTTTTTCCAACGGCAGTTTGCCCGGGAATGCGCCCTTTGCTTCGCTCATCATGCCTCCACTGTCTCTGCGCCCTTGACATTCGTTGCCAAGTTGCGCGCAAAACTGTACAATCTGTAAATTGTAGACAATTGACATTAGCTTGTCAAATTGTTGTGATTGTGGGAGTGCCTATCTTTATGGATATTTCCTAAATGCCGAGCTTGGCGCAGGTTAATTCCCCACAGAGACTCAGAGGGCACAGAGTTTTTTTCTTTGGGCGGAAGGGAAACCGCATCCACTACAATAGACACGCCCTGATTGTTCTTTGTCACTCTCGCTGCTGAGGCCGTGAAATGACTGCCGCCGACTATATCGTCATTGGGGCGGGTTCCGCCGGCGCGGCCGTCGCGTATCGGCTGAGTGAAGACGGGAGCCATTCGGTGCTGCTGCTGGAAGCGGGCGGCCCCGACAGCGACCCGAACATTCATATCCCGGCTCGCTTCTCGGACTTGTTTCACAGCGATATTGACTGGGAGTACGAGACCGTGCCGCAGCCTGGCCTCAACAATCGCCGCGAATATGTCCCGCGCGGCAAGGTCTACGGCGGGACCAGCTCGATAAACGCCATGGTCTACCAGCGCGGTCACCCTGCCGATTATGACCGCTGGGCGGCGCAGGGCAACAAGGGCTGGAGCTACGCCGACGTCCTGCCCTTTTTCAAAAAGATGCAGCATCAGGAGCGCGGCGAGTCCGCGCATCATGGCCTGGGCGGGCCGATCAACGTGGCGGATCCACAAGATCCCAATCCCCTGAGCAAGGCCTTCGTCGCCGCCGCGCTGGAGCTGGGCTACAGCCACAATGCTGATTTTAATGATGGGGTGCAAGCGGGCTTCGGCCTGTATCAGGTCACGCAGAGGCGGGGCCAGCGGCATAGCGCCGCGGTTGGCTATCTGCATCCAGCCTTGAAACGCGATAACTTCACAGCCCTGCCCTTCGCTCTCGCCACGCGCCTGCTGATTGAGCAAGATCGCTGCGTCGGCGTGGAGTACCGGCATGAGGGCGAGAGCAAAATAGCGCGAGCCGATCGCGAGGTGATACTCTGCGGCGGCGCCATCAACTCGCCGCAATTGCTGCTGCTATCGGGCATAGGACCGGCTGATCAGCTGGCGGAGCTTGAGATCCCGTTGAGCGCCAATTTGCCCGGCGTCGGCCAAAACTTGATGGACCATATTCAAGTTCCCGTCGCCTATCACTGTTTGCAGCCGGTCAGCCTGGTTGACAAAAATTCGCCTGAACAAGCGCGGCTTTATGAGCGCCGAAAGCTGGGATTGCTGACCTCAAATCTGGGCGAGGCCGGCGGATTCGTCAAGCTCGACACCGATTCCCCGGCGCCGGAATTGCAATATCACTTCGGGCCTGACTGGTTCATCCGGCATGGCTTTGAGACGCCTGCGGGCCACGGCTTCACCGTGCTTGCCGGTTTGGTCGGGACAAAAAGCGCGGGCGAGCTGCGTTTGCAGTCCAAGGACCCGCTGGCGCCGCCACTGATTGACTTCGGCTGTTTGCAGCACACGGACGATGTGCAGGTGCTTTTGGCCGGCCTCAGAATTGGCCGCGAGATTGTCTCGGCTGCGGCTTTCGATCGCTATCGCGGCGCCGAATTTCTGCCGGGTGAGCATGTGACATCGGACGCGGACTTGATCGGCTATATCCGCGATTTCGCCACGACAATCTACCATCCGGCCGGAAGCTGCAAGATGGGCGTTGATGCGCTGGCGGTAGTGGATGACAGACTGCGCGTACATGGGATTAGCGGGCTTCGCGTCGCCGACGCCTCGATCATGCCGCGGATCATCAACGCCAACACCAACGCGCCCTGCATCATGATCGGCGAGAAAGCCGCCGCCATGATTCTGGAAGAGGCCTGACTGATGACTCGCAACGACGGCAGCAAACCGCGCCTGCCCGGCGAACCGACTCGGGACAAACCGCTGGGTCGTCCTCTAAGCGCGGCCACGCATCGGCTTTACGACAAATGGGGCCGCTATCAGGATTCGATCAGCGAGTTTTATACCACCTTCAAATACAGCCGCCTGTCCGGAATCGGCAAGGAAGCCGGCGTAACCAGGCGCGATCCGACGACCGTGCTGCGCATCGACGGCCTCTACTACGTCTGGTACACAAGACGCAAGACAGTCAATGACCGCGACCACAGCAACAAGCCGCCTCATCGGGAGCAGACCTGGGATACGCCCGTCTTTGACTGGGATCTAGCCGAGATCTGGTACGCGACCTCGGAAGACGGCTTCAATTGGGTGGAACAAGGTCTGGCCGTGCCGCGCGGCCCCAAAGACGCCTACGACGGCCGCTCGGTGTTCACGCCCGATGTGCTGATGACGCGGGACAAGTTCTACCTTTACTACCAAACGGTCGATTACCCCTATCAAACGAGAACGCGCAACTCTGTCGGCATGTCCTGGGCGCCATCGCCACGGGGTCCCTGGCAGCGCGCTGAGGCGCCGGTCTTGCGGCCCGGCAGCCCGGGCCAATGGCTGGGGGATGATGATTCAGACGAAGTCACGCGCTACGGCGACTGGGACAGCCACAAGGTACACGATCCCTTCATCCTCGTCCGCGACGGCAAGTACTGGCTCTACTACAAGGGCCAGCCGATGGGCTGGACGACCCGATACTCGCGCGGCATCGGCTGGGGCGTGGCGATTGCCGACCGCCCTGAAGGTCCCTTTGTTAAATCGCCGCTGAATCCCATCACCAATAGCGGCCACGAGACCTGCCTGTTTCCCTACGGCGAAGGGGTGCTCGCGATCTGCGGGCACGATGGACCGGAAAAAGATACGATTCAGTACGCTGCTGACGGGTTGAATTTCGATGTGGTCGCTCATGTTACGCTGCCGCCGTTGGCCGCCGGACCCTTCGCGCCCGATTCGTACTGCAATACGCGAGCGGGCGCGGGCATTACCTGGGGTCTGTCTCATATCGCCACCGAGGAGCTGAAGCGCGGCAATTCCTATATCGTGAGATTTGACTGCAACCTGCGGCGCGGCATTGAGCGACCAGGCTTTCGCGGCAGCAATTTGCGCTTCCCGGAAGCCGTGTATTTCTCAGCCGATGTCGCCTTAAACGAGCGCAACAGGCGAGCGTTGACCTACGCCCATGAGCCGGAGCGCCCGTCAGAAGCTCGGCCGGCCGGGCCGGTCAGCCGGGCTATGGAGCGCGTCTATGACAATTACGGCGTCTACAAGGATCAGGGCAGCGACTTTTTCTCAGCCTTTCGGTATTCGGCCATCAGCGGGATAGGCAAGGAAGCCGGCGTTACACGGCGCGACCCCTCGAAAGTGATCAAGGTCGGCAACGCCTATTACGTCTGGTATACCCGGCGGCAAACCAAGTTGACCTGGCAGGGAATCGCGCGGGCTAGCGAAACACGCCCGGCCTGGGATTGGGATATGGCCGATATCTGGTACGCCAGGTCGCTGGATGGCCTTCACTGGGAAGAACAAGGTCTCGCGGTCAGCCGCGGCGCGCAAGGCGCATTCGACGATCGCGCCGTGTTCACGCCCGATATTCTGGCCCTCGACGGCAAGTATTATCTATATTATCAGGTGATACAAGGTGTGTGGAAGCAACGGTCGCTTCACCAGATCGGCATGGCCTGGGCCGACTCAGCCGACGGTCCCTGGACAAAGCTGAACGAGCCCCTCTTGCGCCCGGGCCGGCGCGGAGACTTTGTCGGCGAGGACGATGACGCCGACGCCATCGCCAGCTTCGGCGAATGGGATTCACACAAGCTGCACGACCCCTATGTTTTGGTCTATCGCGGGCAGATCTGGCTGTATTACAAAGGTGTGCAATTCGGCAGGACTTATCGCCACGATCTGGGCGTCGCTTGGGGTGTGGCGGTCGCTGATGACCCACGCGGTCCTTTCGTGAAATCGCCGCTGAACCCGCTGACCAACAGCGGGCATGAGACATTCTTGTATCCCTATCGCGACGGTATAGCGGCGATTACAAGCCTCGAGGGGCCGGAGAAAAACACGGCGCAATACGCGCCGGACGGCTTGAACTTTGAAGTCGTCGGCAAAGTCAGCGCGCCGCCAGTGGCCGCGGGACCCTACCTGCCCGACGCCTTCGCGGATAATGGCGACGGACGCGGCCTCACCTGGGGATTGGCGCATATTCAACATGAGAACGACGGTCGATTGGCCAACGGCTATCTGGTGCGCTTTGATTGCAATCTCAGCCGCGATGTTCAGCGCGCGGGCTTCTATCGCGCCTGGAATTACCGCTTTCCCGAATCGGTCTATTTCAGTCGCGATTTCGCCTTGAACGATGCCGTGAAAGCTGAAGCCATGCGGTTGGCGGCGGAAACAGACGAAGACACGGCGACGCAACCCGAACGACCATAGCAAGCCGATTGTGTTAATTGCCGCCGGCGGGCAACTCAGCGACCAGGCTGAACATCAGCGGGATGTTGCCGGGCAAGTGTGGCGGAGCGCCGTAGCGCCTGTTGCCGAGATCGGTCATATCGGGGTAGGGCCGGAATCCATTACAGTAGGCGTATTCCCGCAGGTGGGTCAAGCGCAGCCCGGCATCAACCAGCGCCATAAGCACATCGGCGATTCCCCATTGATATTCAACACCGGGATAGGGATTGCGAAAGTCGCGTACGCCGGCCTCCAGCTTGTCAATCTCTGCCGCCGCGCCGGTCAACGCCACATAATCGCCAATGCCGGACTCAAACTCGATATAGCTGCCGCCCATATAATCGAATCGCAGGCGCCAGTCTTCGTCAAACATGGCAAAAGCCGGGTGAAAGTCAACCAGTACAAAGCGCCCTGCGGGCCGCAGGCAACTGGCGACGCCAGTCCCCCATTCGCCGAGATCGGACAGCCAACAGAGTACGCCATAGGATGAAAAAACGACTTCGAATTGGCGCCGGTTTGTCAGGAAAAAATCATAGATGTCCGCTCGCTCAAAAGTCGCCGGGACGCCACTTTGCTGGGAAAGCTGATTGGCGAATCTTATCGCTTCATCGCTGATGTCGACGCCGGTCGCGGCCGCTCCCAGGTGACGCGCGATGCTGAGCGTGTCCTGCCCGCAATTACACTGCAAATGCAGCAGCGGCTTTCCGGCGATATCGCCCAGAAGCTGGCGCTCCTCCTGGAACAAGGTATCGCCGCCCGCGCGGAAGAATGAGGCCTGTTCGCCTTTGTGGCTATTATGCGCTTTGACGCCTTCATTCCAGGACAAGCGATTGGTTTCGTGGTGACTTCTGTTCGGCACGGCGCCTGCTCCGTTACTTGGTCGCTCGCTCTGATTCTAGCTGTATAGCCCCGTCAAATAGCAGTTGCAATCAGGAACGACCGACGCGCTGGACGGGGCGATTTTACTTGAATTTAGAATCCCCGCTATGATACGCTGGACGGGTTGCCATGTCGATGTGTAAGTGAGGGCGTCTGAATGGTTCTGCGCAGCTATATTGACCCGGCCGAAAACCGTGAGGCGTCGCGCAAGCTGCCGCGGCTCATGGTTGAAGGCTTGCTGCTGGGCGGGAGCGGCCTCGGCGTACTCGCTTTGATTTTTGAGATCGCCGCCGATGCTTTCAGCGTGGCTGCCTATCAGACCTTGCTCGCCATTCACGGCGCCAGCGGCCACCACGACATCGCGATTTTGGCCTTTGTTCTGCTGTCGGCCATGCTCTTCCTGGGCATCGTCCCGGCCTACAAGGCTGGCGCCTACATCCGCCCCACCGCCGGCGGCAGCGGTCCGTTGGTAGAGGCGATTGGACCCTCAAAGCTGCGCTGGCTTTCCTGGGTCGGCACCAGCCTGTTTTTCCTTGACGCAGTCCTGACGATCATTATCAGCTCGATTTCGGCCGCAGATGTTATGATGCTGCTGTTTCCCGAATTCGCGCCTTACCGCATTCTGCTGGCCGAGTGCTTCGCCTTCTTTATCATGGCAGTCCTGGTCGCGGTGGGGCCACGGCGCGCCGTGCCCTTATTCTTGCTGGGCGGCGGAGCCTTCACGATATTTACGCTGCTGGCGCTTTCACTTGTCGGCTACAGCGCGCTTGCCAATCCCGAATGGGGGTTTCTGACCAGCGGCATTGTCCACCGCCTTGAAGAAGCGCAAGTCGTAGAGCATGTGGTTCGCGCGGCCGGCGATGCGCCCGCCATTGGCTCCGTGCTGTTTTTCCAGTTCTTCTTCCGCTCCATGAGCAGCGCCATGCTGGGCTTTTCCGGCTACGAAGTCATCCCGGCCAGCGGCAAACACGCGGCGCGCCCAAAATGGAAGGTGGTCAACACCGCCCTCACCCTGGCGGCAGTATTTCTGATTGGCACCGGTGTATTGCAGCTGGCGGCGGCCAAAGCCTGGAATATCCCGTCCACCGAGGGCTACAGCACGTTGCTGATCGAATACGAGATCGTGGCGGCGCAAACTTTTGGGCGCGGCCTTGAGCAAGCTGATGTCATCGTTGTGGACCAGGACATCGTCGACGCTCAGCGAATCTATGACGAGCGGCGGCATCAGGCGCAAGAGCAAACTTCGGAGCACAGCTCAGCCGACTCCGCCGCCTCAGCTAGCGATCACAGCCGCGGCGACGAAATCGGCGCGATCGCCCATGACATCGCCATCGCCCGCGCCATTGAAAACGCCCTGCGCGGCGCCGACGGCCAGGGCATCTTGTCGATTGCCGCGCTGCTCCTGGCGATCATTCTGCTGTTGGCGCAAGGCGGCGGATACATCGGCGGCGCTGCGGTCGCGGCTAATGCCGCCAAATTGGGTCGAATGCCCGGATTTTTCATCAATGATCGAATCGGCATCGCGGTCATCTGGGGTTTCTCAGCCGCCTTCATCCCGCTGATACGCGAAGTCGTTGTGGTCGAAGCCTACTACGCCTTCGGATTCGTCAGCGCCTTCATCATTACCAGCACCACTGTATACTTCGCGCGCGATGACGTACTGCGCGACCGCGGCATCATCCCAGGCTCGCCCGAGGCGCGCTCCCTGCGCTTCGCCGGCTTGCGGGGCATGGTCGCCAGCTATGCAATGGGCGCCGTCCTGATTACGCAAAAGACTGAGGCGCTGGGCGCTATCGTCGTGCTGGCGGCGCTGATCACGCTCTTTCAGCTTTACTACGCCTTCGGCGGAGCGCGGCGAGACCCGGCGAAGCTGTCGCCATACACGCCCGCGCCGGATGGCAAGCCGGATTACGACAGCGGCATTCAGCGAGCGCATGACAAGGCGCGGGCGCGCGGCATCATCGACCGGGTAAACCTGCTGCTGGAAGAAGGCGCTCTGGTCAAGTTCAACGTCGACTCGGCGCGTATCAGGCGACTGGTGACCTACGTGTACAGCCTCGACAGAGATGCCTTTGAACTGCAGCGTATGGAAGCCGAATACGATGATGATCTTGCCCACGAGCCGAGCAAAGAGCTGGATGACACCTACGACAAGTACTTCAACGCGCGCGCGGAAATCCTGGCAAAGATCGAAAGCTATTCACACTACGGTATCTTCACCTTCATCGACAAGTATTACGCCAACTGGGTCAATGAAGAACATGGCCGGCAGGCGGCCGATGTGCAGCGTTCGATGATCAGCTTGCTCTTCCCCTTGACAGATGATGACCTGATATTTGAGCAGTATCAGCAATATAAATGGGAGCAGCAACCGGAAGCGATCTGGCAATTCTGCCGCGAACGCTACTCCTGGGCCAAAGATCAGTGGCCCAATCTCAGCGGTCGCCTGACCACCGTGTGGACCTTGCAGGAATTGGGTTTGATACCCGACGAGGTCGATATCAAGACCATCATTTCGATTAACGCGCGCAACGACCTGCGCGAGATCAAGATCCATACGCATGGTCCCCTCGCGCTGGCGCCAGCGGAAAAGAAGGCGTCGATTACTGGCGATGATAATTTCGATGATAATTACGACGATGATGAGGCGCCAGCCCAAGACTAAGCGGCGACTCTTTGCGGCACATCCAGTCGGGATGCAGTCTCAGTTTGCGCCCGTCTCGCTTGCCTGGTAATTGACGAGTGCGTATAATCTTTGCCACAGAAGATCGAGACCTTTGATGGACACCGTTGATCTGACACAGGCGGCGCTTGAAGCGCTGCAGCCCTCGCCGTCATCCGCAGCAGCGACGCGGAATCAGGCCGAAGCGCAGCGCCTGCGCGGCCGGATCATCGGCGTATTGATTCGACGAGGCCGGCTCTCCGCCCAGCGCTCGCTGGAAGATTGCGCCTCATTTCTGCAAGTTGACGCTCAACGGATAGAAGCTTGGGAACTGGGCGATTCCGTTCCCAGCCTCCCGCAGCTTGAAGGCTTGACGAGTTACTTGCGCGCAGCCGCCGGCGACGGCTTTGAAGCGGCGGAAGCCAAGGTCTTGGACGCCGCCGAATATACCTTGCTGCGTCAAAGAATGATCGGCGTGAAGCTGAAATTGGCGCGGCAAAAGCGAGATTTCGCGCTAGAAGAAGTAGGCGGCAGATCGAGTTTGGATTGCGATCTGCTGGCGCGCTATGAGTTTGGCGAAGTCATGATTCCTTTTACTCACCTATGCGTATTGGCGCAAGTGGTCGGCCGGGATCTCAGCTACTTCTTGAATTCGGAAGATGCCAGCCAGGAGCGGCCGCCAAGCACAGCCTCAGACACAATACCAGCGCCTGACCATTCGGACCTGCATCAATTCGCCGCGGACGACAAGAATCAAGCCTTTATCCGCCTGGCCATGGCCTTCCGCCAGATCAACCGCGACGATCTGCAGCGTATTGCCGAGGCTTTGTACAACATCATCAACGAAAAACGCGACGCGAACGGCCGATCTCCAGCAACACCGTGACCGGACCGCGATGACCCCGGCGAATTCACAAACCTATCGAGTCAGCCTGTTTCTTTTGCTGGTCAGCCTGATGACCTGCGTCTACATGCTGACGTATCGCGCCGTCATACAATCCGGCGACACGCTGCGGGCGCTGGACGCCGTGACCAGCCTGTCGCGTTACGGCGACTGGCTGATGGACGAGTCGAACTGGTTTAAGCCGAGCTTGCGCATACGGGAGACAAAGTCCCTGCCCTTGAGCGAGTATGAAGTCGAGGAGCGGCTCAACATTCGGCTGGCCCTGCCCCTGGCGAAAATCGCCGAGACGCTGCCAGAGCTCGGCGTCATTCACACGGTCTGGCTGTTTAACGCCATTGTCAGCGCCCTTGTCGTCGGGCTGCTCTATCTGCTGATCATTGCCGCGGGTTTCTCAGACGCGGCCGCGGTACTGGTCGCGGTCTCGGCCGGCCTCGGCAGCAATCTCTGGGCTTACAGCCAGACGTTTTTTCGCGAACCCTTATCCACCCTGTTCATACTGGGCGCGATGTTAGCGATCCAGCTGAGCCGGCGGCAGCCGATTTCGCGGCGGCTATGCTATCTGCTCGTCGCTGGCGCGAGCCTTTACCTGGCGTACCTTACCAAATACTCCGCCGCGCTGGCGATTCCAGCAGCCATACTCTTTGCGCTGCCTGAGCAGGGCCGGCTTGGCCGCGCCTTCGGTCAACGTAAGTCCTTGGCTATGCTGGCGCTGTTGCTGGCGCTGGTTGCGGCGCCAATGCTTGTCGATCCGCTGCCAGCGGCCTGGCAAGATCTAGCGGCGCGATTTCGATTGGATCTTACTCATTTAGGGGCGGCGCTGCGCAGTTATGTATTGAGCCCGGGCGCCAGCATTTGGGGCACTTCGCCTGTCGTCCTGTTCTCCCTGGCTGGCGGCGCTCTGCTGTGGCGTCAGGGGCGCTATCGCCTGGTGATGACCGTCTGTCTGTTTTCCGCCAGTTATGCGCTGGGGCACGCCTTGGCCACCGGTCCGCACTGGTTTGGCGGTCTCAGCTGGCCGCCGCGCTTTCTTCTGCCCGTCATTCCGGTCCTGATCCTGGCCGCGGCGCCGATTGCCGAGCGACTGCTCAACCCCAGGACTCGGCGGCTGCGATTGCTCTGGGCTGCGGCGCTGCTGTATGGCATGTGGATTCAATTCAATAGCGTCGCCTTAAGCTGGGAACATTTCGGCGAAACGCTGCCAGCCGAGTCACAGGGATTATCCGAATGGCCGCCCGCTATGTGGCAGCCGGCTTACTTTCGCTGGGTGACGCTGCCGCAGCGCTGGCCCGATTTGGGATTTGATTTCTTGTGGACGCGCGGGAATCTACCGCTTTGGGGCTTCAGCTTTGGACTGTTAATCCTGGCGATAGCCGCCACTCTGCTGCGTGCGCTGCATAGACCAGGCAGCAAGTTGCGCTATGCCGCGCTGATACTAAGCCCGCTCAGCCTCGCCGTCCTGGTCTTCAACCTCAGTTCCGCTCACTTGGCTGACCCGCGTAGTAATTCGGGGCAGGCAGCGCTTCATGAAGCGCTCGCCTATCTGGAAAAGTCGGCCGCTCCGGGCGACATACTGCTGCTGCCTGGCGCAGACTACGGCGACTTCATCCTGAATCATCATGGTTCAGCGACGCCGCGAGTCATCATATTGCCGCGACCGCTGGCGCAGGCCGCGAGCGACAGGCAGCCGGCGCAGGTCGTATCCATCAACCCCAATAGCTGGTTGGACCTGCATTCAGTGCGGGCGGTTCAGCATGTGGCCGGGCGCCACGATCGCCTCTGGCTGCTGGCTAATACCAGCCCCTTCATGTCTTGGAGCTTTCGACCGCTGGAGCGCTACCTGGCGCTGCACGCCTATCCGCTTCAAGAAGTTAGGCTGTCCCAGCCCTACGATACCGTGCGGCTGCTCGAATACAGCACCAAGACGCCGGCAGCCAACCCCATGTCACTCTATGCCGGCGACCTCGCCACTGACCTGCGCTTCGGCGGCGACATAGAGCTGCTTGGCATGGTCGCGCCGGATAGACGCTCATTTCAGGCCGGGGACGCGGTCGAGTTTTCGCTGCGCTGGCAATCCAGCGCTCGCCTGGACGTCAGCTACACCGTTGCGACATTTATCGCCGCCGCCGCTTCCGGTCAGCCGATCGCGCAAGGTTGGGACACCGCCCCGCAAGCTGGCTTCAGTCCGACATCCGAATGGCGTCCACATGCGCCTGTATGGGACAACCGCGCCATTCGCCTGCCGCTGGACGCGCCGCCGGGCAACTATCGCATTCTGACGCTGCTCTATTATCGCGACGGAGACGGCGGCGAAATCAAGCGCCTGCCTGTCAGCGGTTCGGAAGTCGCCGGCGACAATGACATCGGCGTTTTGCCCTTCACATTCCAGGTGGAGTGAGCGCTGATGCCCGCCTGACGCGCGCAAACTCAGCGAAATCATCCATTCTGCTTATCTGAGGTTTCCGCTACACTCCGTGTTTGCGCTTCCGTCAATCCAGTGGATCGTAAATGGCTGCCGAATTCAGCGTAGCTTCTCCCATCAAGACCAACCATAGCAGCCCGATTCGATTCATTATCTCACATATCGCGCGCCATCCGTTTACCGCCCTGCTGCTGATGCTTGGCGCTTTCAGCAATGCCTTTCTGGCCGGGGTGGTTCCCGGCGCGGTTGGCGGCGCTTTTGACGCCATCCTGCTGCAAAATGATGAGACGCTGGGCTTGGTGCTGAACAGCGTCTGGCTGGTAATCGCCTCGCAGTCGCTGCGGTCGCTCTTGCAATTTATGCGCAACTTCGCGGCCGAAGTCTTCGCCCAGCGCTTTGAGCGCGACGTCCGCGATGAGCTGTATTCCAGCCTCTTGGCCAAGAGCATGAGTTTTCACGATCGGCAGCCGGTCGGCGAGACCATGGCGCGCGTGACCAATGACGTGCGCGAAATGAACTTCATGATGAACCCGGGCGTCAATCTGATCGCCGGCGCCAATATGTTTCTGATCATGCCGGCGCTGTATGCGCCCGGCATTCATCCCGACTTGATCATGATGCCGATGTTTTTCATCTTGGCGCATATAGCGGTGCAGATCTATTTCATCAAGCGCCTGCATCCGATCGCCCAAGCGGTGCGGCGCCATTTTGGCGAAATGAATGCCAGGCTGGCCGAGTCGCTTGACGGCCTGGAAGTGGTCAAAGGCGCGGCGCAAGAAAGCAAAGAAGTCCACTTATTCAACGGGCTGGCCGACCTCGTGCGAGACAGATTCATCGACCAGGGCGAATTTGAAGCGCGCTACCTGTCCATTTTGCTGCTGGGAATCACCTATGCCGGCGGGCTTTGGCAGGCTGCCAGGCTCTTCCAGGTCGGCGCCATCGCCGAGGGGCAAGTGGTGGCTTTCCTGGGTCTCATCAGTCTCTTCCAATTCCCGGTTTTTATCTCGCTCTTTTCGACCGCGCGCATCGCTTCCGGATACGCCAGCGCCGCGCGCATACTTGAAGTCATGACGGCCACCACCGCTCTCGACCAAAACACTCAGGGACACAGCGCTGAGATCCACGGCCGGGTCACATTTGAAGATGTCGCATTCGGCTATAGCGAAGACGAGTCGGTGCTGGAAGGCATCACATTCAGCGTCGAGCCCGGGCAAACCGTGGCCATCGTCGGCCAGACCGGCTGCGGCAAGAGCACACTCAGCAAACTGGTCAATCGCATTTATGACGTTGACAAGGGCCGCGTGCTGGTGGACGGGGTTGATGTGCGCGACTGGAATTTGCAGGCTCTGCGATCGCAGATCAGCATCATCGAACAAGACATTTTCCTCTTCAGCCGCAGCGTGGCGGAAAACATCGCCTTCGGCCGCGATGAGCATGATCGCGACAGCATCATCGAATCCGCCAGGGCGGCGCAAGCGCACGACTTTATTTCGGCTTTTCCCGCCGGCTACGATACGGTAATCGGCCAGCGCGGCATGACACTCAGCGGCGGGCAGCGGCAGCGGCTGGCTTTGGCGCGCGCCTTCCAGACCGACCCGCCGATATTGATTCTGGACGACAGCACCAGCGCCATCGACAGCGCCACTGAAGACAAAATTCAGCGAGCGATTTGGTCGGCGGCGCGCGGGCGCACCACCCTGCTGATTACCCATCGGCTGTCGCAGATCCGCTGGGCTGATCATATCGTAGTCTTGCGGCGAGGGCGCGTGGTGGCGCAGGGTTCGCACGAGGAGCTGCTGCGAACTTCCGAGTCCTATCGCCACATCTTCGACCGCTATTCGCCCACGGAATCTTCGGCGCGGGTCTAGGCACGGGTTTAGAGTAAGGAGCGCGCGGTGGCGGCAGTTTTTGGCGGCCTGCAAAGCGATAAATACGACCGACAGTACTCGGACCTGCGCCTGCTGAAACGGATTGCCGCCTATATCGTCCAATACAAGCTGGCGGTCAGCTTGACGTTGGCGGGCTTTCTGATCGTTGGGGCGGTGCGAGCGCTGCGGCCAGTTCTCATCAGCGCCGGCGTGGATGAATTGGTCGCCGCGGGCGACCGCTTGAATCTATTTCTGCTGCTGCTGGCCTTTGTCGCCATCTCAGACTATGTGAGCAATTACATCAGGCGGCGTTATGCCGTGGTCGTGATCGGGCGCATGGTAGCGCAGATGCGCAAGCAGGCTTTCAAAGCAGCCATCGAGCGCGATCTGGCTTTCTATGACCGGCACAAGTCCGGCGCCGTCATGAGCAGAGTCACCAGCGATACTCAAGAGTTCGGCGATGTGATGTTGCTGGGCAGCGAAGTTGTATCGCAGTTCCTCACCGTTATCGTCTTGTTCCTGGCTCTGTTGAGCTACTCGGTGGATCTGACCGTCATCCTGCTGCTGACCATGCCGCTGGTCGTCTGCGCCTCTTTGCTATTTCGCTATCTGGCGCGCATCGTCACGCGGCAGGGGGCGCGCGCCATGGCTGTGGTCAACGACAATATCCAGGAGAGCGTCACGGGCATCGGCATCGCCAAAAACTTCCGCCAGGAAGCGATGATCTACAAAGAGTTTTCCAGCGTCAACATATTGAGCTACGTCATCAACTTGCGGCGCGGATTCGTCATGTCATTGGTCTTCCCCACCATGGGAGTGCTATCGGCCATTGCCCTGTCCATCGTGATTTGGTCGGGCGCGCACTCGGTATTGAGTGGCGCGATCAGCGCGGGCGCCTGGTTTCTCTTCATCCAGGGCGTCGACCGCTTCTGGTTCCCCTTCATGAATCTGGCTTCGTTTTGGAGCCAGTTCCAGCAGGGTCTGAGCGCGGCGGAACGAATCTTCGCCTTGATTGACGCGGAGAACGAAGTCGTCCAAAACGACAGCGCCACCATAAACCCGCTGCGGGGCGGCATTCAATTTGAACATGTCGACTTTCAGTATGAGAGTGGCGACGCCGTGCTGCGCGACTTTAGCCTCGACATTCAACCGGGTGAAAATGTGGCCTTTGTTGGGCATACCGGCGCGGGCAAAAGCACCATCGCCAAGCTGATCACGCGCTATTACGAATTTCAACAAGGCAAAATCCTGATTGACGACCGCGATATCCGCTCGCTTGATCTGAACAGCTACCGGTCAAGCCTGGGCGTCGTGCCGCAACAGCCCTTCTTGTTCAGCGGCACGGTGCTTGAGAATATCCGCTACGGAAACCGGGGGGCGTCTCTGGCCGAAATCAATGAGATCGCGCAGAGCATCGGACACGGCGAGTGGCTCGAAAGCTTGCCCGAAGGCTTGAACAGCCATGTCGGTGAACGCGGCGGCCGGCTCAGCCTGGGCCAGCGTCAATTGGTCAGCCTCTTGCGCGTCCTGGCGCAAAAGCCGTCAATCTTCATTTTAGACGAGGCCACGGCCAGCATTGACCCCTTCACCGAGGCGCAGATTCAAGAAGCCATCGAACTGATCCTGGCGCGCTCCACATCCATTCTCATCGCCCACCGGTTGAGCACGGCGCGCAGCGCCGATCGCATTATTGTGCTGCGCGAGGGCCAAATAATTGAAGCGGGCGATCATGATCAACTCTTGCGCCAGGGCGGCCACTATGCCGAACTGTACAATACTTATTTCCGTCACCAGTCGATTGACTACGTTGAAGGGTCCAGAGACATGTTCGCCTCCGCCAGCGCCTAGACGGCCCGCCATTTATCGCGCGGCGGGACAGCAGCGCTTGCGGAACGTATTAACTGGCGGCGGGACGGCGCTCCTGTATCGGTTTGAATGATTAGCGATTATACTCGCGGTAGGCGGCGCAAGCTTCGCTCAAGACAGGGCTACGAGACTGTTTCGGACAAATGCAAGCAAGAATCGCAGGACTGACTCAATCACTTCGAGGCTTGCAATACCACCTGCTTCGCGGTCTGGCGCGGGTGATTGCGCTGGCTCGAGAACTGTGGCACCGGGTGGATGCTATCGACATCCCCCTAAGTCCGCTGCAATGGATTCTGCTGCTCTATTGTATTTTTGGCGCGCTTTATCTGGCCGCGACACCCGTATTTGAAGCGAACGACGAAATCTGGCATTTCGGTTTCGTACAGCATGTCCGCGAGCACGGGAGCTTGCCGGTCCAGCAGTTTGACGGCGTGGATACGCTCTATCAGCAGCACGGCAGCCAACCTCCCCTCTACTATATCTTGATGGCGCTTGCCACCTCACCTGTTGACATCGCCGACGCTGACCAATATCGCCTGCTGAATCCGCATGTCAACACGCTACAGCCGCAGTCATTCGGCAACAAGAATCTCATCGTTCATGACCAATCGCTGTCCATGCTACGAGGCGCGGGCCTGGCGGTATTGGTGATACGGACGCTGGGCTTGGCCATGGGCGCGGCGACGATCGCGCTGGTCTTCAAAGTGGGCGAGCTGATAGCCCCCCAGCGCCCGACGGCCGCCTTCGTCGCCGCGGCGCTCACCGGTCTGAATCCCATGTTTATATTCGTAAGCGCGTCGGTCACTAATGACAGCTTGGCGATGTTGCTTAACGGAGCTTTGATTTTACTCTTGTTAAGAACCTTGCGTGATGGCTTTCGCCTCCGCTATTCCGTTCTCATCGCGGTTCTTTTCGCCCTGGCCTGCCTGACCAAGTTGACGGTATTCGCCGTCGTGCCTGTCTTCGTCGGCGCGGCTTATTTCGCGCAGCGCAAGACTAACGACCGGCGGGGCGCCTTAACTTTCTTTGGCCTCATCGTTCTGCTCTGGATGCTCATAGCCGGCTGGTGGTTTCTCCGCAATGTTCAGTTCTATGGTGAACCTCTGGGCATTATCACGATGGCGAACATCGCTGGTCCCCGTGACGTCACGTTTAATGTTGTGGATCTGTTTGCCGATTTTCAACATTTCCGCATGTCATTTTGGGGCCTGTTTGGCGCGCTCAATATCCAAGTCGCCAGCATCTTTTACGTCTTGCTTGATGTGATGACATTTCTGAGCGTCATCGGTTTCATCTTTTTGATTCTTCAGCTGCTCGCCATAAGCGATTTCGCCTACGCCCGTTATGAATTGGCGCATTTGCTAACCTTGTCAAGCGCCTTCGTAGTCGCGGTTTTAGGCATCCTGTTTTTGAGCGCCCTCACGCGAACCGTTGAAGGTCGGGCGCTTTTCCCGCTGATCGCTGTGGTGATGCCGCTGCTGGCGGTTGGCTTGGTGGAAATCGTCTGGTGGATTGTGTTTTCCTTGCGTCCGCCCAATCTGGAATTCGTGCGCGCCGGCGATGCCGTACCCAAAGAATTGCTGCATGACACCATGGTTTGGCAACTGCGCGTCCTGGGCGCAGTCGCGCTCTTGGCGCCGATTACCGTAATCGCCGGCCAGTACGCGGCGCCGCAGCCGGTGGCGGAGGTCCCCGAGCGGGCGCTGCCGGTTTATGCGGAATTCGGCGATGTCGCCCTGGTGGCCTACGAACGCGTTGACAGACGCTACAGCACCGGAGACCGCGTTCAGTTTAAGTTGTACTGGCAAGTGGCCGAGCCGTCGACAAACGATTACAGCCTGCTGCTGCGCCTGGTCGACGACAATCAGCAGGAAATCGGCGCTTACACCACTTTCCCCGGCGCCGGCGCGTTGAGAACCTCGCGCTGGCAAGCCGGCGCCATTTATCCGGATAACTACATAATCACCATCAGCAACGCGGCCTATGGACGCTACCCCTTTGACCTCAAGGTTCAATGGGCAGACCTGGAG
This sequence comes from Anaerolineae bacterium, assembly GCA_022823165.1. Lineage (GTDB taxonomy): Bacteria > Chloroflexota > Anaerolineae > Aggregatilineales > Phototrophicaceae > UBA6055. The sequence continues at coordinate 129,098 of JAJDXR010000070.1, read as the reverse complement.
AGCGATTCCCATATTCCAGCAGCCGACTCCCAGGGCAAATTGATTGAGCCGGTGCTGCTGAACATCGGCGCAGTGGTAGCCGCCCGCTCGCAAGCGGTCTCAAGTACCGCCAACGAAATACCGGCAGATTTGCAGCCCAAATTCGATGAGTCGATATTGCTGGAGTCATTTCAACTGAATCTGGAACTGAATGAAATCACCCTGAATTGGAAAGCTGAATCGGCGCCGAGCGAGAATTACACGGTCTTCGCCCACATGCTTGATGAAGACGAGTATATTATCGCGCAGGCTGATGCCTCGCCGCGGCTGCCCACAGCGTACTGGCGCTGGGGCGAAGCCTATAAAACCTACCACCGCTTCCCCAGCAAGTTCAACATGATCGATCACCGCGTCATCGTCGGTCTCTACGTCAATGACGGCTTAACCTACCCAAGGGCCGAATATAGCCTGACCCTTAGCGCCAGCGAAGTCAATGCTGTCGACGAGGACAAGCCGGAAGCCAGCGCTGTACCCGACGAAGATTCCGCTTCACTCGATAAATCTGAACCAGCAAGCGAGCTCGAAGAAATAGAGGTGATGCGAGATTCCTTCACGATCGCCTGGGATACCGCCAGTGAGGTCCTGGCGCTGACGCCAACGCCGGAGCCGACTGCCGAGGGCGAACTCAATGCGCATGATGGCGATTCCCAAGGCGATACAAGACCGGATGCAGCCGCCGAGTCCGATGCCTAAAGTCCGCGACAGCAGGAAGCGCAGCAAGAAATTTCAGCCGCCGCCGCATCCATAAACGCGCCGCCATTCAGCGCGTATTTTTTGGGCGATGCCCGGTAAGGTATCGGCGACCGTCTGCGTACCGCCGACAGTAACCATAAAATTAGCGTCGCCTTGCCAGCGCGGGACCACGTGGAAGTGAAAATGAGACGCGATGCCGGCGCCGGCCGCCGCGCCGATATTGGCGCCGATGTTAAAACCGGGCGGATCCGCGATGGCGCGCAGAATACGCATCAAGCGGTTGGTCGTTACCATTAAGTCAGCGAGCGCTTCTGCCGTCATCGCCTCCATGGAGGCGACATGGTCAAAGGGAATGATCATTGTGTGGCCGAAGGTGTAGGGATAGCGATTGAGCATAGAGAAGGTGTGCGACGAGCGAGCAATCACGTGGCTTGATTCATCAGTTTCGGGCTGCGCGGCGGCCTTGCAAAAGATGCAGGAATGCTGAGTCGCGGCTTGGTTCTTGTCACTGATATATTCCATACGCCAAGGCGTCCACAAGTGCTTCACAGGCTAGGCTCAATCCGCAATCCACAAATCTCCGCCGCGCATTCTAGCGCTGTTCGCGCGTCTGATACAATGTACAGAATCCAGTGACGGTTCAATGCGCCATGACACTTTCAGAGAGCATTCTTCAGGATAAATTGGATCAGCCTTTCCGCTACTTCAAACGCGTAGCGAGCAGCAACGATCTCGCCAAGTCATGGCTTGAGGAAGGCGCGCCTCATGGCGCTGTGGTCGTCGCCGACGAACAAGTGAGGGGGCGCGGCAGAAAGGGACGCGCTTGGCGTAGTCCGGCCGGCGCGGCGCTGGCGGTTTCCATCATTTTGCGGCCGCCAGCGGCGCAGGCGGCTCGCATCAACATGGTCGGCGCGTTGAGCGTTTTTGACCTGGCGGCGCAGGCCGGCTGTGAAGCAATCGGCATCAAATGGCCCAACGACATTCAAGCGCAGGGCAAAAAGATCAGCGGAATCCTGGTCGAGAATGTCTGGATGCGGGACGACTTGCGCGGGGTTGTGCTCGGCATCGGCGTCAACGTTCGCATCGATTTCAGCGGGACTGACCTGAGCGAAACGGCAATAAGCCTGGAGGCTGCCGCCGGCCATTCGCTGAATCGCGCTGAGTTGCTGCGCGCGCTTCTGGAGCGGGTCGATTTCTGGTATCAGCGAATCGATACTGAGGACGTATTTGACACCTGGAAAAGCCGACTCAATATGCTGGGCAAGCCAGTCCTTGCGGAAGGTCTTGCCGGGCGGGCGCTTGATGTGACAGCGGCGGGCATCTTGCTGGTGGAAAATTGTCACGGTGTTGTGCGCGAAGTTAGCGCCGGCGATGTCATGGCGCTGACGGGACAGCGGAGCATGAAATGAGCAAGATCCGCTTCGAATGGAGTATTGAAGCGCAAGCAATAGATCGGTCAGATGGGGAGGATCCGCTGGCCAAGCGCAATCGCAGGCGCAACCTCTTGCGTCTAATGTTGCTGCTGGCTTTGCTCCTGGCGCTTATCGCGTTCGGCGTATTCATCTTCAGGCAGCGCCTGATTGATATTGAGAAGCAATTCGCGCAGTTCCTGCAGGATACGGTCAAAGCTGAAGTTGCCGCGCTCCGCATCGGCGACAGCAGCAGTTGGATAGCATTCCAGGCAGCGGACGACGAAGGCTGGATCAGCAAGCAGCGCGCCAGCTTTCAGCACTACAGCGAGTTGAAAGCCGCTGGCGCCATCGAGCTCACAGGCGACATTCTTGCGGTGCATATTGAGGGCGAGCGCGCGCGCGTCCTTGTGCAGGAGAACATCCATAAGCAGCCCTTCAGCCGATTGTGGTTCTACCGCCGTACTGAATCTGGCTGGCTTCACACCGCCCCGGATCTGGATTTCTGGGGCGAGACAAAGCATTTTGAAGGCGCTGGAGTTCGTGTCAATTATCGCGCGGTCGATCAGAGATTTGCGAGCCACCTGGGCCTGGCGCTGGAGGACTGGCTGCGGCGCGCTTGCGTCATCCTGGATTGTGGCGACTTGCCGCTTCTGGTCGCGGAGGTGACGCCGGATGCTGATAAGGCGCTGGCTTGGCGAGACGAACGGCGCCTGCGCCTGGAAGTCTCATCGCCATACCTCGATCTTGCCCGCGCCGACAGGCCTTTTGACAGCGGCTACCGGCAAGCAACCAGTCACTTGCTCGCGGAGCGGCTCATCAACGCCCACAGCAACTACCAGGCAGCAGCCTACCCGCACGATGCCCTGTTTTTGCGTCAGGCAGCCGGCGACTGGCTAGCCGCCTGGCTGACGCATACGGTCGACAGCCAAACGCTGCTGGCTTCACTGGCGGGAAATTACGGCGCTGAAGCGGTCGCGGCGCTACTGAAAAGCCTGCGCGCAACCGACAGTATGGCGATTTTGCAGCAGGTGATTGCGGCGCCGCTGGCGCAGGCCGACCTTGATTGGCGCGACTTCATTGCCTGGCGTCTCGAGCTCGAATCCGAGCTGATTGCCGCGCGCGCCGAAGCGGAGTGGCTGCGGCTTTACGATACCTCTGACGAAAGCGTCCGCCGCGCCGCCTACGCGCGCTTCAACCGGAATACGCCGCCGCCAGCCTACAAGGCGCGTGATCAATTCCTTTGGACGAGCGACGCCGGCAGCCCACAGCTGCGGGTCGAAGTCGAGCTTGGCGATGCAAGCCGGCCGCAAGCCGACATCGTGTTGTTCAATCTGGTGAATGGCGTATGGAAGCGTTCGAGTTGAGCCGCTTCAAGCAAAAGCCGGCATAGCTGCAAGCAATCGCAGTGCTTTGCGGTCAGGATTCATTGGCGGCGACATCAGAAAAGAAAAGGGCCGGCAATTTTCGCGCGCCGGCCCCAATTTTCCGTCAGTTTACTGACATTTGGGAAAGTCTAATTGTCGGCGCCCATGCCCATCGCGGCATCCCGCAGGACGACCAGGAAGGCCAGCGCGTGACCAAATATGATGTGACCAAACAGACTCGGGTGAGTCAGGTCAATCTGCAGCATCTCGCCACCTGCAATCAGCGGCATGATAATCAGGCCGCCGACGATCCACCAGATAAGCCCGTAGATCAAGCCGCCCACAACAATATTCACCAAGGGGTTGCCCAAGTCCACATACTGCATGAATAGGCCGGTGTAGACGGCCCCGATGACCATGCTGATGACGATATGCAAGATGAAGCCGATAAACGCATCCGCGCCTATCATGCCGCCGACCATATCCTGCATTCCCGGACCTGCGTAAGCTAGGAAGAGATAACCCGCGATTACACCTGGGATTATGCCCCGCCTCATATCGTCGCTGTTCATAAGAGTTCCTCCTAATAAACTTAGAGATAGCGAAAGCGACACTGCTTTGTAATGGCAAAGGCTTTTAGCCAAAACTTATAACTGCCAGCCTTAGACATTAGTCATATTATAGTCGTAGGATATTTCGCTGGCAAGCGAATTTGCGCAATTCATAAACCTCCACCAGGTATTTGGCATGTTTTGCTCAATGGAGATCAAGCTAGTGCGGGCAACCAGGCAGCGAATTGTCAGCCCGCTGTAAGCATTTCATTATGGACGCTTTGAGCAGCTAAATGTCCTAATCATAGGCCCCCGCGCGCGTAGCGCATCAAGCCCGGCTATGCTAAAATGTATGTGCATAATGGCGAGGGCGCAACGGCGGGTATGGCGCGGAAATCGTGGTCAATTTCGCGGTCGCGCGCCGGCAAATCGACTGGCTGATACCCTTGTCATAGACCGATAGGCCAGCTTGCGATTGGTCAAAGCGGCGGCGCTTGCGAGGCGCCGCGACGAAAGGAGAAGTTTGCCAATCCGGTGCGCGATTGGCAGCCTGAGATGGACACACTCGATCCGCAATCAACCGAAGAGAATGCTGGCGAAATCCGCACGATAACCATAAATGAAGAAATGCGCGGCAGCTATTTGAATTACGCCATGAGCGTGATTGTCGCCCGCGCCTTGCCAGACGCGCGCGACGGCTTGAAGCCGGTTCATCGGCGCATCCTCTACGCCATGCACGATATGGGTTTGCGGCCCGGAACCGGATACAAGAAAAGCGCTCGCTTGGTCGGCGAAGTTTTGGGCAAGTACCACCCCCATGGCGATCAAGCAGTGTATGACGCCATGGCGCGCATGGCGCAGGATTTCTCGCTGCGTTACCCGCTGGTGGACGGCCAAGGCAATTTCGGCAGTCAAGACGGCGATAAACCGGCCGCCATGCGTTATACCGAAGCGCGCATGGCGAATATCGCCAGCGAGCTTTTGACCGATATCAGCATGGAAACGGTGGACGAGGCCGACAACTACGACGGCACCCAGAAAGAGCCGGTTGTTTTGCCGGCGCGGCTGCCAAATCTGCTGCTGAACGGCGCCAGCGGCATCGCGGTGGGCATGGCGACCAATATACCGCCGCACAATCTGCGCGAGCTTTCCAGCGCCATCACGTATCTGATCGACAACTACGATAATCTCGCCAGTGTATCGGTCGACGATCTGATGCAATTTGTGAAAGGCCCGGACTTCCCTACCGGCGCCAAAATCGGACTTGGTGATGAACGACTGCCTGAACTTCGAGAAGCCTACAACACAGGCAAGGGGCGCGTCACAGTCCGCGCGACCTATACATTGGAGGATGGACGCGGCAAAGCTCTCGCCGAGAATGTCGCTGAAGAGCGACCGGCCGATGTCGAACGCATCGTCTTCACGTCAATCCCCTATCAGGTTAACAAAGCCGGCATCGTTGAACGCATAGTGAGCCTGGTGCGTGAAGGTCGCGTCGATGGTATTCGTGACTTGCGCGATGAATCCGACCGAGATGGCATGCGTCTGGTTGTAGACCTGAAGCGGGATGCGCAGTACAAGCGAGTGCTGAATCAGCTGTTTTCTTTCACCCAATTGCAAACTGCGCACAGTATACAGATGCTGGCGCTGGTCCAGGGCGAACCGACGCTATTGAGCCTGAAACGCTGCTTGAGCCACTATATTGAGCATCGGATTGAGGTCATTGAGCGGCGCTCCCAATATGAGCTGGACAAGCAGCGCCAGCGCGCCCATCTCTTGATTGGTTTGCTGAAAGCGGTGGCGAACATTGATGACGTGATACAAACGATCCGCGAATCAGCTGATGTGAGCGCGGCGCGCGCGCAGCTCATGGCGCTGTTTGAATTGGACGAGGCGCAAGCCAACGCTATCCTGGATATGCAGCTCCGCCGTCTGGCTGCTTTGGAGCGGCAAAAGCTGCAAGAAGAGTATGACACTGTTCAAGCGCGCATCGCCTTTTTGGAAGATCTGCTCGGCTCGCCGGGCAAGATTCGCGCGGTCATACGCGAAGATGTGCAGGAAATCGCCGAGAAATACAGCGACGACCGCAGAACCATACTGGAAGACAACAACTATTCGCTAGATGAGGCCGGGCTGTATCGGCGGGAGAATGTGGTCATCTCGCTGACGGAGAGCGGTTATATCAAGCGGGTGGCGGCACGCGCTTACCGCGCGCAAAATCGCGGCGGCAAGGGCATGAAGGGCATGACACTCAAAGACGAAGACACGCTGCTGGACATCTTCTTCGCCTATAGCCACGACAAAATCTTATTCTTCAGTGACCGTGGCTGGGTATATTCCTGCACTGCCTACGAAATTGACGAAATGCCAAGAGACCGGCGAGGCGTCCAAATTCAGAAGATCTTGCATCTGGCAAACGATGAAAAAATCACCGCCATTCTTGCCTTGAGCGAGGAACAGGCGGCCGGCAATGGCTACTTTGTGCTTGCTACGAAGCGCGGACGAATTAAGCGAGTTGCGCAGCAAAATTTCGCGGATGTACGCAGTAATGGCCTCAAAGCCTTAAGCCTGCGTGAAGGCGACGCAATACGCTGGGTGAAGCAGTCTACTGGCGACCAGAAAATTGTTATGGCGTCGGTCGACGGCCAGAGCATAATCTTCCGTGAGGGAGATGTGCGTGTTATGGGTCGTGGCGCTGCCGGTGTAAGAGCAATGCAACTGCGCGGCGGCGACAGAATTGCAGGCATGGATGTTGTCCCTGATGATGACGGACAAGTGCTGGTTGTAACGCTCCTGGGACACGGCAAACGCACTCCAGTGCCTGAGTATCCGGTTCAAAGCCGATATGGATTGGGCGTTAGGACACTAAAGCGCAATCAGCGAACGGGCCCTGTTATCGCCGTACGCTGCATCAGAAGCGATGATGAAATCATGCTAATTTCCAAGTCAGGAATCGTCTTGCGTACGCGGCTTGACGATATACGCGAAACGGGTCGAAATACCCAAGGCGTAATTCTAATGAATCTCGATGGCGATGATGAAGTCGCCGGCATTGCCATCATGATCGCCGAGGACAAAGCCGACAAAGTGGACAGCGCCGGTTTCAGCAGCAACGGGGCGAAGAACGAGCTCTAGTCCCGGCGCAGCTGCTGCGGAGCTTTAGCAGGCAGGCTCGCGCCGGGTACTGTCGATAATCGGGCGAACAAATGACAAACTGGAAATCTTATTCAGTTTCGGCTTCCGCTCCCTCGCCTTCTTCACCGCCTTCGCCTGCTTCGAGTTCGCCATCTTCCTCGTCAAGCTCTTCTTCAGCGCGGGCCGCCGCCGGTTGCACGATCTTGGCAAGCATCTCATTGGGATCGTTATGAATGCTGACGCTTTCGCCGAAGGTCAAATCCCGCACCAGGACTTCCGAACCCAGTTCCGTCAGCTCCGAGAGGTCGATGATTATACGATCGCGGATGTCGCTGGGAAATACCTCCAGCGTAAGCGAGCTTCTGCCGGTAATCAGGATGCCTTCGCGCGCGGCCACTACCGGGCTCTGGCCGACCATTTCAATCGGCACTTCGACTCTGATTCGCTGCGTTTGATCCACAGCCAGGAAGTCCACGTGCAGGATGTCGCCGCGTACTACATCGCGCTGCACTTCGCGCGCCAGTGACGGATATGTTTCGCCGTTCACTTCAATATCAATCAGATTCGTGCCGCCGGCATTCATCAGGGTAACTTCTACCGCGCGATAGGGAAACTGCACGCCGATCGGCTCAATTGACGGGCCGTAGACAATGCCGGGAACGAACCCGCCCCGCCGAACTCGACGATTCTTTTTGCCCCGCTGCTGACGCGCTTCGGCGGCGAGTTGAAACTCTGCCATAGATCAATTCTCCTTGCCATTCGCTTGACCCGGCTCGTATTCAACAGTGCGGTCAAGTTGCTAATTATGACGAGACGCGCCTATTCTATATCGACGCTCGCGGCGCAGTCAATGGCGCGCGCAAGCTAAAAGCCCACTACCTGGTGGACTTCGCGGCGCCGGTTTTTTCATGAGCGGGTAACGGGACTCGAACCCGTGACCTTCTGCTTGGGAAGCAGGCGCTCTACCAACTGAGCTATACCCGCCAACTCATAGCGATTGTAGACTTCTGAGCCGGCGATGTCAAGCGTCGGCGATGCCTTTCAAGCGGCCAGGTTGCGTCTTCAACTGTAGACTGTAACCCAATGGCCTTACTGCGACGCATCGCAACTGCTGCTGCGCCAGCGCGGAAATCGCCGCCGAAAGTGAGACCTCAACTTATCCGCCGTGTATACTAGCAGTTGAGTTGGCGCCGGCTGATTCAGATTACGGACTGACGATGCCACCGGCCGCTTGCTCTGGCGCCTATTGAAGTTGATACGCCGCTGACTTACCCTCGAACGGATGCACAGGCCATGGCCACGACTAAGCGCAGGAATGGAGCCGGTAGCAAGCTAAGAATTTTAATGCTCTTACTGTACTACCATCCGCATCCGACCGGGCTTACCTATCATGCGCGGCAAGTGGCTGAGGGACTTGCCAGACGCGGGCATGAGGTCACGGTCCTGGTTGCGCGCCATTCAAAGGAAACGCCGCTTGGCGAATCCAGGTATAATGGCGTTCGCGTTATTAGGTTGTGGGCGCCGATACGCATCAGCCGGGGATTCATCATGCCGACCTACCCATGGAATCTTTATTGCCTGCTGCGCGAACACGATGTGGTTACCATGTTTACGCCAATGTTCGAGTCAGCATTGGCGGCTTTTCTCGCTCGCGCAGCAGGACTCAGGGTCGTTCCCAGCCACACCAGCGATCTTATTCTGCCCAAGAGCTTCACAAACGGCTTTGTGACCTCCGTGATGTCCGCCATATTCAGATTTATGGCGCGCCGCGCCGCCTGCATCATTAGTCTCAGCGACGACTACGCCAACAATTCACCTTGGCTGGCTCCATTCCTGTCAAAAGTCAGGGCAATCTATCCGCCAATCGTCATACCGGAGCCGGACGCGAAACGCGCGCGGCGGCTGCGCGAGCAGTATCAGCATGATGGCGGACCCTTGATTGGCTTTTCTGGCCGATTTGTCGAAGAAAAGCGGCCGGAGCTGCTGATTCACGCGCTGGAAATTGTCAACAGAAAATATCCGAACGCGCGTTTGCTTTTTACCGGGCAGCACGAGATTCCCTACGAAGACACCTGGGAACGTCATCGGCCCATCATGGAACGGTTCAAATCCCAGCTGATGTTTCTGGGCCTGCTGGAAACCAAGCAGGAGTTGGCGAATTTTTATGCAGCCTGTGATGTTTTTGTTCTGCCCAGCGACAGCGAAGGTTTCGCCATGGCGCAGGTCGAGGCCATGTTATGCGGTACGCCCGTGGTCATGACCGATATTCCGGGCGGGCGTGTGCCGGTGCAAATGACTGGCATGGGCAAATTGGCAATACCCGGCGACTGGCGATCGGTCGGCGAGACGATAATTGAGGTTCTGGACAATCGAGAAAGTTTCGTCAAACCCCGGGAGGAAATCGCTGAAACATTCTCGCTGGAAGACACCTTGGACAAATATGAAGCGACATTTCTCGAATTCGCCAGACGATAGCTCAATGCCAAACGACCCCACAGAAACTCCGAACAATCCAGGCGGATCCGCGCCCAGCCGCGCGGAAGCCGCGCCGCTTTCGGACGATTCGCTGACAGCCGCGTCCGCGAACGCTGAAGACCGCAGGGCGGATGAGCCGCCGGCGCCTGTCCGGCCCTTTGAAGACTTAACAATCAGCGAGTTGCTGGGGCGGATGCGGGGCTCTCCAGCTTCGACATTTCGCCGCTTTCGGCTTGCTGTCAGATCTGCTGAGGCGCGCGAGCGAAGCATCCTGGTCCGTCCACCAGTTGACGATTTCATCGAGGTGGAATTGGCAAGCGGTTCATCGGCTAGAATGGCATTGCGGGATGCGCCGCGTCTGCTCTTGCGATCAGAATTTCCACGATTGGCTATGTATCTGCTGGCATTTCTGCTAGCCCTGATGGGCAGCCATATTGCGCGCGGAACCGCCGATATACCCAGACACAACGGCTACTCCTTGCAAGTTGCCTCGCCATATTTGTGGTTGGGATTTCTGCTCTGGCTAATTGGAGACTTAAGCGGACACTGGGCTGAAATCCAGGCGACCTGGCGGCGCAGCGACCGCGATACGCGAATTTTCCGGGTTGTCAGGGTCTTACCGGCAATTATGCTGATTGGCTCGATTTTCCGCTTGGCCGAGTCTTTGTCGGCGCCGGCGGAGTCGGCCGTGGATATTGCGATATCCGCTCTGGGCTTGTTCACAGTCGGGCTTGCCGCCCTGCTGGTTATCAATGCCTTCTTCAGGCGCTATCGGCGGACGCGCGGCTCATTTTACGGGAATCAATCAGAGCGGAGCGGGCAACAAAGCATAATCAGCCGAGCGCCTGCGCTAAGGCCGCTTCGGCATCAGCTCAGCAGGCGGCGGGTAATCTTGCTAGCGCTGGCTTCCGCGCTCAGTCTGGTGGTATGGCTCAACACCAGCGGCAACCGCATTGAGCCGGATATTATGTTGATATGGCTTGCAAGCATCGTAGCCTGGACTTTCGTTTTCGCGCCCCGGCGCTGGAATGCGTTTGACTGGGGCGCCAGCGCCATTGACCGGCTCCGGCGCCTGAGTCTTCGAGGTCGCGGCGGGACAGTTATTGCGCTGGTCTTGATTATGGCTCTCGGCGCGAGCTTTCGATTTGACCGGCTAGACACCGCGCCTCCCGAATTATACAGTGACATGGTCGTAAATCTCGTGGATGCCTACCAGATCCATCGTGGCGAGAATTACCCGATCTTCCTGGGCAATAACGGTGGACGAGAACCGATTCACATCTATCTCCAGGCATTTCTATCGGGCTTGCCGGGTATTCAATTCGATCGAACTGCGCTGATATTTCTGAATGCGCTGGAAAGTCTGTTGACGCTGCCGGCCATGTGTTGGTTTGCAGTAGAGGCCATGGGGAGGAAGCGCCGGCAGGACGCGCTGACGATTGGAATACTGGCGACTGCTCTGCTTGCGGTTAGCTATTGGCACGTTACCCTATCCCGGCAAGGCTTGCGGATCCCGCTTTCGCCACTCTTCACAGCGCTGTCAGCCTTGTTTTTCGCGCGCGCGCTGCGCCACAATCGCCGTGGGGACTACATACTGGCTGGCATCCTGCTAAGCCTCGGTCTTTATAGCTATAAATCTTTGCGAATGTTGCCGGTTGTATATGTGATCAGCATAGGCATCGCATTGCTCATTCGCCGCTATTCATGGCGTGTGAGAGCCAGCTACCTGCTCAATCTAACAATTCTGGCTTTTGTAGCTGGCATCGTCTTCCTGCCTATGCTTCATTTCTGGGTTGAAGAACCAAACCAATTTACCTGGCGCGCAACCACGCGAATATTTGGCGACCAGCCAACAACCGACGCTGAGCGCATAGAGCTGCTGCGCGAGGGCGGCGCGACCTTTCTGTCCAATGTGCGCAACGCCTTGCTGATGTTTCACCATACGAATGACAATACCTGGGTCTCGGCTATACCGGGCCAGCCGGCCCTGGACCCGGTGACCGGCGCCTTCTTCCTGCTGGGAGCGGCCGCCTGGCTGGGTCTGCTAGCGCGCGAGCGGGATCCAGTCTACTGGTTTGTGCCGGTTCTGTTCTTCGTCATGGTCCTGCTGATTGCGCTGGCGATCGCGTTTCCGATAGAAGTGCCGAGCCTGCAACGGGCGAGCGGCGCCATTCCACCAGCCTTTCTGATCGCGGCGCTGCCCCTGGCTCGCTTGTGCAGCCAACTCAAGCGGGCGTTGCCCCGCGCGCTGGGACTTGCCGCCGCTGTCGGTTTCGCCATCGTTGTGATCGCATCAGCCTATCAGTACAATCGCGATCTTTACTTTGGCGAGTTTATGGACAACTATCATCGCTCGGCGCAGAACCATGCCGAAGCCGGGCAAATTCTGAAAGGATTCGTCGACAGCGACGGCGCTTACGGCAATGCCTTCATCATCAGTTGGCCGCATTGGTGGGACCATCGCGCCGTGAGCATTGAAGCCGGCACCATGCGTTGGGACAATTCCATAGTCGGTGTCGAACGCTTGCCCCAATATATTCAGTACGGTCTGCTGCGCGAGGACGAGTACCAACTGCAAGCCGAGCGCGACTTGCTGTTCTTCTTCAACCCGGGGGATGGTGAAGCGCCGACGCGGCTGCGTCAGTGGTTCCCGCAGGGCAGGCAGCTGGAAATCAGGCAGGAGCCGGCCAACAAGTCCTTCTACATTTATCGGGTTCCAGCAATGGGCGAAGCTGGATTACAGACATTCCTGGCCGCCAACGGCTAGTTGATTCCTTAGCCATCCACTACCATTTGAATGATGAACGACACCAACAACCCGGGAATGAAAACTCAGCAGCTTCCGCGCCAAATGCTTCCCATCGCGCTGCTGCTTGGCATTCTGCTGTATGGCGGCGCCTTGCGATTAGTCGGGCACAATTGGGACGACTTTGCTCACACCCATCCCGACGAACGCTTTCTTACCGCGTTATTGCTGCCGCAAATCGGCGGCGGCAACTCCTTCACTGATGACAGGCAGAATTTCCCCGACCAGCAGATCCTAGCGTTGCGCAACAGCGATTATCTGTTCTCCCGCGAAGACCCGCTCAATTCAAACTCGCTTCTGATCGGTACGGTTCGAGACTCTTTTGCCGCCCAAGCCGCAACTTGGATGGTTGCGCCCGAACGCATTCTGGCGTTTGGGAGCTTCTCGGAAGCCACGAGCGCTCTGTTGTCACAGACGGTCGACGCGCTATTGGTAGAGGATTCCGAAGCCGCATACGACGCCAGCATAATTCACCGCGTCGAGTCGGTTAGCTCCAAAGATCTGCAATCAATGCGCTGCAGATCCCTAAATCCGGAGACAAATGGCGTCGGCGGTTACTTTGACGCGCGCTGTTCGCCGCTAAATCCACACAACGCTTCACACGGCTTTTATGTATACGGAACGCTTCCCTTGTTCCTAGCGCATATCGGCAGCGAAATCGTGAGAGAGGCCACCGAGGCCGGGTCAGCCCTGTTTGACTATCAGGGCGGCCACCTGGTGTGGCGCGGCATTTCGATGATTTTTGATGTGTTGACGATATTGGCGGTTTATGCGCTGGGTCGGCGTATTCGCGGCGACTGGGTCGGCTTGCTCGCCGCTTTGTTTTACGCCGCCGCCCCCCTGGCGATACAGAAAGCGCACTACGGCACGGTCAACGCGGCCGCGTCCTTCTTGGTTACTATGGCGCTATACATGGCTGTCTGCGTACAACAGCGCGGCCGGCTGCGCGCCTACCTCTTGTTTGGCGTCTTCACCGGCGCCGCCGTCGCCTGCCGCATCAATGTGGCTCCCCTGGCCGCCATCATTGTTTTTGCCGCGTTTATGCAAGCCGCGCCAGTGTTTTCGAGAAACGTCAAGGCGCAGGATCGATCCGGATTAGTCCTTCAGCATATTCTGGGGCTGGCTTTGGCCGGCCTGGGCGCGTTCCTGGCGTTTCGGATACTGAATCCATACGCGTTTACTGGACCGGGCTTCTTTGGCTTGGCGCCGAACGATCGCTGGCTGGATAATCTCCAACAAGTCAATGCCGGCGTTTCCGGCTGGCAGGACTTCCCGCCGAACTGGCAGTGGCTGGCGCGCCCGGCCATGATATACCCCTTGAAGGATATGCTCTTCTGGGGCATGGGATTAGCTTTTGGCGTATTGGCTTGGTTCAGTTGGTGCTGGTCGGCATGTCGACTGCTGCGCAACCGGCGAGGCTCAACCGATCTGCTGATTCCGCTGGTTTGGGTCGGCGGATATTTTCTTTTCATGAGTCGCTTGACCGCTATGAATATGCGCTATTTTTTGCCGCTATACGGGGCATTGGCGGTCCTGGCGAGTTGGCTCCTCTATGACTGGCTCGTCCGGGCAAGAGCGGATGGCCGCAGTTCGCCAATTGTCGCGTTGCCAATGATAATCATCGGCGCGTTTCTGATCTTTGTTGGCGGCTATCAGATTTCAAATGCTGCCGCTGACGCAACCGCAATCACCGCTCTGCTCATCGGGATACTGCTCATCGGCGCAGCCATCGCGCCACAAGTTTCTCAATGGCGTCCGCTGCTTTTATGCGCTTTCGCGGTTCTGTTCTCCGTCATTTGGGGGCTGATGTTCACAAATGTCTATCGGCATCAGAACACCCTGGTTCAAGCCGGGCACTATATCTTTGAACGCATTCCCGGCGACTTTTCGATGAAGATTGAAGGCGCTGACGATTCCATTCCCTTGATCAATATCGCTTTTCACAACACGGGCTTCGGCTGGGATGACATGCAAGGTCCGCCCTTCAACCGGGCTAATCTGTACCGTGAAGACCAACCGCAGGCAGCCGAGTTTGTAGCGCCGGCAACCGGAACTATCGAGGCAATCCACGCGCCGCATCTCGGCGATCCCTTTGACGATCTCGAAGAGGAAGAACTCCACTTCAGCATCTACGCCAATGACAACTCGGCGCCGCTGGCGGAGGCTGCCTTGCGCGCGCAGCTCGCCCGCGACGACCATCCCTTGGGCAGGTCCTATAGCATACCGTTTGAACAGCCCCTGGAAGTCGTGGCCGGCGAACGTTATTCCTTTTTGATTGAAGTGGGCGCCGGCAGCGGTGACGTCATCGGTTCGGGATCAGTCATGTTAACGGAAGGCAGTTGGGACAATACCGTTACCGGCGTATTCACCTGCCCGCTGCCCGACGGGATTACGCTGGCGGACGACCCGCCACCCGGCCTGGTCAACTCGCGCGACTGCCCTCGTACGCAGCCGGATCGCGCCTTGATCAACGCTCAAGATCAGATCATGTCCCACCCGCTCGACGATCAAACCAAATACGATGACATTATACGAACACTCGATATCGGCGACTATCTGACGATTGCCAGCAATCGCTTCTATGACAGCGAGAGACGCAATGCGCTGCGCTGGCCCCTGACCACACTCTATTATGAGAAATTATTCTCGGGCGAATTAGGTTACGAGTTGGAAGCCGTATTTGAAGAAACATTCGAATTCGGTCCCTGGCGAGTCGCCGATCAACATCTGCCCATTCACCAGTCGTCCGCCTGGCTCAATGAACTTGAGGCGGACGAATCTTTCCACGTATACGATCATCCGACCGTCTTTATCTTCCGCAAAACCGGGGCTTACTCGCGCGCCGCCGTGGAAGCGGCGCTATCCCAGGTGTCCCTAAAGCAGTGGCATGAACTGGATAATGCCAGCGACGAAGCCCAGCTCCTGGGCGTCATCAACTGGCCCTTGGCGGATGCTCAGCCGGTCCCCACCGCCTTGACCTTTCCGCCGGAAGAAAAAGCCCTACAAACTAGCGGCGGGACCTGGTCGCAGCGTTTCTTCAGCGACAGTCTCCTCAATAGCAACCAGGTCCTTGGCGTCGTCATTTGGTACGCGGCGCTCTTCGCATTTGGCCTCATCGCCTTTCCCTTGGTATTCGCCATATTTCCCAACATGGCTGATGGCGGCTATGGCGTAAGCAAACTTGCGGGTTTGCTAATCGTCGCCTGGTTCTCCTGGGCTGTATCCAGTTTGAAAATTCCACTCTGGACCCAGGGCGGCATTCTTATTTCGCTCGTGGTTTTGGCCGCCCTGAGCGCGGCTTTGCTTCGCATTCGATTTATCGAGTTTCTTCGAGACCACTGGAAGCGCCTAGCCTGGATCGAGCTGCTGTCGATTGCCGCCTTCTTGATGATGATTGCCGTTCGCTTGACCAACCCCGACCTTTGGCATCCATTTAAGGGCGGCGAAAAACCTATGGATTTCGCCTATCTTAACGGCGTCTTGCGCAGCACCACATTCCCGCCCATTGACCCCTGGTTCTCGGGCGGGTTCATCAATTATTACTACTTCGGCTATGTCTTGCTCGGCGCGCCGACGCTGCTGCTAGGCGTCGTTCCGTCCTTCGCTTACAACCTGATGATCCCCACCATATTCAGCTTGACCGGCCTCGGCGCTTTCTCGACCGCTTTTAACATCATGTCGCGCTGGCGGCAATCGCGTGACGGTCAGGTTCCGTCAAAGCCGCGTCCAAGCAACTTGGGCAATCCCTGGACCGCCGGCGTCGCGGCGCTGGTCTTGTGCGTCGTCCTGGGCAATCTGGATACGGCGCGGGTCTTTGGCAACGGCCTGGCGGCATTAGGCGGCTACCGCAGTCCGCAGGGGCTGCAGCAATATCTGATCGACGAATACGAGTCCGAATTCGATGCCAGCGCGTCGGCTGAAATCCGCGCGGAACTGGAGCAGCGAGCCTCCGAATTGCATCCCTGGGACAGCTTGCGCTACGAAGTCCACAATTCAGGGGCGCTGATAACTGGACTCGCGCGTGGAGTCGGGCGCGCCCTGCAAGGCGAGCAACTGCCCATCGGCAGCGACCGCTGGTATTGGGGCCCCTCCCGCGTCTTGGCGGAGACACCGGGGGTTCGCGGCAACGCCATCACCGAAATGCCCTATTTCACATTTCTCTATGGCGACTTGCACGCGCACATGATCAGCATGCCGCTGATATTGCTGACGGCGCTGATTCTGTTCAACGAAGTGGCGCAAGCCGGCCGCGACCAGCGCCGCCGCCTGGAACGACTTGCCGCGATTGCGCTAGCCGCCCTGGCCGTCGGCGCCATCAGAGCGACCAATACCTGGGATTGGCCATCAATGACGCTGTTCGCGATCGTGGCGCTGGCCTACGCCTGGTGGATAAACTGGCAATCGACCTTCCGCCCCATACGCGATTCGCGCTTCTACCTGGTCCTGCTTGGCGCGCTGCTGGCGGCTTTTGTCCTGGTCTCTGTATTTGCGAATAGCGCGCCGCTCGGGCCTGATGCTGCGCGCGCAGCGGTCCCATTCAGCGCGCTGCGCATCGCGCTGGCGGCGGCGGCTGGCATGGTATGCTTGTGGCTCATCATTCGCCATCTTCTGACGCGCGAATCCGTGCTGGAGCTCGCCGCGTCGGTCGGCGGCTTTGCGCTCTTAAACCTGGCATTTGCCCTTCCTTACACCTCCTGGTACGCCGCGACTTACAACAGTATACAGCTGTGGCAGGGCGG
This sequence comes from Anaerolineae bacterium, assembly GCA_022823165.1. Classification (GTDB taxonomy): domain Bacteria; phylum Chloroflexota; class Anaerolineae; order Aggregatilineales; family Phototrophicaceae; genus UBA6055. Next base: position 111,884 of record JAJDXR010000070.1, on the reverse strand, counting down.
CAAGACGCCGCTATGGGCTTACTTCGATATTCATGGATTGTTTCTGTTCCTCATCGTTTCGCTGCTGCTATGGGAGACCGCCAACTGGCTGCGCAGCGCGCGCGTCAAAGCGCTGATTGAGCACCGGCAGCCGGCGAGCAGAGCAGCCGTCTTCGCAGCCGCAATCACATTGCTCGCCATCATACTAGCCATCGCCGATTATCAGGTCGCCCTGGTCGTATTGCCACTGGTTTGCTGGATAGGCTTATTGTTCTTCCGGCCCGGCCAATCGCTGTTCATGCGCTACACCCTGGTCATCATCGGTTTGGCGCTGTCTATGACGCTCGGGGTAGAGATCATCGTCATCGGCGGCGACATCGGCCGCCAGAATACCGTCTTCAAATTTTACATCCAGGTCTGGCTGCTATTGAGCGTCGCGGGCGGCGTGGCTTTCGCTAATCTATGGCAGGCGTCTCGGAGCTTCAGCCGCCGCTTGAAAGTCTTGTGGTATACGCCTTGCATCGGCCTGTTTGTGATAGCGGGCCTGTTTCCCGTCATGGCGACGCGCGCGCGCTCCTTTGACCGTATGGCGCCCGACCTGCCACTCACCCTCGACGGCATGGACTACATGACGCAGTCGATCCATGTCGAGACCGCCTACGACCGGAGCCTTACACGTGATATTGATCTCAATGTCGATTATCAGCTGATCCGCTGGATGCAAGAAAATGTGGCAGGTTCTCCCGTTATCCTCGAGGGGCGGCAGCCCGCCAGCGAATACCGCTGGAACGGCCGAATCTCGATTATGACCGGCCTGCCATCAGTGCTGGGCTGGAACTTCCATCAACGGCAGCAGCGCACGTTTTTCCCCATGAGCGAGTGGATATTCCAGCGCGAACGCAATATCCGGCAGTTTTACGCAACCGACAGCATAGACGCGGCCGTTGATATCATTCATCATTACCAGGTCAAGTACATTATACGAAGCGGTCTTGAAGAAGTGCATTCGACAGTTGAGGGCCTGCAAAAACTTGACCGCATGGAGGATCAGGGTCTGCTCTCGGTCAGCTTTGAGGTAGACGGAGGCAAAATTTATCAAGTGAATGACGCCGCGCTGGCGCGCTACTTAATGGAGCGACATTCATGACGCTCATCTGGGACTGGTTCGCGCGCGAGGGGCAGCTGATATTTCTCTGGTGGCTCTGGATTACCTTGGCTGGAGCGGCTATTCTGCCGCTCGTCCTGCGTATGCTTGCGGCGCTGCCAGACGGCGGCTACACGCTTGCGCGCGCGCTAGGCATGCTGATCGTAACCTGGATCTTCTGGCTGCTGGGCAGTTACGGCTTCCTGGAAAATTCCGTCGGCGGCATCGTCTTGACCTGGCTGTTGGTATTGGCAGCCTCGCTGGCGCTTCACTTTCGCGCCCGTGACCGCAACCTGTTGTCCAACTGGTGGCGGGAGAATCGAAGCCTGGTAGTGGTCGCGGAGCTGCTATTCGCCCTCCTGTTCATAGGCTGGGCGCTGTATCGGGCGCATCAGAATGGCCTGACAGGCACTGAAAAACCGATGGAATTGGCTTTCCTTAGCGCGACGCAGCGCAGCGCGAGCTTGCCGCCGAATGATCCCTGGATGTCCGGCTATACCATTAGTTACTACTATATGGGTTATGTCATGTCGTCGATTCTTTCGACACTGAGCGGGATAAGCAGCACAGTCGGCTTCAATATGACAGTCGCCTCGCAATTTGCGCTGACCGGACTCACAAGTTTTGGCGTCGTCTATAATCTGGCGCGTTCACGCGCATCCGGCTCGCCCGGCGTCCCGCGTTCGGACTCCGCATCCCGCATTCCCGCCATGCTTGCAGGATTTGCCGGAGTCTTGTTCATGCTGATCATGGGCAATTTCCAAGCCCTATTGATCGAATTGCCGCTAACGTCGCGCAGCGCGCCACAGTCCTATTTTGAGTTCTGGGGCACACAAAAGCTGCCCGATTTCGACTTTATCGACTACCAGCCGGACGACGACGCAGGCCTCAATCTGGATACGTCCAGCTGGAGCCACTGGTGGTGGTTCAACGCCAGCCGCGTCCCATCGGACTACGATTTGGACAACAGGCTGACCGGTACTCAGCCCATCGGCGAATTCCCGGCTTTCAGCTTCATATTGTCTGACAATCACCCACACGTACTGGCCTTGCCTTTCGCGATCATGGTCGTCGGCTTGATGCTCAACCTGGTCCTCTGGCGCCGCGACCCTCCGGCCGAACACCTGCTCTTGTATGGCGTCGCAGTCGGGGGCCTGGCTTTCCTCAATGCCTGGGATGCGCCCGCCATGCTATTTGGCTTGCTGGGGGCGGAGGCGCTGCGGCGGCTTATGACCAGCGAGACTGGCCGGCTTGCGGCGCGAGATTGGATCGCGCTGCTTAAATTCGCGGCCACGCTCGCGCTGATCGCTGGGGCCGCGTACCTGCCCTACTTCATCGGCTTTAGATCGCAGGCCGGCGGCGTATTGCCCAATTTGCTGCATCCCTCGCAGTTTCAGCGCTTCTTCCTTATGTTTGGACCTTTATTCATAATTTTAAGCGCCTACCTGTTGCTGGAATGCTGGCGAGGTCGCGCGGCGCGCCGGCTGAATTGGCGCCTTGGTCTCAAGGTCAGTCTCGGCTTGCTGGCGGCTATGTATGCGCTCATGATCCTATTGAGCGTTGTTATCGCCATCAGCAATCCCGCTGCGGCAATTACTGGAAACTTCACCAGCGCGCAGCAATTCACAAGTGAAACCTTCAATCTGCTCGCTCAAAGACGCCTGGAATATGGGCTGACCTCAATTCTGCTGCTTCTGGGCATCGGCATTGTGGCGGCGCGCCTAATCCCCGACCAAGACAGCGCCGCCGATTCCGGGGAAGTCGCCTACCATTGGGCCAGCCACCCCAGCGCCACGGGCTTTGTCCTGCTATTGATTGGCATGGGGCTTTGTCTGACTTTGTTCTGCGAATTTTTCTACTTGAAAGATAACTTTCATGTTCGCATTAACACGGTGTTCAAGCTCTATTACCAAGCCTGGATGCTTTGGAGCATCGCGGCCGCTTATGCCCTGTACAGCATTCTGATCGACCGCGAGCTGCCAACACCCCATTTTCTATTGCGCTTGGCGCTGGCGATCTTATTCGCGCTGAGCATTCTTGCCGGGCTATGGTTCGGAGTCGTGGCGACCCATCACCGGGCCTGGATAGAAAGCGGGCGCCAATCCGCTGCCCTGCGGCAGCGATACTCGCCGCCGAGCGACTGGGAACATGCGAATCGGCAAGTTCACAACGGAGAAATAGTTGAGCGCGGAGCTGTCCTGTATTCGCGCGTGAACCTGGCCGATGCCTCAGAAGCGGACCTGCTGCGGGCAGAGACCGGCGGGATCGCGGTCTTCGCTGAATCCGACATTGTTATACAAGCTCCGCTTACGCTTGATGGCGCCGCCGGCTTGCTGCAGGTCGACGATCAGCAGGTTATAGGCTGCCTGGACGAGCTGGTTGGCGCCGCAGACGCCGTAGTCGCCGAAGCAGTCGGCCAAGCCTATAATGTCGCTTTCGGCCGCGTCGGCGCCCTGGCCGGCATACCGGTGGTTCTGGGCTGGGAAAACCATGAGCGGCAATGGCGCGGCGCGACTTACAGCGATATTGCCGGCTCCCGCGCCAGTGACCTGAAGGAATTGTACACAGGCCATGAGATGAGCGACGTGAAACCTATACTTGAGCGGTATGGCATTTCGCATATTATGTACGGCGCAACCGAGCGCCAGCATTATGGCAACTTGGGCGAAGAAAAATTCTTGGATAACCTGCCGGTCGTATGCGAATCGGGTGACTCGAGGATATTTCGCTTCGACGCCGCAAAATGAAAATAGCGGGGGATATACTTGGCCACCTACCTTGCCCGACGTCGATAAGTCATGGATGTTGACACTCGCGCCATGTCTGGGGACGCTAACCGGCAAAATGACAGCCCCGCGCAAACTGCGCCTGAGCCTTCGCTAAGCATCGACGCCGAGTGGCTGGCTTACCTGGGCCTGGCGCTGCTGGCCCTGTTCCTGCGGGTGACCATGCTGGATGCCGCGCCGATTATGGACGAGGAGGCGCGACAAGCGCTGCACGCCTGGCATACGATAGAAGACGACGCGCCCGGCGCATTCGGCGTATCAAGCAGCCCCTTGACCTATCTGGCGCAATTGGCGGCTTTCTCGCTGGCAGGCGCGAGCGAATTGACGGCGCGCCTGGGCTCAGCATTGGCCGGCTTCGCCCTCGCCTTGACGCCGCTGCTCTTCCGCAAAAGCCTGGGACGAACGCGAACCTTCATTTGGGCGGTCTTGCTATCATTGTTGACCACTCCGTTGGCCGCGTCAAGATCCGCCGACGGCGTTTGTTATATGCTGCTGTTCACGATCTTGGCGGTCTGGATGATCCGGCGTTACTGGTATTCGCTGCGCCTGCGAGACGCCTATTGGGCGACTGCTTTCGTCACTACCATGCTGCTGCTGTCGAGTCCCGCCGGCATTCCGCTGCTGCTCGTCCTGCTGTTGGCGGGCTGGTTGGCGGTCTGGCGCACAGCCCTTAGCGCCCCCCAGCGTCTGGAGTTGCCCGGCGATGACATCCTCCAGATGGCGGTAACGCGAACGCGCGAATTCCCATTCTCAAGAGTTTTGCTCGTCCCGCTCTTGCTGGTGGCGGCAAGCGCAACATTCTTGATGCTCAATCCGTCCGGACTCAGCACAGTGGCACAGCTGATCGAATCCGCCGTCAGCGGCGCTCTTCACAGCCGCTCGGCCAGCGGCTTTCGTCTGGGACTAGCCGTCCTGCTGTTGCAGGAGCCGCTGCTCATCGTATTTGCCCTGGGCGGCGCCTGGCTTTTGTGGAAGCACGGCGATGTAACCTACGTCGATCGCTTCGCCGCGGCTTGGGCAGCGATAGGCGCCATCGGCTTGCTGCTCTACCCCGGGGTCGGCCCGGCCGACGCCTTGTGGGTTGTTGTGCCGCTCACGTTACTCGCGAGCTATGGCATCACACAGTTGCTGGTGAACCGACGCGTGGTTGTGCTTTGGGCAACGGGCGACCAGACTGAAGACGAGAGCCAAAGTGACAGCGACAGCCTGCTGTATACGACGCAGTATTGGTGGGCAAAATGGGCTATATCCGCCGCCGTGCTAATGTGCCTGTTTATCTTGGCCGTGCAATTCATGCAGGTCGCTCGCCTGATGACAGAGGTACCGGCCGGCTCAACTGTCGGCGAACTTTTCGGATCGCTCTCGGAACCTTCGCAGCTGCGGCTGGCGCAGGGTTTGGGCCTGCTGCTGGCAAGCGGCGTCATCGCGGCGATCGTGTTCCTTCTGGTCGCGAATTTCTGGGGCCTGGGCACCTGCCTGCAGGGTACGGGCATCGGTTTTTTTGCCTTTCTCTTGCTGTCTGGCCTCGGCGGCGCCTGGAATGCCGTCGTCGCTGACAGCCATTATCCAGACGGCTTGTGGCGAGAAACCGCCGTGGCCGAAGACGCTTATCTCCTGCGTGATACGCTCTTTGAATTGGCAGGCCGGCATTCTTCCGGTTTTCCTACCTTGGAACTTGCGATTGTAGTCGACCAAGGCGGCATTATTCGTGAGGACGGCTTAATGGCCTGGCTTGCGCGCGATTTCCCCAATGCGCGCTTCATCCGCCCGGCCAGCGCCGCAAATGGACAAGCATTCATAATCACAGCCGACAGCGACGCCGAGATATCCGCCCTCACCGGCAATTATGTCGGCCAACGCTTTGTGCTCCGCCGCAAGCTCAACTTAAGCAGCGTGGATGGCTGGGATCTGCCGGCCTGGTGGTCGCAGGGCCAGCTAAACGCTGAACAACTTGAGGAAGAGGCGGTAGTATTATGGCTGCGCCAGGATGTTTATGATGGCCTGGCGATAAATTAGAGCCGGCGGAACTGAGGACGAATGCGAGCCAGCGTGTACAATGAGAAGCGTAAAGCAATCGTTCACGATAAGTGAGGGGCAATGACAGACAATCAATTAGCCATGCGCCAAGAGATAGACGCGATTGTCAACCGCGCCGTCAACGGTGACCAAAATGGCTATGCCGAGCTTTATGACCGCTTCGCCGCCAGCCTTTACCGTCTCTGCTACAGCCTGCTCCTCAACGAGCAGGACGCCGAAGACATCTTGCAAGAATCCTTCTTATACGCCTTTAAGAATCTGCAGCGATTCGATTCGCGCAAAGCATCGCTGAAGACCTGGCTCTATACAATAGCTATCAGCCGTTGCCGCAATACCTATCGGCGCAAACGGTTTGTTACCGTTGACATCACGCAATGGCTCGGCCTGGAGTTAAAAGCGCCGCCGGCGGAAGCCCCGGAAGCGGCCGCCATCCGCCGCGACGCCAGCGAATCGATTTCGACTGCCCTGCAAGATCTCTCGCCGCGACTGCGCGAAGCCATTGTGCTTCGGTATGGCCAGGGCATGACGTATCGCGAAATTTCGGAGGTCATGGGCTGCCCGCAGAAGACCGCCGAGAGCCGAGTGCGTCTCGGGCACGAGCGCTTGCGCAAAGCCTTGCAACCGGTCGGGCTGGGCCTGCTGGAAGAAATGCTGCGTGTGCATTAGCGATCAACACCAGAGGTTAGCGACAGACGATGTTTAGATTCAAATATCGCTACTGCAAAGTTCACATGGCCCGCTATTTAAGCGGCGACCTTTCTGATCCAGTGCGGCGCCGCGTGGCTCGATATATCGACGAAAACGAGGACTGTTATCGCGAATACATGCGCCATCGCGAGTTCGCGCAGAAGCTGGAAAGAAGCTTGCCTGCCTTTGGCCGGCCAAATCCGCAGCAGCTTGATCAAGTTTGGACAGCATTAAAAGCTGATCTGCAGACGCCGCGAGCGCAATCCCTTTGGTATAGCGATTTCGGTTCGCGCTCAAGCATGCACTTCAGCTATGGACTGGCGGCTCTGGCGATCGCGATCGCGCTCATGCTGCCATTGGCGCTGGGCTACCATTCGCCCTTACTCTCGATTAGTATTGCGCGCGCGCCGCATTATGCCGTTGTCCTGCGGCCGCCGGCGCAGGAATTGTCAAGCGCTGCCCTCTTTGAGACTGTAGAACCGGGATCAAGCGGGCCGGCGCCTTTGCTGCAAAGCACACCGTCGCCCCGGCTCTAGCGTAGCGTCCACACAAATCGCAGGCAAGCGCAAGATGATAACCTCCCCCAACCAGCAGGAAGACAATGTCTTGAGCCGGGTTCTGGCTCAACGGCTGACGCTTAATTGGGAATTCGCCCTTTACCTCGTCATTCTGCTGCTGGCGATTTTCACCCGCTTCCACATGCTCGACAGCCGCGTGATGAGCCACGATGAGAGCCTGCATACGCGCTTTTCCTACAATCTCTACAATGAAGGCAACTTCCAGCATACGCCGCTGATGCACGGTCCGGTGCTCTTCCATGCGACCGCGCTTTCCTTCTATCTTTTTGGCGACAGCGATTTCTCGGGCCGCATTTACACGGCGCTGCTGGGCGTATTCATGGTGATGTTCCCGCTTTTATGGCGAAAATGGCTGGGGCGCTGGGGCGCTATTCTGGCCTCGACCTTGCTGCTGATCTCGCCGCTGATCCTCTATTACAATCGCTATATCCGCCATGACACGCCGTCGATCTTCTTTGGCATGATCATGGCTTACTGCATCTTGATGTACCTTGATGGCGGGCCGCGTTACCGGCGGCGGGCGATTTGGCTCTATCTATTCGCCGCCGCCATGATCCTGAATCTGGGCTCAAAAGAGACGGCTTTCATCTACATTGCCATCTTCGCCAGCTTCTTGCTGATCTATTTCCTGGTCCGCCTGGCGCAGCAGCGGCTGGATTTGCGCGGCAGGTATCTGTTTCAATCTATCGTGCTTGGAATCTTGCTGGGCGGCTTGATCACGCTGGGCATGTACATCGTGGTCGACATCATTCCGGCCGAAATCATCGCCGGCCGCGGCACGCCCTTCCAAGATCTGTCGGATACCCAGCGCGCCAGTTGGCTGTACTGGATGGCGCTGTCTATACTGAGCGGCGCCTTCGTACTGGCGTCGACAGCGCTCTACGCTTTCCGCGACAAGTGGCGCCGCCTGCCCTGGCGCGAGCTGCTATTGATATTCCTGCTCGCCTTGGCGACCGCCGGCAGTTTGCTTTTCATCGAAGAGCTGTCGCATTTCCCCAGCCCAACCGTAACCGCAGAGCCGGCTGTCCCGGATGCGGAAGCCGACGAATCGCAGACGGGCGCCGCGGGCTCTGGCATTCGCATAGCGCCGGCGCTGGCTCTCTGGCTGATTGCCATTGCCGTCATCGGATATCTTGTTCGCGATGCCCGGCGGCGCAATGCGCAGGACGACAAACCGGCCGAGGACAAAAGCGATAGCGGTGGCTTCTGGGGTTACCTCTACCAATTTCCCGAAGTTGATATTCTGGTACTCATTCTGACGCTCATCCTGCCGTGGACGACCGCCCTGTTTACGCGCTTCATGGGCGGTTCCGCCGGCGACTTCACAGGATTTGCCGAGTCCTTTCCCGAGGCGGTTCGCGCTCTGCTGATGGGTTTGCCGAACATCGGCGATGCAGAGCAAGTAGGGCGTCTGCTGGTGGGAATTTCAGTATTCGCGCCGCTAATGCTGCTGTCGGTGGTTATCGGCCTCAGCTGGAACCGGAAGCGCTGGCTGATATCCTCCGCGATATTCCATGTGATATTCGCCTTCTTCTTCACTACCGTGTTCACCAATATCGCCGGGCTGGGCACGGGCATGATATACAGCCTGGGCTATTGGCTGGAACAGCAAGGCGTACGCCGCGGCAGCCAGCCGCAGTATTACTATTTGCTAATCATCATGCCGACCTACGAATTTTTGCCGATCGTTGGTTCGGTCAGCGCCATGTTCGCCGGCGTCACCTGCTTCTGGAAGTCGCGGCGCAAACGACTGGTTGAAATTGAAGCGCTGCGCCAGCGTCAAGCCGAGGCGCAGCCGGATACAGATTCCGAGAATATCGAGAATGAGGACTCACCAGCCCATCAACCCGAAGAGACAACCGGCAGCGCTGCCGCCGCCAAGGAACTCGTCGTGGTCTCAGCAACCGCCGTCCCTGGCGCGCAAGATGACGGGCGACTACACCGTCTGCCCTTCCTGCTGCTGCTGTCCTGGTGGGCGATTCTGAATCTGGTCGGCTATTCGCTGGCGGGCGAGAAGATGCCCTGGCTTGGCGCCCACCTTACAACCCCGATGATCCTGATCAGCGCCTGGTATTTCGGTGGCGTCTTCTCCCGCATTGAGGCCTCTCGATTCCTGTCGCGCGGCTGGATCGCGCTGCTTCTCACGCCCCTGTTTCTGATCAGCCTGTTTCGGGTCGTCGGATCGGTCATCGCTGGCGATATGCCCTTTGCGGGCCTCGCCAGACACCAGCTGGAGCAGACTTACGAGTGGCTGGCGGCTTTGATCATCGTGATTGCCCTGGGCTTCGTTTTGATGCGTCTGGCGCGCTTTACCGGCTGGCTGCACATCAGGCGAATTCTGTCAGTGGCGCTTTTCAGCCTCTTGGGTGTTTTTACCCTGCGCGCCGCCTGGATGGCGTCGTTCATCAATTATGACTTGCCTACAGAATTACTGGTGTACGCGCACGCCGGCCCCGCAGTCAAGTGGGTCCTGGACGACATAGAAGAGATGAGCCTGCGCATGGCCGACGGGCGCGGCCTCAAGTTTGTCTACGATGATGAAGTGTCCTGGCCCTACAGTTGGTACTTCCGCAACTTCAGCGATGCCGTATTCGTCGGCTCCAACCCAACGGTCCAGAACACGGAGGACGCCATCTTTGTGGTGGTAGGCGCCGGGCATCGCGGCGATGTCGAACCCATCCTGGAAGATCGCTATATTCGCCGCGACCATATGCGCATGTGGTGGCCGATGCAGGAATACTTCGGGCTGACGCCGGACCGACTCAATAACCTGCTTGATTTTTCGCCCCAGAATAACAATGCCGCTGCCTTGAGAAAGGGCATATTTGATATCTGGTGGGCGCGCGATTACGACCAGTACGGAGAAGCGACGGGCAAGGACTTCTCACTGACCAACTGGCCCGTCTCCGATCGAATGCACGTCTACATTCGCAAGGACTTCGCCTCGAAAATCTGGGAATACGGCCTGGGGAATGGCGATGTCCCCAGCAATATCCCGACCGAGATCAACCAGTGCGCGGCCAATTGGCGCTCGCTGAGCCCGCTGCTGGAATTCGACCAGCCCGACCAAGGTTTCTCTCATCCCTTGGCGCTGACCATAGCCGGCAACCGTGTCTTCGTCGCCGACGAAAACGCCAATCTCATTTACAGCTTTGACCGCGATGGCAAGTTTCAGCAAAGCTTCGGCGGCGGGGACGCGCTAAGTCTCAGGCGGCCAAACAGTGTAGCTGTTATGGACAGCGGCCATTTGCTGGTCGTCGATACCTGGAATTACCGCATTCAGCAGCTGGATCCGCAAGGCGGCCCGCTGGCGAGCTGGGGCCAGCCGGGCGAATATGGTTTTGACGCGCCTGTTAGTCCGCCTGATGGTTTCTGGGGGCCGCGCGATGTCGCCATCGACGCCGCGGGCTTGATATACATATCCGACACGGGCAACAAACGCATTCGAGTCTACGCGCTCGACGGCGCCGAGGCGGTCTTCCAATACGATATCGGCAGCGGCGGCAGCGGACCCGGCGAATTGGACGAGCCCAGCGGACTGGCCATACACTCTGACGGCCGGCTATTCGTCGCCGATACCTGGAATCGGCGTATCGCCGTCTTTGATTTGAGCGGCGGCCATCGCGACCACTTCCGCGTACGCGGCTGGTACAACAGCGCCTTCAACCGGCCTTACCTGGCGCTGGACGAAAGCCGCGACGCGCTCTACATCACCGACCCGGACAGCAAGCGAATCCTGGTTTACGACACCGCGGGCGCCTGTATCGGATCTTTCGGCGAAGCGGGAGAATCAACCGCAGCCGGTCAAATTCAGGCCGTCGGGGGCATCGCCGTCGATCGCGACGGTTATGTCTATGTCAGTGATTCCGGCGCCGGCAAGGTGCTGAAGTTCGCGCCCTTCTAGCGGAAACAAAGTCCGCGCCAAAGCGCCTGGAAGCAGGCAAGCGACCGCGAAAGTAGAAACGGCGTCAGGATAAGAACAGAGCAATCGCACCGGAATCAGTTTATGTCGATTGCAAGATAATTCTAGCGATTTGTAGGGGCGACTCGGTGAGTCGCCCACAAAATTCGCATGGACATCGCGGGCGTTTCAGCGCCGCATGAGCAACATCGACGGGCAAGGAGCTTTTCCGACGGGCGGCTCAGCGAGCCGCCCCTACGGACTTCGTTTTGTTGCAGGACTTACTTGGAACTACTTCTGTGTCTCTGTGGTGAATTAACCTGCGCCAGGCTCGGGATTCAGGAAATATCCACCAAGATAGGCACTCCCAACAACGGGGAGGCTTGACGACACAAGCATTTCATGTTATTGTCGTCGTGGAAGTAAGTGTACGGAAAAAGTGGGCAGCCCCCACTTTTCGTTTTATATCGGGCTGGCGTATCTTTGAGATTCCCAGCCGGCTCGACAGTTGGAGTGGTGAAGAATGTCAAACGAATTAGCAAGCGCATTCAAAGAAATCAAGGATTTCCGCGCGTTGCCGGAAGACGTTATTCTGGACGCTTTGCAGAGCGCCTTGGTTTCGGCTTATCGCAAGGACACGGGCGCCAGCGCCGCTCAGGAGATTGAAGCGGAGATTGATCCTGTCACCGGGCGCGCCAAAGTCTTCGTCGAAAAAGAAGTGGTGGATGACGTCTTCAGCGATTCGACTGAAGTTACGCTCGAAAGGGCTCGCTTCTTCAATCCCGAGGCGCAGATCAACGATGTGGTCATGGTGCAAGTTGACAATACCACCCGAAGCTTCGGCCGTATTGCCGCGCAGACCGCCAAACAAGTTATTCTGCAGAAGATTCGCGAAGCGGAACGCAATTCGCTTTACGACGAATTCATCAATCGCGAAGGCGACTTGATTACCGGCACCGTTCAAAGCGTAAACTCCCGCAAGGTGACGCTCAGCCTGGGCCGCGCGGAAGCTGACCTGCCGCGCGCTCAGCAGATTCCCGGCGAGCGCTATCGTACGCATGAAAAAATCCGCGTCTATGTCGTCGAAGTCATGAAGAGCAATCGCGGGCCGCAGATTCTTGTCAGCCGCGGGCATCGAAACATGCTGCGGCGTCTGCTCGAATACGAAGTGCCCGAAATCTATAACGGACAGGTCGAGATTAAAAACATCGCCCGCGAAGCCGGGCACCGCTCCAAAGTGGCTGTGGCAGCGCTGCAGGATGGCATTGACCCGGTGGGCGCCTGTGTGGGCATGCGCGGGATTCGCATCCAGAACATCGTCAAGGAACTTCACAACGAAAAGATTGACGTCATCGAGTGGAACACCGATGCCGTCGCCTTCATCTCCAAAGCCCTCAGCCCGGCCCGCGTTACCGGTGTCTACCTCGACGATGATCCGATTGAAGGCAAGACGGCAGTAGTCCTGGTGCCGGATGACCAACTGTCGCTGGCGATCGGGCGTGAGGGGCAAAACGCGCGGCTGGCGGCCAAGCTGACTGGCTGGCGCATCGACATCAAGAGCGTCGCCGAGACGGTGCAGAATGCCCTGGAAGGCCTGGGCAACGAGCCCTTAAGCGCCTTGACCGAAGATCATGCTGACTTGATTGCCGAATCGATGCGCATCATGGAGAAAAAGAGGCAGAATCTGGCGATTATGCCGGAAGAATACAAATCGCTCGGCCGTTTTGCCGGTGTCGCCGAGCAATTGCAGCAGGAGCAGCGAGAAGCAGCCCGCGAAATCTATCTGCGCAAGCGAGCAGCGATTCGCGCCACGCTGGCGCCGCAACTCTTTGAACTGCCGCTGGATGTTCTGGCTGTGTCGCAAGAGATGCTGGACATCCTGGAACCCTTCGAGAATATCGGCGAGGTCATGCTGGCAAGTCTCGTCAGTGATAAGGCAGTCAGGCGCAAGTTGGCGCCGCTGGCGGTCGCCGTTGAGGTTCCGATGGCGGAGAGCGAAGAGACTGAGGCCGAGGCTGGCGCGGATGCTGAGCCGCCAATCAATGCGGAAGCGGCAATCGAAACAGAGGCGGAAGCAATTGCCGAACCGGAGGCTGCGGCGGAAAACGTTGCGGAAGCCGCCGCGGAGACTGAGACTGAAGCCGAGGCAGCGCCTGCGCTTATGGAAATGGTCGATCCTATGGTTGAGCTGCAAGCCGCGCTCGACATCATCATGGCTGCCGATATGGATCAACTGCTCGCGGAGGCGATCTCAATCGAAGATACCGGCGAAGAGGATGTGGATGCGCCGGCGGAAGCTGAAGCGCAGCCATCCACAGCGGCGGCGGAGGGCGAGCAGCCGGAAGCGGAAAGCCTGGATGAGCAGACGGTTGCCGGCGACGGCCAGCCTGAAGTTTTGGTCGACGCTTTTGGCCAGCCAATTGTCGCCGAGGTAGAGACAGAAGCAGTGGCCGCAGCCGTGGCTGAGGTCCCGCTGGCGCCCGATGTTGATGGGCAGCGGGATGCCGCGGCCAAGCCAGCCAAGGTCGCCGACGCCGAACTTGAGGTCGATGATGAAGAGAGCGAACGCGAATTCGAACTCGACTTGCGTAAAGGCAAACAGCAGCGGCGGAAGGATCGCCAGAAACGGCGTCAGCTGGTCCTGGACGAGCAGAGTGGCGAGGTTATCGCCAAGCGTCGCCGTAAAGGCGGCCGCGGAAGCTGGGACGAAGAAGCCTGGGAAGACTACGACTTCTAGCCCGCCAACAGAGGTCTGGCATGGCCAGCAAACACCGGCCGCAGCGCAGTTGCGTGGTCTGCCGTGAAAAGAAAGACAAACGCATGTTGACGCGCCTGGTCCTGGCGAATGAAAAATTGCGAATTGACGCGACCGGAAAGATGAACGGACGCGGCGCGTATCTGTGTGGAAATCCCGGTTGCTGGACATCGCCCGCAACCGGCGCCCAATTGGCGCGCGCGCTGCGTCATGAGTTGAGTGATGGCGACCGCAACTATTTGCGGCAGATGACTCCCTCATGAACCAGCCCAGCTAGCGCAGGCGGGATCAGCCATCCTGCCTCGAACGGTCGAAAAAATTACAGGAGGCAGGAATGGAAGAATCAACCAATGAAATCCTGATACCGGATTACATTGTCGTACGCGAGTTGGCGACGCTGATTGAAGTCAGCCCAATTGATGTAATGAAGACCTTGATCTCGAACGGGATCATGGCGTCCATCAATCAGACGATTGACTTCGACACAGCGGCCATCGTCGTGGAAGAATTGGGCTTCGCGGCCAAATCCGCCAGCGAAGAAGCCGCCGCGCAAGCGGAAGCGAAAAAAGCGGAAGAACGCGAAGAAAAATGGAGTTCAATGTATGAAGGCGAATCGCTTGATTCCTTGACGACCCGCCCTCCCATCATCACCATTCTTGGCCATGTCGATCATGGCAAAACGACCCTGCTCGATACTATCCGCAAGACAGCCGTGGCTGAAGGCGAAGCCGGCGGCATTACGCAGCACATCGGCGCGTATCAGGCGCAACACGCGGGGCGCACGCTCACCTTCCTGGATACGCCCGGTCATGAAGCATTTACGGCCATGCGGGCCCGAGGCGCGCAGGGCGCGGACATTGCCATTCTGGTAGTAGCCGCCGATGACGGCGTCATGCCAACTACCCGTGAAGCGCTTGATCACGCGCGGGCGGCTAATGTTCCCATCGTGGTCGCCATCACCAAGATCGACAGGCGCAACGCCAACCCGGACCTGGTCAAGCAGCAATTGGCCGAGCTGGACTTGATTCCCGATGATTGGGACGGCGCGACCATGATGCTGCCGATCGATTCGCTCTCCGGCCAAGGTATAGAGGATTTGCTTGAAGCCCTTGTGCTGGTCGCTGACGCCAACAACATTGTGGCGAATGACAATGGCGTGCTGCGCGGGACGGTGATTGAAGCGGAAGTCGACCGATCGCGCGGCACCATGG
This sequence comes from Anaerolineae bacterium, assembly GCA_022823165.1. Taxonomy (GTDB): domain Bacteria; phylum Chloroflexota; class Anaerolineae; order Aggregatilineales; family Phototrophicaceae; genus UBA6055. Next base: position 96,806 of record JAJDXR010000070.1, on the reverse strand, counting down.
CTACGCTGCTGGTCATGAACGGCACGATGAAGCGGGGCGATTCCATCGTCGCCGGCGCCTCCCACGGTAAAATTAAAGCCATGTTCGATTCCTCCGGCAAGCTGGTGAAGCGCGCCCTGCCGTCAATGCCGGTCGCCGTCCTTGGTCTGGATTCTCCCCCGGCGCCGGGCGTCATGTTTGAAATCACGCCCAATGACAAGACGGCTCGCAATCTGGCCGAAGCGCGCCGAGAGGCGGAGCGCTTGCAAAATACCAACGGCCAGGCGCCTGCAGCGCTTACCTTGGACGACTTTTTTGCGCAATTTCAATCCGGCGAAACAAAAGAGCTGTCGATCATCCTCAAGACTGACGTGCAAGGGTCCATCCAGCCCATTGTGGACGAGCTGCAGAACATCTCTCAACGCAATGAAGAGCAGATAGGCATTCGTGTGCTGCGCCAGGAAGTGGGTCGCATCACGGAATCCGATGTCATGCTGGCGAGCGCCTCCAACGCAATCGTAATCGGCTTCACTGTCGGCGCCGACAATGCCGCCCTGTCCCAAGCTGAAGTGCATGGCGTGGAAATTCGCCGTTACCAGATCATCTACAAGCTGTTCGAAGACATCGAATTGGCTCTGCACGGCATGCTCGAACCCAAGTACGCCAATCGCGTCATCGGCGTGGCCGAAGTGCGGCAGATTTTCAAGATCCCCCGCAGCGGCCTTATCGCCGGCTGCATGATTCGCGATGGCGTGGCGCGGCGCAATGCCAAAGCCCGCGTCAAACGCGGAGAAAAGCTGACCGTCGACAGCGTCGGCGTGGCCTCATTAAAGCGCTTTCAAGAAGACGTGCGAGAAGTGCGCGCCGGCTTTGAATGCGGCATCGGGCTGGATGGGGTGAACGAGTACCAAGAAGGCGACCTGATCGAATTCTTCGTCCGTGAACGCGTGAACTAGGGCGGCGTCATGTCCATCAAACAGGGGCGCATGAGCGACCGCATTCACCAAATCTTGAGCCATCTTCTGCTGCGAGAAGTCGCGGACCCGCGCCTGCGAGACATCACGGTGACGGAGGTATCGCTGGATCCAGAGTTGATGTACGCCAAAGTCTACGTCAACGCCATGGGCGACGAAAGCCGTGAAGACCATGTCATGAAAGCGCTCGGCCGCGCCAAGGGCTTTCTGCGGCGTGAAGTCGGCAAGCGCATCCGCTTGCGCAATACACCTGAGCTGCATTTCCAGTGGGATCACACGCTGGAAAGCGCCAACCGCATAAACCAAATCATCTCCAGCCTGGAGATTCCAAAAGAGCTCGGCGATGAAGACTGAGACGCAGACTGAGACGCAGACCAAGACTCAGCCCGAACCTCAGTGGCAGGCTGCCGCCGACGCCATTGACGCCGCCCAGTCAATCTTGGTTGTGTCGCATATCGCGCCCGACGGCGACGCCATCGGTTCACTGCTGGGCATAGCCGAAACCTTAGGCGCGCGCGGTAAAGACGTTACCGCCGCCATTGACGATGGCGTTCCCGCCGATCTTCGTTTTGTACCCGGCAGCGCATCTATCTTGCCCGCTGTCGCCAGCGGCGAATTTGACCTCTTGATAACGGTCGATTCCAGCGATCTCAGTCGTATCGGCCAAGCCGGAGCTTACGGCCTTGAGCGCAGCCAACGCGCCATCAATCTCGACCATCATCCCACCAATACACGCTATGGCGATATTCATCTAATTGTTCCGGAGGCCGTGGCCGCCGTAGAAATAGTCTACGATTTTCTTGCATTCATGGGCTGTGAGATCTCAACCGACGTCGCCATTGCCTTGCTGACAGGCCTGGTGACCGACACCCAGGGCTTCAGAATCAGCGCGACCAACAGCCGTACGCTTGAAATCGCGCAAGACCTGATGCGGCGCGGCGCATCACTCTCACAGATTATGGCCAACACGCTCAATAGCCGTCCCTATCAAGAGGTTGAGCTTTGGAAATTGGCGCTGCCGACCGTCCGGCTGGAGCGCGGGCTCATTTACGCGGCGATAAGGCAAGGCGATATTGAACGGGCCGGCTTGGAAACGATGTCCGATGGCGGCTTGGTCAGCTACCTCGTCAATGTGGTTCAAGCTAAAGTTTCAGTCGTATTTAAGGAGTTGCCGGACAATCAGGTCGAGGTCGGCTTTCGCGCCAAACCCGGCTACGATGTGGCCAGCCTGGCATTTCAGCTGGGCGGCGGCGGCCATACGCTGGCTTCGGGCTGCACGGTGGACGGCACATTGCAGCAAGCGCAAGCTACGGTGCTGCCGCTGGCCCGCCGAGTCATCGCCCAGGGAGGCTAGCTCGCTTGCGCGACACCATCCCCGCTGGATTCCTCAACCTGAACAAACCCTTAAATTTGACCAGCCACGATGTCGTGGCGTCGATACGGCGCTGTTGCCGGTCCAGCGGCGGCAACCTTAAAGTTGGGCACGCCGGTACGCTGGATCCGCTGGCTGACGGCGTTCTGATCATCTGCCTGGGCGCGGCGACGCGGCTCAGCGAATACATGATGCGCAGCCGCAAAGTCTATCGCGCGGGGATTACTTTCGGCTCAACCACAACCACCTTTGACGCGGCGGGCGCTATCGTAGCCAAACGCGACGCCAGCCACTTGACGCTGGCGGAAATCAGGAACGCCTTGCCGCAGTTCATCGGCAGCGAAATCCGCCAAATCCCGCCGATGTACAGCGCCGTTAAAGTCAAGGGGAAGAAACTCTATGAACTGGCGCGAGCGGGCCAAACTGTCGCGCGCCCGGAACGAAAGATTGCGATTCATGCGATCGACATCATTAATTGGGATGCGCCTGTCCTTGAACTTGAAATTCAATGCGGGCCCGGCACATACATTCGTTCCCTGGCAAACGACCTCGGTCAAGCGCTGGAGGCTGGCGCCTATCTCTCGGGCTTGACGCGGATCGCCAGCGGCGCCTTTCATCTAGACCAAAGCATCGCGCTTGACGCCGTGATAAACGACGAGCAGTGGACCAGGCAAATTGTTTCGCCATTCGCCGCGCTTGCAGACAAAACTCGCGTCACCCTCACTGCGGAAGAAATCAATCGCGTGCAACAAGGCGGATTCATACCATGCCGCAATAGCCTTCAATCAGAAGCTGTCTTCGCCTTTGACTCCAGTCAACAATTGGTCGCCGTTCTTGAGCCGCGCGCTGAGTCTTGGAAACCTCATAAAGTATTCCCGCGGCGATCTTGATACAATCACAGCGTGACGGCTTAGGGAGACCTCGGCGACCAGGATGAAACACCTGCGCAGCTTTGAAGACGCACATCCAGAAACTGGCTCGCTGGTGACTATCGGCGTCTTCGACGGCCTGCATCTCGGGCATCAGCGCCTGATAAAGACCCTGGTGGAAAGCGCGAACGCGGTCAAGCGACAGCCTATCGCCGTCACGTTTTTCCCCCACCCCGATAAAGTCCTCGACGCAAGCAGCGAGCGCTACTATCTGACGAGTCCCGAGCAACGCGCCGAGTTGCTAATAGCGCAGGGCGTGGACACCGTCATCACGCTGCCATTTGACGAGCATATCCGCCAGCTATCGGCAGCGGCATTCGTCGACAAATTGCTTCACAACCTGCGCATGAAGGAACTGCATGTGGGCGCCGACTTCGCCTTGGGCTTCCAGCGCGAGGGAGATCTACGATTTCTGCGCGCGCAAGGCGCGAAACAGGGATTCACGGTACAGGCCATGGATCTGATCAGCGCTCAGGGCCGCGGCAGTGAAATCAGCAGTTCCAGAATCCGGCAGTTTCTGCGCCAGGGCGAGGTCGCCAAGGCGCGGGAAATGCTGGGGCGTTCCTATTCGCTGTCAGGGGCGGTGGTCGAGGGTGAAAAGCGCGGACGCGCTATCGGTTTCCCGACAGCCAATCTGTCCGTCTGGGACGAGCAGCTCATCCCCGCCAATGGCGTGTACGCCACCCTGGCTAGCCTGGGCGATGAGACTTGCATGGCCGCCGCCAATATCGGTCAACGACCGACATTTGCTGGCGACAACATCACAATTGAGGCGCATCTCCTGGATTTCAGCGGCCACCTCTATGGCGAGACCGTGGAGCTGCGCTTTGAAGAGCGCCTGCGGCCCGAACGACAGTTTAACGGTTTGGCTGAGTTGGCGGCGCAGCTTGAGCAGGATGTCGCCGCCACCCGGCGCCTTCTCACAGGTCTTCGCAGCTGATTAGCCGGTCCTGCCTTTGGACAGCGCGTAACCCACGCGCCGCATAAAGGCTTCGTTGCTGCGCCAGTTCTTGAGCACCTTGACTCGCGTCGCCAAGTGTACTTTCGTCTCCAAAATCTGCTGGAGGTCAGCGCGAGCCGCCACGCCAATGCGCTTGATCATGCTGCCGCGCTTGCCTATCACGATGCCTTTCTGAGATTCCCGCTCCACATAGATGACGGCTTCGATAATGCTGATAGCCGGCGACTCTTCAAATCGCGCAATCTCCACCGCGACGGTATGGGGAATCTCCTCGCTGGTAAGCTCAATGATCTTTTCGCGCACGGTTTCAGCCGCGATGAATCGCATATTGGCTTCGCTGACTTGCTCAGCCGGGAAATAACGCGGTCCCCGCGGCAGCAGCGGCCTCAGGCAATCGAGCAGATCGCCCAGCCCACGAGATTCAGTAGCGCTCGTGTTGATAACGTGCGGTGTATCGACGAGCGCCAGGTGAGCGCTGAGATCTTGTTTCGCGTCTACGAGGTCGCATTTATTGAGACACAGCGCCAGCGGAGTCTCGCGCGCGAGCTGGCTGATGACGTCGCCAATGCGACGGTCAGCAGCGCGGGGCGGCGAAGCCGCATCGACCAGCCAGAGTACAACATCCGCTTCCCTAAGCGCCTGGCGCGCTACATTCAGCATATAATCGCCGAGCCGCGTCTGGGCTTTGTGAATGCCCGGTGTATCGATGAACAGTATTTGGGTTTCCGCAGTCGTATAGATGCCCAGCTGTCTCTGTCTGGTCGTTTGCGGCTTGGACGCGGCAATCGCCACTTTTTGGCCCAGCACAGCATTTATGAGCGTGGACTTGCCGACATTAGGCCGGCCAATCACCGCAACCAAGCCCGACCGGTGATCGACGCCCCAATCGTCGCTGAATATCGAATCCAGCTCATCCATGCGCGCGCCAGACGTCCAGGCTGTCGAAGCGCGGCAGCTGGGCCAGCAGCCGCTGCGGAAATTGCGTCTGCTCACTCGCGATTACGGCGGTGAGTCTGGCTAGCGGGATGCGATCCTTGCGCTCACGGTAGGCAAAGACATCGTAGGGATGGTCGAAGTCAAGCTGCTTTAGCGCAACCAGGTCTTCGTTGCCGTCCCGGTCCCAACCGCAGGCGTCGGCGCGCGGATAGAGATGCGCGCTCTGCATTAAAAATTGCCACATCGCCTCGCCCGCCAGCATCTCGCCGTAATCCGCCACGACCAAATCCGGCACGATCGAAAGCTGTGGTTTGCCCAGGTAGGTGATGCCGTAGCGGAGGGTAAGCTCGCCTTGCGTCAAGACATCGCCGGCCTCAAGGCGCCTGTGAGACAGCAGCGTATCAGCGCCGATGCGCGTCACAACCGCCGACACTCGTTCAGAAATCGGCTCTCGTTCAGGCGTCGAATGGATAGTCATCAGGGCAATCAGTGATGCTCGGGCTCCGCCGGCCTGTTGATGTCGTCGAAGCGTTCAAAGGGGCGCGCCCATCCCAGCCAGAAGCCAATGGCGATGATCAGCAGCAGCAGGCCGCCCACGATCATCAGGCCGAGGGAATGAGTCGCTTCCCCGTCCAACGCCGTTCCGTAGATCACACCTACGCTCGCGCCCAGCATCATCAGCGTCAAGCCCAGGCCGCCAACCATCGCCAGCCCGTACAAGGTCAGCTTGCTCGGCTGCGTCATATTTGCATCGCGTTCGTCTGTCACTCGATTACTGCCTTCATTATGATAAACTCCACAGTCGCCAGGAATTGTGCCGGCCGCGGCATAATTCGTCAAGCCTGAGAGGACGCTATGAGCGTAGAGTTAATACATATCATTCGGCACGGTCAAACCGAGTTCAACACAGAACGGCGCTTGCAGGGCGCGCTGCCGGTCCCCCTCAACGACCGCGGCCGGCAACAGTCGCACGCGCTTGGGCGATGCCTGCAAGGCTGGTCCATTGACGCGATATACACCAGTCCGCGCGCGCGAGCCAAAGAAACCGCCCATATCATCGGCGCTTACCTGGAACAAACTGTGGTTGAAGACGAGCGCCTGGCTGAGATCGCCTTCGGAGACTTTGAAGGCCACACCTTCGCGGAAGTCGCCCGGCTCTACCCCGACGCCTACAAGAAGTGGGAGTCGAGCTATAGGTCCTATCGTGTTCCCGGGGGCGAATCCCGCCTGGATGTACAGCTGCGCATGGAAGCGGCCTGGCGCGATATCACCAGCGCGGGCAATGGATATTCGACGGCGGCCATCGTCGGGCATAGCTCGGCGATGATGATCTTCCTGGCTTCCATGTTCGCCTTCTTGCCGTCAAAACCAGTCCTGAATACGTCAGTCACTACGCTCAAGCGCTTTCAGGATATCTGGCGGATACAGTCCTTCGCCGAAACGCCGCACTTGGCCGGCGCGTCAGGATCATCACTGTAAAACCCGCCCATATCCAGTACAATCGCCGCGCTTTTGTCCGTTGGAAATTCTGGAGAGGACTACCAGGTATGTCAGCACCGATTCGTATTGCGGTAACCGGCGGCGCCGGCCAGATCGCCTACAATTTGCTCTTTCGTCTCGGCAACGGGGAAGTATTCGGGCCGCGTCAGCCGGTGATTCTGCAGATACTCGAGATTCCGCCGGCGATGGAGGCTCTGCGCGGCGTCGTGATGGAACTGGAAGATTGCGCCCAGCCCCTGCTTCATGACATCATCATCTCAGATGATCCGGCGGTGGCTTTCAAAGACGCCAACTGGGCAATCCTCGTCGGCGGTATGCCGCGCGGACCCGGTATGGAACGCAGCGACCTAATCGCCGCCAACGGGCCCATCTTTGTGGCGCAAGGGCGCGCGCTAAACGACCATGCCGCCGCCGATGTTCGCGTGCTGGTCGTGGCTAATCCCTGCAACTCCAATTGTCTGGTCGCCAAAGCCAACGCGCCGAATATCCCGGCCGATCGCTGGTTCGCCATGACGCGCCTCGACGAGAACCGCGCCGCCTCGCAGCTGGCGCAGCGAGCCGGAGCGCTGGTCGGCGAGGTCAGCAATGTGGCGATCTGGGGCAATCACAGCGCCACGCAATTCCCTGGTTTCGAGCATGCGCTAGTCAAGGGTGAAGCGGCCGAGACGGTCATTGGCGACCGGCAATGGCTTGAAGGCGAGTTCATGAGCACGGTGCAGAAGCGCGGCGCCGCCATCATCAACGCGCGCGGAAAAAGCTCGGCCGCCAGCGCCGCCAACGCCGCTCTTGACAGCATCCGCAGCTTGATTAACCCGACGCCGCCAGGCGACTGGTTTAGCGCCGGCATACCCAGCGAAGGCAATCCTTACGGGATCGAGAGCGGCCTGATCTTTTCCTTCCCCTTACAGCATAATACTGACGGTTCCGTTGAAATCGTAGCTGGCCTGCCCTTGAGCGACTATGCGCGGGACAAAATCCGGGCGACGGAGGCGGAACTGTTACAAGAGCGCGAGGCGATCAGCGATCTGCTCTAATCACAGTTTCGACCGGCAAATCGCGCGGAAACAGCGCAGCCCGCTCAGTCTTTGATCCTTGCCGCAACCGTTAAATCGTTAGCGGCCGGCGTCGCCCACGCCAAACCGGTCGTCGCGCTTGGGTTTCTCGGCCGTCGCCTGGACGAACTCCGGCTCTTCCGGCACGATGGCCGCCAGAACGATATAAAGCAGAACGCCGGGACCGCCCACCAGCCCAAACAATACCCAGGCGATGCGCACCAGCGTGGCATCCACCCCAAGATAATCCGCGATGCCAGCGCAGACTCCGGCGACCCGTCGGTCTCCGCGCGAACGATAAAGCCGCTTGCGCACGTCAACTTTCATAGCGTGGTCTTCTCCATAAATACGCGTCAATTCTCACTTTCAGACCGCCGCAGGCGCGCGGCGCTTTGATTCTCGACGCGGCATCATTTGCCCGATACTTCGTATACGAGCCTGGACCAAGTTGGTCGCGCGAGCGCGCGCAAAATCAAGACCTGCTTTAGTCGGCATTAGGCGCGCGGAAAGGGCTGGCGCCGATGCCCGGATAGACTCTCAGCACACCCCAGAAAGCGCGGATACCGATCCAGAAAACAGTCACCAGCCAGACCGCGCTGATAGACTCTACCGTGTCCATCGCAATGCTCTGCAGCCCAAGCAGTCCGGCGATCGTGGCCAACAACATAGCGTTGCGCAAATAGCGATAGTCGCTCGTGCCCCAGTGGATGCCATCGGTGATGAATGCCAAAGCATTCAAGGGCTGCGAAATCGATGCGATTATCCAGGGCAGCGTGAACAGGAATACAGCGTCAGTCGGTACAAAGGCCTCGCTGACGAGCGGAGTCGCGAGCAACATCGCCAGCATCAGCGCCAAGCCTGCCCCCAGGCTCCAGCGCATGGTCGCCCCGGCGACTTGCCTGGCGTAATCCACGTTGCCGGAACCGTAGAAATATCCGACCAGGCTTTGCGCGGTGGTGGCGAAGGCTTCGACGAACAGCGCGGTGAAGAACCAGACCTGTCGTATAACCTGGTGAGCCGCGCCAGCTTCCGGACCCAATTGGGTGGCGACGCGCGTCGCGAATAGCAGGAACAGCGTCAGCGATCCGCTGCGGATCAAGAGATCCCGGCTCACCCGCAGCAGGCGGAAACTGTCCCGCCAGCTGATGTCCCGGCTCAAACCCAGCCGGCGCTGGACTTCCCAAAGCATCCAGGCAGCGCCCAGCCACTGGCTCAAGGAACTCGCCAGCGCCGCGCCGGCGACGCCCAGCGCCGGCAAGCCCGCCGCGCCGAAAATCAGCAAGTAGTCCAAGCCGATATTGGCGACATTGATCGCCAACGCGATCCAGAGCGGCGTCTTCATGTCTTGCAGGCCCCGCAGCGCGCCGAAGCCGACGATGACGACCAGCACGGCCGGCGCTCCCAGAAGCCGAAGCTGAATATACTGCGAGGCCAGCGCCAGCACCTCGCCCTCTGCCCCCAGCGCTCTTGATACCAGCTGAGCGCCGGGAATCAGCAAGGCGCTCAAAAGCAAGCTGAAGGCGATGCCCACAGCCAATGCCAAGCTGAGGACGCGCCCGGCGGCCGTAACTTGACCGCGGCCATACAAATGCGCGACGTCCGTTTGGATGGCGATGCCGAGGAATCCGAAAATCCAGAAGACTGAGCTAAGCGCGCTTGTGCCGACGCCCAGCGCCGCCAGCGGGGCAGCGCCCAAACGCGCCACGAAGCCGGTGTCAACCAGGCCGGTCACGGGTTCGGCGATCAATGACAGCAGAATCGGCAGCGACAGCGTGAGAATGGTTCGGTTGCGCCGCGTCAAGAAGGGGTGGCTGTCAGCCCTTTCAGCGCTCGGCTTTATTGATGTTGCCATGATAATTCTATGATGATTCCATAAGCCCGTGTCAGCTTGTCAAATGTGGATCGCTAAAGCAGGCGCGCGCCGAGGAAATCACGGTAGCCGTTCACGAAGTCGGCTACGGGCAAATTCTTCTTGCCGGCCAGCTGCAGCTCGGACGGCAGGTAGACACCCGCGCCGGTTCCGATGGCGGTCAGCCCGTTAAGCTCGGCAACTTGTCCCGCCGGCAGCTCCCCCTCGCTTATTTCGCCGGCGCCGATAGTTAGCCGCCTGCCCCGCCAGCTTGTGAATGTGCCCGGCCAAGGCTTGAACGCTCGCACCAGCCGTTCGATTTCCGCCGCCGGCCGCGTCCAGTCGATGGCGCCGTCGCCCTTCGACAGCTGAGGCGCGTAGGTGGCGCGTGTATCAGCCTGAGCCTGCGGCGCGATGTCGCCAGCCAGATAGCGAGCAATGGTTCTGTTTAGCAGGTCCGCGCCTAGCGGAGCCAGTCGATCGTGCAGGCTCTGCCCGGTTTCATCCGGCGCGAGCGCAACCGAACGGCATGACAGAATCGGCCCCGTATCCAAACCCGCGTCCAGCAGCATGATCGTCACGCCGCTCTCTGCGTCGCCGGCGCGAATCGCGGCTTGGATGGGCGCGGCGCCCCGCCAGCGCGGCAGCAGAGAGGCATGGACGTTTAGCGTTCCCCGCTCCGGCAAGTCAAGCGCGGCTTGCGGCAAGATTTGCCCAAAAGCCACCACGACGTACAGATCCGCATTTAGACGGGCCAGCGCCGCAATCGCTTCCGGTTCGCGGAGCCGCCTCGGCTGCATGGTCGGAATGCCGGCTGCGGCCGCCAGCCTCTTGACGGGCGACTCCTTGAGCCGCCGGTTGCGGCCGGCCGGGCGATCCGGCTGGGTGACCACCGCGATTAGCTCATGCGCCGCCATGAGTTGTCGCAAGCTCGGTAAGGCGAACTCGGGGGTGCCCAAAAAGACGATTCTAGCCATAGCGTCTCACAGACCCGGATGGTAGTATCGACCACCATTCTAAAGAACATCGCCGGCTCAGTCTATGTTGCAAAAGGAATGGGCGCTTGCGCCAAGCGCGCCCGCCGAACACCTGCAGCGATACCAGGGATTCAGCCCGATACTGGCGCAATTGCTCTTCAACCGCGGTTTTGAGGATCCAGCCAGCGCGCTGGAGTTCGTCCATAGCCGCAGCCTTGATGAAGACCCCTTTTCCCTCAAAGACGTAGAGAAAGCTGTCGACCGCATAAGCCTGGCTATTGAGCGCGGGCAGCCGATCGTGGTCTACGGCGACTTCGATGCCGATGGCGTCTGCGCCACGACGCTCCTGATGCAGACGCTGAAGGCATTGGGCGCGGCTGTTTCGCCCTATATCCCTGACCGCGGCCAAGAAGGTTACGGCTTAAACGCCCCGGCGCTTACCCAAATTGCCAAGCAGGGCATCGAGCTGGTGATCACAGTCGATTGCGGCATTCGCTCAATCGCGGAAATCGAGGCAGGCCTGAGCGCCGGCCTGGATATCATCGTCACGGATCACCACTCCATCGGCCAGGAGCTGCCGCCGGCGCTGGCGGTGATTAATCCGCGACAGGACGACTGCCCGGGCGAAGCCGGGATGGCCGGCGTGGGCGTGGCTTTTATGCTGGCCAAGGCGCTGCTGCTGCGCCGCTGGGAACGGGACCGCGCCAATTATCCGGGAGATTTGCGTCTGTCCGATCTGCTGGATCTGGTCGCCCTGGGCACGGTGGCGGACATCATGTCCTTGAATGTCGGCCTGAATCGACGGCTGGTAGCGCATGGGCTTGATACGATCAATGAATTCAGGCGGCCCGGCATCGCCGCCTTGGCGCAGGCGGCCGGGCTTCGCGCCGGGCAAATCAGAGCGAGCAGTATCGGCTTTGGCTTGGGACCGCGCATCAATGCCGCCGGCCGGCTGGGCTCGGCGATGACGGCTTATGAGCTGCTGTCCGCCCCAACACTTGAAGACGCGCTGCCCCGCGCCAGCCAACTGCAGCAACTGAACCTCAAGCGCCAAGAGCTGACGCGTCAGGCGCAAGCGGAAATCAGCGAGCAAGTCGCCGACGCCGAAGACCTCGACCTGATCTTCGCCGGCGATGAGAACGTCCTGCCCGGGATTGTTGGATTGGTGGCCGGCCGACTCGCCGAAGCCTATTACCGGCCCGCCGTTGTCCTGGAAATTGGCGCGGGGGAGAGCCGCGCCTCCTGCCGCAGCATTCCTGAGTTCAACATCACCCGCGCCCTGGACGAATGCGCCGACCTGCTGGTCAAACATGGCGGGCACGCCATGGCGGCCGGCTTCACCGTGCTCAACAGCAATATTGATGCGCTGCGCCAGGAATTGCAGCGCAAAGCGCAAGCGAGTCTAAGCGGCAGGCAGCTCAAGCGCCGGCTGCCAGTCGATTGCGAAGCGGACCTGGCCGCTATCAACATGGATCTGCTGGCGGAGCTTGAATTGCTGGAGCCCACCGGGCACGGCAATCCGCAAGCGACATTTCTGACGCGCAATCTAAAGGTCCTGCACTGCCGGCGCGTCGGCGCTGAAGGCGGGCATCTCAAGCTGCGCTTGGCCGGCGAAGGCTCCCCGCCGATTGACGCCATCGGCTTCGGCCTGGGCGACTGGGCGGGGCGCCTACCCGGAACTATCGACAGCGTATATCACCCGGAAATCAACGAGTGGAATGGCAGGCGTTCCCTACAGATGCGTCTGCTGGACATTCGACCCGCCGGCGACTCGTCGAGCGCTGTTTCCGCTTGACCGCGACTGGCCAGCGTCGTATAGTGGGCGGATTATGTCGACATCGGAGGCCGGATTGAAGCAATCAGCCAAACGTGAAGCGGGCGAGCTAAAGTTTTCCTATGGCGGGCAAGCCGTTATAGAAGGCGTGATGATGCGCGGAGCGCATTCCATGGCGGTGGCCGCGCGCGACCCCAAGGGTCAGATCGTCGTGCATGAGCAGCCCTTAAGCGCCCGGCTCTACCGTGGGCGGATCGCGCGAACGCCCTTTCTGCGCGGCCTGATTGGCCTGTGGGACGCGCTGGGCCTGGGCATCCGCGCGCTGATGTGGTCGGCTGACATCGCGCTGGACGAAGAAGACGACGTCAGCTTCAACGGACCCATCGGCTGGGCCACCATCGCCGTATCGCTTATCATCGGCGTCGGCATCTTCTTTCTGCTGCCCACCGCGGCGGCGACCGGCATCGGCAACTTGCTCGGTTTGAGCACAGCAGCCAAGGAAATCATCGTCGACGAACAAGGCAAGGAGATTGTCGTCGAGGCGCAGAGCAGCAATATCCTGGCTTACGAGGCGCTGCCAATCGGCCTGGACGCCTTTCTCATCAATTTAATCGAGGGGGTGGTGCAGTTGTCGATTTTGGTGGTGTATATCTGGTTCGTGGGCCGCACAACCGACGGCAGGCGCATCTTCGCTTATCACGGCGCCGAGCACAAAACCATCAACGCCTACGAGGCCGGCGACGAGTTAAAGCCGGAGATTGTCAGCCGTTACCCGATTGAACATCCGCGCTGCGGAACCGCCTTTCTGCTGACCGTCGTTTTCGTCAGCGTGCTGCTCTTCTCTTTGATCGGGCGCCCGCCCTTCGGCCTGCTGATTTTGTCGCGCGTGGTCTTCATTCCCGTCATCGCCGGCGTGGCTTACGAGTTTTTGAAGTACACCGCCGCCAACCTGGACAAGCCCTGGATCCGCTTCATGATCAAGCCGAATCTGGCGCTGCAGCACTTGACGACCAACGAGCCAAATCACGACATGATTGAAGTCGCCATTACCGCCTTCAATCGCGTCCTGCTATCCGAAGGCATACTCGATGAAGCGGAAGCGCAGATACCCGAAGCGCGTCCCGACGCAGCGCATGCCCCAGGCAGCTAGCTCAATGCTCGCCTGACTCTGGCATCGGCGCCTACTTCTCGTAACCCAGGCGCCGCAATGCCGCGCCGGCTTCTTTCATGAAGAATTCGCGATCACGCTTGTCGAACAAACTGCGCCAGTCGCCGCTCTTGCCGATTCGCGGCCGCTGCTCCCGTCTAAGGCGAACACCCAGCCTGCCCAACATGGCGTCAATCTTGCGCTCGCTATCTTGCCGCCCGAGCGCTCCCACCGGCTGCAATTTCTGATTAAGCGTTACATTGAGAAAATCAGCCATCCGCCTGACGGTGGCGTCGTAATTCGTCTCGATATCGTGATAGGAAACCGCCAGCAGGTTGTCCTTTTCCAGCCACGAGTTCACATGATGCGCCCAAAAGCCCGGGCGGCTGTAGCCATTGTCGACGCCTCCCAGCGTCGATTCAGCCCGCAGAAAACGCGCAAAGGGCTGGTTGCGCACCGTCTCGCTAAAAGATTGCATGTAATAATAGAGTGATACCATGACATCGCGCCCATCGCGGTGGACATAAATCGTCGGTGAATTCTTCAAGATCGTGCGCGCGAATAGCCGCTCGTCCAAACCGCTCCAGGACTCGGCAGTTGGCAAATCCTGCACATTGATCAGCACTTTGCCATCGAGGTTGAGCAATTGCCGACGGAAATTCGCCAGCGGGACGGCGGCGTCATGGCCCGCTTGCATTTGCTCCAAAGCCATATAGGTATCGCTGATGTTGGGGCTGTTATTCCGCAGGGCGTCGATCGCCCATTGTGTGCCGGAGCGGCGATGGGTGGCGATGACGACCGTATTGAATACAAACATCTAAGCCTCCGCCACCATCCGTTTCAACTCATAGAGCGCGGTCAAAGCTTCCAGCGGGCTCAGTTCATCCACCTTGAGCGAACGCAGCGTAGCGACCACCGGATTCTCCGGCGCATCAAAAAAGCTGAGTTGCTGGTGCTGCGGTTTGGGTTTGAACAGGGCGAAATCGCTGCCGCCGGCTTCCAACTGGCTGAGCAATTCGCGCGCCCGTTCAACCACTGAGCGCGGCATACCCGCCAACTGCGCCACGTGTACGCCATAACTTTGATCGGCGCCGCCCGGCAGCACACGATGCAGGAAGACTATGTTGTCGCCCTGCTCGGCCACCGCCACATTATGGTTGGCGGTACGCGGGAGAATGTTGGGCAGCTCGGTCAGCTCATGATAATGAGTGGCGAAGAGCGTCCGGCAATTCAGGCGCGGATTGTTATGAATAAACTCGATGACAGCGCGCGCGATGGCCATGCCGTCATAGGTCGAGGTGCCGCGGCCGATTTCGTCGAGGATTAGCAGGCTGCGCGGGCTGCTGCCGGCGAGCAGGCGCGCCGTCTCCACCATTTCCACCATAAAGGTGCTCTGGCCGGCGTGGATTTCGTCTTGGGCGCCGATACGCGCGAAGATACGATCGACCAGACCTATTGTGGCCGAATCAGCCGGGACAAAACTGCCGACCTGCGCCATTAATGCGATCAGCGCCACCTGTCGGATATAGGTTGATTTGCCGGACATATTGGGGCCGGTGATGATATGAATCCGCGAAGTCAGATCCAGGCGGCTGTCATTGGCGACATATCGGGTGGAGCGCTCGAGCAATTTCTCAACCACCGGGTGCCGCCCGGCTTCGATTTCGAGCACGTTGTCTTCGCTAAGCGTCGGCCGCGTGTAACCCTCTCGCACCGCCACTTCCGCCAGCGATACGAAGGCATCCAGGTGCGCGATAGCGTTGGCGGTCTTCAGCAGACGATCACTTTGCTGCCCCACAACTTCGCACAGCTCGGCAAAGAGCTGCCGCTCGGTCGCCAGGATTTCTTCCTCGGCGTTTAAAACCCGCGATTCATAGTCTTTTAATTCCGGCGTGATATAGCGCTCGGCGTTAACCAAGGTCTGCTTGCGAATGTAGTCCTCGGGCACCTTGTCCGAATGCGCGTTGGTGACTTCAATATAGTAGCCGAAGACCTTGTTGAAACTCACCTTGAGGCTGGGGATGGCGGTACGGACGCGCTCCTGCGCCTCCAGATTGGCGATCCAATCGCGCGCGTCTTGGGAGGCGCCGACTATAGCATCCAGCTCGGGCGAATACCCCGCGCGAATGACGCCGATGGCATTTGGAGCCGTCGGCGGCTCGTCGCTGAGAGCCCGCGAGATTAGCGCAAACACTTCAGCGCAGGGATCCAGCCGTTCAGCGATGGCGTTCAGGCTGGGCCTGTCCACTATCAATTCACGCAAACGGGGAATCATTGCCAGCGCGGACTTCAGCCCGGCCAGCTCGCGCGGGCCGGATCGACCGATGAGGATTCGATTGGCGAGGCGCTCCATATCCGACACCGGCTTCAGCGCCTGGGCGATTTCCTCACGCAGGACATCCCCGTCGGTCAGGGCTTCAACAGCGTCAAGCCGGGCATTCAGTCGCTTTATCTCCAGCAGCGGTTCGTTAAGCCATTTGCGCAGCAGCCGTTTGCCCATAGGCGTGACTGTGCGATCCAGCACACCCAGCAAGCTGCCGCGCTGTTTTCCGCCGCGGATGGTTTCCACCAATTCCAGATTGCGGCGTGTAAATTGGTCCAGCGTCATAAAGGAGTCGGTCGAGTAGGCGCGCATTGTAACCAGTTGATCAAGCGACTGTTTTTGCGATACGCGCAAATACTGCAGTACGCCGCCGGCCGCCGCGACCGCGTCTTGCTGATCGTCCAGGCCGAAACCGGCCAGGCTTGCCACCCGAAAGTGATCAAGCAGCAACTGCTCGGCGCCGGCGTATTCGAAGGTCCAATCTTGCGCCGAGCTCAGGTGAATGCCTTCAGGCAAGGTCACGCCCCGCCCCGCCCAACTCTCGGGCATGATCACTTCGCGCGGTTCGACCCGCGCCAATTCTTCAAAGACCCGGATGCCGACATCGTCGCCGGCGAATTGCGTCGCGCGAAACTCGCCGGTGGATACATCGGCGAAAGCGATGCCGCAGCGAGCCCAAGACCCCGCATCCGAATCGCCGACCGGCAAGATTCCCATCAAGTAGTTCGACCGGCCTTCTTCGAGCAGCGCCGGCTCGACAACGGTGCCGGGCGTCAGCACCCGGGTGACCTCGCGCTCGACGATACCGCGCCCAGTCGGTTCGGTGACCTGATCGCAGACCGCCACGTGGAAGCCTTTTTCGATCAGCTTGGCAATATAGCCGTCGACCGAATGATAGGGCACGCCAGCCATGGGTATCTTCTCACCGCCTTTACGCTGGGCGCGTGATGTCAGCGTTATGTCGAGTTCACGGGCGGAGACTTCGGCGTCTTCATCAAACATCTCGTAGAAGTCGCCCATGCGAAACATAAGGATGCAGTCGGGATATTGGCTTTTGATTTCGAGATACTGCCGCCGCATTGGTGTGAGACGCGCCATGAGGTCATCCCAGCGTTATTGCGCTGCTGCGCTTAATTCTCAAGCTGTTCCATGTTATTCTATCAGCGTCATTTGGCGCCTACAAGTTCTAGCATAAATGTTCTAGGGCGGCTCGCGCCTTGAAGCGGCTTGCCGTCGGCGGTCACAATTGCCTGACGCAAGCCCAAGGATTCGCGCTTATCGCGAGTCGCATCCGTGGAGTGCGATTGATGGCAAAACAGATCATCGCGGTTGACCTGGGCGGCACACAGATTCGCAGCGCGCGCTACGACAGCGATTTCAAGCTCTTGCAGCGGGAAAACACGCTGACGCGCGCGGAATTGGGCCCGATCGCCACAGTGGAGCGCATGAAAGCCTATATCGACCGGGTCCTGCCGGCGAGCCGGGATGACATCCAGGGTATTGGTATATCCTCGCCGGGTCCGCTTAATCCCAGGACGGGAGTTGTCATCGCCCCGCCCAACCTGCCCGGCTGGGACAATGTTCCGCTGGGAGAGATGATCGCGGACGAGTTCAAGCTGCCGGTCTATGTCGGCAACGACGCCAATGTGGCGGCTCTGGCCGAGGCCTCAAAAGGCGCGGGCCAAGGCTGCCGCCACCTGGTCTACATCACCGTTAGCACGGGCATTGGTTCCGGAATCATCAGCGACGGACGGCTGGTATCAGGCCGTGATGGCCTAGCCGCCGAGTTAGGGCATATTCCGATCATTGTTGAGCAGGACAGAGTCTCGTCAGTCGAACTGGAGGCGGCCGGACCCGCCATCGCGCGCCGCGTCAAAGCCGCCCTGGCTAACGGCGCCCAGTCGAGCCTGCGTGACCAGGCTGGAAGCGACTGGGAGCGGATTGACGCCAGGCTCGTCGGCGCGGCCGCGGCGCAGGGCGACCCGCTGGCGATCAGCAGCCTGGCTTATGCGGGCCGCATCATCGGCATGGCGATCGTCACAGCCCTGCTCCTGTTCAATCCGGAGCTGGTCGTGGTGGGCGGCGGCGTGACCAAAACCGGCGAGCTGCTCTTCGCGCCGCTGCGCCAAGCCGTCGCCGACCATATCCTGGACGGCGCGTATGTTAAAGACTTGCGCATTGAACGAGCGGCCTTGGGCGACGATGTGGCTTTGGTCGGCGCGGCTGCGCTGGTCGCCACCGCCGGCGGCAACATCGACATCGGCGAATTGGGCAAGCGCGCCTGATGCCGGCAGCCTGCCCACAATACAGGAAGCGACCGGCAGGCTAGGAGAGTGATACAATTCAGCTATGTTGATGCGCCCCGATTTACGTACGCAGCAGCGAGATTTTCTGCTGGAAATTACGCGCGCGATCACAGCCCAACTGGATTTGAGCGAAGTCCTGCGCCGTGTGCTGCACGCCTCGCTGGTGATGCTGGCCGGCCGCGTCGGCATCGTCGCGCTAAACAACAGAACTGACGGCAAATTCTATGTCCGCGCCTACAGTGGCGTCGCCGCCGGCGCCGTGCCGGAACTCAATGTGAAACTGCAAGAGTTGATGGACCCCGGCGACGCCGCGGGCTTCAGTCGTGAATTTCTCAATGCCAAGCTGCGAGAAATGGCGGACGCCATCGACACAGGCTTGGCGCAATCCATCGCCATGCCTCTGGTATTCGCGCGCAGCCCGCTCGGCCTGCTGATCGTCTTTCGCTCCTACCAGACCACGATAACGCCGGAAGACTTGACCACCTTGCAAAGCTTCGCCGACCAAGCCGCCATCGCGGTTAACAACGCCCAGCTTTATGGCGACATTCAGCACGAACATCAGCGCCTGGAAGCCATCATCAACAGCAGCGGCGACGGCGTCTTGATCCTTGACTCGGACCTCAGCATTCAGCAAACCAACGATTCCTTCGCGCGCATGTCCGGTTGGCGCAAGGAAGACCTGATTCATTTGCCTAAACGGGAGGTTATCGTCTGGGACCATCTTGACGGTCCAGATCTTGAAGACGCCATGGACAGTGGTTGGGCTGGGCAAGCTGCGGCGAGCCCGGCCGGCGATACGCTATACGTCGAAGGAGACATGATTCGCCGGGACGGCCTATCGCTGGGCATTGGCATCACCTATGCGCCGCTGCTAGGTAGCGATGGCCGGCTGGAAAGCATCATCGCCAACGTACGCGACATCACCACCATACGCAAAGCGCAAGAAATGCAGTCCGTCTTTATTTCGACGGTGCATCACGAGCTGCGTACGCCGATCGCCATCATCAAGGGCTACGCTAGTACGTTGAGACGCGACGATGTCGATTGGGAGCGAGAGCTAATCCGCGAGAAAATGGCGATCATCGAAGACGAATCCGACCGGCTGACAGGTCTGGTTGAAGATCTGCTTACCGCCAGCAAGCTGCAATCGGCGCAGGCTTTGCAACTCAACGCCACCGATGTCGATCTCAGCGTCCTGGCGGCGCGCTCCGCAGCCCGGCTCGATAGCCAGACCGCGCACCGAATCGAGTTGAGTTTTCCCGAGAACTTCCCGGCCATCGTGGGCGACGAAACACGTTTGCGACAGGTGATCGACAATCTGCTGACCAACGCCATCAAGTATTCGCCCGACGACAGTACGATCACAATCGGCGGGCGCTTTAGCCGGCAGAATGTCACTGTCTTTGTGCGGGACGAGGGCGGCGGCATCCCAAAAGCCGAGAGTGGCCGTATCTTCGACCGCTTCTACAGAATCGACAATTCTATTGCTCGGCGAACCCAGGGCGCGGGCCTCGGCTTGTACCTGGTTAAAGCCATTGTAGAAGCGCATGGCGGCGAGATTTCGGTTAAGAGCCAGGTCGGGAACGGCGCTACCTTTCATTTCACCATTCCGCGCGACTGACGGCTGAACTCATCTCAGCAAGCGCCGCCGAAGAAGGAAGCGGCTCACAGAGCGATTTTCTTTGACGCAGAGGCGCCGCGTTGCAAAGGACTTGCAGGTTACAAAAAACGGGAGTGGTGAATATCGTGGATATAATTCCCTTTGCGAACACGGCACAGATTATTTTGCCACCGAGTACACCGATTTTTTTGAGGGCGCAGAGGCTTTTATGTAAACCAACGCTTCCGCCATTTGCGCCGGCATCCTTCCTATGGAAACTGTCGTTGCCATAGTGCTTCTAAACTGCTGGACTCGGCGTCCTCTTTTTTTCTCGGTGTAATCGCTGGCTAATTTGTCATGACTTACTTAGTCTTACTGAGGATGCAGAGTTTTCGTGTTCACTTGGCGGAGTTATAAAGTCCGCGGAATTTAACACTCCCAAAAAAATACTATGGCAATCTTTATCAAATTGGTTATGCTTCTGGTCGAAAACAACCGGTAATCGGGTGGTATTCCTATGCGATTCAAAACTTGTAAGCGAACATCGGTAAAACAAGCGGCTATAGTGCTGGCGCTTCTGCTAATGCTGATCGCGGCCGCGCCATCAGCCGCGCAGGATGGCAGCCAGCCTGAGGCCAACCCAATGCGCAGAGCCATGCAAGTCGCGCGAGATTTGATTGAGGACGATCTCGGCGCGCCTATGCGTCTTAAGCGCTGGCTGTTCTACGAAGACAACTGGAGCAGTAGAGAAAGCGCGCAATTGTACGGGTTCTTCGGCATCGACAGCTGCGCCGCCGGCATAGCCCCGGACGATAAACGCGATCATATCATCTATGGCTGGACCTTTACCTTCACAACCACGGCCGGCGCATCCCATCAGGCGCGCGTCAGCTTTGATTTGGAGGACTCGGTCATCTGCGACGAGGTGCATATTCCGCCTCAATACGCCCCGGCGCCGGCGCCAGCGGCAGCGCCTGCAGGGGAAGCAGCGGCGGATGTTCAGGCAGCCCCGGTCGTTCTGGGACCGGCCAATGCGGGTCCTGCAGGCTTTGCCTTGGGCGGTCACGTAGCCAGCCTGGACGGGGCAGCCATCGCGGCGATGAAGCGCTCCGGGATGACCTGGGTCAAGAAACAAGTGCGGCATGGCATTTCGGACGGCCGAGATGTCATCGGGCAGGCGCACTCCAATGGCTTCAAGATACTGCTGGGCGCGCTCGGCAGCAAAGAGCAGCTGGCTTCAAACTTTGACGGCTACGTGGCGCAATTCGCGGAGTATGTGGCGCATCTGGCCAGCCTGGGCGCGGACGCCATCGAAGTGTGGAACGAGCCCAACATCGACCGCGAGTGGCCCCATGGGCAGGTCAATGGCGCCGCCTATACGCGGCTGCTGCAAGCAGCCTACCAGGCCATCAAAGCCGCCAACCCGGCTACGCTGGTAATCAGCGGCGCGCCGGCGCCAACCGGCTTCTTTGGCGGCTGTAAAGGGGCCGGCTGCGATGACGATGTCTACATGGCGCAGATGGCGCAAGCGGGAGCCGCGCAATATATGGATTGCCTAGGCTTGCATTATAACGAAGGCGTGCTTAGCCCAACGCGGACCGGCGGCGACCCGCGTGGTTTCTACCCCAGCTACTTCTTCGGTTCCATGCTGCAGCGGGGCTTGCAGTACTTCCCCAGCAGCAAAGTCTGCTGGACTGAACTTGGCTACCTCAGCGGAGAAGGCATGCCCTCCGGCATCCCCGGCGGTTTCAATTGGACACCGAACGATCCGGTAACGGTAGCGGAGCAGGCGCAGTGGCTGGCGGAAGCGGCCAGCCTGTCGCGCAGCTCGGGACGCGTGTCAATGATGATCGTGTGGAATGTGAACTTCACAGCCTGGGGCGCCGATCCGCAAGCGGGATACGCAATGATTCGACCGGGCGGCGGCTGCCCGGCCTGCGATTCACTTGGGAGAGTTATGGGGCTCTAGCTAGGCTAGCGCTTCCAAGCAATTTACAAACTACCGCAAGGGCTCGGCAATGGCGCTGAGCCCTTTTTGCGCGCTGATGATAACAGCAAGCGTCAAGAGTGAGCGTCAAGCGTCAAAGTTTTGCACCCAGAGGTCAGTAAAACGGCAAGTTGTTTCCACCGCTTCATAGTTGACCACGGCGATGCCGATGCTGCCGGTTCGCGGTTGAGACGGCATACTGCCGGCGTAGACTTCGTCCACGAAATAGTGCAATTCTTCGTCGGTCGCGATGACCAGTAGATAGTGTTCGGCAGCGTCCAGAAGGGGGACGCGCCGGCCATAGATGCCCGCTGCAAAGGCATCGCCGGTACGCCGCGACACACCGAAGTCGCCTTCATTCGTCAGGTAAGCCAGGGTATAGTGATTGTCGTCATTGAAGTGAAAGAAAATGCCGCAGCCGCCGTTTCGAGCCTCGGAGGTTACCAGCTCAAGGGATGCGCCCAAGGCAAACTGCTCATAGGTCCGGTCGGAGGCGATAGCGATACGCGTAACGCCGGGCCGCACATGACGCACGGAGCTCTCGGGCTGAACAAAGCTGACGCTGCGGCCGGCCGGCGCTAATTGTTTACGCGCCAAATCACGCGCCATCAGGTAGGTCTGCCGTTCCGCCACCCGCTGCGGAAACAGAATCCGCTCGTCAACGAGGGTCGGCAATGTCAGCAGTGTTTCCAATACCGCAAAGGACATCAGGCCGCCGGAGGTATCGTCCGTGCGCATAGCGATGCCGAGACCGCCAGCTAGTGGCGCGGCGCTGTCTGACGCTGACCCGATTACCTGGCCATTGTAAACGGCGTCGATGTGCTGCCCGCTAGCCAGAACACCGAGCCGGAAATCCTTCTCGCCGGGCCGGATCGCAGGATGGGTCGACCAAGACTTGAGTGGCGCGCGCTCGCCATTTTCGACCCGGTCCAGGCGCCAGTAGCCGGTTTTGCTCAGCAATATTCGGTGGTAATTCTCGCTGTCGATGTAACGGAAGAGCAAGCCTACGTTCCAGTCGGCAGCCGATGTTACTTCATGAAAGGTCGCCTGGAAGAACAAATCCCGCGCATGGGGGAAGTGTTCACCCAGCACCCCCGCCGACCGGGCGAAGCCCTCCAACTCAACCGCATACAGGCTGGATTCGGACACATCAACCGCGGCGTTGCTGTAGACGACCTTCCATTTGTTCTTGTCCATCGTGTCGTCCAGCAGCGTCAGCCGGTCATAACCCGGCAGGAAATACAACCGGTAGTCGCCGCTGCTGCCAGCGAACCCGCTAAGCTCAATAGAATATGTCGAGGATTTGGGCAAGACAAAGGCTTGAATCGCCGCGTCGCGCGTGGCGGGATAGTCATAATCGTCGCTGGCGTGGATCAGTTGGCCGCTGCTGTCAAAGAGCTCAATGACAGGATCCAAGGCGCCGTCCGATGACTCAACTCGCAGAGATATGAGTGTAAATTCCAGCGCGTTGAACACGAAGCGATGGATTTCGTCCGCGGCCAGGCTGCCTTCGACGATGTCTCCCAGGCTGATTCTGGCGCCTTGGGCTCGCAGGGTTAAGACCAGCGCGAAGAAACAGGTGATGCAGACTGCGATTCTGCCCGGCAACGTCATTTTTCTTTGGGCATCCAGGAAGTATAGGTATCCGCCAGATAATCGAGGTAAGCGTGGTAGTCTTCAAGCGACAGTTCAGCGCCGAATTCGCCGCGATGAAATTCGGCTTGGGCGATCCGCCGGTGGCTGCCGGCTTCGCGCAGGTCGCGCGAGTCATCTTTTTTGTTCTTCTTGCGCTGGTATTTCTGTGAGAGGCGCGAGAGCGGCAAGGCGTCGAAGTCGGCCGGGGAGGCGATGCTGTAGCTGACAATGTACTCCCCGTCCTGCTCAAGCGCATTGGCCACCACATACCAGCCTTTGGGTACGCGCGGATGGCGTTTGGCTTCAAAATGCCATTGCAGCAAGTTGACTGTCTGCCCGGCGTCTATTTCGCCCTGAACTTGACTGCCTTTGACCAGCAGGATCACATCGTCGACGAATTGTATGGCGCGGTTGCTGGGCCAGTAAATCTTGCTGAAGTAATCGGCTCCGTAAGTCAAGGCAACCGCGATGGCCAGCGCCGCGCCCAAAGTAATCAACCCTCCGTTGGGGAAAATGGTATTGATAATCAGGTAGCTGCCGATGGCGCCAAAAAAGAAGGTGAGGCAGCCGAGCAGTCGAACACCGGAGTGTTCCCTGTCGACTTCAAATTCGAGGTTAGGCATTTCACCAGGTGGACCGAGCTTTTGCAATTTATAAGCTCCCGCTGGATACAGATTTGGAGAAGACAGCTTTCATGGCCCACATGATAACTGAATCCGACGCCAGTTCAATAGTAGCGCATCTGGCGGCGGCGCGCATCCATCATCGGAATCGGGCTGGGCGTTTGTGATTTCACCATAGTGGCGCAAAGACGCAGAGAACGATTTCCGCGCTGACTCAGCTGTATATGTCATCTGCGCTATGCAATCGCTACGATCAGCAGGGTTTAACTACGCTGCGCTGGCGGCTGAAATAGTCGCGCGAGAGGTCGCTAGGAAAAATGCTTCCACCAGATGCCGGTGCATTCGGGCAGCATGACGCCGCCGCCCGCGAGGCAATCATCCGCCAGCGCGTCACCGAAGAAGAAGCGGGTCAACTCATCGGCTTCGGCGGGCGAGGCGAATTGGAAATCGGTGCGTATCCAGCGCGATTGGAAGCCGCATTGCTCCTGCCAGTATTGGTAGAGTTCCGCCAGCTTGGTCGACGGCTGCGGACGCCGCTTGCCGGTTCCAAGGGTTTCGATCAGCACTGCCGCGCCGCCGGGCTTGGCAATCCGTTCCATTTCACGCAGCATCACATCCGTTCGCTGCCGCCAACACTGCGGATGCCATTCGCGGACATGGGCGAAGCTCCAGCCTTCGATGACGAGATCGGCGCAGTCTGACGCGAGGGGCATTAGGCAGTTGTCGCCCAGAGCCATCGCCCAATTTCTCATGCCGGTCGCGCGCATTTGGAGCGCGAGCTGCCACAGCATAGCCGGCTCAATGTCAAAGGCGCGGATTTGCGCCGCCTGTAGGGCAAGCAGGCGTGTCAGCCGGCCTGTGCCCGCGCCAAATTCCACCACCTTCAGGCCGCCAAGCGGGGTGATTTCGTTCAGCGCGCCAAAGAGCTTGCCTTGGGCGTCTTCGCGCGCTACCAGACGGTCATAGCGCTCGGCTTGATGGCGGTAGATACCTTGGAAGAAGTTGCGCCGCGAAGACACAGTTTGAAATGCCAGCCTGGAATTGTATCAGGTCTTGAAATCGGACAGGAGCGCGTCGAAGCGGCTGCGGTCAATCTGTGGATAGCGCTGCAGCTGCGCTGCAAAAACAGTCATGTACTGGAGAATCTGCTGGCGCGTATAGGCTTCAAAGCGAAGCGTGACGGCCGGCTGCGTATTGCTGGCCCGCACCAGACCCCAGCCGCTTTCGAAAATCACGCGCGCGCCGTCGACCGTCACGACTTCGTATTGACCTTTTAAGCTCTCCGTCATTTCAGCGATCATCTTGAATTTCAGGTCATCGGGCGCGGAAAGCACGATCTCGGGCGTGGCGACCAGTTTGGGAATATCGGCAAAGATTTGGGAGATCGATTGCTGAGAGCGGCTGATAATCTCCAGCGTTTTCAACGCGACCAGCGGCGCGTCGTCAAAGCCGTAGTAGTCTTCGCCGATGAAGAGGTGTCCGCTGACTTCCCCGCCGAGAAGCGAGCCAATTTCGTTCATTTTCTGTTTCATCAAGCTGTGGCCGGATTTCCACATGACCGGCTCGCCGCCATACCGGGCAATCTCGTCGGGCAGCGCCTGCGAGGATTTGACATCGAAGACGACAGGACTGCCGGGATGACGGCTCAGCAGGTCGCGCGCCAGCAGCGCCAGCAGCCGATCGGCCGCGATATGATGCCCGTGATTGTCGATGAAGCCGCAGCGGTCGCTGTCGCCGTCGAAAGCCAGGCCCAGGTCGGCGCCCAGCTCGACGACCTTAGCCTCGAGGTCGCGGGTCATCTCCGGATCTTCGGGATTGGGCAAGTGGTTGGGGAAGGCGCCGTCCGGCTCGCAGTAGAGGCGCTCGACATCCAGGCCCAGGGCTTCCAGCACCGGCGGCACGTAGGTGCCGGACAAGCCGTTGCCGGCGTCCAGCACAACCTTCAGCGGCTTGGCCATGGCGACTTTGCTCTGAATGGCCGCCATGTGCTTGTGGATCATGTCCAGGTCTTGTGTTACTGATTCAGCGCCTGTTACAAAGTACTTCTCGTCGATAATCCGCAGCAGGTCTTGAATCTGCCCGCCGGCCAGCGCCAGTTTGCCGTAAGCCATCTTGATGCCGTTGTAGCGGGTGTCCAGGTGGCTGCCGGTGATCATCACGCCGGCGCCGGCGCCATTGTAGGAAGCGGAGGCGAAGTATACGGTCGGCGTCAAGACTTCGCCTATATCGGTGACGGGCAAGCCGGTCGACGCCAAGCCTTTGATGACTGCGGACTTTAGCGGTCCGGAAGTCACACGATTGTCTGAGCCGACGAAGACTCGCTGCGATCCGAATTGCCGCGGCAGGTAGGTACCCAGCGCTTTGCCCACCAGCAGGGCAACCTCGGGCGTCAATTGGGGCGTATCGCCGGCGGCGATGCCGCGGATATCGTATTTTCTGAAGATCGAACGATCGAGTGTCATCGTGGATGCCTCTACCTTCTATATCGTAGCTATATCGTAACTGTCGCAGCCGGGCTGCGATTTCAGGTTAGTGGCGGAACGAGAATTCGAGGCCGCCGCCGCGTTTGCGGCTGGAGCTGATGCGCACCTCGGCGCCTTCTTCGGGATTGTTGCGCAGCAAAAAATCCGCCAGCGGCTCGCGCAGATTGCGCCTGAGAATACGGCGCAGCGGACGAGCGCCGTATTCGGGTTCGTCATTTTGATCAAGCAGCCATTTTTTGGCGCCATCGGTGAAGCTCAGCGTCAAGCCGCTTTCTTTTGCCAGCTTATTCTCTTTGGCGATCAGCAACTCCAGAATCGGCACGAAGTCGTCATCGCTGAGGGCGTTGAACAGAATCACTTCGTCCAGGCGATTGACAAATTCCGGACGCAGGAAATCAAGCACCTCGTCCATGATTCGCTCCCGCAGGTCATCGGTGATTTGCCGCACCATGAGATGCTCGGAGCCGATATTGCTGGTCATGATCACGACCGCCTCGCTGAAGCGGGCGACATTGCCGCGGCCGTCGGTCAGCCGGCCCTCTTCCATCACCTGCAGCAGCACATCCATAATGCGCGGATGCGCTTTTTCGATCTCATCCAGGAGCACGATGGTATAAGGCTGCTGACGAATCCGCTCGGTGAGCTGGCCGCCTTCGTCGCTGCCGACATAACCGACGGCGGACCCGATGAGGCGGTTGATGCTGCTCTCGTCTTTGTATTCGCTCATATCCAGCGGGAAAAGCGTTTCTTCGCTGCCAAACATGAAGTCCGCCAGTACGCGCGCCAGTTCGGTCTTGCCGATGCCGGTGGGACCGAGGAACAAAAATGTGCCGATGGGCCGCCGCGGGTCTTTAAGACCGACGCGCGCCGTTTTGATGGCGCGGCTGACGAGCTGGACGGCTTCTTCCTGGCCGATTAAGCGCTGGCGGAGATGCTCAACCATATTCGCGTAACGCAGGCGTTCATCAGCGCCCAGCTTGGTCACCGGAATGCCGGTCATCTGGCTGGTGACCAGGGTAACATCTTCGACATCCAGCTGGGCGTCGTTGTTTTCCGGTTTGAAAGCCAGGTGCGCCTGCTTGCCCATATTGACCATGGCGGCAGTCCGGTGCAGTAATTGCTCGGCGCTCTGCGGCAAGGGATTGATGGTCAGATAACGCTGCGCCATACGCGCCGCCATTTTCAGGGCGTCGTGCTCGACGGCAATCTGGTAATCGGCTTCAAGATGGGGAGCGACTACTTCCAGGATACGCACCGCTTCATCCAGCGACGGCTCATCGACGCGGATGACCTGGCTGTTTTCCATGATGGCGCTGACGCCCTGGATGCGAGCCTCGAATTCTTGCAGGCTGGTGGTGCAGATAACGACGGGGTCATCGCTGAGAAAAGCCTTTTGCACCAGCGAAGTCGCTTTGTTGAAGTCGGCTTTGATGGGGCCGCCGAAGAAGCGATGTATCAGCGGCAGAAAGAGAATGCCATTGCGGGCCGCGCTCATGCCGGCGCGGAAGGCTTCCTGATCGCCATCAAGCAGCGCCGTTTCGCTGATTTGCACCAGGTTATGCAAGCCGGCCGGTCCTTTGTCTTCCGCCATCAGCAGCGCCAGGCTGTAAGCGAGCGTGCGTTTGCCGACTCCATCGGGGCCGATTAGAATGATGTGCCGGTTCACGGACTGCGTCAGCACGTTGATCATGTTGCGCAGCAGATCTTCACGAAAATGCACCGCGCGCAGCAGCCCGCGGCGGGCGCGCTTGACGTAATCGACGGTGGTGCTGTCTTCGCGCGCCGGCATGGTCGTGCTGGAGTCGTTGTAGGCGTCTTTGATTGACTTGGGCGTGATGCTGAATTGGCGCAGGATACCGCCGGTGCTCACTGAAGTCTCCGCCAGGACGGCCAGGGCGTGGTCGGTATCAATTTTCTGCTGATTCATGGAGTTGGCGATGGTCAAACCGTCATCCAGCAAGACGATGGATTGCCGGCTGAGGGGTATTTTTTTGTTGCCGATGGCGACAAAGTCCAGGCTGCCGTCCGGGTCGCGCCGCGATTGAATAGCCATTTTAACCTGCCGCTCCAGGCGTTCCAGGTCGACGCCGCGGCTTGACTCGAACATGGTCAGCATGCGATGGGCGGCTGTGTTCTCGCGCCGCAGCAAGGCGAGCAGCACCATTTCGGGCATAATCGACGACTTTCGATGCTCATCCAGCAGCGGCACGGCGTCGTTCAAAACCGCGTCCATATCTTTGGAGATTAGATCTGGATTTAGGGTCGACATGTAAAGACTACATCCCCGTCCGTATCCCAGCTTGCAAAGTCCTGAGCAGCGCCATTATAGCCCAACCCAACTCGCCACGCCTAGTATGGCCGCCCTGGATTGTCGGGCGCCGGCGGCTCTTCTCTCTAGCTCTTCATTCTGGATCTTCATTCTGCAACAAGACGCGTATGATTGGCGTTAGAAAAACAAGGCGCCCGCCCCTTAGCATTTACAGCGTTAGAATTCGTTTTTCTGGATGAACATGAAATGCAGAAAGTTAAAGCGGTCTTCGCCGGTGAGCAGCCGGGGACGGGCGCGCTCGTCAATGATGCCGGGAAAGACTTCAACTGAGAGTAGCCTGCCGTCGTAAATGTATAGCGTATCCAGGAAAAAGCGCCGATTGCCCCAGGGCAACTGATCGAAAAATAGATTGCCCAGGCCGTAGTGAATGAAGGCGGTTTCGCCCCGGTTGGTGGGATAGAATTCAAAGGTCATCGGCTTGTGCTCGGCGGTGCCAACGACGATATCCGCGCCCCATTCGGCGAAGGTGCGGTAATCGAACTTTTGCCCGTCGGTCGGCGTGAAACGTTCAAATTCGCGATATTGAACCGTCATCAGCACCAGGTCCACTTGCGACGCTAGGACAGCCAGCGTCTCGCGCAGCCAGTTGCGGTCGCAGGGAGCCGCGCCCGGCCGTTGCCCGAAGCGCGAATTGGGATCGTCGCTGGCGTAGGCGTAGGCGGGCCCGATGTCGTTACAGGCGATCCAGCCGATGCGCGAGCCCTTATGCTCGAGTATCAGCGCCTCGCGCGCCGCTTGCGGGTCGCGTCCGCCGCCAACCAGGGCCATGTCTCGCTGCTCAAAATACTCCAGCGTATGCAGCAGCGGCTCGTAACCGAAGTCGTTGATATGATTTCCAGTTAAGTCGACCACATCGACATCGAGCAAGTCGAAGATGGCGGCATGTTCGGGTTTCATACACATGCTGTTATTGCTGCCGGCATAACCAATGGTATCCAGAGCCGGACAGCCCGGCGCCAGGGACGCCTCGTTGGTGATGTGAAAATAATCCGACCGGAGCGCGTAATCGCGAATGCCGCTGACGGCGCGCTCGACGCCGATGGCGTCAATCGCGGGCAGCGTATGACGGGCGAGCGCAGTCGTGCCGGACAGGGTAATGCGGGTCAGCTTGTCGCGGCTGAAGTTGGGAAAGTCGGAGTCGAAAGCCAGCGGGTACCGGTCGAGTTGATCAACCACAGGCATATCGTCCAACCACAGTACGCGCAAGGGCAACTGCAGTTGGTTGGCGGGCAGGAGCGTAAAACTGCGCTTGTCCCGCCATAGAGCGCCAAAGAGCTGGTCGTGAGCGACGATGCGAGCGCCGCTATGGAATGTGAAGCCCTGTTGACGCAGGCGAGCGGCGGCCGACTGGCTGAGAATCAGCCGGCCGTCGAAATGGCCAGCCAGCAGCGCCTGGAGATCGGCCGAGTCGATGGATACAAGCAAGGTCCCGAATCCGGCCGCGGGCAGCCAGAGCTCAAGTTCGTCGCGGGCGCCGCCGTCATCGGACGCAGCAGACGGATCAGCGGGCGAAAAGGCGCGCGAATAAAAGGCGAGATAATCATCGATGTTGCGCGACCAGGAGGCGTCGCTGTGATCCCCGCCGGGGTAGACGACATAGTCATGGGGCGCCCGCGCCGCTTGCAAGTTGACGCGCATCTGCTCAATGCCGGCGGCGGCATAATCGTTTGAGCCGCGGTCAAGCCACAGCCTGAGATCTGTATCCGCGGAGAGCGTAGCCGCCAGATGCAGCGGGTTGTAGGCGGCCGGCGCGTGGTCGGCGTCAAAGAAGGGGCTATGGCCGCCGATGGCGACGAATTGATCGGGGAAGCGCAAGCCGAGATGATAAGCCCAGAAACCGCCGCGGGATATGCCGCCAATTGCCCGAGCGCCGTTAAGTCGATAGCGCTCGGATACGATGTCCAGCAGGTTGAGCAGTATTTGGTCGTAGCTGTTGTCGCCAAATATATTGTCGTTGGCCGTCTGCCCGCCGAAGGGCATGACCACAATCATGGGCGCGGCTCTGCCCTCGTGGATTGCGGTCTCAAGCGCCTGCAAGAAACCGAGCAAAGCCCACTGCAGATCGTCGGCGTTGGAACCGTGCAGCAGCATCAGCAGCGGGTAGTCCGCGTTGGTCGAGGCGTAACAGGGCGGCAGGTAGATATGGAAACGGCGTTCGTGATCAGAGCCTGCGCCAGTGTAGGTCTCGCGGGAGAGTGCGCCCGCCTCGCTGCAATTAGTCGCTTGCGAGTGAACCGCGAACGGTAATAGACAAAGCATAAGCAGGCAAAACGCCAGGCGCATGAACTCTCCAGATCCGCACAGCTAAAGACCGCAGCGCGCCAAATAATATCACAAGGCGATGGTAATGGGAGAGGAGTGTCAGCCTGCTTCGGCTATCTCGGCGAGACGGTAACCGACGCCGCGCACATTGACGATCAGGTCGATGTCTCCCAGCTCTTTTAGCTTGCGCCGCAGGTTACTGACGTGCGGGCGGATGACTTCCCGGGCTTCCTCTTCGTCGGTGGCGTAACCGCGTACTTCGCGGACTAACTCGCGGCAGGAAGCGACGCGTCCTCGATGCGCCGCCAGGTAAAGCAACAGGTCAAACTCGGTCGGCGTCAGGCTGGCCGATTGGCCGCCGGCTGTGACCTGATATTTGCCGGGCAGAACCGACAGCGGGCCCAGCCTGATAACATTCCGATGCGCTCCGGCGCCGACGCCTCGCTGAGCCGGGGCCGATTCGATGTCCGCGGTCACGGCGAATTCGCGCGTTAAATCGGACACGGCCCTTTCAATGCTGTCCAGCAATCGCCGCCGGCGTCTCAAGCGGCGAGCCGTTTGAATAGCCCGTTCGACGCTGCCGCGGATATCTTCGCTGGAGAATGGCTTGAGAAGGAGATCGCGCGCGCCTAAGCGCAGGGCTTCGACTGCGGTTTCGACGCTGACGGTGTCGGCCATGAGTATGACCACGCTATCCGGCGAGCGATTCTTGATGGCTTTTAGCAAGTCGATGCCATTCATGTCGGGCAGGTCGATTTCGGCAAGCACAAGGTCATAGTCCCCCTGAGCCAAGCGCTCAAGCGCCGCCTCGCCACTGCCCGCTTCCCCTACCATGTAGCCGACCCGTTGCATCGCCATGCTTACGGTGTAGCGGCTGAGGCCATCGCCATCTACCAGCAAGAGTCGCATCAGCTGTCTCTCAGCCATCTAGCACACTCAGGGCAGAACCATTCTGATATTTGTAATTATAGCATTGGCGCGAATCCCTACACGGCGAGATTGAGCGGAAGTAAGGCGGCGGCTAGTCGAGGCAGACGAAGATTCCGGAGCCTGCGCTGCCTAGGGGGCTGTCTACTTCCGCCAGGCTCCAGGCAGGTCCGTGGCAGACGGCGACGATGGCGCCATCAGCGCAGAGCAGCGGAATCCGATCGCGCAGGCGGCGGGGAATTTTACGGTCAATCATCCAGTCTTTAAGTTTGCGCGAGCGTCCGCCCATACCCTTGGGCTGGAAGCGATCGCCCGCTCGGCGCGTCCTCAGCCGCAATTGGCAGCCGGCCGGGAGCGCCAGCCAGGCGCCTGAGTCGCAATCGCCGGGATGCGCGCCAATCTTGATTGAGAGTCCGGCAATCTCAAGCGAATCCATTGCGCTCAGCGTGATGCCCGTGTCGGCCGGAATGAGGCGATAGTCTCCGGCTGGATGGCAGCCGCCTTTGCGCTGCATTAGCAATTGCTCGTATCCAATCCACAATTCAAGATTGGCGCCGATATCGCGGACTTTGCCGGTTTGCGCCGTCTGGCAAAATTCGACCAGATCCAAGCTGCGTTCGTGCGTCAGTGATTCGCCGGCGCCTGCCAGTTGCTCAAATGCCCGGCGCAGCAAACGGCGCCGCAAGGCGGGATGCGCTGCCAGGAACAGCGGCCGGTTGATGCTGCAGCCATCGTCCCGGCGGCGCAGGGCGACCTGCTCCAACGATTCCACTTGGCTTGTCACAAAGTCCTCGTCAAGGGCGGCGGATTCGGCCAGGCGACACAGAGCGCTGACAGCATCGGGATTTAAGCGCGATAGTCCGGGCATGACGTGGTGGCGCAGGTAGTTGCGGCTGTAGCTTGCATCCCAATTGGTCTCGTCTTGCCGGTAAGCCAGGTTGTGCGCTTGGCAGTGCGCTTCGAGCTGGGCGCGCTTGAGCGTTAGCAGCGGTCGAAGCAGATTGAATTGCGGATGACCGGGCATTGGCGATAGCAGCCTCATCCCGCGCAGGCCGCGCAGACCGCTGCCGCGCAGGACATGCATGAGGATGGTCTCTGCCTGATCATCGGCATGATGGCCAAGCGCCACGTTGCGGCGGCCTTCTTGCCGGGCGACCCGCGCCAGGAAGTCGTAGCGCGCGCGCCGCGCCGCTTGCTCAATGCCTGTGCCCCAGGCCCGGGAAAGTTGCGGCACATCGACTTGATGCAGCGTGTGCGGTAGGCCCCAGCGCGTAGCCAACCGACGCACGAAGTCCAGGTCGGCCCGGCCCGCTTCGCCGCGCAGGCCGTGATCAAGGGAAGCGATGTGCAGGTCAAGGGCGAGCGCGCCGCGCAGGCCGACGAGAATATGAAGCAGCGCCACCGAATCGCAGCCGCCGGACACCGCCACCACCAGCTTGCGCGAGCCGCCGATGGCTCCGCTCTGTTCTAGAATCTGTTGGACGCGCTCGGCAATCATCGCGCGACTCTCTACGATTTACCGATGACTCAGTCTAAGCATCTATCATAACCTCGTGCCGATAACTTGGGAAACATAAGAGAATCAGTGCTATATTGAATTGAGGTGCGCGCGTAGGCAATTATAGTTTATTTCGCGTTGGTTTAGGTTTGCATTTGATTGTGCCTGATTGTGATATAATGCGGCGCGGACGCAACCCGTCGAGGATTCATTAGTGTTAAGTCCCTTAGATTTCCTTTTTGGGCTATTCTCGCTCGACATTGGCATCGACTTGGGTACAGCGTATACCCTGGTCTACGTGCGCGGCAAGGGCATCGTCATCAACGAGCCCTCGTTTGTCGCTATCGATCGCAAAACTCGAACTCCCATTGAAGTTGGCGCCCGCGCCAAAGAAATGTGGAGCAAGAATCCCAAAGACATTCTGATTGTACGGCCGCTGCGCGACGGAGTTATCAGCGAGTATGAAATCACCGCGCGCATGCTGGACTACTTAATCAAGAAAGCCCATGAGCAAAGTTGGGTGCCGGTGCCACGGCCGCGAGTGGTGGTTGGCATCCCCAG
This sequence comes from Anaerolineae bacterium, assembly GCA_022823165.1. Lineage (GTDB taxonomy): Bacteria > Chloroflexota > Anaerolineae > Aggregatilineales > Phototrophicaceae > UBA6055. The sequence continues at coordinate 62,822 of JAJDXR010000070.1, read as the reverse complement.
CGGCGTCACGGAAGTTGAGAAGCGCGCGGTCATTGAAGCGACACTGGATGCGGGCGCGCGCGAAGCCCATCTTATCGAAGAGCCGGTGGCGGCGGCCATCGGCGCCAACCTGCCGGTGCTCGAGACGCGGGGCAGCATGGTGGTAGACATCGGCGGCGGCACCACTGAAGTGGCTTTGTTCTCGCTTGGCGGCATCGTCATCAGCCGCTCGATACGGGTGGCGGGCGATGAAATGGACGAGGACATCGTGCAACATCTGCGCAACAAGCACAATTTGCTGATCGGCGAACCGACAGCGGAGAAAGCCAAGATCGATATTGGCTCGGCTTATCCGCTGCCGCAAGAACGCACCTATATGGTCAAGGGCAGAAACTTGACCACCGGCCTGCCGGACTCGGTTGAGGTCAGCTCGATTGAGATTCGCGAGGCCATCGGCGGCTCGGTCAGCATAATCGTCGATACGGTGAAAGACGCGCTTGATGACACGCCGCCGGAGTTGGTTGCCGACTTGATGGAAAGCGGCATCACCATCGCGGGCGGCGGCGGTCAATTGCGCGGCTTGGGCGAGCGGCTGCGTGAAGAGGTCAACATTCGTTCCTGGCTGGCGGACGACGCCATGACCTGTGTGGCGCGGGGCGCCGGCCGCGTATTGGAAGACTACAACAATCTGCGCCGCTTGCTCACGGGCCCGGAACGCGGCAGCACCCGCCATTGATCCCGCATAAAGCTATCGGCCGGGCAAAGCGCGGCCGGGCGGGCGCAAGCTCCAGGATAGAGCCCCCCAAACTATGCTAGAATGAAGCTGTTCCGGCTAGTTTGAGGACTTGGGCTTGAGATCGCTCGGGCGCCCCAGCCGCCTGCTGCTGCTGATAATTATGCTGAGCCTCTGCGGCGTGTTGATGCTGCTGAGCCTGTCCGGCGCTTTGACACCTGTCGAAAGCGTCGCGGCCGCGCCGCTGTACGCGGTATCCGGCTTGTTTAATCGCTTGTCGCTTTCCATCAGCGCGGCATTTGAAGAACTCAGCGATCTGGGCCAATTGCGCGAGCGAATCGCGGAATTGGAGGAGCAGCTCGCCCGGCGGCAGATCGAGTCCATCCAATTGCGCGAAGCAGCCAGCGACTACGAACGGCTGATCGACCTCTTGTCGTATACCTCCGCGCAGGAGAACCAGGAATTTCTCACTGCGGACGTGATCGCGGTTGAGCAGACCGGTATCGCCCGCAACGTCATCATCAATCGCGGCACGCGCGATGGCCTCGCCGCTGGCATGCCGGTCGCCACCAATCTGGGTCTGGTGGGCCGCATCATAGAAGTCAGCGCCAATGCCGCGCAAGTTCAACTGATCAACGACGAGAACAGCGCGGTCAGTTCACGCTTGCAGACGACGCGCGCCCACGGCAGCATCATCGGCCAGGCATCGGGTGTGCTGCGTCTGACGATGGTTGACCTGGACGAGGAAATTCGCCAGGGCGATCTGGTCATCACTTCGGGCCTGGGCGGAAATTTCCCGGCTGACATAGTCGTAGGCCAGGTTACCAGCATTCGTCAGTTCGAATTCGAGCTCTTTCAAGAGGCGGAAGTCCGCAGCCTCATCGACTTTGAGACGCTGGAATTTGTGCTGGTGATCACCAGCTTTGAGCCGATTGATCTGACTGTCTTCGAAGAACTGGAAGCCAACTGATATGGGGCGCTATCTGTCCATAGTGATCTTGGGTTTGTCAGCGGCTTTGTCCGCGAGCATTATTCCGCAGGCCATTACCTTTCTGGTCTCACTCTTGGCAAACTTGGCGCCCGTGATCGGGCAGACCCGGGGCCAACTGAGCCTGGTCATGTTGTTTGTACTGTGCTGGTCCCTGCGGGCTGATTTGACCGAGAGCTTGATCTGGGGGCTGATAGGCGGGCTGGCGGTTGATCTGCTGTCGATATTGCCGCTGGGCGCGACATCGGCTGTCTTCATTGTGTTCGCCTTCCTGGTCAACAGCGTCGCGCGGCAGCTCTTTCGCATACGAATTTTGTTTCTGCTCGCCGCGACGCCGGTGGCGACTATCGTCTTGATGCTCTATACCACAGTCGCGCTGGCGCTGACGGGACTAAACTACGAATTCCTGACGATGCTGCGCCTCGTTCTCATACCGTCGATGCTTTTCAATCTTGCGGCTGTAATACCAGTGTACGCTTTGGTCCGCCTTATGCAGCGGCGGCTGGAAGGCGGGGTGCAGTTTGCGCCGCAGAGCTTGACGCCTGGATCCAATGTGACGGTCTAAGGATGAAATCAAACCGGCTGACACCATTTCAGACTTGGCGTCTGACCTTCTTTCAGGCGGTCATTTTCGCGGTTTTTCTGATTTTTGTTATCCGCATGTACGAATTGCAAGTGCTTCGCCATAGCTACTATCAATCATTTGCGGATGAAAACCGTCTGAAGGCTTTGCCGATTGCCGCGAGACGGGGCGCCATATTCGACCGCAACGACCGACGGCTGGCATTTAACGTGCCAGCCTTTAACGTGACCATCATTCCGGCGCAACTGCCGGATGCCGAAGCGGATGAGTTGGCGGTCTACAACCGGCTTTCGGCTCTGGTCGACGTCCCGCCTACGCGAGAAATCGCCGAGCAAGCCAGCCGCTTTGCGCGCAGCATACAGGAATTAGTGCAAGAAGGCGCCGGTATCGAACCGTTTCGGCCGGTCATTGTCGCGCAGGACGTCCCGCAACTGGTGGCCATGCAGATACTGGAAGAGCGTATCTATATGCCCGGCGTCGATGTCGAACCCGTGGCTGTGCGGGAATACCCCACCGGCGAGCTGACGACGCACGTCATCGGCTACATGGGTCCAATCCCGGCTGAAGAAGCCGAGGCATTAAGCGCGCAGGGCTATGACCCGGCCTTTGACCGCATAGGCTACGAGGGTATCGAGCGCTATCTGGAAAACAGATTGGCGGGGGTGCGCGGTTCAATCTTGCGCGAAGTGGATGTGGCTGGCGAAGTCGTCAGGGTGATCAACCAGAGAGAGCCTATTCCCGGGCAAAACGTACGACTGACTATCGACACCGAATTGCAGGCATTCGCGCAGCAAGCGCTGATTGATCAATTGCAAGAGCTGAATTCTTTGGCCGGGCGCGTGATCTCAAGCCAGGGCGTTGTCATTGCGATGGATCCGCGCACTGGCGAGATTCTAGTCCTGGTCAGCTACCCCAGCTACGACAATTCACGCTTCGCGCGCGCCATTGACGGGGAATATTATCTCGAAATCGTCAATGACCCCCTGCGACCGCTGGTGAACAATACCATCAAGAGCAAATATCCGCCGGGGTCGGTCTGGAAGGTCATAACGGCGGCCGGCGTCCTGGAAGAAAATGTCATCAATCCGAACTCGCTGCTTCTGGACGAAGGGCAGATTCTGGTTGAGAATCGTTATGCGCCCAATGACCGAGCCGCTTCACAGCGCTTTGTCTGCTGGTTGCGGGAAGGGCACGGGCGCGTCAACATGATCAACGGCATTGCCTGGAGCTGCGATGTCTATTTTTATCAGATAGGCGGCGGCAATCCGAATCTTTCGGCGCGGACGATTCGCCCCGGCGGCCTGGGCATTGACGATCTGTTTCGTTACGGGACTGCCTTTGGCATTGGCAGCGAGCTCGGTATCGAATTGCCCTTTGAGAATCCCAATCGCATGCCGGACGAAGATTGGAAGCGGCGCAATGAAGGCGAGAGCTGGTCCACCGGCGATACTTATAACGCCGCCTTTGGGCAGGGTTATGTGAACGTGACGCCGCTGCAACTGCTGGCCTCGGTCGCGGCCACCATCAATGGCGGCGTACTCTATCAGCCGACAGTCATCCGCGAATTTCTCGACGAGGAGCGACAGGTCATTGATCCTTTCGAGCCGCATATTTTGCGCACGATCAATCGCGAGCTGCTGCAACCCGGCGAGGAGCTTACCCTGCTCTTGCTGGAAGATATGCTGATGAAACGAGAGTCCAGCCTGGCCTGCGTCTGCGAGCCGAACTCACAATGGTACGACCCCAACCGTTGCGACCCGGCCGGTTATCGCAACACCGTCGATCTAAATCCTGATCCCGGCGTAGAAGATTTGCATACCTACCGTATCCACATCCCGCTGAATTACAGCTTCAACGGATCGGTATGTCAGCCGGTGCGATTCCGCGCGTCGAGCGAGCCTTACATTCCGGCCTTTGTGTCGCAATCAACGCTGGCGATAGTACAAGAGGGGATGCGCGAGGCGGTAATCGGCGAGGGCGGCACCGCGCAGCCAGCGGCTCTGCCCTTTGTAGAAGTAGCCGGCAAGACGGGAACCGCGGAATACTGCGATGATATCGCCCGGCCGCTAAACCTTTGCGTACCCGGCCAGTGGCCTGCCCATGCCTGGTATACCGGTTACGCGCCCTATGACGATGCGGAAATCATCATAATCGCCTTCGTTTACAACGGCGGCGAGGGCTCGGCGACCGCCCTGCCGATTGTGCGCAAAACCATGGTGGAGTATTTCCGCTTGCAGGCCGAGCGCGGCGCAAGCACAGTAGACGGGCTGGCGCCGGCGGGAGAGGCCTAGCGTGAAGCTGCTGACCGCGGAGCGCCGCCGAGCGCTGCGGATCTGGAGCCCGGCTTTTCTGGCCGCGGGCGCCTCCTGGCTGCTCCTGATGACCATTGGGGGAACGCCGCTGGCAAGGGCTTGCGGCCTGGCGCTGGCTATCTTCGGCGTGACGGCGAGCATGCGCCCGATGGGATTCGTGGCTTCAACCGCGGGCGGATTGACGCTGGCGCTTTGCCCGGTATTCTGGTCGCAGGCGGGCGGCGGCGGGACAGAGCCGGCGACCATTGTCATCGCCGCGGCCCTGGCGCTAATCGCCATGCTTGCCAGCAGCATTTTGCTGAAGCGCCAGCATTTGGGAATCGGACTGGGAATCGGCGTTTTTGTCATCTTGTTCTGGAGCCAAATCGGCACTCCCCAGAGCTTGAGATTAACCGGTCTCGTCAGCGCCTGGCTGGTTTACCTGCTCGTTGACATGATCATGCTGACCAATCCCAGGCCAGGCATCAAACCGGCCAAGGCGCCAAAGTATTGGCAACCCTTGGGGCTGCTGTTGCTGCTGGCAATTGGCGCGGCCAATGATCCGCTGGTGGTGCTGTTTGCGCCGGCTATCTTGTTGGCGCTGTTTCTGTCTTATGCGCGGCTGCCAGCCTGGTTCTGGCTAGCGCTGATAGTGACGATTGGCGTCGGCCTGGCGCTGCTGGCGCGTACTTATGGTATGTCTCAGACGCCGGTCGTCGACATCTGGGGCTGGCGGGAAGCGCCGCGCTGGATTCAGCTCGGGCAACTTATCATCGCGCAATTCAGCCTGCTAGGCATCGTGCTGGGCGTCATCGGGCTGGCGCGGCTGGCTCGCTGGTACCCGCCCCTGGGCGTTGTCACCATGTTCGCCTACGCGGCCTTCTTCGCATTTGGCTTGGTTTACCTGGGCCGCAACCGCGAAATCTTGCTCTTGCCGCTCTTAATCATCCAGGTCATGTGGATGACTTACGCAGTCAATACCTTCGGCCAATGGGTCAATAAATCGCTGGAGAATGACGCAGGTTTGTGGATTCATCTCGTCTCGGCGCTTTACTTCATAGTGCCGGCGCTTCTGCTGCTAAACATCGTGAATCAGCAAGTGTAACAGCAAGAAAGTCAATCAAGAGATTAACCGCCGAATACACCGAGTGAAAACAGACACAGGCATTAAGGCTGATTTTGTATGACTATCCTGGGCTTAGCCGGTATAGGCTAGGAGCGCGCGAACGCCGCCGGCAGCGCCTGCAGGCCCGCCCGCTGACCTGGCGATTTTCCTGCAATTGACGCCTTGCTCGCCCAGCAGATTATTCAAAAAATAGTATATTGAACTGAAGATTGTCCGCTATGCCGCGCGCAAGTGTGGAAGACTGCCAGCATGCAAGAAGAACTGATCGTCATCAAAGGCATCAACGACGGGCTGCTGATCGCGCTCAGCACTACCGAGAAGTGGCAGATGGTCACGGATCATCTGGCTGCGCGCATTGACGAAAAGGCGGACTTCTTCGCCGGCGCCAATATCACGGTTCAGCTTGGAACGCGCCCGGTGCCCAAATACGAGTTGAGTTCGCTGAAGGCGCTGCTTGAGCGCCGCGGCTTGACCCTGTCGCGAGTGCAGAGCGAAAGCGAAACAACGCGGCAATCCGCGACTTCATTGCAAGTAGCCACGGTGAACATCGGCGCCCGGGAAGCGCCGGCGCCGATGCCGCAAGAAACCGCGCCAGTGAATCCGGAGGAGACGGGAACATACGGCACCCTGTTTCGGCGGACGCTGCGATCCGGCCGGACGATCCACAGCGAGGGGCATATTGTCGTATACGGAGACGTCAATCCGGGCGCCAAGGTCATCGCCGCGGGCGACATTATTATCTGGGGCAAGCTGCGCGGCTATGTACATGCCGGCGCCATGGGCGACGAGTCAGCAGTGGTCTGCGCCCTGGACATGAGCCCAAGCCAGTTGCGGATCGCCGGCCACCTGGTGACTTCACCGCCGGACAAACGCAAGAAAGTTATACCGGAAGTCGCCTATGTACGAGACAATCAGATAATCGTGGAAGCCAGGGACTGAGCCGGGAAAGGATGCCGAATGGCAGGAAAAGTTGTAACCATATCATCAGGAAAAGGCGGCGTCGGCAAGACCACCGCTACCGCCAATCTTGGGATTTCCCTGGCGAGCCTGGGCAAGAAGGTTGTCGTCATCGACGCCGATATCGGCTTGCGCAATCTGGACGTCATCATGGGTCTGGAGAATCGTATCGTCTACGACCTGGTGGACATCGTCGAAGGTCGGAGCAAGCTGCGGCAGAGCATGATCAAGCATAAGAAGTTTGAAGACCTGTTTTTGATCCCGGCCGCGCAGACTCGCGATAAGATGGCGGTCAGCCCGCAAGACATGGTGAAGCTGACCGACGAATTGCGCGAAGAGCATGATTTTATCCTGATTGACTCCCCGGCCGGCATTGAGCGCGGATTCCGCAATGCGCTGGAGCCGGCGGACGAAGTATTGATCGTTACCAACCCGGAGGTGTCGGCGGTGCGCGATGCCGACCGCATCACCGGCTTGATCGAGGCGGCGGAGAAGGGGCCGGGGCGCTTGATCCTGAATCGCATCAAACCCGAACTGGTCAAGAAGGGCGAAATGCTGTCGTCGGACGATGTCGTTGACATATTAGGCCTCGCGATAATCGGCATTATTCCAGAAGACGAGTTGGTGCTGTCGGCCTCCAATAGCGGCGTGCCAGTCACCTTAAATACGGATTCAAAAGCCGGCATGGCTTTTAACAATGTGGCGCGCCGCTTGATCGGCGAAGACGTGCCATTTATGAATCTCGCCGACGATGCCGGGTTCTTCCGACGCTTGGCGCGGCTATTCGAAGGGTGGTAGGGACCATCTGCATTCACGACCTAATCAGCAGCGGTTACCAGTAAAGGATTTATCCATGGCCAGCTTCTTAAACCGGTTGTTTGGACGCGCGAGAAAAGGCAGCGGCGCCACCGCCAAGAACCGTCTCCATTTTGTGCTCCAGCACGACCGTATCAACTTGCCGCCCGAACGCATGGAAGAGATGAAGCGGGAGATTCTGGCGGTGATCGTCAAGTATCTGGTGGTCGATCAGGAACGGGTGGAAATCGCCCTGGAGCAGCGCGACCGCACCCACAGCAAGCTGGTGGCGGAGATTCCCTTTGCCAAAGAAAAGCAGCAAATCCAAATGGAAGCTCGCCCCGAGACCGCGGGAACCGACGCGCAGACGGCCGAATCAAATGGCGCGGTGAAATCGCCCCTAGCAGCGGATGAAGAAGCCGCCCCCAAAGACGAGTCGAACGACAGCCAAGACGCTGAACCTGTTGCCGAAGTCGATGAAGCAAGCGCGACAGCGCCCGACGCCGACGCAAAGGACAACAAGAAGAACTAGAGTTCAGACCGCAGCGGCTTGCCGGCGGAGCATTTTCGCTATTTTGTCGGGCCTGCCGCCCTTCGCGTTACAGCCTCGATGACCTCTACCCTGTTTGCCGGCCTCGCCTTCAGTATAATTGGCGCGGGAGCCGACGAAGCGAAGCGATTCACAAAATGGACCAGGTAGGAATCTGGCGCCGATTCGATTATGTACTCTTAGCCGCCACCCTGGCTTTGGTCGTATTCGGCATCTTGATGATCGACAGCGCCACGCAGGACGCGATAGACGACGACATCATCGGCCGCGTGTCGGATCAGATCAGGTTCGCGCTGATCGGCTTCACCGTGGTCATCGTGGTGGCGGCGGTCGATTATCGGTTGCTGGGCGGCATCAGCCTGTGGATCTACGCCGCGATGATCATTCTGCTGCTGCTGGTGGAAATTTTCGGCGTCGAAGGCGCCGGCGGCGCCAAGCGCTGGCTGAACGTCGGCATCCGTCTGCAGCCCTCGGAAATCGGCAAAATTATGATGATCATCACGCTGTCGCAATACCTGGCCGAGCGCTATCTGCAGTTGGACAAGCTGTCGACGGTGCTGGGCAGCCTGCTGCACATGGCGCTGCCCGCCGCGCTGATATTTAGACAGCCCGACCTGGGCACAACCATCGTGTTTCTGGTGATCTGGGCTGTGATTATCTGGTCGGCCGGCTTGCGCCTGCGCCATATCGCGCTGTTCATGAGCGCCGGGCTGGTCATCCTGATTGTCGTCTTCCCGCTGCTGCCGCCATATCAGCAGTTGCGCGTCGAGACCTTCCTGGCGCCGGATACCGAGTCGGACGCCTACTATAATATCAATCAGGCGCTGATAAGCATTGGATCGGGCGGCGTCTTGGGCAAGGGCTACTACGTTGGCTCACAGAACACCGGGCGTTTCTTGCGCGTTCGCCATACCGACTTCATTTTCAGCGTAATCGCGCACGAATTCGGCATGGCCGGCGGCGTGGCGCTCTTGGGCATGTTCGCTATCGCGCTCACGCGCATATTAAAGGGCGCCCGGGAAGCCAGCGACCCGCTGGGCAGCATGATCTGTTACGGCGTGGCCGCCATGATCTTCTTTCAGACGACCGTGTCCATCGGCATGAACCTGAACCTGCTGCCGGTGACGGGGCTTACGCTGCCCTTTGTCAGCTCGGGCGGCACGTCGCTGCTGTTTACCATGGTGGGTATCGGACTGGTGCAGAGCGTCATCGCGCGGCGGCGGCGCATCAACATCTGAGGTCGGCCGCTATCTCCGACTATTGGCATTCTGTTAAGGAGTCGCAAAGTGAGCAATCGCCCTGGCGGTCCAGTACGGACGCGCTACGCCCCCAGCCCAACCGGTCCTCAGCATATCGGCGGCATCCGCTCGGCGCTGTTCGGCTGGCTATTCGCCCGGCGTCACGACGGACAATTTATCCTGCGCATCGAAGACACCGACCAGAAACGCAGCGTACCCGGTTCGCTGGAACGTATCATCGAGTCCTTTGAATGGCTGGGGATGGATATCGACGAGGGACCCAATGTCGGCGGCGAGTATGGACCTTATATTCAGTCCGAACGCCTGGAGCTATATCAGACCTGGGCCAAATGGCTGGTGGCGCAGGGCCATGCCTACCGATGCTTCGCCAGCGCCGAGGAACTGGCCGAGATGCGCGCGGCCGGCGGCGGTTACGACCGGCGCTATCGTGGCATATCGGCGGCCGAGGCGGACAAACTGGAAGCGCTGGGAAAGCCTTATGTCATCCGCTTCAAGATGCCGCTAAGCGGGAAAACATCCGGGGTCGACATGATTCGCGGCGAGGTGGCCTTTGACAACGCTCAATTGCAGGACGCGGTGCTGCTGAAGTCGGATGGATTCCCCACCTACCACCTGGCGCATATCGTCGATGACTACCACATGAAGATCTCGCATGTGACGCGGGCGGTGGAATGGCTGCCGTCTTTCCACTGCACATCCGCATTTGGGAGGCGCTGGGCTGGGAGAAGCCGCAATTCGCCCATTTGCCGGTGCTGCTCAATCCCAACGGCAAAGGCAAACTCAGCAAACGCAAACAGCAATTCGCCGCCGACGGAAAAAGTGTGCCCGTGCTGGCGCATGAGTTTATCGAGGCGGGATACCTGCCGGAAGCGGTGATGAACTTCTTGACCAATATCGGCTGGAATATCGGCGACAATCGCGAAGTGTTTAGGACCCAGGAAGCGATTGAGCGCTTTGAACTCAAGGCTGTCAATCCGGGCAACAGCGCCTACCCTATCGCCAAACTGGACTGGCTGAACAGCCAGTATATTCAGCATTCCGCGGTTGACGATCTGGCGCGGCGATTGAAACCGCTGCTGCAAGCGGCCGGTTTCGCAGTTGATGACGACAGGCTGCGCCGCGTCGTGCCGCTGCTGCAAGCGCGGCTGAAGACTTTGAATGACGTCGTCCCGATGGCCGGTTTCTTTTTTGCGGATTGGGACGCGTTTGAAGCGCCCGCCCCCGAAATTTTGATCCCGCGCAAGTTGGATGGCGCCGGCGCCGCTGCTGTGTTGAGCGGCTCGATTCCCGTGCTTGAGAGCCTGGACGATTTTAGCCACAAGACGCAACACCGCGCCCTGGCGGCTTACGCCAAGGCCAGCGGCTACAAGAACGGCCAGGTATTCGGGGCTTTGCGCGCGGCCGTCACTGGCCAGCGCGTATCGCCGCCGACTTTCGAAACGATGGAGATACTGGGGCGCGCGGAGTCCATCCGACGTATCAAACTGGCGCTGCGAGCATTGAGCGAGCCAGCTCCGTAAGCGCCGGCGGCGCGCGCTGCGGCTGTCAGCTGCCGGAAGGAACTACCGGCCGCAGCGGGCAGAGTCTTGAAGGCTTGGGCATTCGATGCTAGCATAGGTGATTATTGATGGGAGATAGTTTAATTGGCAAAACAGCGGACTCTGGATCCGCCATTCCTGGTTCGAGTCCAGGTCTCCCAGTTCAGGTCACGACTCGGCTTAGCGCCGGGTCTTTTGCTTTGTTGGCTGTGGCGGAGGAGCTGCCGCCGGCGTCAGGCAACTGAGAGCACTACCAACTCCACCCACTTGCGGAATTCTTCATGCTGCGCATTGTAGAGCAGGCGAGTCCTTAGCGGCAGACCCAGCCACATGTAAGACAGCTTGCGGCGTTCCTCGCGCGTCGTGCGGTCAACGATTTCGCGGTACCAACCGGGAAAGCGCAAGAAAATCTCCGGGTGCTCCAGGATATTGTCGCGTACGCGCCAATAGAGCATAAAGAAAAAGACAAAGGCGAAGATGCCCAGCAGCACCAAGAGCGATGAGGGTACCAGCAGGGTGAAGATCAAGTAGGCCAGCACCAGCCCCCAGAGGCAGGCGTCAAATAGCGGGCTGAATCCCACTTCGTCGCCATATTGCTGAAAGGCGGACAAGATCGGTTCTTTGTAAAATCCCAGCGTAATCAAGCAGGCGCGCAGGAAGAGCAATGACACCGCAAACATTATCAATGGCAGTATGGTCATCATCGGGTTGTTCCCGCCGCATTAGTCGGATGCCTGAGGAAAGCGCTTGCGCCAGCCCTATCCATCGTCCGCGCCAGCCCTTTGCGAATTCGCAATTCTGAAACCGTGCCGCAACTCTCCCGGCGCCCGTTCCGCCAGGCGAACGTTGGGCTGGGGTGTACAGGGCAGGGGTACGCGCCAGCACTGCGGCCCGCCTGCTTTTGGAACATTGAGCTTCAGGCCGCTGTCTGTGACAAATTGATCATAATGGATGCGCCAATGTTCGTGAAAGCCGTCGACTGGCCCGGCCGACAAGGGAAAGGTCCTTTGCGCTGCGATCAAAAAGGCGACATAGGCCAGGCAGAGCAAGGTAAGCCCATACACTGCCGTGATGCGAAATCGCCAGGAGACCTTTGGCCAGGCTTCATAAGCCAATATCACCGATAGCGCCGCCAAACTCCAGAAGAGGTAGCGCACATACTTGGGCTCGGGAAAGCTGAAAAACCAGAAAACCAGCATGATTAGCACTGGCGCCAGTGGCAATAAGCCCGGGCTACGGTCTCGATTCAGGCCGCGATTGCGAAATCGGCCGACTGCATACAATCCCAGCGCGCCGAGTGTAATCGCTGTCGGCAGCATGGTCGGCATGATGTTTCGAACGAATTTCTGCAGCCACGGTCCCAACCAATCCCAAGATCCGAGCACCTCATCTTGGTCGCCTCCGCGAATGCGGGTGTTGGTCGACATGATGCGCTGTCGGTTTTCCAGATGCTCCGTCGGCATTGCCCAGTCGACCGCGGCTTTGCCGACAGTTTGCGGAAACGCAATATAGCCGCTGGTAATGACGCCGCGAGCCATCCAAGGCAACAGCACAGCGCCGGCGAATATCAGCGTCAGCGCCGCCAGCCATCCAGCGCGGGCAGGATCATGCCGATAGCCGCCACGTTTGAACCATAGGAAAATGACCGTTGCCGCCACCGCCAGGCCAAAGACGATGAAGGTCTGTTTAATGGTAAAACCCAAGACAAGCAAGACCACGAGGCGGACGATATGAAATTCGCTGTCGGCTTTTCCCGGCTTCCAGCCTTGGACGAAATCCAGCAGATAAGTCACGCAGAGGAAGCCGACCACATCAACCACAGTATCGGTCAGGAAATGCGTGATGCCGCTCCAGTTGACCGTGTAAAACAATATCAGCGGTATCGTCAATACGCTGAATATCGACGACCAGCGGACCTCAGCCCCGCATTGACATTTCCATAGCTGTAAAGCCGATTGCAGGGCACGCGCCAGATAGGCCATTATCAGCAAGCCAGTGGCGATATGATGCGACCGTCCCGACCAAATCGACACATCAAGCAAGGCGTCATACAGGTAGACGGAGTGATTAAAAGCCAGGGAAGAGAAGAGATTGCCTAACCCGGGTACAATCGGATAACTGTCGATCCACATGACTGCCTGGATGTCGCGGAAGCCGCTGTCGAAGGCGATGGGCATCGCGAGCGCCCGATTTGACATCCAGAGCGCCAGCAGCGCCATGATCAGCAGGTATACGCTTTCGCTTCTCAGCTGGATAATCAACTGCGCGGCCGCGCTTCGCTGAGAAATCAGTTGACGCGCCGCAAGCAAGGCAAAGAGCAGGAGAATCGCCGCGTTGACTGGAAAGACCAAGTGCCAGAATTGCAAAACCGCAAGAGCGAGCGCCCAGCCTAACCAGAAGCTATCCAGCCAATCATTGCTCGCCCTCAGCGGTTTACCAAGCAGCCTAAAGACCGTTATTCCAAGCCCGCTGAATAGCAGCATGAACAGCGCCCAGCTAAGCAATACAAGCGACATAGGCGCGAGAAGATCCAGCATTAAGGTCCCAGTCCTTGAATATGACCTGGAAAGCATGCCACCGGCTACAGAATCCCCATTATAATGTCAGAAACATCATCATGCGATTATGATCTGCATGCGCATTACTCCCCAGTTCAACTGACGATCCCGGCAGGTGTATGATGCCCTACGACGCATCGTTTGACCCGGTTGAAGGTCCGCGCACCACCTTCATACAGAGCGCGGACGCCGGAGCGATCGCCGAAAGCATGGTCGCCTTCGCCAATACCGAAGGCGGCACAATCGTGGTTGGAGTCGATGCCGAGGGCCTTCCATCCGCGCAGCGGCTTAAGAGGAAAGATGTTGAGCGCTGCCTGAGTTACGCGGATAACCTATACAATCCGCCGGTGGTCATCGACGGCTGTGAAGAGATACAGTTGAATTCGGCCGGCAGCCAAGCTGCGCAGCCTGAAGTTGTCGGTGACCTTAGCGGACCTGCTTCCGCGGACGCGGCGGAGCCGGCGCCGGCTTTCTCGATCCGGGTGCCGCGCAGCACCGAATTGCACGCGCTGGCCGATGGCCGCGTCCTGATTCGCAGCGGCGAGGTCAACCGTCCTCTGGGCGGGCAGGAAATTCTGCGCCTGGCCAGCGCCAAAAATACGGGCGACTTCGAAACCGAAGCGGTTCCCGGCGCCACACTAGACGACTTCAATCGCGAGATAATCGACGAATACCTGGAGAAGCGCGCCGAGCGCGCCAAGCGCGTATACAGCGGCGAGATCAATCGGCTGCTGGCGGAGATTGGCGCAATTACGGCCGATGGCAAGCCCACCGTCTGTGGATTGCTGCTATTCAGCGATTATCCGCAGCGCTGGCTGCCGCAGAGCAGCGTCGTCTTCGCCCGATTTGTCGGCACGGCAGCCCGGGGCGAGCAGGGCCTGGCCGGTTATACACGGCGCGAAGAGATCACGGGTTCGGTGCCGCGCCTCATCGAAACTACCTGGAATCTCGTCTGGAGCGAGATGGCGATAAGCGCCGTGGTCAAGGGCCTGGAACGCGAGGAGACTTTCGAATATCCGCAGTTTGCCGTGCGCGAAGCCTTGGTAAACGCCATTTGCCATCGAGATTATCGTTTGCGCGGACGCCGCATTGAGGTGCGTATGTTCTCGGACCGGCTGGAAGTCATATCGCCCGGCGGCTTGCCCGGGTTCATCACCGTGGAGAATATCAAGGAAGAGCATTTTTCTCGAAATCCGCGCTTGGTCGGGGGATTGTTTCATTGGGGCTACATCGAAGAACTTGGGCTTGGCATCGACCGGATGATGGAGGTCATGGAGCAGGCCGGGCATTCGCCGCCGCGATTTGACGCCCGCCCCTATAGTTTCGCGGTCGCCCTGCATAACGAGCGCGCGCGACCAAAGGTTCCGGAATGGGCGCGCGATACAAACCACCGCCAAGCCCGCGCTCTGCAATACATCCGCGCCCGGGGCTCAATTACGAACCGGGAATTCCGCAGCCTGATTCATTCAGTGTCAGCCGAGACATTGCGCCTGGATTTGGCGGACCTCGTGGACAAGGGCATACTCAACAAGGTGGGCGCCAACAAAGGTACGCACTATACGCTGCGCGAACCGTCGGCTGACAAAGGCTGAGAAATGAAAGACGCGCCAACGCGCGCCCGGGATGTGCGGGGATTGACTGCTGGCGGTTTAGCGGCGTTCCTTGAGGCGGGCGGACTTGCCGCGGCGATCGCGCAAATAATAGAGTTGAGCCCGGCGGACCCTTGCCCGGCGCAAAATTTCGACTTTTTCAACTCGCGGACTATGCAATAAGAAAGTGCGCTCGACGCCGACGCCGTGGCTGGCGATGCGCCGAACAGTAAAGTTGGCTTCGTTGCCGCCCTTGCGCGCCCGGATTACCACGCCCTGGAAAATCTGAACCCGCTCGCGAGTTCCTTCGATTATACGCACGTGTACCTTGACGGTATCGCCCGCTTCAATTTTTGGATGCCGACTGTTCTCGACAACCAGCGCTTGCATCAGTTCCTGGCTCATGGCGGCACACCCTCGCAAAAATGCGCCCGAAGGCGCTCTACTGTCTATCCGAAGCGGCAGCATTGTAGCACAGCCATAGTCAAACGAACAAGGGCAGCAATAATCGGGAGTGGTGAATTTCAAGGATATGCCAGCAATCTACCCCCACCCTAAATCCATGCGCCATCTCTATGGGTCAAGATCAGGCGCATTTTCCCATAAAGAGGGAGGGACTTCAAAACGCAGAATCACTCCCCTTCCCTCATTTTGGGGGCAAGGGGCTGGGGGATGGGGGCATGGTTATCAACTCCGCTTTAATCACCACTCCCCAATAATCTTGCTGGTTACTTATTCTCTGAATCGAGGCCGGCGCGCTTTAAGGGGCTGAGGCTTAAGGGATTTGCAGAACGTCACCCGCGTTCAAGCTGTTGATATCGGCGATGCCATTGAGAGCGGCCAGGATTTCCACGGTCGTCCCATAACGCACGGCAATCTCAAATAGCGTGTCATTCTGCTGAACCGTGTAAGTCTGGCTGGCCGTCGCCTCAACAGCCAGTTGAGCGCTCAAGGCGCCCGGCCGCTCAGATTGGGCGTTGTCCAAGAGCGTCTCTTGCGCTTGCGCGATGAGAGCATTGCGCGTGTCGTCGCTGCTGGCGAGTTCAGGCTCCTCCTGCGGTTCGCTGGTCGCGGAAATTTGCTCGGCTTCAATGGTCGCGACCGGAAGCGATGTGGGCGGCGGTATAAAGCCGGTGGTGCCGCAAAGCGGGATGATGATGTGCTGGCCGACGGCGATGCGATCCGGATTGGCGATTCCGCTTGCTTTGGCGATCGCGTCCACCGTTACGCCGTAGGCCAGCGATAGCTGGAACAAGGTATCCCCGGCGCGAATCTCATGTACGCAGTCTTCCCCCGGCGGGATGGTCGCGCGCGGCTGTGGAACGGCCGTCGCCGGGCCCGCGCTGGTATCATCGGCTGCGGCGCCGCTGCCTGACGAGGCATCCGCTCCAAGCGCCGGCTGCGTCTGCCGGGCGATCAGGGCGGTTGCCGTAAGCGCGAATTGATCGATTTCCGGTTCTATTACTTCCACTACCGGCGCCACAGGCTCCACAGTAGCTGTTGGCGCGATTTCTGTGGGCGCGACCTCGGTAGGCGCTTCTTCTTGAACAGCGGTCGGCGACGGATATTCGCGCGCCACCGGCTGATTTTGTATCGCCTCAGATGTATCGCGAAAACACGCGCTGGCGAGCAAAGCAATGGCGGCCAGAAACAGCATGAGTTGAAAGCGCCGGCATAAGTCAGACATCGATCGGCTACTCCTCATCGCAGAAGCAATCACCCTATCGGCAATCACCCCTCGCTAGCAAGCAAAAGCTGGAGAGGCAAGAGGCATCTCTGCGATTCATTATAGGTAGAGAGGCAAATACGGACAAACGAGATTGGGACGGTCTTTGCTGCAAGGCCTTGATGCCGCCGGCAGCCCAATTCTCAGGCGATCAGTCCCGAAGATATTGCCGCCAAAACCAGCAAACCGGCAAGAATGCGGTAGTAACCAAATACGACGAAGCTGTTTTTGGATACGAATCTCAAGAGCCACTCGATAGACAACCAGGCGAAAACCGCCGACAGCGCGGCGCCGAGCAACAGCAAGAATAGTTCGTTTGAGTCCAGGCTGTTAAGCTCAGTCGCCAGTCGATAGAGGGTAGCCCCGCCCAACAGCGGTATCGCCACGAAAAACGAAAACTCAGTTGCCTGGCGGCGGTCCAGCCCGGACAAGATGCCGCCGATGATAGAGCTGCCGGATCGTGATACGCCCGGAATCAGAGCCAATACCTGCGCCAAACCAACCGTCAGCGCCTGTTTCACCGTAATCTGCGTGAAGCTGTCTTGATCACTTTCGCGTACTTGAAAGCCAGGCAGACGCTCAACTATCAGGAAAACGATTCCACCGGCGATCAGTGATACAGCCACTACCAGCGGCGAGAACAACAGCTGCCCAATGCGCTCCCCCGCCAAGAATCCCAGCGCGGCGGCGGGCAGACAGCTGAGCGCCACCAGTGACCAAAAACGGCGTACCGCCGGCGATTTGGTGAAGTTAGACGCCTGCCCGAGCAAGATTTTGCGGTAGTGCATCATAACCGCCAAGACCGCGCCGAATTGTATGAATATCTCAAATACAGGGCTCATGCCGTCCAGGCCGAGCAGCGATGTGCCGACGATCAGATGCCCGGTCGATGAAACTGGCAAGAATTCAGTCACACCCTCGACCAGCGCCAGGATGATGACTTTGATGATGTCTTCGATCATGAGCGCGCTTATGTGTTTGCAAAAGAGCTAAGCATGCAGCTAAGCATGAAGCCAAGCATCATCACACCGCTGCGAAGAGGCGGCTGCCTAGCAGCAGTCCCAGCGCAACACCTAGCAAGCATAAGCCATAATTCAAGATTGCATTGAGCAGA
Source organism: Anaerolineae bacterium (assembly GCA_022823165.1). Classification (GTDB taxonomy): domain Bacteria; phylum Chloroflexota; class Anaerolineae; order Aggregatilineales; family Phototrophicaceae; genus UBA6055. Next base: position 45,036 of record JAJDXR010000070.1, on the reverse strand, counting down.
AGCAAGGCAATTTTGCCGTCGCCCGCCATGGCATAGCTCTCGTTGGCGAATGCCGAAAAGGTCGTGAAAGCGCCGAAGAACCCGCTGCCTATCAGCAGGCGCAGTTGAGGCGGCAGACCGGCGCGCGCGCCGAACCAAACGCCGAAGAGCGCCAAGCCAAATGAGCCCGCGACATTAACCAGCAAGGTTCCGTATGGGAAAACGCCGAGTAAGGGACTAAGCGTTCGGTCCGAGCCAAGCGCCAGCAGATAGCGGACGTTTGCGCCGAAGAATCCGCCGACCCCAACGTAAATCATGCTCTCCATAGCTTGCTCCTCGCCTCGCAGGCTTGCGATCTTCCGTTAGTCTACAGGCGCTGCGGGCGGGCTGCAAATCAGACGAGGCTTTGAAGACAAATTTCCGGGGACTTGTTTGCGCCGTGCATCCGTCTGCGATGTGCTGTACACTGACGCCCCAGTTTTGGGACTGCCAATGGACTACATCAGACTTCTCAACAGCAATCATGATTTCGCCAAGCTGTGGGCGGCGCAGCTCGTCAGCCTGCTGGGCGACTGGTTCAGCACAATCGTCGTCTCGGCGCTGATCATTACCTATACAGAGGGCAGCGGCTATCAGGGCATCGCGGTCAGCGGATTTCTCATCGCCCGAATGCTGCCGCCGCTGCTGGCGCGGCCCTGGGCCGGTGTGCTGGCGGACCGCTTCGATCGCAAGCGGCTGCTCATCATCAGCGATCTGCTGCGCGCAGTGGCCGTTTTGGGCTTGTTATTCGCGTCTCAGAGCCGGGAATACCTGCCGCTGATCTACGTGCTTGTCATCGCGCAATTTATGATTTCTTCGATCTTCGAGCCGGCCAGAAACGCCATCATGCCGAGCATTCTGTACCGGCATCAGCTCATCATCGGCAATACACTGAGCAGCGTCACCTGGTCGGCCATGTTGGCCATCGGGGCGATAAGCGGCGGATTGGTGGCTGAGCTATTCGGTACGCAAATCGCGCTGCTGATAGACGCCATGACCTTTGTGCTGTCGGCGATATTGGTCATGCTGATTGTAATTCCGAGCAGTCCGCGTTCAGAAATCGGCCAGCAGCCCCGCGCTGTGACGGACAAAGCCGAACGTACATTTATCGATGGCCTGCGCTATTTGCGGCATCACCCGGAGACGGCCGCGGCGCTTTTCGTGAAAGCGGGCCAGAGCATCACCAGTTCGGACACGCTGCTCATCTTCTTCGGCACTCAGGTCTTTGTATTGGGCGACCAGGGCATCACGTCGATGGCGATACTTTGGGCGTCGTTCGGCTTGGGCGCCATTATCGGTCCCATGATCGCCAATCGCTTCAGCGACGATTCCGTCAAAGCGCTGCGCCGGCTGATAGGCGTCGGCTTCGCCTTGATTGCGCTCGGCTGGCTGTTTTGGGGCTTGGCGCCATCATTGGAGCTCCTGGCGCTGGCGGTGGTCGTGCGGGCGATGGGCGGCTCGATCAATTGGACCTACAGCTCGGTCATCATCCAGCAACAAGTCCATGACGAGTATCTGGGCCGCATGTTTTCGCTTGATTTCGCCGGCTTCGAGCTGGTGCAGACGATAGGCATTCTGGTGGTAGGTTTCGCTATCGACGCCCTGGGCGATGGCGGCATGCGGGCGATTGTATTTGCCTCGGCTCTGGCGGCGGTCGCGCCCTGGGCCGCCTGGCTGCGGATTGTCCACTGGCTGGACAAGAACGAGATTACAAGGGCAGCGGCCGCCCCAGAACTGGCCGCAGGAGGTTAAGATGACGAGCTTTCAGTACGACCAGCAAATCACTACAAATTATCCCGAGCTCAGGGGCGGGGTCATCGTCGCGCAGGGCATGACCAATGCGCCGACCTCAAATGCGCTGAGAGACCGATACCTGGCGGAGCAGGAAGCGGTCAAGGCGAAAATAGGCGCTACCCCGCTGAGCGAGCTGCCGTCTCTGAGCGCCTGGCGGCGAGCTTTCAGCGGATTCGGCGTATCGCCTACCAAATATCGCAGCGCCGCCGAAGCCTTGCTGCGCCGTCTAACCAAGAAGGGCGATGTTCCCTGCATCAACACGCTGGTGGATATTGGCAATTTAGTCAGCATCCGCTATGGCTTGCCGGTCGCCATCTTCGATACGCGCCAAATTGCGCCGCCGATCACCGTGCATTATTCAGACGGCAGCGAGTTATATACCGAGCTCGCCAGCGGCGAGGCGATGCATCCGGAACCGGGCGAAGTGGTGTTTTCCGACCAGAACCAGATGGTGGTCGCGCGCCGTTGGTGTTGGCGGCAGAGCGCGACCAGCGCCGCCAACGCCGAAACGAGCGAAGCCGTCATCACGGTTGAGGCGCATCACGTCGATGGCGGCGTCGATATCGAATCGGCATTGAGCGACCTGTTGGCGCTGCTTGCAGAGTTCGCGGGTGGCAGTTACAAATCCGCAATCCTCGCCGCCGGGAATCCAGCCATCTAGCCCAGCCGCAAACGTCCGCTGAGAATCGGCGGAAACTGGCGAAACTTGCTCCAGTCCAGACTGCCTGCCTTCGCCGGGATGTCAGCCTCAAAGGCCGGCTCCAGCAAGGCATCCAGGACGAAGCCGGCGGCAAAGGCGGCATTGAGCAATTCGCTCAGCGGGCGATGGAAATAATAGTGCGGCGTCGGCTCGCCGGGCGCGCCCGCGCCTTTTACGGGTGGCATGTCAAGATAAGTTCGCAGCTTGATGGCGTAATGCTGGCTGACTAGGCCAGCCCGGTCTTCTTTTTCGCGCATAAAGATCGGGTTGTTGGAGTTAAAAGCCGGGTGCATGGTAGCGAAGACAAAGCGGCCGGTCGCTTTCAACAACCGGCTGGAGGCTGCGAAAAGCGGGTCAATCGCCGGCATGTCCATCAGCGCCATCGAACAGGTGATGGCGTCGAAGCGCCGCTCCCCCAGTTTCAGCAACGCCGCTTCGTCAGTCGCGTCAATGAGGCGGTAGTCGACGCTTGCTCCAGCCGCGCTGTCATGGGCGCGCGCCAGCTCCAGCATGGCCGCGCTGTAATCGAAGGCGGAGACAAGCGCGCCGGCCCGGGCCAGCCGCCGCGCCATAAGTCCATTGCCGCAGCCGGCGTCCAGTACAGACTCGCCGTCGCGCAGGTCAAGCAACTGCAGTACGCTTGGCTCAACCAGGCAGCGATGAAAGTGGTTGCCGCCGTCGCCATGCAGCGCATCCCAGAAACCGGCTTTGCGGTTCCACAGTTCGCGACCCTCCTCGTTTAGTTGCTTGATATTCAAGACGGATTCTCCCGTGTATCCTGCCGGCGCAATAGTAACGCTTCAGACACCGGCGCAACCACAAGGGTCATTTATGCGGTCAATTGCCCTATGGTCGGATCCTGCGCCTGAATACAGTATAATGTCTGCGACAAAATTCAGCGGCGGGCAGATCCAGTTTTGACGACCGAAATTCTTGTTTTCGCGCTGGTAGGCATCCTGGTTGGCTTTTCCAAGGGCGGTCTGGGCGGTCCCGTGCCGGTCGCGCTTACGGTGCCAATGCTGACGCTGTTCATCGACCCGCAGGTGGCCGTGGTATTGGTCTTGCCTCTGCTCATCTTTGCCGATGGTTTCGCGCTGTATTTCTACTGGAAGCAATGGGATCGGCATTATATCGGCCTCATGCTCATCCCCGGCTTGCTGGGCGTGGTCTTGGGCGCAGTTGTGCTAAAAGACATCGACGCGCTGACGCTGAAGCGAATCATCGGCGGATTGACCTTGCTGGCTTTGATATTCAAGATCGCCAGCGATCGCTTGGCCGCGCTGTCATATCAACCCAGAAAATGGCACGGCTATTTCGCCGGACTCGCTTCCGGATTCGGCTCGACGCTGGCAAATGTGGGGGCGCCGCCCTTCACCGCTTATTTGCTGCTGCAACCGCAGATGACGCCACGACGATTTATCGGCACGACGACGCTGTTCTTTGTGGTTATGAACCTGACGAAATTGCCGGGCTTTATGCTGCTCGGCTTGTTTGATGGCCAGCGCCTGCTGAGCATCGCCTGGGTTTTCCTGCTGATTCCGCCCGCGGTGTTGGTCGCTCGCACGCTGATCGACCGCATCAACCAGCAAGTCTTCGAGTGGATGATGATGATCCCGCTTTTCATTTTGAGCGCTTATTTGCTGCTCAACAGCTGCGCGGCCAATTGCTGAGCGCGGCGATGCGGTATAACGGCGACGAAGAGAAGCGCGCCAAATTGACACGGGCGCCGCAACGTGCATAATGACTGTCTCGAAACAGTACAAACCCTGTGTGTGAGCATGGCGACAATCGCTGAATACTTCGCCGAAGCGCTAATAGCCGCCGGCGTCGAGCGCGTGTATGGCTTGCCTGGCGGCGAAAATGTCGAACTACTGGAAGCCCTGCGCCGGCGCGGGTTGGATTTTGTTCTGGTCAAGAACGAGAGCAGCGCGATTTTTATGGCGGCGACCGACGCGCGCTTGAGCGGCGCGATCGGCGTGGCGCTGACAACGCTCGGTCCCGGCGCGGCCAATGCGGCGGCCGGTTTGGCGCACGCGCACCTCGACCGCGCGCCAGTGCTATTGATCACCGCAACGACTGACCCCGACCTAATCGGCCGTCACACGCACCAGGCGCTGGACCTCTCGGCTTTCTTCCAGCCCATCTGCAAATTCTCGACGGAACTCTCGATCTCCAACGCCGCCCGGACGATTCAGCGGGCGCTGCGTCTGGCGCGGTCGGGGCGGCCTGGTCCCGCGCATCTCAGCCTGCATAATCGCATCGCCTTGTCGGATGTTGAGCTCGCCTTCGAGCCAGCTCCAGCTGCGTCAGCGGCGCAGCTCGACATTGATGTCGACGCCGTCCGCGCCCTGCTGGCGGACAAGCGCAAGCCGATTATCGTGCTTGGTTTGGGGCTGGAGCCGGACGCGCCTTATGCCGCCCTTCGTGATCTGGCCGAGAGATTGGGCGCGCCGGTGATTGATAGTCCCAAAAGCAGAGGCGCGCTGGCGGCGGATCATCCCCTGTTCGCCGGTACCATCGGTCTGACGCGCGCCGACCCGGTCTATGAATTGCTGGACGAAGCCGACTGCATCGTCGCCATCGGCTTTGACGTTGTTGAGCTGGTCAAGCCTTGGGATTATGAGACGCCTCTGATCTGGATTGCCAACTGGGAGAATCATGATCCGCGAATTGCCGCCGAATGGGAAGCGGTCGGCCGCATTGACCACATCCTCAACTTGCTGGGCGACCTACATTGCCAGCGCGCGGAAAACTGGGGAGTAGAGCGAGTTCGGCGGTTTCGCGACCAGCAGAGCCGGAGCGGCTTGCCGACGCCGGGCGCCGGGCGCATTCTGCCGCAGAGTTTCCTGGCGTCGCTGCGGGACAATACGCCGGACGCTATTATCGTGACCACCGATGTCGGCTCGCACAAGATCTTCGCGGCGCTGAACTGGCCGGCGCGCGCGCCCAATCGCTACTTTGTCTCCAACGGACTATCCGCTATGGGATTCGGGCTGTGCAGCGCCATCGCGGCCGCGGCTGCCGTCCAGAGTGATCCGGTCGTCTGCATCACGGGCGACGCCGGGCTGGCGATGGTCTTGGGTGAACTGGGCTTGCTGGTCGAGCGGCAGCTGCCGGTGCTGGTCTTCATTATGAATGACGCGGCTCTGGATCTGATTCGTTCGGCGCAGTTGCGCGCGGCGCGGCCCGCCTATGGCACTGAATTTACCAATCCCGACTTTGAGCTTGTCGCCCGCGCCTATGGCATCGCCTACCGCCGCGTCGAATCCCGCGAGGATTGCGACGCCGCCATTCGAGCGGGCTTGTCCCGGCGCGCTCCCCTGCTCATTGATGTCATGATCGACCCGGTTGGATACCCCACGACGGCGCGCGCACGTTAATCAGCCCAGCGCGCGAATACGCTCCGCAAGCGTCGAATCGCCGGCCAGCGCCGCCTGGACTTTGCGTAAAGCTGAGACAACTTCATCGACCGCGCCTTTGCCCTCGCGGAATATCTCTTCATCCAGCCACAAACCCTCGCGAGCGCTGATCCGCTCGGTTACTGGCAAGCGCATATTCTCCAGGTCAAAGTACTGCGGGAAAGCCGAGGGCACAGCCAGGCGCGAGTCTTTTGGCCGGAACAAGTCATAACGATACATGGGGTCGTAGCCGCTCCAGCAAAGAATGCCTTCCGCCTGCAGCGCGCGCTCGATTATCTTGTTGGTCGCGCCGAAGGCTTCGGGGTCAACCGCAAAGGTATAGCGATAGATAGCCCGCTTTTCGTGGCGTGGATCGCGCGGCAAGACACGAATGCCCTCAATCTCGCTCAGTGATTCGTCCATGTAATTGGCTGTCTGCTCACGCATTTGAGCTTGCGCCGGAAAGCGCTCCAGGGCGACATTCAGCAGCGCCGCTTGCAGCTCGGTCATGCGGTAATTGCCGCCCTGGGTGTAGAGCTCGCCGGCCGGGTCATGCGGTCGGCCGCAGTCGATTATGCTGGCCGCGCGCCAGGCATGTTCCTGCGAGCGGCAGAGCAGCGCGCCGCCTTCGCCGGCAGTCATGATCTTGGTCGATTGCATGCTGAAGGAGCCGAAATGACCGAGCGCGCCGGCGCCTTTGCCCGCCCACATCGCGCCGTGAGCGTGCGCCGCGTCTTCAATGACGATCAGGTCGTGCCGCTCGGCGATGGCCATGATGGCATCCATGTCCGCCATTTGCGACGCGATATGCACCGGGATAATAGCCCGCGTTCGGTCAGTAATCGCCGCTTCAATGGCCTCGGGGTCGATGCAGAAGGTGTCGGGATCAATATCCACCAACACGGGTATGGCACCCGCCATCATAGGCGCGGAGGCAGTGGCCTGGAAGGTGTAGGCCGGCACCAGCACTTCATCGCCCCAGCCGATGCCGGCCGCGCGCAGGGCGACCTCCATGGTAATGGTGCCGTTCATTACGGCGACGGCGTATTGACCGCGCTGCATTTTGATAAATGCGTCAAGAAAGCGCTGCGTCTGCGGACCCGGATAAGGGAAGCCGCCCCAGCTGCCGCTGCGCAGAACCTCGGCGACTGCTTCGACATCTCGCTCGTCATGCACGGGCCAGCTGGGATAGGCTGCGGTTCTAGTCCGGCTGCCGCCAAAAAGCGCCAGTTTGCTCATGATTCGTCCTCCAGAAAGACTGCTAGTCGGCTGCGGCTGCTTTCGCAGGCTGCGCCTGAAATCGGCCTGGCGGCGCAAGGCTCGCGCGCGCAGGGAATAGCCACGCGAATCATGAGCCGGCCAGCCTGGCGAAAGTAAAAAAGGCGACAAAGGCGACGGGAATCAAACCCAGAATCAGCATGCGCCGGATCACGGGACCTTCCTGCCCGGCCAAGCCAACGGTGCTGCAGCCGACGATGACTTTGGCCGGCGCCAGCACACTGCCCAGGGAGGCGCCGGCTGTCTGGCCAGCCAGAATCACCGGCACGCTCAGCGCCAGCAGCGTGGCTGTTTCTTGTTGCAGCGCCCCAAAGACCACATTGGAATTGGTATTGCTGCCGGTCATGAATGCGCCCAGCGCGCCGATAAAAGGCGCGACCAGCGGATAAAACTCGGCGCTGAAGGTTTCGCTGATGCCGCGCGCGATAATTTGCGTCATGCCGGTGTGGGTCATCAAAGCCGCCATCGCCACCAGCGCCAAAATGGATACGGTGGACTTGGAGGCGGAGCGGCGCGCTTTAGCCCAAATCTCGCGCCAAACTGAAGCGGACTCGTAGTAGCCGGCGCGGCGATACAACAGGAAAGCGCTGGCGCCCGCGTAGAAAAGTATGGCGCCCGCGTGGCCAAAGACGCTGATGCCGCGCCCGCTCTCGGCGGGGACCTGCCAGCCGAAACTGGTCGCCACCGCCGGAAACTCAAGTTGTACGCGGAGGCTATCCAGCAACTGTTGCAGGGGAAGGATCAAGTTGGCTGAAAAAGCCAGGACCAGCAGGATCACATAAGCCGCCAAAGCCAGCGCGATGCTGCGCGGACGGTCCCTGCCGGCAGCCGGCGGTGCTTGAGATTTGCCCGAATGCAGCGGCGAGAGCACGTAGATTACGCCGACGACCGCGCCGGCCAGCGCGCCCGAGGTAGAGCCTAATGTCCACATGCCGTTGGTGGCGATCCACCACTGCGTCAAGCCCATGACCGCGCCGACTATCAGCAGCATGGGCAGCGAGCGCAGAAAGCCACTCCAGCCCGCGCTGACGAAGGCCACCAAGCCGCCGCTAAAGAAGCCGGCCAAGCCCAGGACCAGCGCCGCGTCATGCGCCAATGCCTCGCCCGCCAGACCGGTGACGGCGGTCAAGGCGACGAATGAAGTGCCCAGCGAGCCGAAGGTCACCGCCCAGCCGTGGCCCAGCGCCGCCATGATGACCGACTGCGTGGCGGTATAACCCAAGCCGACCAGCAAAGGCGCGACCACCGCTACCGGTACGCCGAAGCCGCCGACGCCTTGTAACAGCGACACAAATACCCAGCTGATTAGCAGGCTCTGCGCGGCGCGATCCGAAGTTAGCCGCGGCAGACTGCGGCCAATCAATGCGACCGCGCCCGCCTCGTTGGTCACGTTGTAGAAGAAAAGCGCCATCCACACGATGTACAAGACATCGACCGCGAGAAATAGAGACTTGCCGATGGCGACCGCCGCCAGTTGCAGGTTGCCGCCGAAGACGGTGAGCGACAAGATCAGCACGATGAAGAAGCCAGCCAAACCGGCGCGGCTGCCGCCCCAGCCCAGCCCGACCATCAGCAGCAGCACCGTCAGCACCGGCAGCAGCGCCAGCAGCCAATTGATCAGGTTGAGGTCCAAGCGCTGTCTCCGGTTGACCCGCTAGTCTTTGCTGCGGAGCGGGGGGCGCCGTTCGTAAAAGCGAGTCGCTTCCTGGAAGGCGTAGGCCAGCTGCAGCACGGCGAAGTCCGCGCGCGGGCGCCCGACAATCTGCAAGCCGACTGGCAAGCCAGCGTCGGTAAAGCCGCAAGGTATGGAAAGCGCCGGCAAGCCTGTGACGGTGATGTAGGCGCAGGTCATCATCCAGTCGATATAGGTTGTCATGGCGACGCCGGCTATTTCTTGGGGATACTCCCACTCGATGGGAAAAGGCGGCGTCTGGGCGGTTGGCAGCAGGAGAAATTCGTAGGTCTCCAGAAATTCGCGCGCGCGCTGGAACAGCTCCGTGCGCCTGGCTTCCGTTCGGCTGATCTGGCCGGCGCTTAGCTGCTTGCCCTGAGCCACATTCCAGCGAATGGTCTCTTTGAAAGCATCCTCGCCAAATTCGGCAAAATGCTCGGCGAAGGACATTTCAAAGTTCCAGGCGCGCAGCGTTTGAAAGATGTCGTAGGCATCTCTAAAGTCCGGCTGGGCTTGCTCAACTGCGCAGCCCAGGTCGCCGAAGACCGGAAGCTGCCGCTGGATGACATCGGTCACCTGCGAGTCCACCGGCAGTCCGCCAAGATCCGGGCTCCAGGCGACTTTCACGCCGGCGAAGTCGCGTTCGAGATTGTCGGCAAAGACAGAAGCCGGCTGCTCCAGCGAAATAGGCGCGCGGCTGTCGTAGCCGGCGATGGCTTGCAGCATCAGCGTGACGTCTTGCACTGTCCGTCCCATCGGGCCGTCGACCGAGAGCGTCGACCAGGCATTGCCTTTGGGATATTGCGGCACTCGGCCCGGCGTCGGTCGCAAGCCGACCACATTGCAAAAACTGGCGGGATTGCGCAGCGAGCCGCCCATATCGCTGCCATCGGCGATGGGGATCATGCCGGCCACCAGCGCTACGGCCGCGCCGCCACTGCTGCCGCCGCAGGTCTTTGAGGTGTCGTAGGGATTGCGGGTCGCGCCGAAGACCGGGTTGAAAGTATGCGAACCAGCGCCGAACTCCGGCACGTTGGTTTTGCCGAGCGTCACGCAGCCCGCCGCCTTCAAACGCGCGATGATGAGATCGTCCGACTCGGGGATGTAGTCGCTAAAGGCGGGCGAACCCATCGTCGAGCGAATGCCGGCTGTTTCAAACAAGTCTTTATGGGCGATGGGCAAGCCATGCAACAAGCCGAGCGGCTCGCCGCGCGCCTGCTTCTCATCTGCCGAGCGCGCCAGCTCAAGCGCCATTTCGGGCAAGTAAGTGACGATGGCGTTTAGCTCGGGATTGACGGCGTCGATCCGCTCGAGGTGAGCCGTCAATACCTCGACGGCGGAGACTTCTCCACGCCGTATCAGAGCCGCCAGCTCAACCGCAGTTTTCCATACCAGTTCGCTCATCAGCAGCTAGCCCCGGCCCACGTAGGGCATTGCGTTCGCCATGACGGTCATGAAGAGAACATTGGCGTTCAGCGGCAGATTGGCCATATAGACCACGGCGTCCGCCACGTGGCGCGCGTCCATTTGCGGTTCGGCCGACCCGGCCGCGGCCTCAAGATGCTTTTGCTGCCTGTTTGACATCTCGGTGCGGGCGTTGCCGATGTCGATCTGCCCGCAAGCGATATTGTAGTCGCGTCCGTCCAGAGCTGTAGACTTGGTGAGCCCGGTCAGGGCGTGTTTGGTGGCAGTGTAGGCTGCCGAATGCGGCCGCGGCACATGCGCCGAGATGGAGCCGTTGTTGATGATGCGGCCGCCTTGCGGCTGCTGAGCCTTCATCAGCTTGTAGGCTTCTCGCAGGCACCAAAAGGCGCCGTTGAGATTGACGGCGACTACGTCAAGCCATTGCTCGTCGCTGAGTGCTTCCAAGGGGATAGCCGGGGCATTTATGCCGGCGTTGTTGAACAGGAGATCCAAGCGGCCGAACCTGGCTTTCGTCTTGGCGAAGAGCTGAATGACAGCCTGCCGGTCGCTGACATCGGTTGGGACGATCAAGACGCGGTCGTCGCTGACGCCGGCGGCTGACCAGGTGTCGCGCAATCTGTTTTCGCGGCGGCCCGCCAGCACCAGGGAGTAGCCCGCCTCCCAGAGCGCCAGGGCCGTCACGCGGCCGATGCCCGAGCCGGCACCGGTGATTAGCGCGATTTTTTGATCCATGGTATCTCCTGTCCCGTGCGGAATGCGCCAAGTGTACGACCCGCCCGCCGCCTTGTCAAACCGTGACAAGCGGCCGGGCATGCGCTAGTATGCCTGCCGGACATGTAGGCGCAAGAAAGGATACGAGATGAAGATTGCTTGCTGTGTCTGGGCGCTGGGTGGCATGGAAACCGAGGTGCTGCGAGAGGCGCGCGCGCTCGGCTTCGACTGGATCGATATCCAGCCGACGCGCCTGCGTACGATAGAGAGCCGGCTGCTGGCGCAAGAATTGGATTTGCGCGTGTCCTGCCTGGGCGCCTCCTTTGGCATGCCGGCGGGCGCGACGCTGGATCACGAAGAACAATCGCAGCGACAATCAGCCGTCGATCATGTCGCGGACGCCATCACACATGCCGCGCAGTTGGCGGCCGACACAGCCTACGTCGTGCCCGGAAAAGACAACAGCGACGCCGCCCTGGCGCGCTTCAGCGATTCCTTGGGCGAGCTGGCGGAGCGCGCCGCCGAGCGCGATATCAAACTGGCGTTGGAGCACTTCCCGGGCACAGCGCTGCCGACAGCCAGCGAGACCCTGGAATTCATTCGCCGCAGCGGCCATGACAACTTGTACATCTTGTTGGACACCGGCCATTTGCAGATGTCCGGCGAAGATCCGGCCAGCGCCATCCTGAACGCGGCTGACCGGCTGGGTTATGTCCACTTTGATGACAACGACGGGCTCAGCGATCTGCACTGGGCGCTGCTGGACGGGGTGATGACTGAGGAGTCGCTCAATGCGACGCTTCAAGCATTGGCGGAAATTGGTTACCAGGGCGCGCTCAGCCTGGAGTTGAGTCCCGGCTTGCCCAAGCCCGCCCGGGCGCTGAGCGAGAGCCGCAACCTTTTGCTGCGCGGGCTGCAGCGGCCATGAGGGCAGAAACGCCGGTGTGATTTCAAGTCAATTGTTGCAGGGTCCGGAAATTTTCATTATATTATGCGCAGAATTTTGCATAATTAGCGATTTTTCGCCGAAGCATTCGATCATGCCAGCCCGAAAGAAAAGGGCGTAGAATTTTCGCGTTTCTGGTAATTTGCGGAAGCTTTTCAATTAACAGCAGGAGGCAGTTGGTGTAGCCAGGGATGCGCGCATCGGTCTCACCAGCCTGATGACATCCGGCAATTTTTCAGTTACTTCACATTTTGTCCAAATCACAATCTGGAATGAAAGGACCTTTCCATGTTTAAGAAATCAACGCTCTTGCTCTTCGCCGCGGTCATGCTTCTATCGATGCTGCCGCTTTCGATGAGCGTATCCGCGCAGAACCCCGACTGCGAGGGCGATGTTACCTTGACCTATTGGCATCACTGGGGCGGCAATCGCATTCCTCTTCAGGAACAGCAAGTAGCCGCTTTTGAAGACGCCCACCCCGGCATCTGCGTCGACAACATTTTCCTGCCTTGGGATAACCGCTTGCAGAATCTGCTGGCTGCTATCGCCGCCGGCAACCCGCCCGATGTGACGATGTTCGGCCGGCATGACCTGCCCTTCTTCGCCGCTACCGAGTCCATTATTCCGCTGGACGACTATATGGCGGCTGACGGCGTCGACCCGGCGATTTTCCATCCATCAGAATTTGCCGGCACCCAATTCAACGGCAAGACCTGGCTGCTGCCGCTGCCCGGTGGCGGCGCGTTCGCCATTGCCTGGTACAACACGGATCACTTTGCCGAAGCTGGCATCGAGTCATTCCCCGAGACTTGGGACGAGATGCTGAAAGTGTCCGAAGCCTTGCGGATTGGCGATGGCAGTTTCCTGGAACGCATCGGCTTTAACGCGTCATCAGTCACGGGATTCCCCTTCCTCGCTTGGCTGAACGCCAATGGCCAGACTTGGATCAGCGATGATTCCCGCGCCATCACCATCAACAACGAAGCCGGCATCGAGACGCTGGAGTTCATGCAGGCGATGGCGGATATCAACTATGGCATCGAAGAGCAGAACGCCTTCTGGGAGATGGCCGGCGAATTCGACCAGGGTCCACTGATTCAGGGATTGGTTTCGATTGAAGCCAACGGCTCCTGGACACTCTTCCAACTGGAAGACCACGCCGAAACCCTGAACTACGATGTGGCGCCGATTCCCTACGGTCCCAGCGGCAGCGCGGATCGCCGCGGCGGGGCGCATGGTGGCTGGGGCTACATGATTCCCAAGAATGCCGCCCATCCGGACGAAGCCTGGAAGCTGGTCAAGTGGCTAACCACCGAAGTTGAGGGTCAAGGCGCTTGCTGGTTCATCCAGCAGCAGCAGCGCCCGTCGCCCTTGATCGAATGCAACGGCTACGAAAAAGACGGCGTTGTGCATCCGCGCGCCGAATCCATCCTGGGCGTGGCCGCGCTGGACTATTTGGTGCCGGTCGCGCCGGTCCAGCCGGAAGCCAATCAAGTCCTCAATCGCATGGTTGAAGATGTACTCTTCGGCGACAGCAGCATTGAAGACGCGCTGGCAAGCGCCGAAGCCGAGATTCAAGGCTTGCTGGACGCATTCTGGGAAGAATACGGCTAAACCGAGCCAAGCGCAGAACGGTATGGGGCATCTTCTGATGTCCCATGCCTTTTTGCTTTGCTCGCTAGCTCAACAAAAGGCTCATGGCAACATCATTCGGCTCGCAATTTAGCGCGATGCGCGGCCGCCGGCGCGAACGCTGGCGCGACCTGTCGCCCATGCGCAAGCGCGAGGCCAAGATGGGGCTGCTCTTTATCAGCCCGTGGATTGTCGGTGTGCTGCTGTTTTCTTTGTTTCCCTTCATCGCCTCCTTCTTGCTGAGCTTCACCAAATACAATATCGTCCAGCCGCCGGAGTGGATTGGGCTGGAGCACTACAACAATATCTTCACCGATGACCCGCTGTTCCTGAAATCGCTGCGCAACACGGGCGTTTATGTCGGCGGTTCGGTGGCGATCCGCATCGTGCTGGGCTTCGCGCTGGCGCTGCTGCTTAACGCCAAAGTGCGATTTTTGGGGCTCTGGCGCACACTCTTTTATCTGCCGTCGGTCGTCCCCATCGTAGCGCTGTCCGTGATTTGGCTGTATGTGCTGAATGCGCGCGCGGGCTTGCTCAACTCGCTGCTCTACGCGATTGGCTTGCCGCGCTTCCGCTGGTTTGCCGACCCCGATATCGCCATGATCGGCTACCTGATTATGAGCACGACCTGGGTGGGCGTGACCATGGTGATATTCCTGGCCGGTTTGCAGGGCATACCGGAAGAGTATTATGACGCGGCGAAAATCGACGGCGCCAACGTATTCCAGCGTATGCTGCGTGTCACCATCCCACTGATGACGCCCACTATCTATTTGAACATCCTCATCAATATCATTAACGCCTTCCAGGTATTCACCCAAATCTTCATTATGACTGATGGTCAAGGCGGGCCGCGAGACGCCACGCGCACCTACGTCCTGCATCTCTTCGACCACGCCTTTCAATACTTGCCGCCGCAGATGGGCTATTCGTCGGCGCTGGCCTGGATCCTCTTCATGATCATATTTTTCTTCACGGCCGTCATCGTGACGACATCGCAGCGCTGGGTCTTTTATCAGGGCGGGGAGAACGATTGATGGCAGCGGCGAGCGGGACGCAAAGCATCTTGAACAGCGACGGCTTCGTCCGGCTGACGCGGCTGGTGGGGCGTGTCCTGCTCTACGGGTTGCTGATTGTCATGAGCCTGTGGTTCCTGGCGCCTTTATTCTGGATGTTCATGTCGTCCTTCATGCCCCTGGATCAAGTCGGCGTATTCCCGGTGCAATGGATTCCGCGCGTATGGATGCCGGAAAACTTCACCGAGGCGCTGAAGTTCTGGAACTTCGGCACTACCTTCCGCAACACCATGCTGGTCACCGTACTCTCGATTGTGGGCGACATCGGCTCCTGCGCGATTGTCGCTTACGGTTTCGCGCGTTTCCGCTTTCCATTTCGAGACACGTTGTTTCTCATTTTGCTGGCGACCTTGATGCTGCCCTTCGCCGTCCGACTGATACCTGTATACGCCGCTTACGAAGCCATCGGCTGGATCGACACCTTCTATCCGCTGATTGTGCCAGCCTTCTTTGGCAACGCTTTCTACATCTTCATCTGCCGGCAATTCTTCCTGGGCATTCCGCAGGACTTGCTCGACGCCGCCAAGATCGACGGCGCCAGCGAAGTGCGCATCTTCACCCAGGTAATGATTCCTCTGGCCAAGCCGGCTATCGTAGTCATCGCCATCCTGAGCTTTCAGAATAGCTGGAACGATTTCCTGGGTCCATTGATTTACCTGAAGGACCCGGATCTGCACACGCTGGCGATTGGGCTGTACAAGTTCACGTCTTTGCCGGGGCAAGGCGGCATCTACAATCAGCAGATGGCGGCCTCAACCATGATGGTGCTGCCGGTGCTGATCGTGTTCTTCCTTTTCCAAAAGCAATTCATCCAGGGCGCGAATATCTCCGGCTTGAAGGGCTGAGGCGCCAGCCCGTGGACGCGCCGCCCAACATAGTTTTCGTCTTGGCCGATCAGCTGGGCGCGCGCTGGCTGCCGCTTTATGGCCATCAGCAGGTTAGGACCCCGCAACTCGAAAACTTCGCCGCCGAAAGCGCGGTGTTCGAGCGGGCGCTGAGTACAGCGCCAATCTGTACGCCTTACCGCGGCTGCTTGCTTAGCGGCAAGTACCCATCGCAAACCGGCCTCCTCGACAATGGGCAGGCTTTCCCCGGCGACGTCAAGAGCCTGGCCGATCATCTGAACGATGGCGGCTGCCAGACCTATTATGTCGGCAAGTGGCACCTCAGCGGCGCGCCGCAGAAGAACCGCTGGGTGCCGCCGGCACAGCGCGCGGGTTTTCAACACTTCATCGGCTGGGAGAGCCATCATGTCGATCACCAGGCCGGACTGATCTGGTCGGATGACGCGGACGGCGCTATCGAAATGCCCGGGCATGAGACGGACAGCTTGACCGACATCGCCATCGGGCAGCTCGAAAAAGCCGCCGCAGGCGACGAGCCTTTCTTTATGCTGCTGTCTTATCAAGCGCCGCACCCGCCCTGTTCCCCGCCGGCGGAATTCCTAGCGGCTTACGAGCATCTCGACCTCGTTACGGAAGCCAACGCCGATCGCGGGGCCTGGTTTAAGCATGAGGCTTGGCGCGCCGACTATGACGCGCAGCGCTTCCGCGAGCTTTACTTCGGCGAGATCAGCCAGTTAGACGCGGCCTTCGGGCGCTTGCTGGGCGCGCTGGATCGCTTGGGCTTGCGAGATAATACGCTGGTCGTCTTCACTTCGGACCACGGTGAGATGGCCGGCGCGCAGGGCAAGTTCGGCAAAGGCCTGATGCACGAAGAGGCTCTGCAGGTACCGCTCATCGCGCGAGCGCCAGATAAGCCCAAAGGTCTGCGCATTAGCACCCCGGTATCTACAGTCGATCTCATGCCGACGCTGCTCGACTTCGCCGGCTGCCGGCTGGACGAGCCCATGGAGGGCTTCTCCCTGCGCCGGCTGATTGAAGGCGAGGCGGACTCGGCTGATCGAGTCGTCATCAGCGAGTATCAGGACTTCTGCGCCACTAGCAGGCACTGGAAGCTGATCACCCGCGGGCGCAGGTTGTCGCCGGCGGCGCTGTACCATGTAAGCAGCGACCCGCTTGAACTCCGCAATCGCGTGGACGACCCAGCTTGCGCGGGTATTCAGGCGCAGCTGATGCAAGCGCTGTCATCCTGGCATGCCCGGCCAGGCTTTAGTAGTCAGCCGCCAATCACGGAATCATCTATCCCTCCACAAAGCGAAAGCGAGCGCGAATGGCATCCAATCAATACCTGAACGCAAGCGGCGTCTTCCCGCATTTGGCGCTAACAGCCGACCTGGGTCCGCCTCGCAGCGAATGCGGCATCGGCGCGATGATGGCCTGGGCTGGCAAGCTGTGGCTGGTCACCTACGTCTCGCATAAATCGGCCAGCGGCGTCGGCACTGGCCTGTACTCGATCAACGAACAGCTTGAAATGAGCAAGCATCCGGCCAGTTATGTCGGCACCTATACCAATCGCATGGCGCATTGGCAATCCAACCAACTCATCATCGGTCCGCATGTCATCGACGCCGCCGGTAACGTGCGCACTGTCGAAGATCTGGTTGAAGTGCGGATCTGCTCGACCATGCGCCATCTCACGCGCCCGAACGACATGGTCTACATGTTAGGCATGGAGGGCGAATTCTATGAGATGAATGTGCATACATTGCGGACGAATCTCATCGCCGATCTCACGGTGGAGCTGGGTGTGCCCGATCATGAGTACGCGCATTTCAAGGCGGCCTACAGCAATTTTGGGCGGGTCGTGGTGGCTAACAACAGCTACGACGAGCGCGATTTTACCGGCGCGGAAGCGGCCGGTCGCCTGGCGGAGTGGGACGGCGAGCAATGGACGATTATCGAGCATAACCCCTTCATCGAGGTGAACGGCCGCGGCGACTTCGCCGGCACGATTTTCGCCATGGGCTGGGACAAGCGCTCGGCGATATTGCAAGTTTTCACCGAGTCCAATGGCCAATGGAAGCGCTATCGCTTGCCCAAGGCCAGCCACTGTTTCGACCACATGTGGCAGACAGAATGGCCGCGCATCCGCGAAGTCGACCACGAGCGCTTCATCATGGATTGCCACGGGATGTTCTACGAATTATCGCCCTGGGCTTACGAGAATCACATCTGGGGCATCCGGCCGATATCGACGCATCTTTGGGTGCACGGCGATTTCTGCACCTATCGCGGCATGTTGGTGCTGGGCTCGGATAACGCCAGCCCGCACCACGGCGCCAATCAACTGGCGGGCGAGCCGCAGTCGGGCTTGTACTTCGGCAAGACCGACGACCTCTGGCAATTTGGCAAGCCGGCCGGCTGGGGCGGCGTCTGGTGGGAAGACGAGGTCAGCGCGGGCGAAACGTCCGATCCCTATTTGATGACGGGTTTTGACGGCAAGACGCTGCACCTAAGCAACGATAGCGACAGCGCCGCCGACTTCACGCTGGAAGTCGATTTTCTGGGCAATGGCAAGTGGAAACGGTACGACAGCTTCTCGGTTGAGGCGAAGGGTTATTGCCATCATGCCTTCCCGGTGGGATACAGCGCGCACTGGGCGCGAATTCGCAGCGAGCGGAATTGTCTCGCCACCGCGTATTTCACCTATACTTGATTTGAATGTAGAGCTTAAGAACAGGACGGCAACTCATGCTAAATGGATTTACCAAACTTACCGACGCACAGCGGCGGCAGTTTCACGATGAAGGGTATCTCATTGTGCGGAATACGCTGGAGGACGCTTCGATCAGCCAGCTTATCGAAGCGGGAGACCGCTTGCTGGCCGGCGACGCGCGGCTGAATCGCTATGCGACCAGCGCTTATTACGACGGTTATCGCAACTGCATCTCGATGGACGACGCCTACATCCAACTGCTGACAAACGCTGTCACGCTGCCGCTGGTGATACAACTGCTGGGTTCGAACTTGCAGCTTTCAACCAGCCACCTGATTCATCGTCACCCGGACCCGCCCGGCACGCCGGACAGCGTCAGGCGGCCCGGTTGGCATCGCGACGGCGGCCGCGCGCAACTGGACTTGGGACAAGGAAATTATCCGCGCCTGGGCTTGAAGTGCGCCTATTACTTGACGGACTTGAGCGAACCGAACTCGGGCGTGACCATGCTGGCGCCAGGCAGCAATCAACTGACGGAGCGCATTGACATACCGGAGGGCGCCACTGACCCGGCCAACGCCATTGAGCCGCTGCTGAATCCGGGCGATTGCGTCATCTTCGAGTACCGCACCTGGCACGCCGGCGCGCCGAATTTCAGCGAGCTGACGCGCAAAGCGGTGATGATCGGCTATTGCTATCGCTGGCTGAAGCCGATGGACTACGTTAAGCAGGATTCGTCCTTCGTCGAAAAGCTGAGCGATATCGAGAAGTATCTGGTCGGTGAAGAGGTGGACGACACGCTCGAGTTTCAGCCGCAAGGCGGCGCGAACCCGCTGAACGACTGGTGCGCCGAGCATGGCGTGGAGCCGGACCGGCATGGCCTGTAAGCCGTGAAGCCCAACATCCTCCTGATCTACACCGACCAGCAGCGTTTCGACACCATTCGCGCGCTGGGCAATGAGCATATTCATACACCGAATCTGGACCGCCTGGTCGAGGAAGGGGTGGCCTTCACGCAGGCAACCACACCGCCTCCTGTGTGTCTGGTGAACCGCTGGTGCTTGCACAGCGGGCAGTGGTCGAGCCGGAATCGCTGCTATTCCAATCATCAGCCCGGGCTGCGGCCGCCGTCCGATATTCCCACGATGCTGCGAAAGGCCGGTTATATCACCGGCTTGAGCGGAAAGAATCATTCGTTTTTGACGCCGCTCGACCTGGACGAATGGGACGAGACGCCTGCCCTGCCCGATCATCCGGAGTGGAGGCGCTACCAAGACTGGGCGCGCTATCGCGAGCAGCATTATCCGCGCCTGGCTGAAGAGCCTGTCCCCACGTCTATCACGGCAGAGCATGCCAAGACCGCGTCGGCGCTGCGCTTTATGGAGCGGCACGGCGATGGCGACCAGCCCTTCTTTCTGTGGCTGTCCTATCTATATCCGCATACGCCCTACGAAGCGCCGGAGCCCTACTTCTCGATGTATGACGACCTGCCGCCGCCGACAATCGAAAAGAATGGCCTGGCAGCCGCCGGCAAACCCTTCCGGCAGCAATTTCACCAGCGCAACAATGACGCGGTCTGCCCGTTCACGCAAGAACAGGTCGAGCTGATGCGGCGTGTATATTACGGCATGGCGACTATGATTGACGGCGAAGTCGGCAAGATTCTAGACTTTCTGGATGATCGCGGCTTAAGCGAAAACACGCTGCTCGTATTCACCAGCGATCACGGCGATTATCAGGGCGATCACGGGCTGATCGCCAAGAGCCCGGCGCTTTACGATGTGCTGACGCGCGTACCTTTCATCGTACGCTGGACCGGGCAGATCGACGCCAATCGGCGCGATGATCGCTTCGCCTCGCATATCGACCTGCTGCCAACTTTCGCGGCGGCGGCCGGCCTTGCCTGCCCGCCGCAAGCCCAAGGCCTAAACCTGCTGCCCAGCCTGCGTGATGGCGGCACTGGCGGCGCGATACGGCCCTTTGCTGTCAGCGAGTACGGCCTGCCGGGCGCGCCCTACGATGAAGAACGCTTGATTGCCGAGGGGCTGGCCAGCACGATGTTCACGAATCCAAACAATAAGCGCCTGTCCTGGGAAGGCAATCCGGTTGCGCTGGCGGGGCGCATTCGCATGCTGCGGGACCAGCGCTGGAAATTGGTTGACGAGAAGAACGGCGCCGGCGAGCTATATGACCTGCAAAGTGATCCGCAGGAGTTGACAAATTTATGGGATAATCCACAATATCAGGCTATCCGCGGCGAACTGCAATCGCAACTGTCAAACTGGTTAGTGACCATAATTAAAAAGGAATCTGCATGAAGCAAGACAATCAAATCCCAAGAATGCTTAGCGAACCGTTTTCCGCTGAGGCGCGCCCGCCCAAGACGGTGCGCATCGACAGCGACTTGGTCATCGTCGGCGGCGGACTGGCGGGTACCTGCGCGGCCATCACAGCGGCGCGCGCCGGCATCAAAGTCGCGCTGGTTCAAGACCGCCCGGTGCTGGGCGGCAACGCCAGCAGCGAGGTCCGCCTCTGGGCGCTGGGCGCTACGTCGCACATGAACAACAACAACCGCTGGGCGCGCGAGGGTGGCGTCATCGACGAGATCCTGGTCGAGAATATGTATCGCAACAAAGAAGGCAACGCCATTATCTTCGATACAATCCTGCTGGAAAAGGTGGTTGACGAGGACAATATCAGGCTGCTGCTTAATACCGCCGCCCTCAGCGTGAGCAAGTCCGACGGCGAAACAATCGAATCTGTCACGGCTTTCTGCAGCCAGAATTCCACGCAGTATGAACTTTTCGCGCCGCTATTCTGCGACGCTTCCGGCGATGGCATCGTCGCCTTTCAAGCCGGCGCCGCCTTCCGCATGGGCGCGGAATCGCGCGATGAATTCGGCGAGAAATTCGCGCCCAGCGAAGAATATGGCTACCTGCTGGGCCATTCCATTTATTTCTACAGCAAGGATATTGGCGAGCCGGTCGAGTTTGTGCCGCCGAGTTATGCGTTGGACGATATCACGGAGATCCCGCGCTTCCGCAGCTTCAACTCGGCCATCGACGGCTGCCGCTTGTGGTGGATCGAATATGGCGGACGCCTGGACACAGTGCACGAAACGGAGACGATCAAGTGGCAGTTGTGGAAGGTCGTCTACGGCGTCTGGAACTACATCAAGAATTCGGGCAAGTTCCCCGATGCCGAAACGCTGACGCTTGAGTGGGTGGGTCATATTCCGGGCAAGCGCGAGAGCCGGCGCTTCGAAGGCGACTATATGATGACCCAGCAAGATATCATCGAGCAGCGCCAGCACTATGACGCCATCTCCTTTGGCGGCTGGTCGATTGACTTGCATCCGGCCGACGGCGTTTTCAGCGAGTTGCCCGGCTGCGACCAGTGGCATGCCAAGGGTGTGTACCAAGTGCCCTATCGCACACAGTACAGCCAGAATATCCGCAATCTCTTCATCACAGGGCGCATCATGAGCGCCTCGCATGTGGCTTTCGGTTCGACCCGTGTGATGCTGACATTGGCGTCCGCGGCGCAGTCGGTGGGCATGGCGGCGGCGCACTGCGTACAGCGCGATCTGCTGCCGCGCGATATCGCCCAGCCCGATCAAATAGGGCTGCTTCAGCGTGATTTGCAGCGGGTCGGCGCTTATATTCCGCAATTCACGCTGGATGACGAGGCCAACCTGGTCAGGCAAGCCAGGGTAAGTGCGTCGAGCAAACTGTGCCTGGAGAGCCTGCCGGATGATGGCCCGCTGCATACGCTGGAGCGTCCCTACGCGCAGATGCTGCCCTTGCAGCGCGGTCGCGCGCCGCGCATGACGATCACGGTGGACGCCGCGGAAGCGACCGAACTCACTCTGGAGCTGCGCATGAGCAGCAAGGTTGACAACCACAGTCCCGATGTCATCTTGAAGTCGCTGCGCTTTGACCTGCCGGCGGGCGACGATCAAATCGTCGACCTCGACTTTGACCAGTTGATAGACGACGGGCGCTACGTCTTCGTCTGCATTATGGAGAATCCGGCTGTCAGGCTGCATCTCAGCCAGACGCGCGTTACCGGATTACTGGCCCTGCAATACTGGCGGACGCAATCTCCGCCGCAGGATATAGGCGTCGAAAGCTTCGAATTCTGGACGCCGCCGCGCCGGCCCGAAGGCCATAACCTGGCCATGACTTTCATGCCGCCGATCAACGGCTTCGACCCGCAGAATATCTGCAACGGCATCGCCCGCCCCACTTCACAGGCCAATGCCTGGGTGGCGGACCCGCAGGACGAGGCGCCGCGGCTGGACATCAAGTGGGTCGTTGCGCAGAGCATCAGCAGAGTGACGCTCATGTTTGATACCGACTTCGACCACGCGATGGAAACAACGCTGCGCGGGCACCCCGAGGCGGTTATGCCTTTCGCCGTAAAGCATTATCGCATCAAGGATGGCGAGGGCAAGATCTTGAAGGAAATCAGGGACAACCACCAGACGGTGAATACGATTGAATTCAAGCAGCCGGTAGAGACCGATCAGCTGCAGCTGGAAGTCCTCAAGAGCCACGGCGACGCGCCCGCAGCCGTATTCGCCATGCACTGCTACAAATAGCTTGAGGCGGGAGACGAGCAATGGTGACTGATCGCGAGCGCTACTTCTTTGATCTGAACGGATTCCTCGTGCTCAGAGGCGCGTTGTCTGCAGGCGAAGTCGCCGACATCAACGCCGCCATCGACGCGCTGCTGCCGATTGCGCCCGGACAATGGAAGGGCTACGTTCACGGGCATAATTACGGCGATAACGACGGCCTGAATCTGCAGCAGATTTATGAAGGCGGGCAAGCCTTTGAAAGGCTGATTGATCACCCCTCGTGGATCGACAAGGTCAAGTATTTTGTCGGCGGCGCCAACACTTTCGACAGCCATCACGGGCCGCTGTTTATCGACGAATGCTTCGCTAATATCCGCGGTCCCGGCGAGGCCATCGGCTTGCATTCTGGCGGACACGAAGGCACAAAGCGCACACAATTCCGTTTTTACAATGGCGAGTTTCATTGCGGGCAGATCAACATCTTGATGGCGCTGACGGACATCGGACCCGGCGATGGCGCGACTATGGTGGTGCCGGGCAGCCACAAAGCCCACTTTCCACATCCGGATGCGGACAAACATCGCATGCGCGGCGAGGTCGCTTCGGTGGACGACGTGGAAGGCGCGGTCGAGGTGCAAATGCAGGCCGGCGACGTGCTGCTCTTCGTGGACGCGCTCTGTCACGGGTCGGCGGAACGCGTCAAGGCGGGCGACCGCCGCATCATTGTCTTCCGGTACGGACCGTCCTGGGGCAATTTCCGCCACGGCTACCGGGTCTCCGATGAGTTGGCCGCGCGCTTGACGCCGGAGCGCTTGCAAATCGTCCGCCCCCAGGCGCCGCTGGTCCCCGAGTAGACGGCGACGCTCAGGCTTGCATTTGGCGCAGGCGGTCTTCATCCAGCGCCACACCCAGCCCGGGACCGGTCGGTATTTCGTAGCAGCCGTCTTGGCAAATCAGCGGAGACTCCAGCAAGGCGTTGGCGATTTCGAATACCGGCGGCTGATATTCCAACAGGTACAGGTTGGGTATTGCCGCCGCCACTTGAATGGTCGCGGCGATGCAGATGCCCAAGCCAACGCTGAGATGCGGCGCCATCTTCACGTTAAAGGTTTCAGCCAGCGCAGCGATTTTGAAAACCTCGGATATGCCCGCGCGGCCGACATCGGGCTGCAAAATGTCAGCTGCCTTTTGCATCAGCCAGGGTCGGAATTGATAACGCGTGCGCTCAGTCTCGCCGTGGGCGATGGGCACAGCGACCGCAGCCGCCAACTGCGCGTGCGACTCGACATCTTCGGGATTAATCGGCGCTTCGAAGAATCCCAGTCCCAGATCCGCCAGGGCATTTCCCAATTGCACGGCTTCATCCAGGGCATAGACCCAGTGGGCGTCGAGCAGGAGCGTCGTCTCCGCGCCCAGCGCGTCACGCAAAGCGCCGACGCTCTCGGCATCCGCGCGAATGCCATGCCCGGCCGCCAGCTTGAAAGCGCCGAAGCCCTGCTCGGTGTAGCTCTGCGCCAGCTCCACCCGCTCGGCCGCCGTCGGGCGCGGCAGCCCGGAGACATAGCAGGGAATACGCTCGCGAAAGGCGCCGCCCAGAAGCTGATGGGCTGGCTGGCCTAGTATCTTGCCGCAGAGGTCCCAGAGCGCGACATCGCAGGCGCTGATGGCGTCAAGCATGAAGCCGCCGTAGTAGCCGCGCTCGCGCATCAGGTCGTACATGACATTCCACAGCACGTTGACGTCCAGCGGGCTGCGGCCTATCAATGCGGGCGCCAGCAACTGCTCGATGATCTGCTGCACGACTTCCGGCGCGACGGGCGCCAAAGCCTCCCCCCAGCCGATGTCGCCGTCAGCCATACTGATTTTGACAAAAACCGTCTCAAAATAAGCCGAGTACAGCGCGCGATAAGGCGGGCGCAAGAAGTAGTCTCCGCGACCGGCGCCCTCCGGCAAGCCGCCCAGATAGGCTTCTTCCCGCTTGATGCGCGCGGGGATGGCTTCGACACGAGTGATTTTCACTTGTTTCTTCCTGTCGGTAGATTCGATACTGGAGGACGGGTATAGTGTAGGAGATTGCCCGTGTATCCGCAACGATAGCCCGAATCAGGAGCGCAAACCGTGCTAGCTGGCATATTTCAGATTCTCCAGACACCCTTCACTGACGACGGCGACATTGACTGGAGCAGTTTCGCCCGGCAGATCGACTACAGCCTCGCCAGCGGCGCGCATGGTTTGGTCACGCCGGCGCTCGCCAGCGAGTTCTTCACGCTCAGCGACAGCGAACGCAAGCAAGTCGTCGAGTTTGCCGGAGCGCGGATCGCCGGGACTGTGCCGTTTGTCGTGAGCGTGCAGGGGCTGAATTTGCGGCTGGCGCTGGATTTCGCCGAGCAGGCCAGCCAACAGGAGGCGACGGCGCTCATGGCTATGCCGCCTTACCTGCGCAAGGCCTCCAAGCCAGCGCTGCGAGAATACTATCGCCGGCTGGCGCAATTTGAGCGGCCGCTGATCATCCAGAATGCGCCCGCGCCCATCGGCACACCGCTGTCACCGCGCGAGCTGGTTGAGTTGCTGGCAGCGGAAAGTAATATCAGCTACATCAAAGAAGAAACGATTCCGATTTTGCAGCATATCAATCAGATTCTTGAACTCGATGCGGGCAATTGCCTGGGCGTCTTTGGCGGCGCCAATGGCATTTACCTGACCGACGAGCTGAAGCGGGGCGCTTGCGGCAACATGCCCGCCGGCGGCATGTTGGACGTTCAGGTCAAGATTTACGAACTATACCTTAAGGGAGAAATTGAAACAGCAGAGCGCATCCACTTTGACTTGCTGCCGCTGCTGAATTACGCCATGG
This sequence comes from Anaerolineae bacterium, assembly GCA_022823165.1. Taxonomy (GTDB): domain Bacteria; phylum Chloroflexota; class Anaerolineae; order Aggregatilineales; family Phototrophicaceae; genus UBA6055. The sequence continues at coordinate 19,392 of JAJDXR010000070.1, read as the reverse complement.
TCTACGGCGTATCGCTGCACAAATACGTATTGTGGCGGCGCGGCGTGATCGACTCGCCCTGCGCGCGCGACCCGCAGAAGATCAGCTTGAACGCGGACGACATCCGCGCAATAGAGCAGCTCTGGCAGCGCATCGCTGACTATACTGTCGCGGAGTTTCGCTTTAAGTAGCGCGGCGGCTAGGCGCTAGTAAGTCCAGGCGCGGGGCAGCGGCCGCTCAATTTCCAGCAGGCGCCGCAAGAGCGCCCTGCGGCAATCCGCCAGCGCCTTAGCGTAGTCGGCGCGGGCAGCGACATCAAAGTATCCGCCCGGGTCGGCGTCCAGGTCCCACAAGTTTTCGCGGCCGTCGGCGTGGACGAGATAACGATAGCGGTCGCTGCGCAGTGATTTCCAGCCGGCGCCTTCTGTGAGCGCGATGGTCTTCCGCCGCGCGCCACCGCCCCTGATCACTCCCGCCAGGCTCTCGCCCTGCAGGAACGTCGGCGCCTGGATGCCGGCCAGCTCCAGCAATGTCGGCGCGATATCAACCGCTTCCGCCAGGCCCTGATGGTCTTGGCCCCGCAGGCCGCCGGGCGCTGAAATAATCAGCGGCGCGCGGCTTACAGCGTCGTCGGCCGGGTAGCCCTTGCCGTAACGCAGGTGATCGCCCAGCCATTCGCCGTGATCGGACGTGAAGACGACTATGGTGTCTTTCCGCTTGCCGCTGGCTTCCAGGCAGTCAAGAATTTCACCCACATAGTGATCGACTTCGCTGACCATGGCGTAGTAGCCGTGGCGAGCGCGCCGCAATTGCGCGTCTGAAAATGCCGCTGTCGATTCCTGCGGGCGCCGCGCATTGATGTGGGCGGGGAATTCAGGCAGCGACAGCGTATCCACATCGTAAAGATCAAGATATTCCTGCGGCGCTATCCAGGGCGCATGCGGCGAGTAGAAGCCGGCGATACACAGGAAAGGCGCTTCGCCTGCCTGCTGGATGAATTCCAGCGTCTGCTCGCCAACGAAAGCGCTGTGCGTCAAACCAGCGTCAGCCGCGAAGGGGATAGCGCCGTCAAAGTCATGCCGGCCTTCCGGATCGCCGCGATGCGCAATGCCGTCGTCGATGCCCATAGCGCGCTGCCAAATGCGAGTCGCCGGTGGTATCCCGGCGCTGATGGCGTCCATCAGCTCAGGCGCCTTAAGCCGCGCCCAGGCGCGATAGGCATCCTCGTAGACGCCCGGTTCGTCGGCGATTTCCAGGTGGTCGAAGCCATAAGCCGGGTGCGGCAGACGATGATCGCGATTGGCGTGCGGCAGGAAGTGCAGCTTGCCGATATTGGCTGTGCGGTAGCCGTATTGCTTGAGCATGCGCGGCAAAGTCACAATAGCTTCCGGCACGGGCACACCCATGCGGGTGATGCCAAGCGACGAGGGATAGCGGCCCGACAGCATGCTGATTCGGCTGGGCATACAGACCGGGTTCTGAACAAAGTGCCGCCTGAAGTTGACGCCGCTTGAAGCCAACTTATCCAAATTCGGCGTGAGAATATCATCATTCCCGTTTGCGCCGAGCGCGTCCCAGCGCTGTTGATCCGTATACAGTAAAAGGACATTGGGACGTTTCATGACTTTGCTCCCGTGCTTGCCAAGCATCAACAATATTGGCGGAATGCGCCGCTGCGGATTATTATAATAGCTGCTTTCTTGACTTCGCCGCGCTTCGTTAAACGGGGAAGCGTCGCGGCAAGACGCGTTTAGCGATCGCTAGACGAAAGGGAATAATATGGTCATTGCGAATTTCGAGAATATCACCCGTGTGGAGCGTTCGCAGGAAGCCTTCGCGCAGGCATTTCGCGACAATCTTTATTATACGCGCGGCCAGGCGATTTACACGGCCACCAAGCATGACCTTTATGTGGCGCTGGCCCACACCGCGCGCGACTATATGATGTACAACTGGCAACAGAATGTGGATTGCTACTATCGCCAGAATCCCAAATTTGTCTACTATCTGTCCGCCGAATATCTGGTCGGGCAGCAGTTGGAGCAGAATCTGCTATACACCGACACCTACGAACTGGCGCGGCAAACCATGCAAAAGCACGACATCGACATAGCCGACCTCATCGCCCTCGATATTGAACCGGGCTTGGGCAATGGCGGCTTGGGCAGACTGTCAGCCTGTTTCATGGACTCGCTGGCGACGCTCAATATCCCGGCGGTCGGCTACGGCATTCGCTATGAATATGGCATTTTTCGTCAATCTTTCCGCGATGGCTGGCAGATTGAAAGCCCGGACGAATGGCTCTATTACGGCAACCCGTGGGAATTCCCGCAGACGGACGACATGGTCGAGGTCGGCTTCGGCGGCCGCACCGAGCACTATACTGACAGCGAGGGCAAGTACCGCGTCAATTGGATTCCGGCGCAGACTATCATGGGCCAACCATACCATACGCTTGTGCCCGGCTATGGCACCCGGACGGTCAACATGCTGCGGCTTTGGAGCGCCCGCGCCACGCGCGAATTTGATTTGCAGCTCTTTGATGTCGGCGATTATTCGCGCGCGGTTGAGCAGAAGACCAGCTCCGAGAATGTCACCAAAGTGCTCTACCCCAACGACAATACGCCGCAAGGCAAGGAACTGCGCCTGAAGCAGCAGTACTTTTTTGTCGCCTGCTCGCTGAACAATATCATCAAACGTTTCGAGATCAAGAATAGCGAGTGGGAGGAATTGCCGAAGGTCGCCGTTATCCACCTCAACGATTCGCACCCGGTCATCGCCATTGCCGAGTTGATGCGCCTGATGATTGATCAATATCAGTTGGGCTGGGAGCGCGCCTGGAAGATCACCACCGCCACCTTCGCTACCACTCAGCATACCGTGCTGCCGGAGGCGCTGGAGAAGTGGCCCGTTTGGCTGATGCAGAGCGTCCTGCCGCGTCATTTGGAGATCATCTACGAGATCAACCGCCGCTTCCTTGAGGACGTACGCATGACCTATCCGAACGACGCCGGCCGTGTTGAGCGCATGTCTATCATCGAAGAGGGGGCGGAAAGGCAGGTGCGCATGGCGAACCTGGCTTGCATCGGCAGCTACTCAATTAACGGCGTTGCCGAGCTGCAGTCGCATCTGCTGAAATCACGCGTGTTCACAGACTTTGCCGATATGTGGCCCGAGAAATTTGGCAACAAGACCAATGGCGTAACGCCGCGGCGATTCATGCGTCTGGCCAACCCTATCCTGGCTGATATCATCAGCCAGCGCATCGGCGCTGACTGGCTGACCAATCTGGAAGACCTGGCGCAACTGGAAGCCTACGTCGACGACGCCGAGTTTCGCAGCGCCTGGCGCGCTATGAAAAGGGCCAACAAGCAGCAGTTGGCCGATTACGTCGACGACCGGCTGGGCTTAAAAGTCAACGTGAGTTCGCTCTTCGATATCATGGTCAAGCGGCTGCACGAATACAAGCGGCAGCTGCTCAAAGCCCTGCACATCATTTATTTATATCAGCGGCTGAAGCTGGACCCGACTGCCGAGCAAACCCCGATCACCTTTGTGTTTGGCGCCAAAGCAGCGCCCGGCTATTATATGGCCAAACTGATCATCAAACTGATTAATTCGATCGCTGATGTCGTCAATCGCGATCCGGCGTCGGCCGACCGCCTGCGGGTCGTCGTCATCCCGAATTTCAATGTCACCTCGGGTCAGCTGATCTACCCGGCCGCAGACATTTCGGAGCAGATATCGCTGGCCGGCAAGGAAGCCTCCGGCACCGGCAATATGAAATTCGCGCTCAACGGCGCCTTGACCGTTGGCACGCTGGACGGTGCCAATATCGAAATCCGCGACAAAGTCGGCGCGGAGAATTTCTTCTTGTTCGGCTTGACGACGGAAGAAGTCTTCGAGGCGAAAGCGCGCGGCTATAACCCGCGTGATTATGTCGAGTCGAACGCCGCGCTGCGAGAGGCCATCAACTGGATCGCCTGCGGGCATTTCTCCGGCGGCGATACAGAGATATTCCGCCCCATCGTCGATTCGCTGCTCTATCACGACGAGTATATGCTCTGCGCTGATTTCGCCAGCTACCTGGCCTGCCAGCAGCAAGTCGCCCAAGCCTACGCCAACCAGGAACAATGGACAACGATGTCCATCCTCAACGCCGCCCGCTCCGGCTTTTTCTCGTCGGATCGCACAATCGCCGAATATAATCGCGATATCTGGCGGGCGTCGATTCTTGATATGGCTGATTAGCGCCAAGATGCCTTCACGCCGAGAATTGCAGGGGCGACCCGGTGGGTCCCCCGCAAACTCACAATTACAACATTGGGCGATTCGCAGTGTCGCGTAGACACTGACCGCCAAGCGTCCTTAGCCCGTTCTATTATCTGTTGCGCAACTTTCTTGGCCTTGCTTCCCAGTCTCCGCGGAATAAACACTCCCGATTTTCTGAAGCTGCTTGCGATTTTGCCGGGGGGGGGTAAAATTGGCGAATGTTGGCGTACTGGTCGCGTGGTTGCCGTCCGACGCCTGCGCAGGTTTATTGGGGTAGAAGTTAAGAAAGGCGCTTATGAGAGATACGCTATAATGGACGCGGTAATTTCTGCAAAGCAAAGGAGAGACGACAATGTTCAAACGACTTACCCTGATTCTAACCTTGGCGCTGCTTGTCGCCATGATCCTGGTCTTATCGATGCCGATGAGCGCGGTTGCGCAGGATGCCGAACCTACGGCGATTGTTGGCGCATTCGGCGGCGGCGAGACCAAGATTTCCTACTGGAATGGCTTGACCGGTTCCGATGGCGTTACCATGAACGAGATGCTGGCGCAATTCGCGGAAGAGAATCCCGGATTTGAAGTAACCAGCGAGATCATACCCTGGAACACGCTCTACGCGAAGCTGCAAGCGGCCTTTGTCGCCAATCAGCCGCCGGATCTCATTCTTATGCACGCGTCGGAAGTCCCGCAATTCGCCAACTTCGGCGTCTTGATGGACTTGGGTCCGTGGTACGCCGGCAATGGAGGCTGGTTCGACGAGAATGACATATCCGATATTACATACTCCGGCATGCAGTATCAGGGTGTCACCTATGCGATACCGTTGGACAATCATGGCCGCGGCCTGTGGATCAATACGGATATGTTTGATGCGGCCGGCCTTGACACCGATCCGGGGACTGCGCCAGACAACTACGAAGATTGGGTCACGCTGATGCAAGCTGTGACCTTGGATGCTGATGGCAACAACGCTGCTGACCCTGACTTCGATTCCGAAAACGTGGTGCAGTGGGGTTACGTCGTGGGCGAATGGCCGCGCGTGAACTTCTTGAGCGCGCTGGCGCAGCACGGTGGCGAGATGGTATCGGAAGCCGGACAGGTTACCGTCAATTCCGATGCTGGCATTGCCGCCCTGCAGCAGACGGTGGACCTGGTCTATGAGCACAAGGTATCGCCGCCGCCGGCCGGCTTTGACACCTGGCAAGGATTCGCCAGCGGTTCAGTCGCTGTTATTCCGACCGGCACCTGGTTCCGCAATTTCTCAGTTGATCAGACGGACATCAACGGAATGGCTTGGCCTCAGGTTCAATTTGGCGAGAATCCCGCTACCTGGTTTGGCATCCATGCGTTTATGCTGCCGGCTAGCTCCACGCCGGAAAAAGCCGAGGCGGTACAGACCTTGTTGCAGTGGATCAGCGCTAACCAGGCAACCTGGGCCGGGTCCGGGCAAGTGCCCGCCCTGCTTTCAGTACAAGCCTCGCTTGACGCTGTGAACTATCCCTCCAACATCTTGTTAGGCCAGACCTTCACTGAGTACGGTATCCTCGACTATACAAGCACCGTAACTCAGGAAATGTACGCGGCGCTGGATCCGGAGTTGGATGCCGCGCTGAACAATCTGAAGTCGGTCGAAGATGCCTTGAACGACGCCGCCGAGCGTATGCAGCAAGTCTTGGACCGCGCCATGTAGCGGCGGCTCGCCCGGTTAACGCTAAACAGATTCAGAGATGGGGCAGTAAACGCTGCCCCATCTGTTGGATTATCGAGAGTAACGGGCGCAAACAGATTGAGAGGATAGTTGCATGAAATCCAAATCCATCTCAAGCAACAGCGCAAAAGGGCGCTGGACCTTAACCTTGAAATCGCGCGAGACGCTGGCTGCCTATGCGTTCCTGGCGCCGTTCATGCTGTTCTTTATGGTTTTTGTCGTTCGCGCCGTAGTGGAAGCGGTGCGCATGAGCTTCTATGATTGGCACATATTACGACCGATGCGTCCCTACATTGGCATTGAGAATTACCTGGAGCTTCTTAATGATGACGTTTGGTGGATATCTTTACAGAATACGATTGTTTTCACCGCGATTACGGTCATCGGCACGACTATTGTGGCCTTAGCCGCTGCGCTGGCTGTGACGCGGCCGATCAAGGGGCAGAGTTTCTTTCGTGTGCTACTGTATATGCCAAGCCTGCTCTCGGTTGGCGCGGTGGGCTTGATATGGGTCTGGCTGCTTAATACGCAGTTTGGCATCGTCAACTATGGGCTGAGCTTCTTGGGCATCCGCCCGGTAAATTGGCTGGGGGATCCGGGCTTGGTAATACCTTCATTAAGCCTAACAACCATCTGGTGGGGATTCGGCTTCCCGATGCTTATATTTATTGCGGGCTTGCAAGGCATTCCGGATCAGCTATACGAGGCTGCGCGGATTGACGGCGGGAGCGACAAAGACCTTTTTCTGCATATTACTTTGCCCTTGTTGCGCCCGACAATTCTCTTCGTTACGGTTACCGGCGTCATTTCCCACTTTCAAGTCTATGGCCAACCATTCATCATGACCACCGGCGGTCCAGGCCGGTCATCTTATTCCTTGATATTTTATTTGTACCAGATAGCCTGGACGGCATTCCGTATGGGTTACGGGGCTGCGGTGGCCGTGTGCATCGCTGTAATCATGGCAGTGATGACAAGTGTTCAGTTCATCGTGCTCAGCCGCCGCATCGAATATTGACGGGCAATTTACTATGAAATCTGAGCGGTCAATTCTTCCGCAGCATACGATCACCTATGTCTTCCTGACATTGCTGGGACTTTTCGTCGTGTTCCCGATGCTGATTGCCGTGTCGCAGTCATTCATGACAAATCAAGAGGTGAATCGCTGGCCGCCCCAGATCATACCAGTCGAGCCGACTCTGCAAGCCGTTCGCTCGGTGCTGACGCAGCAGGATTTGCGCTTGGATCTGTGGCTGCGCAACAGCCTTATCGCGGCGACGGGATATACAGCGGCGGTGCTGGTCTTATGCGCGCCAGCGGCCTTTGCCTTCGCTCGCCTCAAATTCCCCGGCAACAATCTTCTTTTTGGCTTCTTATTGGTCACCATAATGATCCCGTCTCAGGTGACTTTGATTCCCAATTACCTGCTCATGCGCGATTTGCAGTGGCTGGATACCTTTAACGCGCTGGTGTTTCCAGGCGCCGCGAACGTCTTTGGCGTGTTTCTGCTGCGCCAGTTTTTCATGCAAGTTCCCACCGACCTGGAAGAAGCCGCTGTCCTCGACGGCGCGGGTTATTTCGGGCGATTTTGGCATGTCATCCTGCCACTGTCCCGCAACGCCTTGACGGCTCTTGGCATATTTGTCTTTTTGTTCCACTACAACGACTTGTTCTGGCCTTTCATTGTTACCAACAGTTTGGAAACGCGCACCTTGCCGGTGGGCCTGGCTATTCTCAATTCGTCCTACGCCGGCCAGTACCGTCCGATGGTTCTATCTGGCGCTGTGCTTTCATCCATTCCAATTCTAATTGTTTACATTATTTTCCAGCGGCAGATTATCCAGGGAATCACCCTAACGGGCATGGGCGGTCGCTAGCGAAATCGGATTGCACTATGGACAATTTATGCGATCACCGCGACAAAATGAGCGCAGCTTTCAGTCGCAGTCGCAGTCGCAGCCCCGGTACAAATGAGAGGAAATAAAATGACCCAAGCTAGACCTTCGCGTCTGTATGTAGATACCAAGCGTGTAATCGGCCAGATATCGCCCTTGCTCTTCAGTGGCTTCGCCGAGCACATGGGGCGCTGCATCTACCAAGGCATTTACGACCCCGCCTCGCCCCATGCTAACGAAAACGGCTTGCGCCAGGATGTCCTGGCAGCGCTGCGCGAGCTGAACTACCGCTCGATGCGATACCCCGGCGGCAACTTTGTCAGCGGCTATCGTTGGGAAGACGGCATCGGACCCAAAGAAAATCGGCCGAGCCTGCGCGAGCTGGCTTGGCAGTCTATTGAGAGCAATCAGTTCGGCACGGACGAATTCATGCAATTCTGCCGTGAAATCGACACGGAGCCGATGCTGGCAGTCAACCTGGGTACGGGCAGCATTCAGGACGCGGCTAACCTGGTGGAGTATTGCAACGCGCCGGTCGGCAGCAAGTATGCTGATCTGCGCGCGGCAAACAGCCAGCGCGACCCCTACGGCGTCAAGTACTGGTGCCTGGGCAACGAAATGGACGGTCCCTGGCAAATCGGGCATCTTGACGCCGCCGAGTACGGGACGAAAGCGCTGGAAGCGGCCAAGCTGATGCGCCTGCAAGACAGCTCAATTGAGCTGGCGCTCTGCGGCTCATCCAGCTCCAAGATGCCGACCTATCCTGAATGGGATCGCATCAGCCTCGAATTGTGCTGGGAGCAGGTGAATTACCACTCGATGCACTATTACGCCGATAATCAGGACGGTGACACAGCCAGCTACCTGTCGCTCAGCGCCGCCTTTGAAGACTACGTCGACACGGTGGCCGCGGTGCTGCGCTATGTGAAAGCCAAGACGTGCTCCAAGCACGATGTCTACCTGTCCTGGGACGAGTGGAACGTCTGGTATAAGGCGCGCGGCCAAAGCGATATGCGCGGCGATTGGACCGAGGCGCCGCACTTGATCGAGGAGGTCTACAACCTGGAAGACGCGCTGGTGGTGGCGCAGTGGCTGAATGTATTCCTGCGCAAAGCCGATGTGCTTAAAATCGCCTGCATCGCGCAGATCGTCAACGTGATCGCGCCGATTCTCACGAAGCGGAATGATATGCTGAAGCAGACCATCTATTATCCCCTGCTGATGTTCAGCCAGATGGCCAGCGGCGCCTCGCTGGACCTGCTGGTAGAGTCGCCGCGTTACGAAACGAAAAAGTTCGGCGATATGCCGCTGCTTGATGTATCCGCCGCCTATGACGCCGCCGCCGGCCAGAATACGATTTTCATCGTGAATCGCAGCCAAACCGACAGAGTGCCGCTCGAAATCAATTGGCAGGACATCGCGCCCAAGCGCATTTCCTCCGCGCATCAGCTGGCCGGCCATGACCCAAAAGCCGCCAACACCTGGGACAATCCCAATCAGTTGACGACGCAAGCCATTTACGCGCCGCGGATAATTGATGGCAAAGCCGAACTGAGCTTGCCGCCGCTCTCATTCACCGCGCTCGGCGTCGAGGTCTAGGGGCAATTGCGAAATCAGGGTATCTGGGGATCGGTCTCGACCGCGACGCGCGCGCCGGATTGGTGAGACGCCACCGCCGCCAGCATGATTTCGGTAACATGACGCGCCACCTGCAAGTTCGATAGCTGCGGCTGAGCGCCGCTTTCGATGCAGCGCAGCCAGTCTTCATGCTGGTTTATCACCGGCGCCGGCACAATTTCGTCAATCAGCGGTTCGGCCCATTCACGGTCGAATGAGCTCGGGCGGATGTAATCAATGCGCTCATCGCGTTTGACGAGCTTGCCGGCTGCGCCATGCACCCGCAAGAAGGATGAGCGCGCCGGATCGCACCAGCCGGTCTCGGCAGTGGCCAGGGCGCCATTGGCCATCTCCAGAATCAGCGTGGCGGTGTCTTCCAGGCCGGTCGGCTTGGCGACTGTTGTCATGCGGGCGGTCACATGGTCCACCTTGCCCAAGAGCGCTACGATATTGGCGATCGAATAGACGCCCATGTCGATCAGCGCGCCGCCGCCGGCGGTATCGGCATCAAAAAACCAGAAGTCGTCCTCGACGCGCGGCTCCTCAAAGCTGTCGGTCACCTCAGCGTAGTAAACTTCCGGGCCGCCGTGACTATGCCGCGCCAGCGCCCCCGAGACCTTGCCAACAGCGCCAGCCGCCAGTCGCCGCTTCATTTCATAGACAACCGCGTCAAACGAGGGGCGGCAATAGACGACCTGCGCCGGCCGCGCGTCGCTTGCCGCCACCAATTGATTCGCCTCCGCAACTGTAGTGCAAAGCGGCTTCTGCATGAAGAGGTGCAAGCCCTGTTGCAGCACGGCCAGGCCGGCTTCGGCGTGCAAGGGATGCGGCAGCGCGACGATGACGGCGTCCAATGCATCGTCGGCAAGCAAATCAGCCCAGCTTGTCGAGAAGCGCGGGACGTCAAAGCGGTCGCAAAGCAAACGCAGACGGCGTTCGGCGCGCCCGCAAATATGCGTCACGCGCATGCCGCCGACGGCCGCGATCTCGGGCAGATGGCTCAGCGCGGCGATCCCGCCGGCGCCGAGAATACCGACATTAATCATTGAGATAGCCTCGTATGAATGCGTAGCTGCGCGCTATCGAATCGACCATGTTTTCATTGCCGGTCTCGTCTTCAATGGCCAAAACGCCTTGGTAGCCAATGTCCCGCAGCGCTTGAATATAGCCATCCCAGGGCACAAGGCCCTCGCCGCAGGTGGCTTGACGGGTGTCGGGATTCCAGTCTTTGGCGTGGGTGTGAATGATCTTGTCGCCCAGGGTTTTTACACCCTGAATCGTACCGGCTTCCGAGCCGAATCTGAGCAAATTGCAGGGATCATAATTGACCTTGAGCCAGGGATTGTTGACTTCGGCGATGAAGTCGCCCAGCGCCTGGGGCGATTCCTGGCCGGTCTCCAGGGCGAAGTACACACCGGCGCCGGCGCCGTGTTCCGCGATTTCGCTCACGGAGCCCAGCAGAATCTGATAAGCCGGATCGCCCTTGTCCTCGGGCAGTACACCGGCATGAGTCGTCACGATATTGCCGCCCAGCTCGGCGGTGGCGTCGAGCGCTTGTTTGGTCTTGTCAATCCGCCAGCGCAAGCCGTCACTCTCCTCCAAGCCGCCGTAGGTAACGGCGCCTTGCAATTGGGCGCAAAAGCCGCTGAAAGACAACCCCAGCGACTCGGCGATCCGGACGGCTTCTCGCCGGTCAGCCGCCGAGCCGACCTCAGGATCAAGGATGCAGGGGCGATATTCAAAGTCGACGATCCAGGGCTGTACGGACGTACAGCCTATTTCCGCCGCAATCTCCATTTGCCGCGCCAGACTGGCCACATCGGGTGTGGCCCCCAAGGTCCAAAGCGCGCAGCCGATTGTCATCTCGCCCATAGTTTCACCATTGCCGATCTCCCTTTCCGAACCACACCTATGTTAGCAAATCTCTGTCTAACCTGCACGAGGATGAGCCAGCGCCAGGCAGCCTGCCGACGCTAGCGAAGATATTCCACAAACCAGCGGACAATGGCGATCGCCGTGGCGATTCGATTCTTCTCTTTGCGGAAGCCGTGGCCTTCATCCGGGAACAGGATGTACTCGACCGGCACACCCCGATCGCGCAATTTCTCAACGACTTGCTCAGCTTCAACCACCGGCACGTTGGTGTCGTTGGCGCCGTGCAGCACCAGCGTTGGCGCGCTGACGCGGTCCAGCTTGTGGATTGGGGACAGCGCATCCAGCAGGTCGCCTTCTGTCTCCGGATCGCCGTATTCGATCTTGGAGATGCTCGCCATCCACGGCTCTGTCTGCTCGAAGAAGGTCTTGAAATTGACCAGGCCGTAAATGTTGACGCCGGCGGCAAACAGGTCCGGGAACTCGGCCAGCCCGGCCATGGTCATATAGCCGCCATAAGACCCGCCCATAATGCCGAGCCGGCCCGGCGCGGCCAAGCCGCTGCCGATCAGGTAGCGCGCGGTCGAGGCGATGTCTTGAATGGCGTTCACGCGCAGCGCGCCGTTGTCGAGGTTGACAAAACGCTTGCCAAAGCCGGCTGAGCCGCGAACGTTGGGCGCGAAGACGGCGATGCCGCGCGCAGCCAGCGCTTGATACTCGTAGCGATAGCGCGGCTGCTCTTGACCTTCGGGACCGCCGTGGAAGCTTAGTACCGCGGGATAAGGCGGGCTGCCCGCTTGCGGCCTGTAAAGCCAGCCGCTCAAGGGCAGGTCGTCATGCGCCAAGTACTGGCGCAATTCCGCGCCCGCCAGCGCGCTCAAGTCGACGCCGATGCGGGGGCTAACCGTGAGTTGGCGCAGGCTATGATCGGCCGTCTCAAGCAGCCAGATGTCCTGCGGCAGCGCCGCGCCGGAGATGGTAAGCGCTAACTGCGAGCCATCCGCGGAAAAGCAGAGCGAGTCAATTATCTCACCCGGCAGCTCTATACGAGCCAGCGGGCGATTCCGGGGCAAATCCAGCAATTCCAGCTCGTGGCGGCCGGCGTGATTCCAGACCAGCGCCGCCAGCCTGTCTTCGGCTGAGATTACGAATTGATCCAGCTCGGCCTGCGCGCGCGTCTGCAAAGTCTCCCAGGCCGCGTCGCTTTCCAAGGGAATGCGGACGAAGCTGGCCAGGTCATGATCGCGGTTGGTCGTCAGGTAAAGGCTGCGCGCGTCCTGCGAGAAGCGAGCGTTGCTGAAACTGGACGGTGGTTCATGCGCCGTCAGCAAACGCTCCTCGTCGGTGGTCAGGCTGGCCAGATATACATTGTTGTCGCCGCGATAGACCACTCGGCTGAGCAGCAGCTGCGCGCCGTCCTGGGCGACATGCTCCACGACGCCCGTGCCGCGATTGACGGCGATGCGCTCTGTTTCGCCGGTCTCAATAACGTAGAGATAGCTGTCCATGGAGCTGGCGTCAGCCATGTTCGACGAGAATATGATGGCGCTGCCGTCCGGCCTCCAGCAATTCAGCCAATTGTTGGTCGCGCCGCCCGGCGTAATGCGCCCGCGCCCTGACCCGTCGAGACGGACGAGCTCAATCTGAGAGTTCATGCCGCCGCCCGGCGCTGCTTGAAGCGCCAGCCTGTCGCCCGCCGGCGACCAGATTACTGCGCTGACCTGTTCCGCGAATGCGGTAACCGCGCGCGGATAACCGCCGGCGATTGACAGCCACCAAACTTGCGGACTGCCGGTCATATCGCTGACGAATGCCAGCTTGCGCCCGTCGGGGCAAAATGTGGGCGACCAGCAACTGCCCACTTTGGCCAATCGCTTGATTGACTCGGCAATGGCGGATTCTTGTTCGCGGCTCATGATTGCTCCCGCCCTGGCAGCCACCAGGAAATAATTGTGGCCGCGATATAAGCGCCGCCACCCAAAAGCAGCACGGCGCCGAAACCCAGCCTGATCGACAGGACTATGGCGGCCACCGAGCCGACGACGGTCATGATGCCATTGACTGACCAGGCGGCCGCTACCTGGCGCGGGCCGATTTTGGCGGCGGATTCCAGGGCTTGCGGGAAAGGAATGCCCAGCAAGAGGGTCATCGGCAGCAGGGACAGAGCAACCGCCGCGGCTCGCAGCTCAAATGCGGCCGCGTATAGTTCACGGCTCAGCGGGGTCCAAGCCGCGGCCCAGAGGATTATCGACAAAATTACCAGCGCCGTAATCAGCGGCGGACGCCCGCGCAAATGGCGGGCGATTGGCAGTTGGCTGAGCCCGCTGCCGATTCCGCCGCCAACAAGAAACGTAGCCAAGACCAATGTAACCGCCAGCGTCGGATGCCCCAGAAACAGCCGCGTCTGCTGTATCGCATAGATCTCCAGGGCGATGAAGCCGACGCCGAGCGCGGCAACATACAGCGGCAGTTGACGCGCGCCAGCTTGCCGAAAACGCCAACAGTAATACAGATAAGCAGCGAGCAAAACAAGCGTAAGCAAGCCAACGATGGCCGCCAGGGGCAGCAGGCTGGCGGGGATGCCGCGTTCCAATTGAAAGAAATAGGGGCGGGCGTCAGTGGGAGCGGACAGGTCGGCGTCAGACGCGGCGATGACGGCGTCAAAGACTTGCTCGCCGCTAGCTACCTGATCCAAGGGCGCCTGCGCCAGCACATGGGGCAGCAGTAGCGGGGTAAAACCAACATCACGGGCGATCGCGCCCAGCACCAGCGAATCCTCTTCGTCAAAGGGGGACTTGCCGATCAAGAGCAGCGGCAGCGGCGGACTGCTGCGTCCGTCCACAAAAGCCATCAGGTGAGTCAGCGCCGCTTGATCATTCAAGCCTTGCAGCCGCAAGGCAGCCAGCGCTGTGGACAGGGCGCGCGTCAAGGTAACTTCATCGTAGAGTTTCAGCGCAATTTGCCCGCCCTCGGCCAAATGCGACAGATACTCGGCGAAGGCGTCTACGGTGTAGATTGCGTTCTCCGAGAGCGCGTAGCCGCCGCGCTCCGCCGCCAAGGTTACTACTTGCGACAGGTAAATGAGATCATATTCGCCGGATGATCGCCGCAGCGCGCTCCTGGCGTCATCTATAATCACCCTGACATTGGGCGACGCATAAAGGCCGCCATTGTAAGCGCGCCACTCGTCCACCAGCGCTACAGCCGCGCGATTGACCTCCACCGCTGTGACTGTCTTGGAGCGAGCCTGTTGGGCGAAGAACACATCCAGCCCAGCGCCGGGACCCAGAATGAAGACGCGCTCCGGCTGTTCCGTGGCGAAGGGGAAGAAGCCAATGTCTCGCAGCAACTCGCCGGCGAAAGACTGGCCGGGCATGATGGACGCGGCGCCGCCATCCACATAGATGCGCAGGGGCTTGCCGCCGCCAGGATCAAGCAAATCAGTGCGAGCGAATGAATCCCACTTGCTCTCCAGGATTTCTCCGCCTGCTTTTAAGGCGGCGACGATCGGCTTCTCGCTGGTGACGGTCGCCATATCGACTTGTAATTCTGCCGTCGCCGCGTTGGCCGCGAATAGCAAAGCAGAAATTGCCAGCGCCGCCATTGAAATCAGCGCGCTGCGTCCCGCCGCGTAATAGATGCCGGCGAGAGAGAAACCCAAGGCTGCCACCAGCACAGCATTGACCGCGCCAAATTGATTCAGCAGCGGGATCGCCAGCAGCGCGCCCAGTCCCGCGCCGAGCAAGTCCGCCATGTACAGGGTTCGGCCCCCGCCCGGATACAAGCTGAATATAGCAGCAATCGTCAGACCAAAAAATACGAAAGTCAGCGCCAGCAGCGCGAACAAGGGCAATTGAATGCGGGAGGCGGGACCCAGAATCGCCACAACCAGCAAGCACAGGGTTGCAGCGGCGGCGCCGATACAATAGCGCGTCAGGTGGCTTTCAGCAGCCAGCGCCGGGCGGATGGCCGGCAGCGCCGCGCCGATGCCGATGCCAAGTATCGACACCGAAATGATGAAGTAGACATAAGGTGGAAAATACAGGACGGAGAATAGCCGGGTCAAGGAGATTTCCAGCAAAAGCGCGCTGGCTGACAGAATCGCTGTGCCGAGCAAGCGCTGCCAAGATAAGGTCAAGTTCACCGCGCCGACCTAACGCCTCAGCTTGGGATCAAGCGCATCGCGCAGCCCGTCGCCCAGGAAGTTAAAACCCATGACCGTAAAGAAGATCGCCAGGCCCGGGAATACGCCCATCCAGCCCGATTGGCGGAAGAAATCGCGGCCTTCCGAGAGCATGCGCCCCCAACTTGGATCGGGCGGTTGTGTACCAAGGCCGAAGAAACTCAGCGACGCCTCCGCCAGGATGGCGAATGCCAGGCTAAGCGTGATCTCGACAATGATCGGCGATAGCACATTGGGCAGGACATGCGAAATGAGTATCCGCGCGTCGCCGGCGCCCATGGCTTTGGCCGCGATGATGAACTCTTCGTTGCGAATGCCCAGTACGGCCGCGCGCGCGATGCGGGCGAATATAGGAATATAAACCAGGCCGATGGCGATCATGGCGTTGCCGATGCCTTTGCCAAGCGCCGCCATGATAGCAATCGCCAGCAAAATCGCCGGGAAGGCGTAGAGCACATCCATAGCCCGCATGATGACTTCGTCGGTCAGGCGCGAGCCGTAACCGGCGATCAAGCCCAATCCAGTGCCGATGATAGTGGCGACGCTCACGGCCACGAAGCCAACCTGCAGGGACACGCGCGCGCCGATGATGATGCGCGAAAAAATATCGCGGCCGAAGTCGTCGGTGCCCATGGGATGGGAGAACGATGGATCAGCGAAGCGGTTGGCGAAATCCATGCCGTTCGGGTCGTAGGGTGTAATGGCGGGACCGAAGATGCCCATCACCAATACGATCAGCAGCACCAGGGCGCCAAACATCGCCAGGCGATGCCGCAGCAAGCGCCGGCCGGCATCGCGCCACAGGGTGTTGGCCGGTCCCGGACTTTCGTTGGTCTGCTTGCGCTTTCGCGCCGATTGCGGCTTCTCCATTGCCATCGCGCCGGCGCCCTAGGCAAATTCAATTCGCGGATCGAGAAAGAAATACAGCAGATCTATAAAGAGATTCACAACCGTCACCATCACGGCCACAAAGAAGACGGCGCCTTGCAGCAGCGGATAATCCCGCTCAAGCACAGCGTTGAGCGCCAGCCGGCCCAAACCGGGCCAGGAAAATACCACTTCGACGATGACGATGCCGCTGAATAAGGCGGTGATCTGCAAGCCAATAATCGTCACGATATTGATGAGCGCGTTGCGGAGGGCATGATTGACAATCACTTTTCGCTCCGCCAAGCCTTTGGCGCGCGCGGTCTGGACGTAGTTGGCGCTCAAGACATCCAGCATGGCGCTGCGAATGAAGCGCGTCTGAATCGAGGCGCTGACGAAGCCGGCGGTGAAAGCGGGCAAAACGATATGCGCCAGCCAGTCGCCCGGATCTTCGGTGATGGGCGTATAGCCGCTGGGGGGCAACACACCCAGATTCAGCGCGAAGACAATCACCAGCAAGATGCCCATCCAGAATGTGGGCACGGATACGCCGATTTGGCTGAAGAGCGTGGCCACGACGTCGATTGCGCTGCCGGGCTTCAGCGCCGATATCATGCCGACAGGAAAGGCGATAGCCAAACCGACGAATAGCGACACCATCGCCAGCTCAAATGAGGGACCAACCCGGCCCCAAAGTTGCGGCGCCACTTCCTGCCCGTTGAGCAGGCTCTGGCCGAAGTCTCCTTGCAGGACCCCGCCCAGCCAGGACGCATACTGCACGAAGAAGGGCCGATTCAGCCCCAGGCGTTCGCGCAAGCCCGCGACCGACTCATCGCTGGCGTAAGGTCCCAGCACGACGCGGGCCGGATCGCCGGGCACGATTTGCATGATCATAAAGACCACAAAGGTAACGCCCAGCACGACTATCAGTGCGGTGAACAGTCGCTGTAAAACGTACTGATAGTTCAAGCCGCTCAGGCCTTTCAGCGCTATGCCCTGGTCGGGGGAAAATTTGTGTGGGGGCGGGCTGGCGGCGCCAACCCGCCCACGCGGCAGCTAGCCTTCGACCCAGGTATTCATGTAGAGATTGTTGTTGTCGGGGCGCAAGACGTAGCCCTGAACGCTCGGGCTCATCGCCCGTACGAAAGCCGGATTGTAGAAGTACACGTAGGGTACCGCGTCAACCAGAATCTGGTTGGCTTGCTCGTAGATGGCGTAGCGCTCGTCAAAGTCGGCGATCTGACGGCCCTGCTCGACCAAGGCGTCGAAAGCCGGGTCGCTGTAGCCGGTGAAGTTGAATACTTCATCGGTGCGATGCTGCAGATAGTAGTACTGCTCGACATCAATCAGACCGTTCCAACTGCAGATGTAGCCGTCGTAGCGGAAGTTGCCTTCAAGCTCGAGCCACTCAGCCCATTCCGGCGCGTTGATGGTCGTGCGGATGCCGATGGCGCCCAGCTGCGCCTGCAAGACCTGCGCCTGGCGCACGGTGTCCTGATAGGTCGATGTTGGCATCAGCTCCATCTCGAAGCCGTCGGCATAGCCGGCTTCCGCCAGCAGCGCTTTGGCTTTGTCGAGATCCTGCGAATAGGGCGCGTATTCGAAGTGCCAGGGGCTGGCGGTATCGATTGGCCCGCCATAGAGCGGCGTGCACAAGCCGAAGTCGCCGGCCGCGCATAGATCGTCGCGGTTGATGGCGTAGGCGATTGCCTGGCGCACGCGCACATCGTCAAAAGGCTCGCGCTGCAAGTTCAAGCCGATGTATTTGTAAGCCAGCGCCGGGGACACCAATACGTTCACTTCGGGATTGTCTTGCAGAGCCTGCACGGCTTGGCGGGCGACGCTGGTGACGAAGTCGACTTCGCCGCCCAGCAGCGCCGCTTCACGAGCCGCGTCTTCCTGAATGACCGTGATTTCAACAGCGTCCAGCAAAGGCAAGCCCTCTTGCCAATAGTCTTCGCTCTTGGCTAAGGTCATGCTGATTGTGCCGTCCAGGTCTTGCACGGTGAAGGGACCGGTGCCGATGGGCACGACGATCACGCCATTCTCATCGACGCTGTCGGGATGCACGATAGCCGTAGCCCGGCTCGAGAGCAGAATCGGCAGAATCGCGTTCGGCTCCGGCGTAGTAACGGAGACGGCATAGTCGCCCATGGCCTCCCAAACGGCGCCCGCTCCGCCGACCGACGCCACACGGCCTGAACCGGTGTCGGGATCAAGGATGCGATTCATCGAGAAGACCACATGCTCGGAGGTCATCTCTTCGCCGTTGGAGAACCTCACGCCTTCGCGCAGGTTAAAGGTCCAGGTCGAGCCATCGTCCGACTGCGACCAATCGGTAGCCAGCAGCGGCATCAACTCCAGATTGTCGTTGTTGGTGGTAAGCGACTCGACCACGTTTGCCAGCACATGAAAACTTGATACGGTGCTGGCGACATGCGGATCCAGCCCGGTCCACTCGGCGTCATGCGCTGAGCGCAGCACCGATTCCGACATTTGGGCGGTTGTCGCAATGCCCATGCCGACGATCAGCGCTACGATCAGCAGCAGAGGCGCTACTGATTTATACAGCTTCATTATTTCTTCCTTTCACTGACTGTTACATTGCATGTTTACATTCTGTTCGTAGTTCAATTTATCGACCGAATCCTCCCTGCAATACTGTGCCGGACAGTCAAAAATCCTTCGACCACAGGCTGCGCCAGCGCCCGCTGCCATCACAACCGCCAGCCCGCGTTTCCTCGCGCCCGGTCGAATGATGCCTGCAAATGTACTTCATCCACAGTAACCTGTCAAACCAAGCGCTGGCACGGCACATTGGGAGTGGCTAACATAGTGGATATTTCCTGAATGCCGAGCTTGGCACAGGTTAATTCACCACAGAGACACAGATGTAAGTGCGAGTAAATAATGAGAATATAGGTTAATCATCACAAAATAGCGAATTTTTGTGTTTGTGTGGGCGAGCCAAGGCTCGCCCCTACAACTTTCGACTA
>JAJDXR010000024.1 GCA_022823165.1 Anaerolineae bacterium | reverse complement strand
CCGAGTTCACTGTGGGCATTGACGCGATGCAGCCCGAAGCATTCGGTGAGCCTGGCGATCACGGTTTCGATGATTTGTCTGTGTTTTCGCAGCCAGGTCTTAAGCTTGCCGGGCTTGTCTCCTTTGATGTCGCTCGCTAGTGGCGCGATAACGGCGGCGCCATATTCCCGTCGCCAATGCTTAATCCAACGCGGGCCAGCAAATCCGCCATCGGCGAGATAGGTCATGCCGCGATTTACGCCGGCGCACAAGGCGGGGCTGATGGATTCAGGACTAGGGATTCCGCGAGTTTTATACGTTCTATGCTTGGGCAATTCGATTCCCATCACACGCTTGCATCCCTGGCGACTGCTCACAAGCGCTTCCATCAGCCAGCGGTCATCAAAGTTTGCCAGACCGAGCATCCAGCCGGTGATGACGCCGCTATCGCTGGCGCAGAGCAACTGTTGCTCTCCGTGATACCAGCCGCCATGATTGCCGCCGTGGCCTTTCTTTCCAAAGAGCCAATGGCGATCATGGCTGATGGCTTGCCCCAGGCTACAATGCGGCACGGGCGTACAATCCACCACCTCGTACAAAGTGCTGGTACTGCAGAGCATCTGCGCCAGCTCCTGCTGCAAGCATACAAAAGCAGCCCACAGATCTCGCACCCGCTGATTAAACTGACTGCGCTTAAGCATGCTTGGAAACCATGAGCGACCATGTTTCAGCATATAACGAACAATGCCGCGTTCAGACCGCCAAGGCACACCCACTCTCCACTGCCCTGCAATCGCAACTGTCAACACTTCGCTATCACTCATTTGCAAAGCCGGACCCGCGTGACGCTTGAATCGAGCGCTTATTTCACCTTTGTACCAATCGTCCACTAACACGTATAATGTGGTCAAGAAGGTGTCTAAATCCATGAGTAAGCTCCTTATGTGAGAGTGTGGCACTTACTCTAAATTAGCACCTTCTTTCCATTTCCGTTGAGAAAACCAAACACAGTACCGGACAAGCCTTACAAATCGCTAGAATTTTGTTGCAATCGACATAATCTGATTCTGGTGCGATTGCTCAGTCATGCGCCGGCGCAAGGCTTGAAAAACAGCGGGCACTGTGCTAAACTCGCTGCGTGAATACAAACCTGACAGTAAAAAACGCTATTTCATTTCGTCATAAATCGCCAATCCCTCCTTTCATTCCTGGTATCAATGATGTGAATTCGAGCAGGAACGTGTGCCTGCCCCCTTTGCGTCTCCCCGCGCTCGACAGATGCCTGCGGCTTTTGCTGTACCCTGCGAATTTCCCGCCAATTAAGAAAAGTCGGTCACTGCTGTTGTATACAGAAACAGGGGGCTGCGCGGACACGTAGTATTGTCAAGAACTAGAGACCGGAGAAGTCTTATGTATTCCAGTGGCGACCAGATTATTCATCCTCGCTATGGCGCCGGCACGATAGTCGGGAAAAAGCAACTCACTTTCAAGGGCAAGACGCGCTCTTATCATGTCGTTGTGCTGGTGGGCAACCGCGGCGAAGTCATGATCCCGGTTGAAACCGCGAACGACATGAATATTCGCCCGGCCATTGAAGACTTGACCATCATTGAAGAAGTTTTTGCGCTGCCGCCGGCCGAATTATCGGACGACTACAGGTCGCGACAGGCCAAGATCCAAAAGCAAATCCAAACCCGCGAACCGGAAGCGATGGCCAAAGCGCTGCGCGATCTCTACTGGCGCGAGCAAAACGACAAGCTCACCTCGGTTGAACTTAAGATGAAGAGCAACCTGATAAAGATGCTCAGCCACGAAATCGCTGTCATCTGCGCCGAAACCACCGTGGAAAAGGCTAACAGCCAACTGATGGGTATGCTGCACCGAATGATTCAGCGCGACGAGCCGGATACGCCTGTCGACGAATCGGAATCGGCCTAGTTGCAGCCAATCGCGCAATTGCGCAATTGAGCTTTAGTCCGCAGTCTCCAAATCAAAGCGCCCCACACCGCCGCTGTAAGTAATCAGCATCCCTTGGACCGCGTCCGAATAATCGGCCGTCTGCCATACGCGCAGCGATCGCGCCTTTTTCTCGGCGCTTGCTCGCGCGAAGCGCTCCGGTAGATGAATAGCGCCCAAACCCAAGGTCGCCTCGACGCGTAGCGCGCTATTTTCCGCGCTCCGTACTTTGAAGCTGCCCAAACCGCCTTTGATGTCGAGTTTGCCGCGGGCGTCCGCAGGAATCGCCAGCTCCGTCGCTCCGACGCCGCCGCGAATCTCCGCGACCAGCGGACCTGCCTGCGCCGGCAGCGTCGCCAGCGCCTTGCCCACTCCCGTATCCAACTGCAGGGCGTCGATATTTAATCCGCTCAGGTCAAGCGTCGCCTCGCCCACCCCCCCGGCCACCCGCAGTCGCAAGGGCAGATTCCGCGCCAAAGCGATATCCCAGCGCAAATCCTGAGCCTTGCCCGCCAGCGCGCCGAAATCGCTGGTTGAGCTGCTTTTCTGCCGCAGCCTGATGACCCGCTCGGCACCGCCGCTCACCTCAAATTCGTATTCGCCCACATACGTCAGCTCAGCCTCAAACAGGTTGGGCGACTGCGCTTCAAGCGCTTTGATGCTGGCTTTGCCCACTGAAAAGGCAATCTCAATCGTCGCGGAAGTCGCGCCCTTAAGCGCTTCCCGCAGCGATGCCGTTTTTGTTTCCGCGGCGCCGCCCATGGCGTCGCTGACCATCTGACCGGCCCGCAGCTTCAAATGCTCAAAATCCAGCGACCACTCAACTTTTCGTCGTTCTTTGCTCATGCGCTCCGCTCCTCAATCCCTCACTCGGTATACGTGATTCATCAGCGTTTGTTTTGAATCCGTCCCGCGCTGAATTCCACTTGTCCTGGCGGCGACTGCGGGACTATACTTGTGGCAGCGTCCGAAAGTCAGGGATCCGGAATTATGGAAAATAACCCCGCCGTCAAATGGGTGCTGCGGCATCCGCGCATCAGCGCCTGGGTCGTTCTGGCCGGCGGCATGGTGGCGCTGCTGGTGTATGAAGCCCGCAACGTCGGGCTCCTTCCCTCACAGTGGCTGGCGCTGATCGTCGCCACCGTTTTGGTCGCCGGCGCTTGTATTTGGATCATCAGCTGGGAAGACAAAGACAACCCCGAAGACGAGGCCGAAGTTGGCGCTGCCGATGAACAAGCTAATGAAGCGGCCGACCAGGCGCCAAAAGCTGCCTAAACTCCCGACCGCGCAGCCATGACCAACCGGCGCTCGTAAGCCCTGCCGTCCGCTCAGCGCCTGCCAGCTCGACCTTGATTGTATGGTCCGCTCCGCTGGCAGCGTGTGTACAGGCGAGCCGGTGGCTCGCCCCGCAGTATAGGACCTGGAATGGGAGTGGCTATTGTAGTGGATGCGGTTTCCCTTCGACCCAAAGAAGAAACTCCGTGCCGGAGGGCAGTGTCTACGTGCCCCTCTGTGGTGAATTAACCTGTGCCAAGCTCGGCATTCAGGAGATATCCACCATGTTAGCCACTCCCCCTGGAATTTAGCTTTGCCCGCTAACGCACGGCGATCCAGAGCATGACCCAGCGCGCAGCCCGCCTCACCCGCCCGCACCGGCGCTTCCGAGCCAGCTATATCAACGGGGTATGGGAATTCATCCGTGAAAAGCGCGCGGTAAGCTGGCATCCCGAGATTCTGCGGCAGCGCTTTGACGAATACCTGCGCGTCCTGCAGCAAGCGGAAACCGACCCGCTGGCGGGCTTGGCGCCGGCTACGCGCTTCTGGCTGATCAGCCATAGCGACCGCTATCTCGGCGATGTCGATGTGCGACATCATCTAAACCCGGCGCTGGAACGCTTTGGCGGGCACATCGGCTACAAAATCCGCCCGACGGAACGGCGCAAGGGCTACGGCAAATTGATCTGCAAGCTGGGAATCGACGAAGCGCGCAAGCTGGGCATCGGCGATATTCTCATCACCTGCGACGACGACAACATCGGCTCCTGCAAAATCATCGAGGCCAATGGCGGCCAATTAAAAGACAAGATTGATAATGACCGCGCGGTCTTGACGCGGCGCTACTGGATTCCGGCCAGGGATTGAAGGACGTTTAATTCAGCAGTTCGCACCCGCCATCGCCGCAATCGCTCGGCGCCTTGCCCAGCAGCTCGTTGACCCGGTATCGCCGCCGGGCGATGAAACGGTAGGCTCGCCGCCCGATACGCTCCATGCCCGGCAGTTGAAACAAGAGCCACAGCGGCGCGCCCAGCGGTACTTCCCTGAGCATGCGCCGCGAGCCCGCGAAACCCGCGAATACACGCCCGGCCTCGTCAATGACGTGGATCTCGGCCATCAGCCGCTCAAGCGCCAGCTTCGGATAGCGGTCCTGCCACGCAGCGTCATTATGCAGATCGACGAATTCGATCCGCTTCAGCCAATCCAGCGAACGCATCGCGTCGCAGGTCGACCGGCAGATCACGCACTTGCCATCGTAGAGCGCTGCCAGCATCGTTTATGTCTCATCATTCGGCGACCATTATTATACCAGCGGCGGTCAGCAAAATCCCTCTGTGCGCTCTGTGTCTCTGTGGTGAATTATCTTGCGGAGCGTTCGTCCGCAGCAATATACTTTTGATAATTTTCACTCCGTTGCTGCCGACGCTGAATCCGACGGGCGGCTTGTGCTACACTCAGCAGCGCGCCCTGGCGCAACCGGCAACAGAGGCAAGCGATGCTCCCAATCCGTCTGGAAATGCGCAACTTTCTGGCCTTCCGCGCGCCGCAGCCCATCAGCTTCGACGGGCTTGACCTGGCCTGCCTCTCCGGCGACAACGGCGTCGGCAAGTCGTCGATTTTGGACGCAATCACCTGGGCGCTGTGGGGCCGCGCCCGCGCCAAACGCGACCAGGAACTGATCCACCTGGGCCAGGACGACATGCAGGTGCAGCTTGATTTCCTGCAAGACGGCGCGCGCTATCGCGTCAGCCGGCGAAGGGCGCGCGCCGGGCGCGGCAGCCGCGGCGTCCTTGACCTGCTGGCCTGGGGCGAGCGTTCATCGCCGCGTATCATCAACCGCGGCGGCATCCGCAGTACGCAAGAGCAAATCAAGGACCTGCTGCGCCTTGACTACGAGACCTTCGTGCATTCGGCTTTCCTGCAGCAAGGCAGCGCCGACGCCTTCACCACCAAAACCGCGAGCGAGCGCAAAGCTGTCTTGTCCGATATTCTGGGTTTGGAGCGCTGGACCCAATATGAAAATGAGACGAAACAGCGACTGGCCGCGCTCAGCTCGCAGGCCGATATCTTGCGCCACGACATCGACCGAATCAACGACGAAACCAAGCGCGAGCCGCCACTGCGAACTGAATTGGACGGGCTGACAGCAGCGCTGGAGGACGCGCAAACCCAGCTCGATCAAGCCGGGCAAGTCTACGCGCAAGTATCGAACGCAGCCGAACAGCTGCGCCAGGCGCGCGCGAACAAGTCCGAGACCGAGCGCCGCATCGGCAGTCTCCGCGCCGACATTGAAGCGGCTCAAGCCGAAATCGAGCGACAAGACGACAAGATCGCCGAGTTTCAGCGCGCCATCGAGCAAGGCGAGTCCATTGAAGTCGGCTATCAACAGTTGGTCGCGGCCCGCGAAAATCAGGACCAGGTCATTCAGCACCTGGCTCGCCGTCAAGAGCTCGACCGGCGGATTCACGAGCTGGAGCGGAAGCTGGCCGACCAGCGCGCCGAGTTGACGCGCGAAGCACAAGTCCTAGGCGAGCGAATCACCGGCTTGCAGACTGCGCTGGATGAGGCCGCCGAGACGGATGTGGCGGCTTTGCGCAGCGAGCTGCAAGCCCTGGAAGCGCTCGACGCCCGGCGCGGGGCAGCCCACAAAAACCGACAGAAGCTGACCGGGCAGCGAGCCAAGTTTGCGGCGCGCATGGATAGCCTCGAAGCGCAGGGCCGGGTGCTTAACCAGCGGCTTGATCAGCTGGGAAAGCTGGAAGGCCCCGCCTGCCCGCTCTGTGGGCAAGCGCTGACCGAAGCGCATCGCGACCAGACCCTGACGCAGTTGCGCGCCGAGCGCGACAGCCTGCGCGAGCGCTACCGCGATTGCGCCCGCCGGACCCGCGAAATTGATGAGCAACGCCGGTCGCTTGATGAGCAGTTGGCTGCCTGGGCGCTGCAACTGAAAGACCTGCCCGCGCTCCAGCAGCAAGTGGGCGCCGCCGGCGAACAAAACCGCAAAGCCCAAAAAGCCGCCGACGCCTTGAAGTTGGAGGCGGCAACGCTCGCGCAAATCGAAGCGCGGCTGACTAATAATGACTATGGTCATGAAGTCCGAGCGCAACTGGAAGCGCTCAAACAGCAGACCCAAGCCGATACCGCTGCCTACGCCGACATCAAATCGCAGCTCGAGGCTTTCGCCGACTTCGATAGCCGGCACAGCCAACTGGAATTCGCTCAAGCCAACCTGCCCGATGCCCAGCGCAGCCGCGGCAACACTGCCCAGCGTCTGATGAAAGCGCGCCAAGCCCTGGCTGCGGACGAGAACAAGCTGGCTGCGCTTGCTGACCTGATAGCGACGCTGTCGGCGAAATTGGCGCATGAAAACGAGAGCCGCCAAGCCCTCGAAGACCGCCGAAGCCAAGCGCAGCGCCTGCGCGAACGCATTGCCATCAGCAAGCAGGAGCTTAACGCGATTGCCTCCGGCCGCGAAAGCAAGACGCGCCTGAGCAAGCGGCTTGCTGACCTGGAAGCCCAAATGAGCCTGGTCAGCGATTTGCGCGCAGCCTTCGGCAAGCAAGGCCTGCCGGCTATGATCATCGAAACCGTCATCCCGGAACTTGAGACGCAAGCCAACGACCTGCTCGCGCGGATGACCGACGGACGTATGAATCTGCGCTTCAGCACCCAGCGCGAACAGCTCGACGGCAACTTGGCTGAGACGCTCGACATTGCTGTCGCTGACGAATTGGGCGCGCGCCCCTACGAACTCTTCAGCGGCGGCGAAGCCTTCCGCATCAACTTCGCCATCCGCATCGCGCTCTCAAAATTACTCGCCCGGCGCGCCGGCGCGCAACTGCGCGCGCTCTTCATTGATGAAGGTTTCGGCTCCCAGGACGAAGCCGGCCGATCCCGAATGCTGGACGCCATCAAGACTATCAGAGGTGATTTCGACCTCATCCTGGTCATCACCCACATTGACGAAATCCGCGATGCCTTCCCCCGGCGCCTGCTGGTGACAAAGACCGCCACTGGCAGTATAGTTACATAAATGTGACGAAGTGTAACTATAAACGTTCAAATGAAAGCGACATAGGAACGAAACGTGGACTTGAAGTGGAGATGGGATCAAGGACGCCTAGATTACAGTCGCTTTACAAATATCCGCAACATTGCGTATGCGCTCGCCGAACTTGACAACATGTCGTTCGACGCAGAAAATCACATTCGCGCTACCTTAATGGCTTACACAGGACTTCCTTTCAAGCCCGCTCACTACAAAGTTTGGCGCAACTATAGCCGAACCTTTAGCTGTTGCTTCCTGGCTGCACGGGTCGACAATCGCCTGATAACGACGGATGTTTGCCGAAAGCTGATTGAAAGCGATCCGGAATCACGTTGGGAAGTTGATGAGTATTTATCGTTTCTTATCCCGCGGTTTTCGTATCCCTTTCCAGCGTTTAGCGATTTTCACATCTCGGACAACCGGATTTATCCTATGTGTGCAATTATCAAGCTATTGCTTGCTCGCTACAAGCAGTTAGGAGACGCTTCAATAACATATGAAGACGTTTTTTCACTGCTAATTGGCAATCGTGTAACAGGTTATGAGAATGAAGAGTTTTATCTCACATTGCCGGTGTCAAATCGCAAGCCTATCGGTGATGAAGGTAGGCAAGTACGGGAACTGATGATATTCTTGAGTCAAGCTAGCTTTCTTACTTGGATAAATTCTACATTACACATTGACATTGAAGATGCAGGTGTATTGTCGACCATTCTAAAGGTTGCAACGCCAGTCGAGATGGGACTGCAAACAAATGCTGATGCATCAGTTATAGCGTTGACGACAGTTGATCAGCACGATATTCACGTTGTGGGCGGTGTAAGTCGAGAAACACATGCTGATCTGATGTTTACAGAGGGTAAACGAGTACGAACAACTCATCTTCGACTTGAACGTAGCGCAAAGCTGCGAAATCACTTTTTGCAAAAGGAACCTCGCCCGATCCTTTGTGACATGTGCAAAGTTGATAATGATAAGAGATATCCTTGGACAAAAGACCTCATCGAGATTCATCATCTTTTACCTCTCGCTTCGTCACTAGAAATCAAGCGACTAAAGACATCTCTAAACGATATCGTTGCACTTTGTCCGAGTTGTCATCGAGGTGTACATGTTTACTACAGAAATTGGCTAAAGAATCAGCAAGTTGATGACTTCACCAACCGAGCAGAGGCTTACAACGTATACAATGAAGCAAAACAACAGCTATGGCTTGGGTAGACATGAAGAGTAAATTGTCCATTGACAAACAATATAAACTAATTCTTACCTGCCTTCAAGAAGGTATTGAGTTGAGTACTTTGCTTGATCAGGAAAGTCTGACCTATGATGACTTACGCTATGTGAGAAATGGACATCAGCGTCCGCTTGAGTCACAACCGTTTAGACATCTAGATGAATTTGAACAGCAAGATCATCGTATTCCCTATGTCAGTTTCTTCTCTGGTGCTGGCGGAATGGACTTGGGCTTTGAGAGGGCAGGTTTTTGTCATATTGCCTCTTTTGACATTGAAGAACTCTTTTGTAAGACACTGAAGTTCAATCGCCCGGATTGGAAGGTATTTGCTGGGAAAGAGAACGGAGACCTGCGACATTTTGACGCAGTAGCCAGATGTCTTGAAGAGTTGAATGTTTCGCCAGAATTCGAGGGTGTGTTTGTTGGTGGTCCGCCCTGTCAGCCTTTCAGTATTGCTGCTAATCAACGGTTTGCAAAATGGGGGGATAATTTCAAACGCATTGGTTTTAATCATACCGAGAACGGAACCCTTCTCTACGATTACATTCGCCTCATAACGCATTTTAGACCGCGAGTGTTCCTAATAGAGAATGTTCCCGGAATACTCACGGTAGACGGGGGAAGTCAACTGGAAGTTGCCCTTCAATGGCTTCGACAGAATGGATATAGCGTGACGCCACCGACTGTCTTGAACGCGAGTAGTTATCTCGTTCCTCAAGACAGACAGCGAGTGTTCGTTGTAGGTTGGCGTGGTTTGAATGACTTTGAGTTTCCAGAACCAGCAAGTTCTTGGATTACATCTGGAAGCGCACTGGAAGGAGACTTGGCGGTTCTTCCCAACTACGTCACGCGGGAACATAAGGCCGCGTCAATAGAGCGATATATGCGACTCGCATACGGTCAACGCGATAAGCTGGGACGCGTAGACAGACTAAACCCCAATGCACCTTCAAAGACTGTGATAGCTGGAGGCACGAAGGGAGGAGGACGCTCACACTTACATCCACACATTCCTCGCACTCTTGCGGTTCGAGAAAGCGCCAGGCTGCAAACATTTCCGGACGACTATGTGTTTTCAGGTCCATTGGGAAGGCAGTTTACGCAAGTCGGCAACGCAGTTCCGCCAATCTTAGCCTATCATATCGCGACGTCTATAGCTTCTCAGCAGTTTTAGCCGCGAACTTTCTCGTGTTCGGAGGATGTACATGTTAACGAGGAAACATAATATCACGCTATCCCGCGCCGAAGTCGACTTCTTCTTCGAAAATGGCTACCTCGGCCCCTACGCCGCCATGCCGTCCGCTGAAATGGGCGAGATCCGCCGCCGCATCGAAACTGACGTCTTGACCAGTGACGGTCCCAACCCTCGTTCGCGCGGCCAATCCCGCCACATGGATCAGCCTGTCGTCTACGACCTCGCCACCAATCCCGCTATCATCGACCGCATCGCCGGCATCCTGGGGCCGGATTTGGTCGTCTGGGCCACCAACTTCTGGAACAAAGCGCCGGGCGGCGCCGAAATTCCCTGGCATCAGGACATCAACTTCTGGCCGCTCGAGCCGCCCGTAAACACTTCCGCCTGGATCGCCATCGACCGGGCCACGGTCGAGAATTCCTGCGTACAAATAATCCCCGGCTCGCATCGACAATCGCTTCCGCATACACGCTCGCCAGAAGGTGTAGCGTTTGGCAAAATGGCTAACCCGGACTCCTTTGACGCCTCCGGCGCGGTCAATATGGAATTGCAGCCGGGCGAATTCTTCATCTTCAGCGAACGTACACTGCACCGCTCCAGCAAAAACACATCGGACAAACGGCGCCTCGGCATGTCCATCCGCGTGACTGTACCCATCGCGCGCATATCCCAGGAAGACTCCCCGCTCCACGCCGGGCACACCGCTATCCTCGCCAAAGGCAAAGACGTCATGGGCTTCAACCGCTACGCCGGCCGCCCCTCCAACTGACCTATCCGCCAAAATGTAAGGGCGACCCTGGGTCGCCCACGCTATATTTCAAAGCAATCTCTGTGTCTCTGTGGTGAATAAACCAGTCTATTGCTGACTTACGTCTGACTAACTCAGCTTGCGCCGCAGCTCCTCCATCGCATCGCGCGAACGCCGCCGCAGCTTGGCGCGAAAATGCGCCGCTTCAATCGCGCTGTACTTGCTGCGCACAATCGCCACAATCTCTTCCGAGCAATGCTTGCAAAACATATTCTCCGCGTCTGTAAACGCAGCCGGAGGCAATTCTTGCTCACAGCGCACACATGGCTTGAGATCCGTCAAAGGCGCGTCTTCCTTCCAATGAACCGATGATTTTACGCCATACCGCCCAAAAGTGGAATATGAATTCCTTTAGGTAATGCGACCGGCAATGGAACACCGCAGGGGCGATTCTGTGAATCACCCGATGCTATAGTCCTGAGTCTGCGGGCGACACACAGTGTCGCCCCTACCAAATCACACCAAATCACGAGGGAAAATTCGACAAAGCGCCCGCCTTGTGTCACAATCTGCCCGCGCGTCAGATAAACTGATGAAATGAATAGCAGTCTCGTTACAGACAGGTAAAGACACTTCTTTATGAACTATGGGCTGACGCTGGCTGCCTGTTAAGACGTCTAACTGTGACGAGGAGAAACTGCTGTGAAGTTATGTGTCATAGAAGGCGACGGCATCGGGCGGGAGGTGGTGCCGGCCGCCATACGCGTATTGCGCCGCCTCATCCCTGAGCTTGAAGTCGTCACAGCCGAAGCGGGCTGGGAAACCTTCCAGGCCACCGGCAACGCGCTGCCTGCCGAAACCGTGAGCACCGCCCTCAGCGCCAAAGCGGTGCTCTTCGGCGCCTGCAGCTCGCCCTCGTATCCAGTGCCCGGTTACTCCTCGCCCATCGTTAAACTGCGCCGCTCTATGGAAACCTACGCCAATCTGCGGCCGACGCGCTATCTGCCCGTCCCCACGGCGCGTCCAGGCGTCGACCTGGTTGTCGTGCGCGAAAATACCGAAGATCTCTATGTCGGCGACGAGCAGACCGAAGACGCTGGCGATACCGGCACCGCCACCAAACGCATCACCCGTTACGCCACCGAGCGCATCGCTCACACCGCCTTCCGCCTGGCCAGGACCGAAGGCCGCCGCTGCGTGACCATCGTGCATAAAGGCAATGTCTTGCCGCAAACCGACGGCCTCTTCCGCCGCGTCGCCTACGAAGTCGCAAAGGAATACCCCGACATCGAAACCGACGAACTGCTGGTTGACACCGCCGCCTATTGGATGGTCAAAGAGCCGACCCGCTTCGATATCGTACTCACGCCCAATCTCTATGGCGACATCCTGTCCGACATGGCGGCGGCTTGGGGCGGCGGCCTGGGGCTGGCGCCGGCGCTCAACCTGGGCGAAGAAGTCGCCGTGGCCGAGCCCGTTCACGGGTCCGCGCCTGATATCGCTGGGCAGGGCATCGCCAATCCCACCGCCGTGATACTCAGCGCGGCTATGCTGCTGCGGCATCACTGGCGCCTGCCCGCCCCGGCTGACAAAATCGACGCCGCCGTCAACGCTGCCCTCAGCGAAGGCGACTATACCGCCGATATCCTCGGCGTCAACGGCATGAGCACGGCCGACTTCGCCGATTTAATCTGCGACAAGCTGGAATAGGTTCTCTACCCGCAAGATAAGCCGCCGCGCTTAACCTTTCCGCGGCACATACTGCATGCAAGCCTCTGACGGGATGATCAGTTCTTGCCCTACGTCCAGCCGGTTCACTGATTGCAAATTGTTGAAGGTGGAAAACTGGCTGACTGTCAGTTCATAGCGCAGCGCGATTCGGAATAGCGTCTCGTCGCGCGCAACGGTATGCAGGCAATATTCAGGAATTGTGGGATCGACGGTTGCGCCGGGCGTCCCGGTGGACGTCCCCGGCAAAGTCGGCGTTACGCTTGTGGTACCGGTCGGCGTGGCTGTGCCGGTCGGCGTACTTGTTGCCGTGCCGAACGGTGTCGCG
This sequence comes from Anaerolineae bacterium, assembly GCA_022823165.1. GTDB lineage: Bacteria > Chloroflexota > Anaerolineae > Aggregatilineales > Phototrophicaceae > UBA6055. The sequence continues at coordinate 11,957 of JAJDXR010000024.1, read as the reverse complement.
GTATTGGTGGGCGGCGCGGTGGCGGTGTCTGTAGGCGGCGCGGTACTGGTGGGCGGCGCGGTGGCGGTGTCGGTAGGCGGCGCGGTGGCGGTGGCGGTGTCGGCGGGTGGAACGCTGGGCGGGTTTTTGGGCGGATCGTCGTTGTCCGGCGGCGGCTCTTCGTTATCGTCGGGGTCGCCGGGCGGGTTATCACCACCCGGCGGGTCGTCATTCGGGTCATCGGGCGGATCGTCGGTGGTATTATCACAGTCTTGCGCCGCCAGGTCAGTAAATTCGATGCTGATGTCGCTGGTAATGGTTGGCAAATCTCCCAGCTGCAATTTGATGTCGCGCGTCAGTATCAATGTGTCAGCGCCGGCGCCGGCGGCGCAGCCATATAGCGCCTGGTCGGTATTCGCGGCGATTATCGCATCCGCCAGTTGACAGCCGACGCCATCAACATAGATTTCGGCGGCATGGGCTGCCCCAGCGGTGAGCAGCACAATAAGCGCGATGCCAATACGCGAGCGAAGTATCGGCGATAGCAGGTATAGCCTTTTATGCAACGTAGAGAGTGAGAATGTATTCATACCGTCAGCCTTTATGCATGCGCGTAGTGTTCAACTATACCATCATGTTGGATTCGCTATGTTCCAGATGCCAGCTAACTTCCCCGGGGCGCCTTACCTGGTATTGGCGCGCTTCCTTTGGCAAAGCGTTTATTGCTGGCTTTGGGCTATCCGCCCGGCTCGCTTCGGCGCTTATGCTGGCTTGCGGTAAAATACGGGGATGACTCAATCGTCAAATCAGGAGGAGCGGACGATGGCCACATTTACGCGCCAGGAAGCTCTCGATTACCATCGCCGCGGCCGACCGGGCAAAATCCAGATCGCGCCCACCAAACCGCTGGACAGCCAACTGCATCTCTCCCTGGCTTATTCGCCGGGCGTCGCCGAAGCCGTGTTAGAAATCGACCGCGACCCGCTGACCGTCTTCGAGATGACCGCCCGCGCCAACCTGGTAGCCGTCATCTCCAACGGCAGCGCCATCCTCGGCTTGGGCGACCGCGGCCCGCTGGCCTCCAAGCCAGTTATGGAAGGCAAAGGCGTACTCTTCAAGAAGTTCGCCGATGTCGATGTCTTCGATATTGAGATCACCTCCCAAAGCGCCGAAGAAATCATCGAGGTCTGCAAAGCGCTGGCGCCCACTTTCGGCGGCATCAACCTGGAAGATATCAAAGCGCCCGAATGCTTCGAAATCGAAGAGCGTCTCATCGAAGAGCTCGATATTCCCGTCTTTCATGACGACCAGCACGGCACCGCCATCATCTCGGGCGCGGCTCTGCTGAACGCGCTGAAAGTCACCGGCAAGCGCATGGAAGCGGTCAAGGTCGTCATCAACGGCGCCGGCGCCAGCGCTATCGCCACCGGCAAATTCTTCAAGTCACTGGGCGTCGCCCGCGAAAATATCCTCATGCTCGATTCGCGCGGCGTCATCCACCATCAGCGCGAAGACAACATGAATATCCACAAAACCGAATTCGCCATCCCCACCCACGCCCGCAGCCTGCACGACGCCCTGCAAGGCGCTGATGTGCTGGTCGGCTTGTCCATCGCTGGCTCGGTCACCCAAGAGATGATCCTGGGCATGGCGCCCAATCCCATGCTCTTTGTGCTGGCCAATCCCACCCCGGAGATCATGCCCGAGCTGGCGCTGGAAGTCCGCCCTGACGCCATCATCGGCACCGGCCGCAGCGACTATGTCAATCAGGTCAATAATGTGCTCGGCTTCCCTTTCATCTTCCGCGGCGCCTTGGATGTCTACGCCACCGGCATCAACGAAGAGATGAAGATGGCCGCCGCCCGCGCCCTGGCCGCCCTGGCCCACGAAGACGTGCCCGACAGCGTCCTGCTGGCTTACGGGCAGGAGTCAATCAAATTCGGCAAAGATTACCTGATTCCCAAACCGCTCGATCCGCGTGTGCTGCTCTGGGTGGCGCCGGCCGTCGCCGAAGCCGCCATGCAATCCGGCGTCGCCCGCCGCCAGATTGACCTGGAAGCATACCGCCAGGAACTCATCAGCCGCCAGGGCATCGGCCGCCAGGTGCGCCAAAATATCGTCAACCGCGCCCGCGCCGGCGCGCACCAGCGCATTGTCTTCCCCGAAGGCGAAGAACCCAAGATCATCCGCGCCGCCATGCAAGTCCGCGATGAAGGCATCGGCGAACCCATCCTGCTCGGCCGCCCCGAGCGCATCCGCCAAACAATCGACAACCTGGGCTTGAATTACGCCCCCAACTGCTTCGACCACTATAAAGCCGATAATCAATATCAGTACCGCGATTACCTCTACCAATTGCGCCGGCGCAAAGGCGTCACCCTGGGCAAAGCCCGCTCGCTGGTGCGGCAACGCAATTACTACGCCTCGCTGATGGTCAAAACCGGCGACGCCGATGCAATGGTCAGCGGCCTGACTTACGAATATCCCGATGTCATCCGCCCGGCTCTGCAAGTCTTCGGCACACGCGAAAACGCCACCCGCGCCGCCGGCGTCTACCTGATGGTCATTGAAGGCCGCAGCTACCTCTTCAGCGACGCCACCGTCAATATCGACCCCGACGCCGAAACCCTGTCAGAGATCGCCATCCTGGCCAATGATTTCGCCCTCACCCTGGGGCTGGAACCGCGCGTGGCTATGCTCTCCTTCTCCAACTTCGGCGCCACGCCGCACCCGCTCAGCAACAAAGTCCGCCGCGCCGTGCAGCTCGTCCGCCAACGCCGCCCCGACATCACCGTCGACGGCGAGATGCAAGCCGATACCGCCGTCGTGGTCGACATCATCAAAGAGCGCTACCCCTTCAGCAGCGTCCGCGACGCCAACGTGCTCGTCTTCCCCAATCTGGACGCCGCCAATATCTCTTACAAGCTGCTCTCGCGCCTGACCCAGGCCGAAGCCATCGGGCCCATCCTGCTGGGCATGGGCGCGCCTGTTCACGTCCTGCAAGCGGGTGATGATGTGGAGGATATCGTGGCGATTGCGGCGGTGGCGGCGATGGATGCTCACGCTCGGGCGGGGTAGGGCGGCTTAACCTCAGAAATCGTAGGGGCGACCCGTCGGGTCGCCCTTTTGTTTATCTCAGAAGCTTTGTAGGGGCGAGCCTTGGCTCGCCCGCGAAATTCACCACAAAGACACAGAAGTAACATCAAGTAAATTCTGCAAAACAGTTAGAACATTGCGATGTTCATCATGTATGCGGTTGCCGTTTTGGTTCACCGGCAGGCGAACGCCCCTTCCAATCTGCTGACGCTTGCTAGCATAGGATTTCACATCACGCAAAGTGCAAATTTGAAAGGGAATTATATCCGCAGAATTTGCCGCCCCCTACTTTTCTGGCATTTCTCGGTGTACGCTTGCCGCTTCGGCGCCCTCGGCAGCAAAAGTGTGACAGAAAGTAAAAACCTGCAATGGAACAGCGTCAGTTCGGCAACAGCGATTTATACGCCTCCGCCATTGGCTTTGGCGCCTGGGAGATGAGCGCGCGTCAGTACGGGCATATCGACGCCGGCGAGGCGACTCGCGCCGTGCAGAGCGCCATTGACCAGGGCGTCACGCTCTTCGATACCGCGGAGACTTACGGACCCTATCACTCGGAGCGGCTGTTGAGCCGCGCCCTGGGCGCGCGCCGCCGAGACGTGATCCTGGTCACCAAGGTCGGCTTCACCTTCCAGGACGACCCCGACCACCCGGGCCAGGTCAAGATCGACAGGCGCGATTCGTCAGCGGGCAACATCATCGAGCACGCCGAGGGCTGCCTGCGCCGCCTGGAAACGGACGTCATCGACCTGCTGCTGATCCACTTTCACGACCATCAGACGCCGCATGAAGAGACTCTGGCCGGCCTGCAGCAGTTGCAAGCCGCCGGCAAGATCCGCCATTTCGGCGTCTCCAATTACAGCGCGTCCATGCTGGCGGCTTGCCAGGCGCACGGGCAGCTGGCCGCCAATCAAGTCGGCTACCATCTCTTGGACCGGCGCGTGGAAAAAGCCGTCCTGCCTTATTGCCGCGCGCAGGGCATCGGCTTCATGGCTTATGGTACGCTGGCTTTCGGCTTGCTCAGCGGCGCTTTTACGCCGGAGACGCGCTTCGTCGATTGGGATTGGCGCAGCCGCGGCGATGCCTTTGGCTTGCCCCTGTTCCAGCGCGAGCATTTCCTCAGAGAGTTGGGCGCCGTTGAGCGGCTGAAAGCGTTGGCGGCCGATTATGGCAAGTCGGTAGCGCAGTTGGCTATCGCCTGGCTGCTGGGCCGGCCCGGCGTCACCGTCGCGCTGGTCGGCATGCGCAACCAGCGCGAGCTCGAGGAGAATGTCGCGGCGGCTGATTGGCGGCTAAGTGAGGGCGATTGCGCGGAGATCGAGCGCATCTTAGCCGACGCGGGCATCCCCGCTTATCGTGATGTCGAGCTAGTAACCTGAGCGGCCCTGGCCGGCTGCCTCAGCCAGCTTGCGGAAGAAATCGCGATAGATGGCGTCGCGGTTGATATCCAGAGCCTCGCGGATGGTATGCCGCGGCGCGGCCTGCCGATACCAGCGCGTATCGGCGCTCAAATACGGCGCGTCAATCAGGCGCGACGGCGCCCAGCTCGGCTCGATCAGCCAGGCGAAGTTAATCAAATCCCAGATGATCCAACTGCGCGCGAAATGATCGGTCAGGCCGTTCAGCGGAAAATGTGGATTATGGGTATAGAGCCAGTAAAGATAATCGCCGATTTCGCCGCGACCCTTGACCCAAGCCTCCACCTCCGGCAGCGACAAGCCCAGTTGCGCGCCCACGTGAAAGCCGGGCAGATAGACCAGCGGCGCGCCGCAATCGAATAGCAGCTGCGAAGCCAGCATGTCCTGCTCCATGTTAAATGAGGGCTGCCTGATATTGGTGACGGTGCTGGGATAACCGGCCGTCCAAACCACCACAATGCGCTCGCTGATCTCGGGCGCCAGCAGCAAGGCCGAGGCCACGTTGGTGAGAGCGCCGATGGCCAGTACATAAAGCGGCGACTCAGCCGAAGCCGCGCCCGCCATCTCGATCAGATGCCTTGCGGCGGCGCTCTCGACCGGCTGGTCGTAGCTTTCCAGATAGCGGTCGGAGCCGCGATAGACCTTGTCAGCGCAGTCCACGCCCAGCTTTTCGGCTACCAGCAGAATCTCATCGTAGCTCAGGTCCATGCCGCGGCCGGGCTCGACCAGGGTGAGGCCTTGCGGGTCTACTGACTCGCGGTCCTGGACGTCGATGCCGGCCTGCTCCAGCCGCTCTAATTGGGCGCGATGGTCCGCCAGCAGCGCGGCGTCAGTCGCGGACGCGTCCTGCGGATTGGCCTTGACGCGCGCGGCCGCCCGCAGCTTGTCCCAGCGCCGCAGGAAAGAATAGGGCGCGGCGTAGATGCCGGCGATGTCGAGCTTGTCCTGGGAGAGCAGCGCCCAGGCCAGCGCGAATTGATCGTCGATTTCGTTGCGGGTATCGGTATCAATGACGCAGCGGATACGTCCGACCGGCGCGCGCAACATGCGCTCCAGCTGCGCGTTGCCTGGCTTGGGAAATTGCTGCAGATGCTCCATTGTCTTCGCCTTTCCTGGTTGCTTTCGCTACGTCTCATGTCGAGGCGAGCCACCGGCTCGCTCGTACGCACGGAGCTTGAAAGTTGCAAATGCCACGTCACGCCTATCGCGGTTGCGCGGTCAACTTATTGCAGCGCGCCATCGGCGCGCAAAGCCGCCACTTCATCAACGCTGTAACCCAGTTCGGCCGCCACTTCATCGCTGTGCTCGCCCAGGCGCGGCGGATGCCGATGATAGACCAGGGGCGTATCGGCTAAGCGCACGGGCGTCGCCAGCGATTTGACCAAACCCAGAGCCGGATGCTCCAGCTCGACGATCATGCCGCGCTCAATGACGTGGGGATCGCTGAGCGCCTCGGCCACCGAGTTGATGCGCCCGCAGGGTACGCCGGCGGCCCGCAGCTCCGTCAGCCACTGGTCGCTGGTCTTCTCGCGGATGATCGCGCGCACGGCCGGCAGCAGCGCCTCGTAGTTGGCGATGCGCTCGACGTTGCTGGCGAAGCGCGGGTCGCTGGCCAGGTCGTCGCGGCCGACATGCGCGCAGAAGGCTCGCCAGACATTGTCCGAGCCAACGCCCAGGATGAACCAGTCGCCATCGCTCCCTTGCACGGCTTCATAGGGCACCACTTGCGGGTGGCGGTTGCCGCGCCGAGGCGGATCGTTGCCCAGGGCGAAGTGCTCGGCGGCCAGATTCTCCAGCCAGGTCATCTGCCCCTCTTGCAGCGACATGTCGATGAATTGGCCGCGGCCGCTCAGATCGCGCGCGTCGCGCGCGCGCAGGGCGGCCAGCACGCCGATGACGGTGAACAGGCCGCAGGTCATATCGGCCATGGGCGTGGGGAAGCGCATGGGGGCGCCATCCACCTCGCCGGTCAGCGCCATGGTGCCCGATTCGGCTTGCGAGACCAGGTCGTAACCCGGCTGGCCGGCGCGCGGACCTGTGCGTCCGTAGCCGCTGATCGAGGCGTAGACCAGGCGCGGGTTCAGCGCGCTCAGGGTCGGGTAGTCGATGCCGGAGCGCTGCAGCGAGTCGGTCGTGGCCAGGTTGGTCAGGAAGACATCGGCGTCTGCCACCAGCCGGCGCATGAATTCTCGACCGCCCTCGGCGCGGATGTTGAGGGCGATGCCGCGTTTATTGCGGTTGACCGCCAGATAGTAGCAGCTCTGATCGCCGATATAAGGCGGCGCCCACTGCCGCGAATTATCGCCGACGCCGGGCCGCTCGATCTTGATGACGTCCGCGCCCAGATCGCCCAGGATCATGGTGGCGTAGGGGCCGGCCAGAGCCTGCGTCTGGTCAATCACGCGGATGCCGCTGAGGGGCGCCGTGTCGCTCATATTTACCTCTGCGATTTTTCTGTGGTTCGCTCTGCTACACTAGAGCTTACATCATTGCGCGTGGCGGCGGGAGACCCGTCATCGTCGATCTCGGGCGACCGCCTGATGTTATCTTTGACCGCAAAGACACAAAGATCAATTTTGAAATGGCGCATCAATAACGAATCCGCCTAAAGCGGCCACTGTAGGGGCGTTTGACCTGCTGTGTCTAGGCGCAGCGTTGAAACGCCCGCGTGAACTAGGTATTTTGTCCGACTGGCGGCTCGGCGACCCGCCCCTACAGTCGAATTCAACGTACTCGGTGGTAAAGAATAACCATCGCGATCGCCCCGCTCACTCCTCCCAGCGAGTTTCCTCGGCGCGCTGGCGCCAGATGACCCAGGCCGCCAGCAGCAGACAGGCGCCCCACAAGCCGAAGACGGCGCCCCAGCCGCTGAGCTCGACCAAGCCGCCGATGCTGAAGCCGGCCAGGCCGCCGGCGAAAGTCGCCATCATATTGAGTGTGCCGGCGATAGACGAGGCCCGCCCCGGGCTGGCCAGCAGCAGCGGCAGCGAACTCGTGACTAAGCCAAAGGCGCCATTCAGCATCATCAGCGCGAGGGAGATCAGCGCAATCGAGAGCAGGTCGGTCGTCAGCGTCAAGAGCAAGAAACCCAGCCCGGCCGCGCTGAACATCAGCACCGCCGTCAGAAAGACTTGATTGCTGCGCATCACGCCGCGGCGCGCCAGAAAGATGCCGGCGAGGGCGATAACCTGCGTCAGCGCCGCCACCGCGCCCACCAGACCATCGGGGAACCAGCCGCTGTCGAGGATGTAGGATGGCAGCCAGATGATCGAGCCGTTGCGGACGAAGCCGGCCAGCGCCGCCACCAGCAGCGCGAATATGGCGCCGCGCGCCTCGTCGATGATGACTGACAGGCGTACGCCGCTCGACCTGGCTTTGGGCGCGTCGATGCCGGCCTTCCACCACAAAGCCGTTGCCAGCAGCAGCACGGCGCCGGGCAGCCAGAAGGCGGCGCGCCAGTTGTCGCCGGTCGCCACCGCGCCGATCAGCGCCCAGGTGACGACCGTGCCGATGACATAACTGAAGGGCATAATGGTCGAGACGCCTTTGACATGCGCCGGGTCGACGCGTTCGGCCAGGATGCGCACAATGGGCGACCAGCCGCCAGCCTGCGCCAAGCCATTGACGCCCCAGAGCGCCAGCATGGCCGCCAGCGAAGCTTGAAAGCCAAAGACCAGATTCACAATCGCGCTGACCAGCAGGCCCAAGCCGATCACACGGAAGGGGCGGACGTGGTTGCCGACCTCGCCCCAGAGGAAGTTGCCCAAGGCGTAAGTCCAGAAAAAGACGGTGCCCAGGATGCCGACTTCGGCGCGGCCGACGTTAAGCTCGACGGCGAGCAAAGGCAGCACGACGCTGATATTGACGCGGCCCAGATAGAACAGGCCGTAGGTGGCGCATAAGGCGCCGACCAAGAGCGTCTGATGCCGGCTGAGGCGCGCTCGCGAGTCAGTCATCGGCGCCTGCGCAGGGACTGCTGACGCGGCAATTCGAGCGGGGCCGCGGAAAAATTATGCCGGCACCACCCAAATCCGGTCGGGCGGGAAGTGAACGCGCACCGCGTCGCCCACGTCCAGGGCATCGGGCAATTCGGCGCTGCTGACCGCCTCGACCTCGACATCGCCCAGCGCGATTTTGTAGCGGGTGTACTTGCCCACGTAAATCCGCTCGCGCACGCGACCGGCGACAGAATTGACGTCGGTATTTTCGTTCAGGCGAATCTGCTCGGGGCGGATGGTCAGCACGGTATTGCCAGTCGGCGCCTTCTCGCCGCCGGCCGCGTCAAAGTGAAAGTCGCCGATGTCGGTCTTCACCAAGCCGTCGCGCCGCTGGGAGGGGATGAAGTTGAGCCCGCCGAAGAAACGCGCCACGCGCTCGCTGATGGGCCGCTGATAGAACTCCGACGGCGAGGCGTATTGCATCAGCAAGCCGTCAAACATCAGCGCGATCTGGTCGGCCAGCAGCACCGCTTCCTCCTGATCGTGGGTGACGAATACGGTCGTGACCGCCAATTCGCGTTGGATCGAGAGAATCAGCTCGCGCATTTCGTCGCGCAGGTGGGCGTCCAGGTTGCTGAGCGGTTCGTCCAGCAGCAGCACGCGCGGCTCGGTGATCAGGGCGCGGGCCAGGGCGACGCGCTGCTGCTGCCCGCCGGAAAGCTGGGTCGGGCGGCGCTTGGCGATATCCGGCAGCTTGACCAGCGCCAGCATATCCGCCACTTTCTCGGCGATGACTTGTTTCTTGACGCCGCGCATCTTCAGCCCAAAGCCGACATTGTCGCCAACGGACATATATGGGAAGAGCAGATAATTCTGGAAGACCATAACCGCGCCGCGCTTCTCGGCCGGGATGGGCAAGATGTCCTCGCCGTCGAAAAATATGCGGCCGGCGCTGGGCTGGATTAAGCCGGCGATCATCTTGAGGGTGGTTGTCTTGCCGCAGCCGGAGGGACCCAGGAAAGCCACCAAGCGTCCGCTGGGGATATCCAGCGTGAAGTCCTCGACGGCGGGTTCATCCCCGCCGGGGTAGACCTTCGAGATTTTCTCCAGCTGCACCTTGGTCATGGCAGGTCCCACATAGGCAAGCGATTGGATTGTACCCGAAAAGGGCGCGCAGGGCATAAAGAGAATTTGCGGGGACAGGGCGATTGCCCTGGCCCCGAAGCCAAAAGTTGACAATCCCGTAAAAATACAGTAACATTCGCCAATATAATGCGCTCATCCTAGCTCCGTGGAGGCTCTGCTGATGTTCCCTCAACCCGCCGCGCATATCCACAGCCTTGCTTTTCACCAGCGCTTCTTTACCCGTTGGCGCTTCATCCTGCCGCTGCTGCTCATCATCGCGATGGTCGGCGCGTCCTTGGCGCAAGCGCAGGAGCAAACGAAGCCCATCCGCCGGCTGAACATCAGGAATATCACGCATGATGCCGCCAAGGTAACCTGGCGCAGCGACCTGCCCCTCAGCGATACGCAATACTTCCGCTCGGTCGTCTATCCCAAAGGCGATCCGTCGCAATCCGCCACAGTTGCCGGCACGCAGAACGCCAAACATGCCGGGCTGAGCGCCAGCACCGATTACATCGCCGAAGTGCGCTATTTTGACACGGGCATCCAGCAGACGCCGCTGCATGTGGTCTCCGGCGAATTCCGCACTCTTGACCCGCCGACAGCGACAGCAACGCCGACGCCGACAAACACACCAACACCGACAAACACGCCGACCGCGACCGCGACGAATACGCCAACCGCGACCGCGACGCCGCTGGTCTTCGCCAAAGCGCAGGCGAAAGACAGCAACCCGACCGCGACCAACACGCCGACGATAACACCGACCTATAAACCGGGTTACCTGCGGGTTGATGTGTTGCGCTATGACTATGTGAGGATCGTTTGGGGCGGCCTGCTTGAACAGGTGCAAACTGATCTTGAACCTTCTTATCGCACGGTCATTTGGCCCTCCGGCAATTACAAGGGTGCGTCCATTCTCATAGACGGTGGTCCCCCTTGGTTAGAATTCACCCCCGATTATTTCCCCGGCGTACTCGGGCTGGAGCCAGATACGGAATACAAAATTAAGGTGATAATCTCGGACGTGTCCTGCCGGCGCAATACCTGTTCTAGCAATCCTTTGGCGAGCTTCGGCACCCTCACCTTCCGCAGCCCGCCCAAGCCTGTCAATACACCGGCGCCCGCCGGCAATGTATCTGTATCAAAAATTAAACACAATAACGCCTATTTCACTTGGCATGATTTCGCCAGTAGCTTCCCCTCGAACTATGGGCTGCAAAATGTCCTGTTTCTCCAGGCTGCCGGCGCCGCGAAAGCAAGTGCCCACTACCGCTATTGGGTAGCTAAGGGCACGTGGTTGAATAATCTCACGCCGGATACTGAATATAAGTTCTGGGTGCATCTCTGCTCGCGCCCTGCCTGCAATACGCTTTACGCGCGCTCGCTGTCGACCACATTCCGTACTTTGCCGGATCCAAACGCTACCCCGACCGATACGCCAGTCGCGCAGCAAGGGCAGCAAGACCAGGTCGTGCTGCCCACCGATACGCCCACGCCAACTGCAACGTCCACACCCACCGCGACCAATACAGCCACGAGTACATCGACCGCGACCAGTACGCCGACGCCCACCAATACGCCGACGCCAACAGCTACGAACACGCCAAAACCCATCCGCCTGCCGCAGCAATCGCAGCAAGACGAGCAGCCGCAAAGAGACGCTCAGCCGCAACTGCCCACCGACGGCAGCTTGGGCATGATCTTCCCCAAAGTTTCCAAAGACCACATCACGGTCGAATGGAGCGACATGGGCAAGGTGCTGCTCTACTACGTCAGCATCAGCGGCGGCGGCAAATACGACTATATCACGCCCAACGCCGGCACGACTTCGCATAGCTTCGGCGGCTTAAAAGCGGATACAAGCTATACCGTCGAAATCAGCGCCTATCTGGACAGCGGCGGCAAAGTCGTCGCCACCGGCAGCGTCAAAACCGCGCCCAATAGTCCGCCAACAGCGACGCCGATTCCAACCGACACGCCCATCCCGACTGACACGCCCGTTCCAACCGCAACGCCGCTGCCGCCTATCCATGTCGTGGTCGCCGCGCAGGGCTATAGCGACGCAACGCTGTCCTGGAGCGCTGTCAGCGGCGCGACCGGCTACACCCTGGCTTATGTCGGCAGCGATATGTCCAGCGACTCCATCAGCCTGGGCGCGGGCGCGACCAGCCATCAGTTCACCGGCTTGACCGCCGGCGCCACTTATCGCGTGACCTTGACCGCGAGCCTGCAAGATGGCGGGCAGCGTAGTGGTCAGGCGCATTTCGCCCTGGCGATCCCGCCGACGGACACGCCGATTCCAACGGATACGCCTACTCCCACGGCCACGCCGACCAGCACACCGATTCCGACAGATACCCCCGTGCCAACGGCGACTTCGATTTCGCCGACGGCGACGCCT
>JAJDXR010000050.1 GCA_022823165.1 Anaerolineae bacterium | reverse complement strand
TCCTTGCCCAGATAAGCATTCGGCTCCTGAACCAGGAATTCCCGAATTTTCGTCCACTGTTTGTCAGATAGTCTTATGTATGTCATAAGACTATTTTACGCATTTGTGAAATTCACATGTCAAAATATCAACAGAACCTAGTTCCAACGCCGACTATTGGATTGGAAAAGTCGCAAGAAATATCAAGCGCGATATTGCCAATCGCCGACGTCTCTTGCAATTGGGATGGAGAGTATTGACCATTTGGGAATGTGCATTGATCGGCAAATGGCGGAAAGAGCAGACCAAAGTGATAGCGATGGCGGCGGATTGGCTGAAGTCTAAGATTTCGATCACTAAAATTGAAGGTGAAGCAGCGGATCCCACGCTGGACTTTTTCGAGAGATGGTATCATGACCCGAGCTATTGAATTTTTCGCAGGCATGGGTCTTATGCGCGCTGGCCTAGAGCGGGTCGGCATCCAGACTGTTTTCGCCAACGATGTAGATGAGACGAAAGCGAAGCTCTACGTTGATAACTGGGGGCAAGATGAATTGCATGTCGGGGATATTCGCTCGCTGAACGGTGAGAATATCCCAGATGCTGAGCTTGTAACGGCGTCATTTCCTTGTACGGATATGTCGCTTGCTGGACACTACAAAGGGTTAAACGGCGCGCAATCCAGCCTCGTCTTGGATTTCCTGCGGATTCTCGATGAGATGGGCGGGCGGGCGCCGCGAACTCTCATGATCGAGAATGTTATGGGCTTTCTCACGGCAAACGGCGGCCAGGATTGGGAAATAGTTGTCGACGGAATCCACAAACTCGGTTATCAAAGTGCCCACATAGTAGTTGACGCCAGTGCGTTTGTCCCGCAGAGTCGCGCTAGAGTTTTCTTGTTCGGTCATAAGGGGTCCATTGAATTGCCCGAGCCGCCGGAAATCCGTAAAGACCTCCGACTAGAAAGCATCGCAGAAGAGAATGGGGATTGGTGGCCCTCCGAACGCCTTCACGCCTTTCTGCAAACTCTGTCGCCCATACAATCCAAGCGTGTTTCCGGCTATCAGCGACGGTTCTGGCCCGGCTATTACGGCGCGTTTCGACGCACTCGAGGCGGTAGGGCTGTTTGGGAAGTGCGCGCTGACGAAATCGCCGGGACTCTGCGCACGACCCGCGGTGGCTCGGCGAAGCAAGCTGTCGTGCGCGCTGGGCGCGGCGAAATTGCGGTACGCTGGATGAACGTAACCGAATATGCCCGGCTTCAAGGCGCTGAGCATATGCGCTATGATTCTGTAACTCCCTCACAGGCGATGTTTGCTCTTGGCGATGCAGTGTGTGTGCCGGTTATCGAATGGCTGGCAAAACATTGCCTGATGCCGCTGTTACGCCAATGATGCCTAGGAACCCACCAGAAGACGTTAGAGCGCTGTATGACGGTGTTAAGAAAGCGCTGGATACGGACTATGGAGACGGACGCCGCGTCGGGGACTGCAAATATGGTGTCTATCTGTTCTATGACTATGACGGCGAGCCGATATATGTCGGCCGAACGGAGGAAAAGCTTCGGGGCCGCATTCGTCGGCACTTGACCAATCAGCGAACCGACGCTGTTGCCATGAGTGTGCTTGATCCCTTTGAGGTGGCGGAAATTGAAATGTGGCCATTTTGGGCCTTGGAATCCGCTGGAAAAGCCGAAGTAAAAGCAACGCTTGATCGCGCAGAATACGCTGTTTATCTCAAGGCATTGCGCGAGTCACAATTCGGTGTTGTCCTTAATGAGAAAGAAATTAAGCGTACCGATGAAACCGACCTGCCAAAATCAATCCGCGTGTCTGTTTTGCCTGAAGCACTTAGAAAAAAGCGCAACATCCCGACATCCGATTGGCGCGGCGAGCGCGGACAATTGCCAATCTGGCCCGAGTTATCAGTGAGCGTAGCGTGAAACCGGGAATTCGACGAACCCTATGGGCGCAAGCGCGCCGACTCGAACATCTAGCCAAAATCAGACTAGAGGATTTTGAGGAGCGAGACGAGCCATGATTTATAATGCGAAGCGTCCGCGACGATGCTGACCATCTTGCCTATATTGATAATTTCGGAGGTATTTCAGGACCGGCTGATCGGGGGCTGACCACCGGTTCGGGCAAGTGAATTGAGCCGCTCAACCCCGCCGCACCACGTAATACCCAATCACCAGCGAAATCACGGTCGCCACCTCGATCGGCAGCGCCGGCTCCATGAAGCGCAGCCACAGCAGGTGGATGCCGATCAGAATCACCGCGCTGATGAAGACGCGGTCGAAGGCGTTGGTGTAAAAGGGCAGGAAGCCGTCGCGTTTGGAGTTGTCCGGGCGTTCTTCCATGGCCTTATTCCTTCACCGCGCCGAAGGTCAAACCCATGACGATGTAGCGCTGGGCGAAGACCACGATGACGGCGGAGGGAATCAGCGTCAGCATCGACATGGCCGCCAGCTCGCCCCAGTTAGTGCCGGTGACGGTAACGAATTCCGCCAGCGCGGTTGTGATGGTGCGCGCCTGTACGCTGGTAAGGTTGGCGGCAAAGAGGTATTCATTCCAGGCGAATATCCAACTCAGAATCGCGGTGACCGCCAGACCGGGCGCCGCCAGCGGCACGATGACATGGCGCAGTACGCCAAACAGGCCGGCGCCGTCTATCATGGCCGCGTCGTCCAGCTCGATGGGAATGCCGTCGATCACGCCTTTGAGCAGCCAAATCGCGAAGGGCAAGTTGAAGACGCAGTAGAGCAGGATCAAGCCGAGCTGGGTATCAAACAGCGTCCAGTCGCCAATGCGAAAGCTGCGCGTGAACATGAGGAACAGCGGCAGCAAAAAGGCGGCCGGCGGCGCCATGCGGTTGGTGATCAGCCAGAAGAAGATGTTGTCCTTGCCCACCAGCTTGTAGCGCGAAAGGGCGTAAGTCGCCAGCAGCGCCAAGACCATCACCAGCACGGCATTGGCGCTCGAGATCAGCAGCGAATTGCTCATATATCGCTGGAAACTGCTGTCGCCCAGCACGTTGCTGTAGTTCTCCAGGAAGATGCGGCTGATGGCCAGGTTGGGGCGCGCGAACAGCTCAACGCGGCTGCGCATCGAGACTGCGAACATCCACCAGATGGGTATCAGCGTCAACAAGGTCATGAAGACCCAGAAGCCGTAGGTCGTCAAATAACGCGCGATGCGCTGCCGTAGGCCTATGCGCATACAACCGCTCCTTTGCGCTGGCAGGCCTCAGCAGTTTGTAGGGGCGACTCGCTGAGTCGCCCGCATGGCCTCATGCCGCAACGCCCCTGTTTCATTCCACTTCGTCCTTGCCCTGGCCCGATATGCCGATGAAAAGCAGCCAGCACAGCACGATGGTCAGATATAAGGTGATGATGGATATAGACGAGCCGTAGCCGTAATCCGTGCGTGGGAAGACCACGCGCCAGATGTAAATGCCGGTGAAGCGCGTGCCTGGTCCGCCGCCCGCCAGCATCCAAACTTCGTCAACGGTGCGGATGGCGTCCATGATGCGGATGAATATGGTTGTCAAAAGCACCGGCCGCAGGAAGGGCAAGGTGACGTACCAGAAGACCTGGAAGCGGTTGGCGCCGTCCACCTTGGCCTGTTCCACCGGCTCCTTGGGAATCGACGACAAGCCCGCCAGCATCGTCAGTGTGACGAAAGGCGTCCAATGCCAGACATCCATGATCACCGACGTCAGCAGCGCCTGATCGGGATAGGTGCCGATGAGGTACTCGATATCGAACCAGCGATCGAGCAAGAATGGGACGGGACCAAAACCCGGGATTACTAGCAAGCGCCAGATAGCGCCCACGGCAATCGGCGCCACCATCAGCGGAAAAGTGTGGATGATGCGAAACAAGGACTTGCCGGGGAAATTGCGCGTCAGCATCTGCGCCAGAAAAAAGCCCAGCACGACCTCGCTGGCGATAGCGAACAGGGCGAACTTGGCTGTCAGGCCGACGGAGTTCAGAAAATCAACATCAAAGACCAGCCGACGGAAGTTGTCCAGGCCGTTGTAGCGCATGCCGTCCTGGGCGGCGAAGATATTCCATTCATGGAAGCCGACGAACAGCACATATAAGAAGGGCAAGAAACCAAATACAATTAAGATTATCAGTGTTGGGCTAAGCAGCAGCCAGCCAGTGCGTGGATTACGCATTTGTCCCTGCCTCAACGAGGCGACTGTAGGGGCGGCATGTTATGCCGCCCGAATTTGTCTAATGTGAGGAAGGGCGTTTCGGCGCCGCGCGTAGACACAGCGGGTCAAACGCCCCTACACAGTACGACACAAAATGGAGCTGGGCTACATGCCGTAACCCAGACGGTCGAGTTCTTCGTCCACAGCAGCCGCGGCTTGCGAAAGCGCCTCAGACGGGCTCAGCTCGCCCAGGATGGCGCGTTGGATGAAGGGATCAATGACTTCGCGCACCTGCGCGTGGAAGGGGAAGGGTGGCGCGCCAGCAAACAGCGGACCCTGCTCTTCCAGGAGCGTGTAGTAGCCGTCAACCTTGGCGTCTTGCTCGGCGATCAGCGGATCGTCGAAGGTGGCGGTGTGGGTGATGCGCGCGCCCGCGGCCGCCCATTCCGCCTGAACCGACTGCTGGCCGATGAATTGCAGCCAGAGCAGCGTGGCTTCCTTGTTGCGCGAGGAATGCGGAACGCCAAAGGCCCCGCCGTCATAATAGCCGATGTATCCATCGCCCATCTCAGCAGCGTCGATGACGCCGTCTGCCGTGACGGGCAGGCGAACGCCGACATTGCCGGTAACAGCCGAGCGGCTCTCGTCAGTGGCGATCCAGGCGGCGTTTTCGCCGTAGACCCAACCCTGCGCGGCGCGGCCGGCGGCAAAGGTGGAGGCAACTTCGTCCCAAGTGCTCGAAGTGGCTTCAGGCGGCGCGAACTCCAGCATGCTCAACCAGAAGGTCAGCGCCTCAACAGCCGTGTCGCCGTCCAGCGCGCCGCCATTGGCGCTCATGGCCGAGCCGGCGTCCAGGTTGATGCCCCAGTTGTACAAGCCGAAGGAGGGACCAATTGATTCGAGGAATTCGTAGGTCGAGGCCGGGTGACCGGTCGAGCCTTGCACCGTCGTGCCCCAGAGGTCCATGTCCATGCTCTCGCCGTAACCGGTGAAGAATTCGGCGTTGTCGCGATATTGGTCAAAGCTCTCGGCCGGCGCCAGCGGATAGCCGTAGGCTTCCTCGAAGGCGGCCATGATATCGGCATTCTCGAAGAGATCCTTGCGATACAAGTAGACCTTGACGAAGGCTTCCATCGGCACGCCGAAGAGGTCGCCATCGGCGTTCTTGAAGTAATCGGCGAAGCTGGTGAATTCGCTCTCGTCATAGCCCTCGTAAGCGAGATCCGGGTTGTCGGCGGCGAATTGCGTCAGGTTTACCAGGTAATCCTGCGCCAGGTAGGAATAGATGATGTCCTGCTCAATGTAGACGAAGTCATAGATGCCGGTATTGGCTTCCATGTCATTGATCGCCTTGGAATACATCTGATCCCAGGATGTTGTCTCGAACTCGACGTTGATGCCGGTCAGCTCGGTGAATTGCGCCGCCAGCACATCAGCCACGTAATTCGAGGGCGGTGTGCTCTCGGATACGCCGCGGATGGTCGCGCCGGCGTAGGGCGCGGCCGCGTCCGCCCACCAGTCGTGCATGTCCGCTGTAACCAGGCTCATGTTGGCCAGCAGCGCGAAGGCGATGAGCAGTACGATGGTAAAGATTCTCTTCATGATTCGTCTCCCTGGACTAAATCGATCGTTAGGCGTATTCGCCTCGCCGAATCCAAGCTGAACCTGTGTTTCGCGAGCATGATCGCGACCACAGATTTTCGTGCTTGTCTCCGGCGCATGCGGATTTTATCAGAATAAGTAAGAGATTGTAGGCCGCGTACAGATTCGTCAAACCGAGATTGTCCTTGTCATGCAGTCAATGCGACTCAAGATTTCCACCCACTCGCCCGCGTAATCGCCTCGCCCATCGTATTGACCACAATATCGACTTCCTCAGCCGTGATGCACAGCGGCGGCGAGAAGGCAATCGCAGCCCCCAGCGGACGCGCGCGCGCGCCCATCTCCAGCGCGGCATCGCTGATCTTGGCCGCCATGGCAGCGTCCGGCTCGCGCCCATCCTTGCTCGCGACCACGTCAATGCCGGCCATCAGGCCGACGCCGCGCGCGTTGTCGATGTGCGGGAATTCGTCAACCAGAGACTGCAAGCCCGTCAGCAGCCGCTCGCCCATCAGCCGGCTGTTCTCGAGTAAGCCATCGCGCTCGATGATGTCGATATTGGCGATGCCGACCGCGCAAGCTGCCGCGTGGCCTGAGTAAGTGTATCCGTGCATCCAGCTCTGATCCTCGGGCGCGTTTAACACCACATCGCGGATTTCGTCAGTGACCTGAATGCCGCCCAGTGGCATATAGCCGCTGGTTACGCCCTTGGCGAATTGCATGATATCAGGCTGGATACCGTATTCATCGCTGCCGAACCAATGGCCCGTGCGCCCGAAACCGGTGATCACCTCGTCGACGATCAGCAGCACTTCATGCCGCTTGCATATCTCGGCGACCAGCTCAAAGTAGCCGTCATCGGGCACGACCAGACCACCGGCGCCCTGGATCGGCTCGGCGATGAATGCCGCCACGGTGTCCGCGCCTTCCTGCAGGATGCGCTCTTCCAGCGCGCGCGCCGCCGCTTGAGCCACGCTCTCCCCGTCTTGGACATCGCCGACATAGCGATAGCCGTTGGGGTCGGGCACATGGATGAAGCCATCGAGCACGCCGCCGAACATGGTGTGAAACTTGCTCATGCCGGTCGCGCTGGTTGCCGCCAATGTCATGCCGTGATAGCCATTCAAGCGCGAGATGATCTTGGTCTTCTTCACCTTGCCCAGCTGATACCAGTAGAAAATTGCTGTCTTGAAGGAGCTGTCGCTGGACTCCGACCCGCCCGAGGTGAAGTAGGTGAAATTCATGTTAGGGCGGAAGAACCCCGCCAGCTTGTCCGCCAATTGCGCCGATGCGGGATTGGTCATGCCCGCGAAACCGGAGTTGTAGGCGATATCGAGCATCTGCTCATAAGCGACTTGGGGCAGCTCCTTGTTGCCGTAGCCGATGTTGACATTCCACAAGCTGGCCATGGCGTCGAGGATCTTGCGGCCGTCGGTCGTGTAAAGCCAGACGCCATCGCCCCGCTCAACCATGGCGGCGCCCTCTATGCGCGTGGGATGATGCAAGGGGTGCAATTGCTGCCGGTCCTGCTCAACCAGTGTGGCGTGATTGTAGTCGCTCATTTAGTCAACTCTTTCTCAGCTAAGTAGTGATGCAGATCATAGCGGATTTACCGCCGCCTTTCGACTGTCACCGTCGGGTTTGGCGGACGTCTTCACCTTCGCTTGAGCGCATCTTTTAACATACGCGGCAGTACGCGGGCGAGCGCGGACAGTATTCGTATGCGCGCCTGCCGCAGCCAGAGCGCGGGCCGATTCGCCAACATCACTAGCGTGCGACCGATGCGATAGCGTCGCGAGTTGAGCAGCGCCTCTATATCGTCAGTCGGCCTTCTCTCGCAGCCCGAACCGGGCTGAGTGATATCGCGCCACATCTGCAGAACTTGCGGCGGGTGCTTACCCTCGAAGCGATATAAGCAGCCCGGGTACTCGTAGACATTATGCGCGTGATAGGGACGGCGCAGCTTGAAATAGGCCTCATCCGCCCATTCCAGAATGCGCTGCCGTTGCGCCCATTCCGCCCGGCTGTAGTACTCGCATTTTTCGCGCACTTGCTTGGGTAAGAGCAAGGAATAGTGATAGAGATGGATGCCGCGCGCCAAGAGGTCTTTGGCGCGGATCCAATGCTGCTCGCGCAGATCCCGCCCCTGCGCGTCCAACACCGTGGGCGGACGGTGCGTGACATAGCGGTAGCCCTGCCCCCATTTGAACAGGCGGTGGAATTCAGCCTCTCCCCGCCGCAGATACCAGCTGTCGACGCGATAATCCGGCGCGGCCCAAAAGAATACCGATTCAAAGGAAAGGGCTGTAATCGAGGGCTGCTCGACAAGCAGGTCGCAGATCGCTTCAATATCCCGCGGCTGATAAAACTCGTCGACATCCACCTGCCACAGATAGTCGCCGGTCGCGCGCTGGGCGTAGGCTTGCGACATCTCGTCTTTTTCCGACCAGAAGCCGTCGCGCGTTACAATGACGAGCTTGTCCTGCGGATCTTCGGCGACTTTGAAAGCGCGCAGGCTGTCCAACGTGCCGTCCAGCGAATGGCCGTCGGCGCTGGCGATCTTGGCCGCGCCCGGCGCCGCGCCTTCCACCACAATGATCTCATGCGCGTAGGGATACAGCGCCCGCAGGGTATAACGCGTGAAGGGCTCGCCATTCAGCACGATCATGCCAAAACTGATGCGGGGATATCGGCTCACTGGCAGTCGCCGAGCAGAGACTCATAGAGTTTGATTGCCTGGCTCGCAATGTGCCTGCTTCCGTAGCGCGCCAGGGTACGCTCCTGCAATTGTTTTCTCGGCCATGCCTTTGACAAGACCCATTCAATGCCGGCGAGCAGATCGGCGCTGTCTTTCAGCCGAGCTACATAGCCGGCGCGCTGATGTTGAACGACATCCACCGCGCCGGAGCCGTCAAAGGTGACGCAGGGTGTGCCGCAAGCGAGCGCTTCTACCAGCGTATTGCCCAGCGCCTCCTGCAATGTAGGCAGAACGTAAACATCCGCCGCCGAATAAAGCAGGCTAAGGCTCACATCGTCTTGCAGCCGCCCGACCTGATGTGTTGTGATCCCGAGTTTTAAGGCTTCTCTTTGCGGCGATCCAAAAATAACCAGCTCCGCATTCTCGGCGGAAATGCCGCCTAGCGCCTCGCGCAGGTAAGCAAAGCCTTTACGCCTGTCACTCGTGCCGCCGACCGCGCCAAACAGTATCAGTTTTTTGTCCAGCGGCAGGTTGAACGCCCGCCGAGCCGCAGCTTTGTCCAGTGGTTTGTACAGCATGGAGTCAACCGGATTGCCTATGACTTCTATGCGCTTGTTCTTGAAGAGCGCGCTCTCTCGCGCGCAATCCGCCAGCCAATTGCTCAACGCTACCACCGTCAGCGACAATCGAGACCAGGCGAGCCGTTTCTCTCGCATCACGCGCGCGCTCAGGTCATTGACCGAAGCAGCCAGCAATTGCGGACAGTTGCCGCAACCTGCCTGAAAAGCCAAGCAATCCTGCGCATAGTGGCAGCCGCCGGTGAGCGCCCACATATCTTGCAAGGTCCAGACAATCGGCGCCTCGATCTTGGCGATCTCCCCAATCGGCAGATAATTATCCCCCACCCAATTCAAGTGTACGATGTCGGCGTCAAAAGAATTGATGGCAGCCGCAATCGGGTAACTAAACAGGTTGAGACTCCAGTAGCCGCTTTCAATCGCGCGCGGATTGCGCGAAAGCTGAGAGCTGTGCCGCCAGGCCCCAAGCCGCCGTGGAATTCTGCGCCAGCGGTTGAGATGGGACGCAAGCCGATGCACAGTCGGATCGGATGTGACTTTGCGCAAGACCAGCATTTCACTATGAACGCCTTCGCGCTGCAGCGCTTGATGCAATCGATAGCCGCCAATCGCAGCGCCGCCTATGCGGTCACTCGCCGATACAAACAGAACTTTCACAACTTAGGCCTCAACGCCAATACTCTTTGCGATTATACACGGAGGGGCGCGGGCGGAACTTCAGCCAAGGCTGAATCCGCTTATAATAGATGGGCCAGGAGCCGGCGCCGGTTAAACAGCAGAGCGAGCGAGATGGCAAAGAACCCTCAGCGGAGCAGGATCAAGGCTTGGTATCTGGCGCTGCGGCCGCGCGTATTCACCGCCACCTACGTGCCCATGGGATTGGCCGGCATTGTCGCGCTGGCTGACGGCGTCTTTGACGCGACGGTATTTTTGCTGGCGCTGGTCGGTACTTTGCTGCTGCAGAGCGCCGCCAATCTCATCAATGAATACGCCGATTATCGCCGCGGCGCCGACCGCCTGAAAGAAGCCGGGCAGGGTATGACCATCAAGAACAAAGTCCTCGAGCCCCAGAGCGTCTTGTACGGCGCAGCGCTCACGACCGCAGCCGGCTGCGCCATCGGCTTGTACTTGCTCTCGCAGAGCGGTCCGCTGCTCTGGCTGATCGGCATCGGCGGCGTCTTCGTAGCGATTGCCTATACCGCCGGACCCTTCCCTCTGGCCTACAACGGGCTGGGCGAGATTGCGGTCGCCATCTTTATGGGGCCGGCCATCATTGTCGGCGCCTACTACGTGATGTCCCCGGCTGTCAGCCAGGCGCGCATCGGCGAACTCTGCCTGATTTCGCTGCCAATCGCCTTTATGGTGGCCGCCATCCTGCACGCCAACAACATCCGCGATATGGACGCCGATCGCGCCGTCAACAAGCGTACGCTGGCGGTGATATTCGGCCTTCGCGCCGCCCGCGCCGAGTTCGTATTCCTGGTCATCGGGGCATACATCGCGCAGGCGCTTGTGGTCGCGGCCGGCCTGCTGCCCGTTTCTACCCTGCTGACGCTGATTACAGTGCCGGAGGCGCTGCGTCTCATCCGCATCTTCAACACCAGCCGCGCGGTTCCCCTGCTGCACCAGGCGCAGGGGCGCACAGCCAAGTTGCATGGACAATTCGGCTTGCTGCTGGTGGTCGGCTGGACGCTTTCGCTGGCGCTCTTTCCCGCTTAAATCGTCAATACCGTCTAGACTGTCCAATGCCAGATCTGGTTCCAGGCGCTCATCCAATTGTCGGCGCGGCTGTATACTTTCTGCGCCGCGCGATCCAACTCCACGCCCGGGCGTCCCATGAAGTCGGCCATCCGCTCCACCTTGTCCACTTCGATGGTGATCGTCACCGGCGGCGACGGCGTATAAGGTTCGACCGTCGTCAGGTTTTGCAGCGCTTGATAAGCGCCGTCTTCGATCATATTGCGCGCCACCCGCGGCGGAATCTGCCGAGCCGAGTAACGCGTTAAGCCCTGCTTGACCGCGACTGTCGTCAGCCCGTCGCCCAGCAGTTCGGTCACTTCGCGGCAGACGGCATCGTCGCCGGTGACCAGCAGCACCGGGCAGCCATAATGCCCGCAGAGCGCCGCGTTCACGCCGGATTCGCCCACCAAATCGTCGTTGAACCACAGATTGTGCCACTTCACTGTCGAGATGGTATGCGACAGTACGCCGTCAGCGGTGTTGTTGCGCGCGTGCATGCCCACCAGCAGGCAAGCATCCGCGCCTTGCTCCAGCAATTCCGTATAGCGCGCCCAGGGGTGATGCGCCACCCAGGTGCAATTGTCGTCCAGCAATTCCGGTACGAAGGAATTGAAGGTCCAATCGCCGCCGGCGCCGTGACAATCCACCACCACGATTTCGTCGGCGCCGGCCCGTTTGGCGCCGCGCACGGCCGCGTTGATCTCTTCCGTGTATAACTTACGCCCCTCTTCGTACATGGGCGCGCCGCCGGTCACCTGACCCCAGGTGACGATGCCGCTGACGCCTTCCATGTCCGCCATAATCAGTACTTTCATGCCGCTTCCTTTCTCGCTGACGCAATGCCGGTAAGTCACAAGGACTGATTTGTTTCAGAAAGAGTCGGCTGTAGGGGCGATCCGGTGGGTCGCCCGTCAGGCGTCCATGACGGCACTTCAACCGCCCGAGCCTACACCGTACGATAATCAGACTTCCCAGTGCCAGATCTGATCCCAGGCTGTTTTCCAATCGTCTGCGCGGCTGTGCACCTTCAACGTGTCGTAGTCCAGCTCCAGCCCGGGCCGGCCGCGAAAATCTTCCACCATCTCCGACTTCGTGATCTGCGCCGTGATTGTTACGGGCGACGCCGGCCTGTAAGGCGCGACTGCATCAAGGTCTTGCAGCGCTTGATACGCGCCTTCTTCGATCATGTCGCGCGCCCGCAGCGGCGGAATCTGACGAGCGGAATAACGCGACAGCCCCTTTTTGACGGCCACCGTGGTTAACTCCTCACCCAGCAGCGCTTTGGCTTCGCGGCAGACAGCCACATCGCCGGTCATCAGCAGCACCGGGCAGCCGTAATGCCCGCAGAGCGCCGCGTTCACGGCGATCTCGCCCACCAGCTCGCCGTTGAACCAGAGATTGTGCCACTTCACGCTGGTGATGGTGTGGCTCAGGACGCCGTCGGGTGTATGGGCGCGCGCGTGATAGCCGACCATCAGGCAGGCGTCAGCGCCTGTTTCCAGCAGCTCGGTATATCGCGTCCAGGGATGATGCGCCACCCATTCGCAGGCCGGGTGCAGCAGCTCCGGCAGCAGCGAATTATAACGATTGTCGCCGCCGGCATTGTGCCCGTCGATGACGACAATCTCCTCGGCGCCGGCGCGCAGCGCGCCGCGCACCGCCGCGTTAATCTCCTCAGTGTAGAGTCGGCGGCCTTCGTCGTACATGGGCTTGCCTGTGCCAACCCGGCCCCAGGTCACAATTCCGCTGACACCTTCCATATCGCACATGATGTGGATTTTCATATGGCACTCCTCCGCCAATTCCCTTGCTTCCGTCGCTGTTTATTTGAGCTGGGCCAGCCCATCCTGGACGCGCGCCAGCGACCGCTCGGCGTCATCAATAGCCAGCCAGCCGTCTGCTATCGGCGGCGCTGCGCTAAGATCGGCGTCGGTTTTCAAAAAGAAGCTGCATTCGCTGGGGCAAGTCACCGCCTGATTGCCCGCGAAAATCGCCGCTTGCAGGCAGCCCAGCAAGGAGCTGGCTTGGGAACCGACCATCACGTCTTTGGCGGCGTCTTTACAAATTTCCAGCATTCGCCTGGATTCTGAGTAGCCGGTGCGCGCCGTTTTGATGTTCAGGATGTCAAAGGTATTGAAGGCGACTTCTCGCTCCAGCTCCTCAACGGTGAAAGCCGAATCATCCGCGATGATGGGCATGGCGCAATCGCGCCGCAGTTGCCGCCGCTCGCGTAATAAGCGCGCCGGCAGCGCCTCTTCACAGTACATCACACCCAGCCGGCGCAGGCCGTCCAGGATGTCAGCCGCGCCGGCGCTATCAAGCGTCTCATTGGCGTCGACATAGAAATTGGCGGCGGGGTAGTCTTGGATGAGCTCGGCGATGGTCTGGGTTTCGCGGACTATGTCGCGGCCGATTTTGACTTTGAAAACGCGAATGCCGGCTTGGTAGCCCGCGTCCACATCCGCCGCCACTGCCGCCGGCGCGCCGGTGCTGACAATGGCGCTCAAGCGAATCCGTTGCCGGGTCAGGCCCAGATAATCCGCCAGACGCTCTCCGCGGCTTTTCGCCAGCGTTTGATGCAGCGCCATATCCAGCGCGCCCCGGGCTGTATTGTTGTTCTTGATTATTGCGGCTCGCGCGGCTAATGCCGATACGGCCGCGAAGCTGTCGATAGTCTCTCCCAGCAGCATCGGCGCCAAGTGCTCATCAATGATATGCAGAATCGAGGTTTGCGTTTCGCCGTAGATGCTGGGGCGGGGCGTCGCTTCGGCAAAGCCGACGGCGCCGTCCGACAGCTCGACGCGAATCAGCGCATGCGCCAGCTGCCGCAGTTCGTGGCTGCTGCCCCAGGTCAGCGCGCTTTTGAGCGGGATGTTGCAGGGCGTCGCGCTTATGCGAGAAATGACTGGCATTATCCGGCTCGCTCTCTAGCCACGTTGCAGAATCTCGATTATCGCCTCGGCGACTTGCTCCGGCGCGCAGCCATCTGTATCCAGGCGCTGGTAATTGCCGAAGGCCGCGCCATCAGCAAAGGGATACAGGCCGTAATTCGTCGCTTCAGCCCGTGTGATGGTCAAGGCTTTCTCACTGATCTCGCCGGCGCGAAACAGTTCCGCCGCCTCGTCCCGCAGCTCAGGCGGGAGAAACGAGAGATCCGCTTCGCCGGCCGCCTGGTCAAAGGCTTCCCGCCGCCCGCTCAGGCGGCGCAGGCGCGTCAGGGGATGCAGCGCCAATTCGACAATCCGCCAGCGCGGGAAATGACTCAGCGCGAAACGAATTTCGTTTTCGCCGCGGATGCCTTCGGAGAGCAGCGTACCCGCGTAGTCTTCCGCCAGATTCAGCCAGGAGAAGGCCGCGGCCATGCCGCCCTCGACGCGCTTGGCGAAGCGCCGCGTATACTCAAAGCGCTTCACCCGGTCGGGCGTCGGCGACAGGGCATCGCCGACCCAGTGCTGCGCCAGCGGTATGGCGATCCAGTCGGCCACTTCGCGGCGCGTCGGTATGATATCCAGTCCGCGTCCGCCAAGTCGCCGGCTAACGATGTCCAGCGCCGTCGATTTGCCCGTGCCGGTCAGGGCAACCAGCATCAGCAGCCGCTGCTCGCCCAGCGGCTTCCATCCGGGCCCCGGGCTCAAGCTGACCAGCGGGTAGCGCTCGCTCAGCGGCGGCAGCAGCCGCGGATAGACTTCTTGAAGGTAAGTTTGTCGCGCGTCCATATCGCGTCCTTGAACCTTGCTCATCATACCCGCTCGCGCCCCCGCTTCCAACTCCCCGCCCGAGCAGGGAGAGTCTATTGTAGTGGATGCGGTTTCCCTTTAACCCAAAGAAAAAACTCTGTGCCGGCGGGCAGTGTCTACGCGCCCCTCTGTGTATCCTCGTTTTCCTCAGTACGCCTTATGTGAAATCAATTGAGCCTTGAAAGTTTTGGATGTCAATGTGGTATTTTTCGCGCAGAATGCGCTTAAACAGATGGGCGGTGATTTTTGCAATCAGTCGAGTTGCCAGGCCAGCCACCGTTTTCGCTAGCAA